>CAZOJI010000078.1:0-12810 GCA_964580055.1 uncultured Gemmatimonadaceae bacterium | reverse complement strand
GGTGGAGACGCCGGACCAGGAGATGCCTCGAGAGGAGGCGCCCGAAGCAGAGACGTTCGAAACCGTTGATCTCGCGGCCTCCGCCGAGTCGTTTGACATGGAGATCCCCGAGGGCGAAGACCTCGGTGTCATACCTTTCGACGAGGATCTGGGCTGGGGGACGGCTGAGGGTGAGTCGGACTCGGTCTTCCTCGAAGGGAGGTATGAGGAGAGTTCGGTTCAAGATGCCGGGGCCCAAAACGAGCCCGAATCTCTGCAATTTGAGGAGGAGCCGGCGGAGGTTCCTGCTGGCGGCCCGGCAGCCGAGGTGGATACGGAAGCTTTCCACGAGATGGATGGCGATGACGACAGCACCGCCCTGCCATTGATTATGCCGGAGGATTCCGCGGAAGGCGAAGCAGCCACGCAGGCGGAGCCGGAGCCAGTGGTGACGGAGACCATGGCTGAGGTGTACGCTAACCAAGGACTTCTCGATCAGGCTCGTGAGATCTACGAGGTCCTCGTCATGCAACACAGCAATGACGCGCGTCTCAGAGGTCGCCTCGAGGAACTCACCGTGCAGGTGGAAAACGCCGCGCAGGCAACCCGGCAATCCCGGTTCTCGGTCAGAGCCACGGGCGGCGATTCCGCGGTCGACTTTCTTAGGAACATCTTCTCACATTACGCAGTTCCCGCGCACCCCGAGTGGGACGCTGCGACGCCGGAGCAAGGGGTGGAAGCGACCGCCGATCAGCTTGCGATGGAAACCGTTGTCGAGGAGCCGGAGCAAGAAACGACCGCTGAGCTGCCGGCGATAGAAACCGTAGGCGAATCTTCAGAAATAGAAACGGCCACCGAGGAGCGCGAGCCGGCCAATGAAACGGTCGGGGAGGCGCCCACCCAGACACCGGATCCGGAACCGACTCCCCTAGATGAGGCATTCTCCGAAGATGTTTCGGATGCGCTGGGTGAGCCCACGGTGCCCGCTTCGGATGAAGTGAGTCTGGAATCGGTCTTCGATGGTGGCGCGCCGCACTCTGGGCCACCGCCTGCAGGCGGAACCGATTCCACTATCGAGCCAGCGGAACAGGGCGTTTCGTTTGACGAGTTCTACGGTACGGATGCTTCCGAATCCTCGCCCAAGACGGACAGGACTTCGGAGGACGACGAGCCCACGGACGACGATGACTTCAAACGCTGGCTCGAAGGTTTGAAGACTTAGGTGCGTGTAGCTTTTCTCAACGGTCCCAATTTGAAGCTGCTGGCGATACGGGAGCCTCACCTATGGCGATCAGGCGGCCGGCATCATCAGCGGGTTCGGTGCCCAGAGCTACATGCTCGGCCTAGAGGCGATAATAGCGCACCTCGGTGATCGTGACTCCTGATCGGCTGGCGGCGCGGCGTGGCGAACTCGTCTCGATCCTGGAAGAGGAGGGACTGGACGGACTCCTGGTCACTCACCCTCCCAACATTCGATATCTGACCGGTTTCACCGGATCGGCAGGAATTCTCGTCATCTCGTCAGAAGAGACGAAGATCTTCACCGATCCGAGGTACAGAACCCAAGTGGAATTGGAGATGGGGGGAGCGGTCGCGGTGGAGATAGTGCCGGGCGACCTGTGGCAGAGGGTGTGGGAAGCGTTGGGCGGCTGGAGTACCTTGGATTCACTCGCATACGAATCGCACAGAGTCTCCGTGCAGCAGGCCAAGAAACTCGCCGAAGCGGACTTCGGAGACATTATCCGTCCTGTTGACTCGCTCGTCGAACGCCTGCGCCTCTGCAAGAGCCCAGACGAGGTGCGCGCGATCGGTGATGCTGCTCGCATGGCCGCTGAAGCCTTGGAGAGGGCGTTGCCGCAGGTCAAGGCCGGGATGACCGAACTGCGGATAGCCGGTTTGCTCGAGCGGGAGCTGCGTGCAGGCGGCAGCGAGCGGCATCCGTTTCCGACAATCGCGGCGTCAGGACCCAACAGCGCTCTGCCGCACGCCGCAACCGGTAGCCGCGAGATAGAGGCCGGTGACTTGCTGCTCCTTGACTTTGGCGCCCAGGTGGACGGATACTGCTCGGACATAACCCGCACAGTGGTGGTCGGTCGGAGTGCGGACGAGCGTCAACGGAATATCTACGAGTTGGTGAGGGACGCACAAAGGGCAGCCTGCCAGGGAATTCGAGTTGGAATGAGTGGGCGCGAGGCGGACGCTCTCGCCCGGGCTAGAATCGCCGACGCCGGTTTCGGCGACGCGTTCGAGCACTCTCTGGGGCACGGACTGGGGCTCGAGGTTCACGAGGAGCCGCGTTTGAGCAAGTCGAACGAAGATCCGCTGCCGGAGGGAGCCGTCGTCACGGTTGAACCGGGGGTATATTTGCGGGAGTGGGGAGGTATCAGAATCGAGGATGACGTCTTCTTGAGCGAGGACGGACCGGTGCTCCTATCGGACGGAGACAATGAATTACGGGAGATAACCTGAGTAGGGACTATGGCATCGACAGCAGATTTCAGAAACGGAATGGTGCTCCAGATTGACGGACAGCTGTTCCAGATCGTTTATTTCCAGCACGTGAAACCGGGCAAAGGTGGAGCGTTCGTACGTAGCAAACTGAAGAATGTGAAGACCGGCGCCGTCATCGATCGCAGGTGGACGGCGGGTGAGCGAGTCAAGGAAGTACGGTTGGAACGCAGGCCTGTGCAATACTCCTACGGCGACGGGCACCTGCGCCACTTCATGGACATGGAGACGTACGACGACATCCCCATCACCGACGACATAATCGGGGACGACCAGCTCGAGTATCTGAAGGAGGGGATGGAATGCTCGGGACTCGTGCACGATGGCGAGGTGATATTGATCGAGCTGCCTCTCTTCATCGAGGCGGAAGTCGTGGAGACGGACCCCGGAGTGCGCGGTGATACGGCATCGGGTGGAACAAAACCAGCGAAGCTCGAGACCGGGGCGGTAGTGCAAGTGCCACTATTCATCGAGCAAGGTCAGGTCATCAAAGTCGACCGCCGTGAAGACAAATACTTGGAACGCGTATGATAGATCTAGAGATAGTTGAGAAGCTGCTCGAATTGCTGAGCACCTCGGATGCAGACAAGATAGAGGTTCGGGACGGTGATACCAGCATCAGGGTGTCGAGGAATTCGGCGGGAGCGGTGGCCTACCAGGTACCCGTACCTCCCTCCGCCTCAGTCGCACCCGCGGCAGCCGATGTTGCGCAAGCTGCGGCGGGAGCGGGAGAAGGGGTTACGGATGCCGGTGAATCCAACTATGCAGATATCGTTTCTCCGATGGTGGGAACCTACTACGCCCAACCCGAGCCGGCGGCGGAGCCTTATGTGAGGGTAGGTGATCGCATAAGCATCGGCCAGACATTGTGTATCATCGAGGCGATGAAGATCATGAATACGCTCGATGCAGAAGTGACGGGCGTTATCAAGGAGGTCTGCGTGACTGACGCGACCCCGGTTGAATTCGGACAGGTACTGTTCAGGGTGGATCCAAATGGCTGAACCAACGCAACCAACCCAGGCGTTCAACTTCAAGCAGGCAATCACTGACATGGTGCAGTGGGGTGGCTCCGATTTGCATCTCAAGGTCGGCCGTCCTCCTACAATCCGCATCGCCGGCGATCTCAGTCAATTGGGACAGCCGCCGTTGAAGCCGGAAGAACTAAAAGGACTGGCCGAGCAGATTATGACGCCGCGGCAGGTGAAGGAGTTCGCCGAGCACAAGGAGGCCGACTTCGCCATCGGCGTGCCGGGAGTAGGTCGGTTCCGGACCAACGTGTTCCAGCAGAGAGGCACGCTGGCGTTCGTGTTTCGGGCGATCCCCTACGAGGTGAAGGGCATCGGGGAACTCCAGCTCCCCAAGGTTCTCGAGACCATATCGATGAAGCCGCGCGGGCTGGTGTTGGTGACCGGCGTTACCGGTTCCGGGAAGTCCACCACTCTGGCGGCGATGATTCGACACATCAATCAGAACCGCAAGTGTAACATCATCACCATCGAGGATCCCATCGAGTTCCTGCACCGTGACGGCACAGCGAATCTCTCCCAGCGGGAAGTAGGATCTGATACGCTGTCGTTCGATGCGGCGCTCCGGCACGTATTGCGGCAGGACCCCGACGTGATTCTCATCGGTGAGATTCGAGACAGGTTGACTCTGGATACGGCGATGAAGGCGGCCGACACCGGTCACCTGGTGTTCTCCACGCTACACACGACAGATGCAACGCAGACGATAAACCGAATCATCTCATTCTTTCCTCCGCACGAGCATGAGGGCGTACGCAATCTCCTCTCCACGGCACTGGAAGCGGTGCTCTCACTTCGCTTGGTCCCGACCAAAGACGGTAAGACGCGGGTGCCGGCGTGCGAGGTGTTGATCAACACCGCCGCGGTTCGTGACAACATCAGGGATGCTGAGAAATCCCTCGACATTCCCGACCTGATAAAGGAGGGCACGATCCAGTACGGCATGCAGTCGTTCGATCAGTCGCTCATGGATTGGTACCAGAAGGGGACCATCAGCTATGAGCACGCGCTCTTCTACTCGACGAATCCAAGTGAGTTCGCGTTGCGTGTGAGTGGAATCGAAGGCACCTCGGATCGGACGTTCTCCGACCAGATGGGGAATGAAGAGGAAGCTGCCAGCGGCGACCTCGGTCTGAGCGACGGCTTCACTCCGTAAGCATGTTTCAGAAGATTCTCATAGCTAACCGTGGGGAGATAGCCCTGCGGGTGATACGAGCGTGTCGCGAACTAGGCGTCGAGACCGTGGCAGTGTACAGCGAAGCAGACCTCGAATCGTTGCACGTGAGGTTTGCGGACGACGAGGTCTGTATCGGGCCGCCGTCCAGCCGTCTCTCCTACCTGAACGTCCCAAATATCATTGCGGCGGCCGAAATCACCGGTGCCGACGCGATCCACCCCGGATACGGTTTCCTGGCGGAAAGCTCAGCCTTTGCCGAGACTTGTGCCGCGTCCAAGATCACGTTCATTGGGCCGACACCCGACCAGATCAGATTGATGGGCGACAAGGCGAGCGCCCGCAGACTGGTGCAGGACTTGGGTGTTCCGATTGTGGCCGGATCGGAAGGCGCAATCGAGGATCCGACCGAGGCCTTGGCCATCGCCGACGAAATCGGCTATCCCGTGATCATCAAGGCGTCCGCGGGAGGTGGTGGAAAGGGAATGCGGGTCGCCGAAGATCCCGAATCTTTTGTGACGGCTTTTTCGCTGGCGAAGAACGAAGCTCTCGCCGCGTTCAACAGCGCCGAGGTTTACGTTGAGAAATACCTGGCGCGTCCCCGCCATGTCGAAATCCAGGTAATGGGTGACACGAGCGGCAAAGTGATTCACGTGGGCGAGCGCGACTGCTCGATCCAGCGCCGGCACCAGAAGCTCATTGAAGAGACGCCGAGCCCGGTTATCGATCAGGAGATGCGGGAGGAGATGGGAGCGGCTGCGGTACGGATCGCCGAGGGAGTCGGTTACGTGGGGGCCGGTACGGTCGAATTTCTGGTCGATGACGAACTCAACTTCTACTTCATGGAGATGAACACCAGAATCCAGGTCGAGCATCCTGTCACGGAGATGGTTACCAACTTCGATTTGGTCAAGGAGCAGATCCGGGTTCTCGCCGGAGAGCCGCTGAGCCTTTCCTGGAAGGGCGGTAAGTTCAGGGGACACGCGATCGAGTGCCGAGTGAACGCGGAGAACCCATTCAACAAATTCATGTCCTGTCCCGGCAGGGTTACCACCTACCATCCGCCCGGCGGGCCCGGCATAAGGGTGGACACTCATATCTACGCGGGCTATCTCGTGCCGCCGTACTATGATTCTCTTCTAGCCAAAGTGATTGCCCACGGCAAGGACAGGTCCGAGGCCTTGACCAGGATGTACCATGCGCTCGATTCTTTCATCGTAGAGGGTGTGACGACCACAATCCCGTTTTTGAGTAGGGTCATACAGCATCCTGACTTCGTTGCCGGTACGGTGGACACGAAGTTTCTGGAGCGAGAAACGGAACTATACGAACCGATGACATGAGCCTATCTGTCTACTTCACGCCGCTCGGCGTGACCAGCCAGGCGATCGGAGGTAAACCGGTCGTGGTGGTCGATGTGCTGCGCACCACGTCTTCGATCGTAGCTGCAATGGCGAACGGTGCTCGGGCTGTGGTCCCAGCAAGCAACGCGGATGAAGCCTTGCGAGTTGCCAAGAACCTCGAAAGCGACAACGTCTTGCTCGCTGGTGAGCGAGGCGGCCGCCGGATCGAGGGGTTCGCACTTGGAAACTCACCGCGCGATATGACCGCCGGCGCGGTGGCCGGCAAGACACTGATCATGACGACAATGAACGGCACGGGAACGCTGGTCGCGGCGGATCCCGGTCGCCCGGTGCTCGTCGGCGCCATAACCAACTTCTCAGCCGTTGTAGAGCGAGCGAGGGACGAGCTGAAAGACGGCGGCACTCTGTCGATACTCTGTGCCGGTAGACAGAGAATGTTCGCTCTCGAGGACGCCTACCTCGCGGGGCGATTAGTGCAGGCGCTGCTTCCGGGCGGTAGCCGCAAGGGCGCCGACCTGAACGACGCGGCGATAGCCGCTCTGGAGCTGGTGCGACGCTACGGCGACAAGTGGAGGCGCGCCGTGGCCGCGAGTGCGGCGGCCCGTGAACTGAAGAAGCTCGGCTATAGCGAAGATGTGAATGCAGTGACCGAGCTGGATGCTTTCGACATCGTTCCCGAGTATGCGGAACGACTAATAAAGGTGAGGGACTCGACCTGACATGGCGGCCACGCCAGACCGCAGGCGCGATCTACTCGCGATTGTATCCATTCTGGCGGGCGTGTTCTTTGCTCTAGCGCTCCCCCCTTGGGACATAACCGGACCCGTAGGTCGCTTCTTCGAGCAGGTACTCTGGCAGTATCTCGGCGCCGGTGCGGCGCTGATCCCCGTGCTGGGAGTGGTCGTCGGCCTCGCCGGCTTCGGCCGGTTCCGAGAACTCGGTCTCGCACGCGTCGCAGTACTGCTCGCCGGCTTCGTGATCCTCGTACCGTTCGCAGTTGCACTCGCTACCGGCATTCGGGTCACCGAAGACCTGCCGGCGGACTACAACATCTGGACGTTCGGACAACGAGCCGTGGGCGTGATCCCCGCTCTCCTCACCGTCACCATCACGTCGATCATCGGTACCGCCGGTACGGTGATTGTGGGCGTGATCGCCCTTTCGGCATTGACCATCTACACGCTCGACTGGCATCCGTTCAAGAGATTGGCCGGGGGTGACGAGAAGACTACCGGACGGAGCGGTCGACTGGACGACGGTGAGGGCTCGGCAAGGCTGGATGAGTTTGGCGGAGGTGAAGGAGGTGGAATGGGGTCAGGGGGGTCAGGGGGGTCAGGAGAACTGAACGGCACGGGGGGTGGGGGCGCGGATGTTCGAGGATCCTCCAATGCGCCTGCCGCCATGCGCCGCCGGCCCCGCGCCGCCCTGGATTTTCAACCGGACAGCGCCCTGGAAGCCTTGGACCAGCTCCCCCCTATAGAACTGTTCACCGGGACCGCTGCCGGCGGCACCAACGTAGACGACGAGGCTTTGGACAAACTCGGAGAAGTCCTGATCGACACCCTCGCCACCTTCAAGGTCGAGGGCAGGATCGTGGGACGCACCACCGGTCCCGTTGTCACTCAATTCGAGGTTGCCCCCGCGCCCGGCGTGAAGGTAGGCAGCATATCGGCGCTCGCAGACGATCTCGCGCTTGCGATGCGCGCCAAGTCCATTCGCATTGTCGCCCCGATCCCGGGAAGAGCCGCTGTAGGTGTGGAGGTGCCGAACCCGACGCCGCAAACGGTGCCGCTCAAGGAGATGTTCGAGACGCCCACATGGGAGCGCACCCGTGCCGTCCTGCCCATACCGCTCGGCAAGGATCTGGAGGGCCGGGCGGCGGTGGCCGATCTCGAGAAGATGCCACACCTCCTGATTGCCGGTGCCACCGGCTCTGGCAAATCGGTGTGCATCAACTCCATCATTACGGGATTGGTCTACACGTACACACCTCAACAGTTGCGCATGCTGATGATCGACCCGAAGATGGTCGAGCTTTCCATCTACAATTCGCTGCCGCACCTGCGCCATCCGGTGGTGAACGACAACAAGCAGGCGGCGCAGGTTCTCAAATGGACCTTGCACGAAATGCAGAGGCGCTACGAGCTGTTCCACGCCAACAAGGCGAGGAATATCTCCGACTTCAACAAGAAGGTCGAGAGTGGTAAGGAGGTTTGGGATCCGGAGGCGGTAGGAGAGCAGGGAACAACGGGTGGTGGGGCCGGTCGACATACCGAGGAACGGCCGGAGAGGGAGCGGGGAGCGGGGAGCGGGGCCGGTCGAGGCAGTGGTGGTTCCCTTGCGGAGACCTTTGGTCCGGAGGGGGGGGATGCCTTTTCCGGCACCGATCCGGATCTACCGCTGCGCTATGACTCCGGGCCACTCCCCTACATCGTGATCATAGTGGACGAACTCGCAGATCTCATGATGACGGTGCAGGGGGAGGTGGAGAAGCCGCTTGCGATGTTGGCGCAGAAGGCGCGAGCGACAGGGATCCACATGGTGCTGGCTACGCAGCGGCCCAGCGTGAACGTGATAACCGGGCTGATCAAGGCCAACTTCCCGAGCCGCATCGCGTTTCGGGTCGCGTCCAAGGTCGATTCGCGCACGATCCTGGATCAGAACGGCGCGGAGACCCTCCTTGGAAATGGAGACATGTTGTTTTTGCCGCCGGGCAAGAGCGAGCCCGTGCGCGTTCAGGGCGCGCTCATCGAGACCGAAGAGAGCGAACGCCTGATGGAGTGGTACCGCGAGTGCATCGAGGCGCGGGACGAGGAACTGGAACGTCAGGGGAGGGAGGCGCCCGAATCAGGCGAGGACGACATTCTCGACGTGGTTGCGGAACTCGAGCTGGAGGAGGCCGGAGCAGAAAGAGCCCCCGGCGACGCCGCGGACCGCGATCCCCTCTTCCTCGAGGCCGCCGAGACCTGCATAAGCAATCAGCTCGGATCGACATCGCTGCTGCAGCGGAAGCTGCGGATCGGATACGGTCGGGCGGCGCGCATCATCGACCAGTTGTACGAGGCGGGCGTGCTGGGGCCGCCGGACGGGTCCAAGCCCAGGGAGGTGCTCGCCGGCATGGATCAGCTCGATGAGCTGTGACACCCTCGGTTGTGCGGTCACTCTTCGGGCAAGTACCGTCCGCGGTTTCAAGCTGACACGGTGGCGTGATCCGATGCAGGGAGGACAGTCCCGATGAAAGGCATCGTGCTGGCCGGCGGCGCCGGAACGCGGCTGCATCCGGCCACTCGCGTGGTGAGCAAACAGTTGCTGCCGGTCTATGACAAGCCGATGGTATACTATCCGATCTCCGTGCTGATGCTCGCCGGGATTCGCGACATCCTGATCATCACCACACCTCACGACCTGCCGCATTTCACATATTTGCTCGGCGACGGTGAGCAGTGGGGCGTGCGATTCGAGTACCGGGAACAACCCAGCCCCGAGGGACTCCCCCAGGCGTTCACGATCGGAAACGACTTCATCGGAGACGATAGCGTCTGCCTGGTGCTCGGCGACAACATCATCTACGGGGACTCGGTGGGCCAGCTCATGAGAGAGGCGATCGATGCTCTCGAAGGCGGCACGATATTCGTCTATCCTGTGAAGGATCCGGAGCGTTACGGGGTGGTCGAGTTCGACGGCGACGGCAACGTGGTGAGCCTGGCGGAGAAGCCTGCCGGCCCGAAGTCGAATTACGCGATCACCGGTCTGTATCTCTTCAGCAACGAGGTGGTTGAGATCGCGAAGAGCCTCACGCCCTCGAGCCGAGGAGAGCTGGAGATAACGGATGTGATCAGGCGCTATCTGGAATCGGGTGAGTTGGATGTGAGAGTGTTCGGCCGGGGCGTCGCCTGGCTGGACACCGGAACCCACGATTCGTTGCTCAAGGCTTCCATGTTCGTCGAGACGATCGAGGAGCGCCAAGGTCTCAAGGTCGCCTGCCTCGAGGAAATTGCTTACCACAACGGGTGGATCCCCGCCGAGCAGGTGTTGGCGATCGCCGAATCGTTGGGAAAGACGGGCTACGGTGCGTATTTGAGCAGGCTCGTAGAGGGTCAGGGCTAGCGCTCGGCTTCGCGCGTGGCAGGCAAATGCGTGGAAATGCCACACCGCGCATTGCAATGGTTACCTGGCCAAGTGCCGTGCGCGCTAGGTTGCGCCCATGCCAGTCGAATCGGATCCCAAGACCTGGACAGACGAACGCCAAAAGCGGGGCTTGGCCGGTGAGATGGTAGCTAAGCGGTTCCTGGAATCGGTGGGCTACCGCGTTCTAGCCCACCGTTTCAGGATAGGCAGGCATGAGATCGATCTGATAGTCCGCAAGGGGTCGGTAGTGGCTTTCGTCGAGGTGAAAACGAGGAGGAGCGCCGTGTTCGGAAGTCCACTGGAGTCGGTGAGGTGGTCGCAGCAGCTTCAGATAGCGAGAGTCGCCGGGGGATGGATGGATCGGCACGGAAGTCCAACTGACGAGTTTCGTTTTGACGTTGTAGGGGTTACGCTAACAAGCGGAGGAAGGGCGAGGGTGGAGCATGTGGAGGACGCGTTCAGGGCGGGGTGGCGGTAGGTCGGGGGTTCGGGATATATTCGGGAGAGTGCAGAGTGCAGAGTGCAGAGTGGAGAGTGCAGAGTGCAGAGTGGAGAGTGCAGAGTGCAGAGTGGTGAGTTGGGCGTTGGGCGTTGGAAGTTGTGAGTTGGAAGTTGGGACCGGGGCCGGACGGTGTTTGTTAGCGGTCCGTGGAGTAGGCCATGAATTGGAACTCGCTTTACCCAGACTGGTACCGCTCCCCGCTCCCTGCTCCCCCATGAATCACGCAGAACTCAATTGCGGCAAACAAGCAAACGCCGAGGACCAATACAGTGAAACAACCCAGCAAACATACCGATACGCCAATCTCAGAGGATCGTCGCAAGGCTCTGAATCTCGCGATCACTCAAATAGAGAAGAACATCGGCAAGGGATCGATCATGCGGTTGGGGCAGGACGCTGCCCGCGTGAACGTCGCCGCCATTCCTACCGGCGCGATGAACCTGGACGCCGCGATCGGTGTCGGAGGTGTGCCGCGAGGGCGGATCACGGAGATCTACGGTCCGGAATCCAGCGGCAAGACGACGCTGGCGCTCCACATCGCCGCCAACGCTCAGAAACTCAACGGGGTTGCGGCATTCGTTGATGCCGAGCACGCACTTGACGTGGAGTACTCGAAGAAGCTGGGTGTGGATCTGGACAATCTCTTGGTCTCCCAACCCGATACCGGTGAACAGGCGTTGGAGATCGCAGAGATCCTGGTGAGGTCGGGGGCGGTAGATGTGATCGTGGTTGACTCGGTGGCGGCGCTGGTGCCCAGAGCGGAAATCGAAGGGGAAATGGGCGACTCACACGTTGGCTTGCAAGCGCGTCTCATGTCTCAGGCGCTGCGCAAGCTGGCCGGCTCAATCAACCGATCGCGTACATCGGTCATCTTCATCAACCAGCTACGCGAAAAGATCGGCGTGATGTTCGGAAATCCAGAGACGACCACAGGCGGGCGCGCTCTGAAGTTTTACTCCTCGTTGCGTCTGGATGTGCGGCGCATCGGCCCGGTGAAGGAGCGCGACGACATCACAGGCAGCAAGGTGCGCGTTAAGGTCGTCAAGAACAAAGTGGCGCCTCCATTCAAGCAGGCCGAGTTCGACATCATGTTCAACGAGGGCATCAGTCATTCCTCGCTGCTGGTCGATCTCGGCGTCGAGGCGGGCGTCATCGACAAGAGCGGTGCCTGGTATTCGTACGGGAAGGACCGAATAGGGCAGGGCCGCGAGAACGCGAAGCTGTTTCTGAAAGAGCACGCGGATATCGCAGACGAGATCGAGGTCAAGGTCAAAGAGTTCCTGGGTATCACTCAAGCGCCTAAGGCGCCGGAGGAGGTGGAAGCGGCGGGGGAGGACGGTGAGGAAAACGGTGAGAGTTGAGCGTCGCGCGATTGCGGTCTCTCACCTGCAGAGGACTTGTTCACGCACCGGCCGCACTGCGCAATGTCCATAGGGGGTTGATGAGGTAATGCCGGCTACCCATAGACGAATAACGGCGCTCGACTCCGACAGGCGGATTTCCGGCAATATCGTGGTGGAGATGGACGGCAGGCGGTTCTCGAGTCTCCCGGCGGAGACGGTGGCCGGTCTCGAGCTTAGGGTCGGTCTAAACCTCGACGATGCACGATTCGAACGGCTGGAGCACGCGGCCGACGTTGAGGCGGCGTATCTGGTGGCGGTGCGAATTCTGTCGGCCATGCCAAGGGCGGTGGAGGAATTGAAGCGCCGGGTGCGGCAGAGAGGCCATGAAGGGGCAATTGCCGACGAGGCTGTGGCGCGTCTGGAGGCAGCCGGTCTCCTCGACGACAAAGCGTTCGCGAAACACTTCGCGCTCACTCGACTCGGCCGAGGACATGGCCCTCCTCGCATACTCACCGACCTGCTGAGCAGGGGAGTGGAGCGTCGACTGGCCGAGCGTGCGATTGCCGAGGTGGTTGAAGCGGAAGGGCTGGACACAACCGACAGGATTCGGGCGCTCGTGGAGAAACGCGCGGCACAGCTCGGAGACATTCCTGAGGATACGAAAAAGCGGCGGGTGCTGGCGTACCTCGGGCGCCGCGGGTACCGAGGGTTCGAGGCGGTAGAGATCGTGGAGGATGTGCTGGCGGGTGTAGAGTCCCCGTAGATCGACTGCCGCGCTGGTTCT
>CAZOJI010000077.1:0-12814 GCA_964580055.1 uncultured Gemmatimonadaceae bacterium | reverse complement strand
TGTCGAATGGGGCGGTAGGGCGGTAGGGCGGTAGGGCGGTAGGGCGGTAGGGCGGACCGCAACAAATCAATGCTACCGCCGGGCGCAAGGGTTGCTGCTCACGCCCGCAACAACAATTGCCCAACCGCGGGCCCGGCCGCGGCCCCGGTCAGGACGGCTAGACCCTGCTAACCTCGTTCAGTCCCACTCGGAGGGGCGGCGAATGCGACGGAAATCCTCCTCGTCCTCACCGAACTCCTCTTCGTATTCCTCGTAATCGTCCACGTAATCGTCCTCGTCTTCGTCGAAATCGTTGTCGTCGTCTTCCTCGAGGTCGTAGTTCTCATCCCATTCTTCCTCATCGTCCTGTTCGAGATTCAAGAAAGGCAGGACGGACGGTTCCCGGGACAACATGATTCCTCCGTGGCTCCTCTAGCTTGGGTGGGACTTCTGGGGGCCGCTCGGCCGATTCGGGCAATCTCACGGAGCCCTGGCCAACCCTCCCGTATACCGCACTTTATCACGTTTCGTGCGATAGCTCAAGACGCTGCGATGCGGCGCCAGCCGCTGGCCGATGCCCGAGGCGGTACCCCTCCAATCACTTGGAAATTGGGTATTCCCTCATTGGACATTGGAAGTTCCAGCGCTCGACGCGTTGGAACTGATAGATCCCGAAAAGGGGCTGATGCGCGGGTTTTTCCTGCACTGGACCCACCTAACCACCGCGCTGCACTTGCCAGGTGAACACAGGCGCGAGCTCAACGAAGCGCGCCGTGGTTTGGAGGCGTACCCTGGTAATCCCTTCATGCAGGTCAATGTGGCGCGCGCGCTGCCGGCACTCGGCCGATCGGATGAAGCCCGATCGGTGACGGGCGATCGACTGGTTCGAATCGCGGCGGCGCTGGGCGAGCGCGAGCTGGCGGTCGCGAAGCTGTGGCACGCCTTCGACCAGGGGTACCCCTGCTCCGACATTATCCTTCGCGACGAGGATCTCTACGAGCTGCACGGCCACGAGCCTTTCGAGGAGCTGATACGGCCGAAGCGGTAGAAGTGCAGCGACTCGGCCTCAAACTGAGCGGCGACAGTTCGAACACGAACCAGTTTTGCGCAAGGCTTCCGCGCTTCAGTTAGTGCAACTCGAAGATGCGGGGCGCACAGGATTGCCGCAATATTGTCATACAGTTAGCCTCAAACCATGAAAACCACCATCGATATTCCTGACGAGTTGTATCGGCGTGTGGAGGCAAAATCCGCCCTCGAAGGGCAAGCGGTGCGGGAAGTGACGATCGAGTTGTACAGGGAATGGGTCGAAGCGTCGCCTGAGCCGCCGTCAACAAAGACACCCGTGGAACAGCTCATTGCCTGGTTTGAACTAGCCGATGAGGCAATGAAGGACGCCCCATCCGGCCCAACGGCCAGGGAGATACTGGAAGAGGACCGCAACCGACTGGAACCCAGTTGAAGTTTTTGGTAATAGACGCCAACGTGTGGGTGGCAGCTTCAGACCGGACGGACCGTTCTTGCGAGTTGTCGCGCAGGTTCCTTGTGACAGCGGCGAAGCAAGAAACTCCGCTCATGGTGCACGCCACCGGCTCCCGCAAGAAGAGAATGGGGCCAGCGGAGGTTTTCGCACAGCAAATGTGCCAATCTCACATGTTGATGTTTCAAGAATGTACTGGCGAAGCGCGGCGCAGCGATTATGTTCGACACCACACACTAGCGCGGCAGGGAAACAACTGCTTCTTGCCGTCGTTGCAGATGGTGAAATCCCGCCGTTCATGGCAAAAAGGCGAGCACGCCATTTGTTCGCGATAGCCTGTCGGGCTCACTGGCTCGCCAAGAGGCGCTTATGAAAGGCACGCCGACCTCCTTCTGGGGAAAGCTGCACCAGGACGAAAGCGGCTTGGTATTGCAGTGGCACCCGCTAGAAGACCATTGCGCCGACGTGGCGGCCTGTTTCGAAGCACTACTCGGCCAAAAGGTCATTCGTCATCGTCTTGCCAGGACCGGCGGGCTCGCAGACTTGACGGAGGTACAGCGCGCGCGTTTGTGCGTGTTCGCTGCGTTGCACGACGTGGGCAAGTTCAACATCGGCTTCCAGAACAGGGCTCTCGAAAAGCCTCAGTTCACCGCTGGCCATGTGGGCGAAGTCCTCGCCATGTTCGGTTACAGCTGTCGCGAGGCCGAGCAGTTGGGCGAGGCGCTTAACATCAGCGACATGACGCGTTGGGCGACGGATGAAGACACGGTCTACCAATTACTCATCGCAGCAGTTGCGCACCACGGACGGCCGATCGCAGTGGGGCAAGGCCACCGTCCTAGCATATGGAAATCAACAGAACAGCTCGATCCCATCTCGGGCATAGCGAATATGGTTGCCAAGGCTCGGTCCTGGTTTCCCGATGCCTTCCTGACCGACGCTGAACCGCTGCCCTCTGAACCGGCATTCCAACATGCCTTCAACGGTTCACTGACCCTGGCCGACTGGATCGGCTCGGATACCACAGTGTTTCCGTTCACCGAAGAAGGAGACGGGGATCGTATCGCGTGGGCTCGGGAGAACGCTCATCAAGCGCTGGTTAACATCGGCCTGGATGTTGGCCCCGTTCGCGAATCCGTCACCAACTTGGCAGCGGACTTCGACCGAATCTCAGAGTACAAACCTCGGGAGGATCAACGGGTGGTGTTGGGGCTTCCTGTGGATCAACTCGGAGGCGTGAGCGTACTGGAGGCTGAGACCGGCTCCGGCAAGACGGAAGCGGCACTTGCCCGGTTTCTGGTCCTGTTTCAATCCGGAGTTGTTGATGGTCTCTACTTCGCGCTTCCGACGCGGACGGCAGCCACCCAGATCCACCAACGTGTCGTGAGGGCGGTGGAGCGGGCGTTTCCGAATATTGGCACACGACCACCGGTCACTTTGGCGGTGCCCGGGTACCTGAGCGTCGACGATGTTGAGGGACAACGAACGCTCCCTGGCTTTGGTGTCTTGTGGAATGACAACAACCAGGAACGCTGGCGCTACCGCGGCTGGGCTGCGGAGCATCCGAAGCGATATCTTGCCGGCGCTATCGTTGTGGGTACAATCGACCAAGTGTTGCTTTCAGCAATTGCCGTCTCCCACGCGCATCTCAGGGCAACTTCATTGTTGCGTCACCTGCTTGTAGTCGATGAGGTACACGCATCCGACGCGTATATGACTCGGATACTCGAAGAGGTGCTCGATCGCCACTTGAAGGCGGGGGGGCACGCACTTCTGATGTCGGCGACTTTAGGGTCAAGGGCGCGCGAAAGTCTACTAGCTCCAAGACAGGCACGGGGTGCACTACCGTTGGAACAAGCATGTGATGTACCGTACCCCCTGATCACACACGCACCCATTGGCGCCGGGCCGCGCAAGCACGCAATCAGCCACGATCGAACCAACAAAGAAGTCGGCGTGAAGATCGGTCCATTGATCGCGGATTCCGTCTCAATCGCGCGGTCTGCGCTCGAGACTGCTCGCTCGGGAGCACGGGTGATCGTATTGCGAAATACGGTTCGCGATTGCCTCAGGACGCAGGAAGCGCTCGAACGTCTTGTGTCGAACGTGGGCGATGGCGACCTGCAGTTCGGTTGCGGGGGTGTAGCTGCCCCCCATCACTCGCGCTTTTCCAAAGAAGACCGAGCTGCGCTTGACCAAGCAATCGAAGAACGTTTCGGGAAGAGCGCCCGCGGCGGCGGATGCGTTGTAGTTACCACGCAGACTGTACAACAGAGCCTGGACTTAGACGCTGACTACTTGATAACTGACCTGTGCCCCTTGGACGTGTTGCTGCAGCGGGTTGGCAGGCTGCATCGCCACGAACGCGATCGACCAGCTGACTTCGTCAAACCGGTCGTTGAGGTGCTCGTACCTGTGGACCGTGACCTAGGCGCGTTGATCAAGCGCGACGGCAGTGCATCCGGCGCGCATGGTTTCGGCACTGTCTACGAGGATCTTCGCATACTCGAAGCGACGTGGCGCGTGCTCGAACGACAAAGCACCATTTCTATTCCCCAACACAACCGGCAGTTGGTAGAGCGAGTTACACACCCGGACGCCCTCTCGTCAATCGCGTCCGAACTGGGTGGCGCCTGGCCGTCACACGAAGCGCACGTGCAGGGTGTCATCCGTTCCCATGTTGGGCTAGCCGCATTAAACGTGATGAAGTGGGCCGCCCCGTTTGGCTCGCCGGATTGCTTGTTCGTGAGCGACTCAGTGGTGCGAAGGATTCAGACACGGCTCGGCGCAGGCGACCGACTCGCGCGGTTCGATCGACCGTTTGCGACTGCATTCGGTAGGAGTTGTCACACCCTCACGATACCATCGCACCTTGTCTCCGGAGCTGACGATGAAGCCAGCCCACAGGATGTCGAGATCGGCCCTGGAGAGCTTCGCTTTCGATACGGTGCGAGGTCATACATCTACGATCGGTTGGGCTTGCGGCAGCTAAGAGCAAACGACAGCGAGGAGCAGACAAGCGATGACTGATATCAAGTACAATCTGCTGGAAGAGCCGTTGATTGGCGTGCGGCTTAGCGATGGAAAGAAAACATACGCCACCCTGCCGGAGGTTATGGCTATGCTTGCGGCCGGCGACGATATCGCGGCTTTCACCGGACTGCAGCGGCATCAGTTTCATGCGTGGTATGCGTTCTTGGTGCAGCTAGGGGCGATCGGGTTGCACCAGGCTGGAAACGCTGATCTGGTTCAGAGCAAGGAACGTTGGACAAGCATTGTGCTTGCGGCGACGGAGAACCGGCGGGAACCATGGTGCCTTTGTGTGCCCGACGTGACAGCGCCGGCATTCATGCAACCGCCGGTTCCTGATGGCTCACTGACCCGGTTCACCAACCGTTTCGCGTGGCCCGATTTACTCGATATCCTCGTGACCACAAAGAATCACGACGTGAAGTCAGCGCGCATCTCAGGAGCGTGTCCGGAGTTCTGGCTGTACGCATTAGTCTCACTGCAAACCATGCAAGGCTACTCCGGCAGGGGAAACTTCGGAATCGCCCGCATGAATTCGGGGTACGGTAACCGCCCGTACGTGTCTTACGCGACGGGGACCACGTGGGGCCACCGTTTCCGCCGTGACGTTAGTATTCTGGTTGGGGAGCGGTCGCGGCTTCTCGCCGGAGACTACGGTTTCCGTGCAAACGGCGGCGTAACCCTTGTGTGGCTTGAACCCTGGGATGGCACGGAGTCAATGTCTGTCACAGGATGTGATCCCTTCTTCATCGAGGTCTGCCGCAGGGTACGGCTTGTTGAAGACGATGGTCACGTCGTGGCCGTGATGGCCCCCACGCTGGTTGCTCGTATCAAGGCGGGGGATGGGAAGGGAAACACAGGAGACCCGTGGACGCCGATTCGGAGGGAGGACGGTGCCGCACTCACCGTTGGCGCTTCTGGATTCAATTACGATTTGGTCCACAAGCTGCTGTTCGGCGGCGACTATCAGCAGGCGGTCGCAGCAACGCTGCAACCCGGTGACCCGGATGAGGTGATTCTTGTTGCGACGGCAATGACGCGCGGGCAGGGCAAGACCGAAGGATTGCATCAGCGTGTGCTCCGAATACCCGCGCGAATTCGATTGCGTTTGGGGAAACCGGATCAACGGGATCAACTCGCCAACTTCTCGCGAAGGCGGATTGAAGCTTCGGCCACCGTGCGACGTTTTGTTCTCTCTCCAGCGCTGCGCGTGCTGCTGCAAGGCGCTCCCGACAACGTGAATCAAAAAGACGATCGTATTCGCCGCTGGCTGGATGCTTGGGATGCTGAGGTTGACGGAGTCTTTTTCCTGCGCCTATGGGAAGACGCAGAACTCGACGACACTGAAGCAGACCGCCGCTGGGAAAGAGTCGTTTTGGACCTTGCCTTGACGCAGCTCAAGGAAGCCATCGGGAGCGTGCCATTACCTGCGGCGCGCCGGTACAAGGCGATTGCGGTCTCGGAACGTGTCTTCTATGCGAGCCGTCGCAAACATTTCCCTGAGTTCACCCGCGAGTCTGAGGAGGTAGGAACCAGTGAACGCCACTGACACATCGTTGGAACCGGACGCCGCCGAGACCCACAGCGCTTGGAAGCACAACACCGAAAGAGTCGTCAACCAGATTGCCTACGCGATAGGCGGCGCACTTGGGACCGGCGACGTAGCCGAATTGCGCCGACTGCACCCGAAGGATCCGTCGGCTCCTGCGTTTTGGAAGGTCGCAGCATTGTATCTGACGCCTTCGGGAATGCTGCCTTCAGCTGGACAGCGGCTGGACGACGCAGAGCGTCGCTGGGCTTCGATTTTGAACGCCATGGCTCAGTTGGCCGGGCTGCATCGGCCGGCACGACGGTTAGGACACGCTCTCGCAGCGGGAAAGTTCTCGGAACTCCGCTTCGTACGACTCCTTCGCGCACATGACAAGACGCTTTTCGACAACGTGAGGACGGCTGCCGGCTACCTGGCCGCGAAGGCTGAGCATGTGGACTGCGCCGACATCGCGCAGCTCGTTCTCAGTGACGGCCGAAGTCACAGTGAAGCCGTCCGCAGGCGCATTGCGCGTGACTACTACGGCAGCATGAAACCCGAATGAAAGGATAACACTCATGCCACCACGCTTTCTGCAACTACACTTTCTCACGTCGTACAGTTCGACCCTTCTCAACCGTGACGACGCGGGGTTCGCAAAGCGCATACCCTTCGGCGGTGTCAGTCGCACGCGCATCTCCTCACAGTGTCTCAAGAGACACTGGCGTACGTTTGACGGAGAACACTCCCTGGCGAACCTCGGTGTTGAAGGGTCGGTCCGTTCCAGACACACGTTCCAGCGTTTCATAGCGACGCCGTTGGAAAGTGAAGGCGTCGACAGCGACCTTGCTCGTTCTGTCACGGAAGAGATTATGGCGGCGGTGCTGGGCCAAAGCGCCAAAGCAAAGAATGCGCAAAACGGCCAAGACTCCGCGGGAGCGAAGGGGCTTCAAACCGGGCAAATCACAGTCCTCGGAAGACCGGAGATCGAATTCTTGCTCGCCGAAGCAAGGGCGATCTGTGAGCAGAAGCCCGCGCTGAACGACATCAAGACTGCGGTCAAAGCCAGGTTCCAAAAGGGTGCGAAGAAGAATCTCGAGGCTCTCAAGCATGCATCCGGGCTCGACGCGGCATTGTTCGGCCGAATGGTGACGAGCGACATACTTGCTAGAGGCGATGCAGCGGTTCATGTAGCACATGCCTTTACGGTGCACGCGGAAGCCGCCGAAAGCGACTACTTCTCGGCCGTTGACGACCTCCTTCAAAGCGGGGAGGACGAACAGCTGGGGAGCGGTCACATCGGCAGCACCGAGCTGACCAGCGGCCTATTCTACGGTTACACTGTCGTGGACGTTCCGTTGCTTGTGAGCAACCTGGAAGGCTGCGAAGCATCCGCTTGGCTCGACGTCGATCGCGATCTCGCGGCACGAGTGGTTGCGAGCTTCGTGCACCTGGTGGCCACGGTTTCTCCGGGGGCGAAGCTTGGTTCGACCGCGCCGTATGCATGGGCGCACCTCGTGCTCGCAGAAACAGGCAACGCACAGCCTCGGACATTGGCTAACGCATTCCTGAAGCCCATTGCCGAGGAGCCTGATCTCGTCGCCAATACCTACAGTGCGCTCCAGACACATGTGGCCGAGCTGGACAGGATGTACGGTGCCACATCGGGCAGGAAGGTAGCAGGGATCGGGCCCGCACAGGAATTCAGCCAGGCGGTCGAGGCGGGCGATGCTGTATCGCTCGGTGAACTCGGCGACTGGGCCGCACACCAGATCAGGGATTGAATGATGTTGGACGTCTTGCTGCTACGTCTCGACGCACCGTTCGTGAGCTTCGGTGGCCCCATAGTGGACAATCACGGTGTCACGCAGGATCACCCTTCACACTCGCTGCTTGTGGGGATGCTGGCGAACGCACTCGGCTATGAACACCGGGACGCGGCGCGCACCGAAGAACTGCAATCGCGCCTCCAGTGCGCAATGCGGTGCGATCGTTTTGGGAAGCGCCTCGTCGACTATCAGACCGCCGACCTGGGTCAGACCTTTCTGGTCGATGCCGGATGGACGACTCGAGGCGTCCGCGAAGACCGAGCTGGTGGTTCCGCGAAAGAAGGAACACACATTCGATACCGCCACTATCTCGCTGACAGCGTCTACACAGTTGCTTTGACCTTGGTACCGGCTGACGCCGATCCCACGCTTGACGACATTGAACAAGCCCTGAAAGAGCCGAGTCGCCCTCTCTTCATTGGTCGAAAGTGCTGCATTCCTTCCGGGAACCTGTTCATTCGCCGTACTAGAACAGAAACGCTGTTCTCAGCTGTGGAGAACGAGCCCCGATTGCCGAGTGCGCGAGTAGACGATGCTGACAGCTTGCTTCAAGCGTGGTGGCCTGCGGAAGAACGGCCGGTTGCCGATAGCCGTCTGATTAGCGTGACCGACGAGCGCGACTGGGCGAATCAGATCCACACTGGAGAACGACAGGTGCGCCATGGGCTCATTTCACCACCCGGAGGTGCCTGATGAGTGAACCACCCTCGCGGCTATACATGCTGAGGATGCTGCTCTCCACCCCCGGCCTCATGGAACTTGGGCGTCGCCGGCAACTGCCACTCAGACAAACCGATACCGGCTATCTGGTGCACTGTTTTCTGGGAGAGTTGTTCGGCGATAACGCGCCAAGCCCGTTTGCTGTCGTTGGGGCCCTCGGTCGATTCACCGAAATTCTTGCTTACACCGACTTTACCGCACACGAGCATCGCCGTTTTGCTGACTCGTTCGCCGAACCGAACGTGCACGCCGGCTGCGATTGGGCCCGGTTCGATCAGAAACAGATGCCTTCGCACTGGCTACGTGAGACCAAGTTAGGGTTCCGAGTGCGAGTGTGCCCTGTCGTTCGGGCTGCAAGCGATAGCCCGCAGCGCCGAAAGGGCGCCGAGGTCGACGCATTCCTTGCGCGTTGCTCCCGTGCTAAGGCCGATGAAACGGTCGAGCGTGAAATCGTGTACCGCGACTGGTTTGAGAGTCAGATAAACCGCCATGGCGGCGCAAGGCTGCTGCGCGGCGGTGTTGATTCGTTCAAGCTAGAACGTCTGGTGCGCCGATCTCACGGCAACTCTCGGAAGAGCGTCGTGGGCCAGCGCCCTGATGTGACGATGTGTGGTTTGTTCAAGGTCTCGGACAGCGACAAGTTTGCCGCCCTGCTTCGCCGCGGGGTCGGGCGGCATCGAGCGTTCGGGTATGGAATGCTGTTGTTACGCCCGGTCAAGAACGGATAGTGCTGAAGGGTCGACTTGGCCTCGAGACTGCGAGGATCCCGCACGTCGATCGGCATGGATTGTTATGGCTGAGCCGCGGGAAGCTTTACGTCGAAGACGGCACGCTACGGTTCGCCACAACGGGAGGAAACGAACTGCCCGCTGGGGATTATGCGATCCCTTTTCAAATGCTGTCTTGTCTACTGCTGGGTCCCGGCACCAACATCAGTCACGATTCACTACGACTACTGGCGCGCCACGGAACCGGGCTCGTAGCAGTTGGAGACGACGGTGTGCGGCTCTATGCAAGCATGCCGTTTGGTCCGGATGCTTCTGCACTGGCGCGGCGGCAAGTGTCCCTTTGGTCGGATGAGCACGGTTCGCGCACGGATGTGGCGCGGAGGATGTATGCATGGCGACTGGGCGAGATCCTGCCCCACTCCGAGATCAGCGTCCTTCGTGGAATCGAGGGCGCACGGATGAAGGAGAGTTACCGCCGGCTCGCAGAGTCATATGGGATCGAGTGGCAAGGTAGGCGATACGATCGCAGCAATCCAGAGGCCGCGGACCTTGCTAACCAGGCAATCAACCACGCAGCAACAGCCGTTGAAGCAGCTTCCTTGGTGGCGGTAGCCGTAGTTGGCGCATTACCTCAGCTTGGATTCATACATGAGGATTCCAGCAATGCCTTCTGCCTGGATATCGCCGACCTGTACCGGGACACGTTCACGCTGCCGATTGCGTTTGGGGCTGTGCGGGAAATAGCGAAAAAGGGAAACCAGAACGTGGAACGTGTGGTTCGGAAGCTCGCCGGCACGACCTTCCGAAGCGAGAAGTTGATTCCGTCGATGATAGACCGCATCAAGGACCTGTTCGATGCCGATGACGGTGATAGTGACCGTTGATGTGGCGCCCCGGTTCCGAGGGTTTCTTGCGTCGTGCATGCTGGAAATCGCGCCGGGCGTCTACACTGCTCCCCGAATGACGAGAGCAGTTCGGGAGCGAGTTTGGAACGTTCTCAATGGCTGGTTCGTCGAACGCCCCAAAGGCGGCATCGTGATGACATGGCGCGACCAACAACTCGCTGGTGGCCAGGGTGTAACAATGCTTGGCATTGCGCCGAAGGAGCTTCAGGAAGTGGATGGGATCTTCCTTGCGCGAAGGCTGGACAGTGCTTTGGACAATTCAGGATCCACCAATGATTGAGTCGACCGACAGCGGCTGAGTTCCTCAACAATCGAGGTGAATGTGCCTAGAGGAGACCCACAACAATGAAAAGTGATAGGCCAGATGCTGCACTGACATTGTATCAGCTGCACAGCCGTTACGTGATCCTGGCAGGTCTCAAGATGGAGGATGCGGCGAAGATTTGGAATGAGATGAAAGGGCGGTATGCTAGCCCAGAGGATCACATGAATGCACTTCTCGCAACGCTCCCGCACCCGGGTTCCATTGATGACACTGCTTCATTGGATGATTGGAGTGTTCGCGCGGCCGTCGAAGGAGATGAGGCGGCGCTCGAAGTCAAGCGGCGCATACGTGAGTCAATGATCACGCGCTGCCGCCTTGAATTCGACCACTTTGAGTGTCAGGCTTGTGGCTTTTCCGCACCTAAGATCGTCGAAGAGAGTGGAGACATCGTTGATTTGGACGCGACGGTATTGGAAGTTCACCATGTTGACCCACTTGCCGACGGGAAACGAACGACGCTAATGCAGGACCTCGTGACTTTGTGCCCGACTTGCCATCGCACACTTCATGGAGTGGCGAAAACCTTGGGACACCGCCAAGTCACGTTGGATCTCCTGGATCGTTGCACGAAGTGGCCGCCAACACCTGATACACAGCACGAGACCGATCCTCAGCGCTGACAGATACTAGCAAACCGGTTCTTTATAGGGAGATGAAAGGCCCACCAGTTTAAATACAGATATGACGAAGCAAGGCACAGTCTCACGATTCATCCAGTATTGCATTTCGCCGGTGCAGTCAACACTCACCGCGTCCAATCACCTCAAGAAGAGAACAGAAGCACTGCTTGACTCGTAACATGCTATTTGACAATCGATTAACTTGAATGCGGATTCGGCGTCTGCTTGGTCACCGGACGCAACGCCCGTCTCTAATTTGCACAATGCAATAGAGTCTCCCCCGCACACGCGGGGATCGACCCTCCGGATGCTCGGCATGTATATGGTCGTGCTCGTCTCCCCCGCACACGCGGGGATCGACCTGGGCGAACCACCGTGATGGTCCTATGGTGCGGGTCTCCCCCGCACACGCGGGGATCGACCCGCGGTGGCTGTTCGCGAGTTACGTGGACAAGCGTCTCCCCCGCACACGCGGGGATCGACCGCAAGCGTGGTCGGTGGTCGAGCCCGGAAGGGAGTCTCCCCCGCACACGCGGGGATCGACCCGAAGGCGAGCTGCTCTGGCCGACACGATTTCCGTCTCCCCCGCACACGCGGGGATCGACCCCTTGTCCAGGCTTTCGACTATCTGCTGGCCATGTCTCCCCCGCACACGCGGGGATCGACCCGCTGTTCATCGCGAAGCTGTGTTGAAACAGGTGTCTCCCCCGCACACGCGGGGATCGACCCCCCCTGCAGTGAGGGGATTTTATCGAGGCCCGGTCTCCCCCGCACACGCGGGGATCGACCCTGGAATGCATCAGACTCGGACTGGAACAAGGCGTCTCCCCCGCACACGCGGGGATCGACCCATGGTCGTACGGGCGTTCGTCGGGCCTTCCCGGTCTCCCCCGCACACGCGGGGATCGACCCGAGTTTCAAAACCCGCCATTGCGGGGAGTGGGGTCTCCCCCGCACACGCGGGGATCGACCCTTCGATCATTGCGTCGAACTTGAGAAACTCGTGTCTCCCCCGCACACGCGGGGATCGACCTGTTTCGTCACTTGCGGTACCGGCATGTGATCAGTCTCCCCCGCACACGCGGGGATCGACCTCCGGCCCCACGTCCGGCGTCTCCGTCTGGACTGTCTCCCCCGCACACGCGGGGATCGACCCGCTATGGACACACGTATTTTCCTGACCGCCTCGTCTCCCCCGCACACGCGGGGATCGACCTGGAGTGGTACCGCGCTAGTCAAGAGCTACGACGTCTCCCCCGCACACGCGGGGATCGACCCGATAGGTACGACGGACTTACCCGCGCGACCAGGTCTCCCCCGCACACGCGGGGATCGACCCCGCTCTACCATCTCTTTGTCAGTCATCTTTCAGTCTCCCCCGCACACGCGGGGATCGACCCTCGTGGGAAACTCCGGCGACGCCCCGAGCGACGTCTCCCCCGCACACGCGGGGATCGACCTGCCGCGTGACGCCGGCGCTGGTTATTGGTGGGGTCTCCCCCGCACACGCGGGGATCGACCCGCCGGGTACATATCATTCCTGGCCATAGTACAGTCTCCCCCGCACACGCGGGGATCGACCCTATAAGCCAATCCCCATTTTCAGAAAAACGGAGTCTCCCCCGCACACGCGGGGATCGACCCGTGACAGTCATCTCCACGTCAAAGGG
>CAZOJI010000076.1:0-13030 GCA_964580055.1 uncultured Gemmatimonadaceae bacterium | reverse complement strand
TTTCTTGTTATACAAATAAAATGAGTGAGTGTTCGCAGCGAGGCGTTGGCCCCAATACCTCGACACTACGAGCAGTGGGCAATGAGTTCTAGTTAGTGCTTTGCGACTGAAACCTCAACGGTGTCCAGATGAAGATCCACTGCCCTAAATGCGGTCGGAAAGCCGAACTGGCAGTTGAAGTGTTCTCGGAGGACCGATTGCGCGGCCAGCATCAAGGCGGTCTCGCCATATTCCCCTCGACATTCGAGATCGGCATCCGGTAACCGCAGGTATTCGCGGACCGCGTCTGCATCTCCACGGCGTACTGCCTCCAGAAACTGCTTTCCCTGCACCATACACGAGTCCTTTCGTTCCTTGGCCGGTTGGGTGAGCGGAGTACCGGAATCCAATGCAGGTACCGTCGTATGTCCCGGCTTTCCATCGGACCTCGACCGCAAACCACAATATGTGCTCGCAGCCTTAATAGTGCATTTCCCGAGGGGAGAAAACGAACCACTTCCCCTGGCGCGTCCCGGCCGCGCCCCGCATCTTAGCGGGGCCGGTATTGCGGTAAGGGAACACGAAGACCGGAGGTACCTTGAGAAACACCCCAAGCTTCTACGATCCCGCCCGCGTGGGCGCCCTGTTTTATCCCGACGCACAGGCGATCGCCGCCGACGGGGAGAGCGCCGGGCTGTCCGCGGCGGCAAACGATGAACAGCAGGTCCTGCTGCTGCTGATCGATATGCAGATCGATTTCTGTCACCGGGCCGGCTCGCTTTACGTGCCGGGGGCGGAGGACGATATTCGCCGCCTGCTGAAGTTCCTGTACGGCCACGCCGAATCGATCAGCCATATAGCATGCTCGCTGGACTCGCACCTGCCGTATCAGATTTTCCATCCGGCGTGGTGGGCCGACGCGGACGGACGGCATCCCGACCCGATGACGGTGATCACCGAAGCCGCTCTCGAGTCGGGAAAATGGCGGCCGCTGAGGGATCCCGAGTGGTCCCGTTTATACGTGCGCAAGCTCAAGCAGTCGGCAAAGAAGGATCTATTGATCTGGCCGTACCACGTTCCGATTGGTGGTATGGGCAGCACGCTCGATCCAGAGCTGTGGTCGGCTGTTTTCTGGCACTCCATCGCGCGCGATTGCCAGCCCTCTCTGTTGCGGAAAGGCGATATCCCCGAGACGGAGCACTTCTCCGTGGTGCGGCCCGAGGTTGAGTTGGAAAGCGGCCAGGGCGACATGAGCAGCCGTTTCCTGGATCTCCTGGAGCGCTACGAATATGTGTTCGTGGCGGGCGAGGCCGAAACGCATTGCGTGCTGGAGACCGTAGCCGACCTGGTCTCCCTGGTAGGAGGCGACGCCGGGAAGTTGAGTAGGGTCTTTGTGCTGCGTGACTGCATGTCGCCGGTAGTTCACCCGGAGATCGATTTTCACGCCATGGCGGTCGATCGCTTCGCCGAGTGGGAGACGATGGGGCTGCAAATGGTGGACAGCACCGATCCGCCAAGGCTGAAGCGGTAGATTAGATTCCGGCACTCGAGAGGGCGAACGCCCGCAAGAGTTTACGTGAATCCATTGACACCGCCAATACCCGGTGGAAGCCGGGAGTCTGTCCAATGAAAGAACGTCTGCCAACCCACGTGTTCGATCTCCCCATCCAGGAGATGCGACGCGGGTACCGGAGCGACATCTATTTCTGGCGTGAAAAGGTGGCGCTCGAGACACACGACCTGCACCCGCGCATCACGATGCAGGTGTTCCAGAAGGGCCATGGAGTTTTGTGCGGCATCGACGAGGCGATCGCCGTGCTGAGGGTTGCTTCAGGCCGCTATAGCAACTACGACAAGGCGTACAAGCTGTTCGACCGCCTGCTCGAGAAGAAGCGTGAAGCCCGAGAGGTCTTTCTCACCGACAAGAAGGCATACCTAGAGGCGGTGAGCGCACGCGTGGAGATCTCAGAAGAGCTGGACTCACTGTGGGAGAGCGGATTCGAGGAGTTGGATATTGATGCGCTGCACGACGGCGACGCGGTCAAGCCGCTGGAGACCGTCCTGCACATCACCGGCGACACCAGTCTCTTCGCGCATCTGGAGACCATCTACCTCGGCATCCTCGCGCGGCGCACCCGGGTGGCCACGAATGTGCGGAACGTCGTGGACGCCGCCAACGGAAAGCGCGTGCTCTACTTCCCGGCCCGGTTCGACCACTGGGCGGTGCAGGGCGGCGACGGATATGCGGCCCACATTGGCGGTGCGCACGGAGTCTCGACCGAAGCACAGGGCGAATGGTGGGGGGCGAGAGCCGCGGGCACGGTTCCTCATGCGTTGATAGCCGCGGTCGGAGGCAACACGGTAGAGGCGGTGCGCATCTTCGGCGAAACCTACCCTGACGTGAACCTCGTGGCGCTGACGGACTTCGACAACGACAACATCGCTACCGCGCTCGAATGCGCGCGGGCCCTGGGCGACCGGCTCTGGGGCGTGCGACTTGACACTGCGGAGAACATGGTGGACAAGTCTATCTTGCCTCGCATGGGAGAATTCAAGCCTACCGGCGTGGTGCCGGAGCTGGTGTTCTTGATGCGGGAGGCGCTGGACGAGAACGGCTACCAGCACGTGAAGATCATCGTTTCGGGGGGCTTTGACCCCGAGAAGATCGCGGCCTTCGAGGAACTCGAAGCACCGGTGGATGCGTACGGGGTGGGCAGTGCGCTGCTTTGCGGCGCCTACGACTTCACAGCCGACGTCGTGCTGCTCGACGGCGAGCCATGCGCGAAAGCGGGGCGGAGGTTTCGTGAGAACGAAAGGCTGCGGAGGGTGGTAGGTCGGTAAGGCGGTAGTAATCCGTTACGCCAAACTGCCAGTGGCGAGGCGGGCGCAACCCGCCATGCCCGTGCCGCGATGCACTTCGCTCCCAATTCCACGCGCTACAGCGACGATCTCGACTTCTTCCACGAATCCGAAGAGAGAGTGGCGGCGGCGTTCGCGCGCCGCAACTTGACCGAGGATTTCGATCTGGTGAAGGCCAAGGAAACCTGACTCACCGCCCTGACCGAAGCGGATGCGTTCGTGCGAGAGCGACCTCAGGAAGAGTACGGCCGCCTCTATTATTCTGTGCCGCGGAACAAATTCGTTGAGCCGAAAGGAGACGTGAGTCTGTCCGACCAGGACGTTGTGCCGCATGTTGGCAGGCCGCGCGGAGTGCTCCCGACAATGGCGGATTCTCAGATCGCCGAACTTGACTCGACGTCACAGTCTGTCGGACTCAAAAGTGAAATCCCGAGGTCTGACACCATCCGATCGGCGTAAACTGCGCCAACCGAGCCTACGAGCGCAGGCTTCGCGCGGCGCCACTTCGAGTTGAAGGTACCGAACAGGAAAACGACGACACCGGTAGCGAAAACTACGCAGCACCGCTATATAACAACCACGGCGAAAGGTTTTGGCCGGGACGGTATCGAGTCATCCCCGTGGGATGTCAGATGTCAAATGATGTGGTGGCGAAGGTCGGGATGGAGTCAAATGGCCGCGTTCGGGTGGACGCGGCGAACCGGTTGAATCAATACGGTACAGCGCAGAGGAGCTGTACGTCAGCGTGCTCCGCAGTTTTATCAAGCCACTGGTCAAATCTGCCATTTAGGTAAGGGCCCATCTCCCCGGCACTGAGGCCCAATGCCGGAAACTATTACTTGGCAGCTTAATCGAATCAATCATCGCTAGGGCCTGAGTCAACACACAATTGACCCAGGGTCAGCACAACATCGTCGCATTTTCAAACAACCGCTCATCTCGGTCAGTGAATTCGCGCTGGATGGCGTTGAGCAATCATCGGCCTCTTGAATCTCACAACGCAAGGAATCAGATGCTCACGGTAATACCGTTCAAATGCATTCGACCGGCACCCAACCTGGCAGGAGAGGTTGCTTGTCCTCCATACGATGTGTTGAACAAGCAGGAGGCTCGCGCCTTGGCCGAAAACAACCCGCATAGCTTTCTCAGGATCATCCGCAGCGAGTTGGAGTTCGGCGATGATGTCGATCCACATTCGAACGCGGTATACGCTCGAGCTCGAAAGAACCTGATCGCTGCCCTCGAGCGTGGCTTCTTGTTCGAGGACCAGGACGAGGTTTTCTACATATATCGTGTGGCAAGCGATGGTCACGCTCAGACCGGTGTGGTCGGTTGCTCGGCAGTCGATGACTATGCGGAGGGCCGCATCAAGGTCCACGAGAAGACCAGGCCCGACAAGGTGGACGACCGCGTGCGGCACATGGTGACTCTCGGGAGCCAGTCCGGGCCCGTCTTTTTGACGTACCGGCAATCCGCTGGGATTACGGAACTCCTCGACATCGAGACCGAGAAGGAGCCGTTGTACGACTTCACCGCTGGCGACGGTGTGCGCCACACGGTATGGAAAGCCGATAATAGCGCCGATATCGCCGCCGCGTTCAAGCAAGTGCCCGCATCGTACGTGGCCGACGGTCACCATCGCGCCATGAGCGCCAGTGTCTGCAGGGAAGAGATCAGAGAATCGGATCCGGCATACACTCGGGATCATCGCTGCAACTACTTCCTGTCGGTCCTGTTCCCTCATGATGAACTCCAGATTCTGCCCTACAACCGCGTCGTCAAATCACTTCCGGCTGATACTAGATCCATATTGTCGCGTATCGAGGGCGCATTTGACATTGAGCACAACGCCTCCCCAGAACCGGACGGCGCCAACAGCTTCTCGATGTACATGGACGGCAGCTGGTATGGACTGTCCCCTAAATCGAATGCGAGCGTACCGGGCGACCCGGTGGGATCGCTCGATGTGAGCATTCTCCAGAACGAAGTGCTCGGCCCCATATTCGGCATCGGTGATCCTCGAACTGACGAGAACGTCCAGTTTGTCGGTGGCGTTCGCGGCACGAGCGAACTCGAACGGCTCGTCGAATCCGACGCGGCAGCGGCTGCATTTTCGCTGCACCCCGTGTCCATCGATCAATTGCTGCAGGTCGCGGATGAGGGCTTGCTGATGCCTCCCAAGTCAACCTGGTTCGAGCCCAAGCTCCGATCGGGACTTTTTGTCCACAGATTTCGCGACTGAGTACAGGTACACAAAATAGGTACACAAAGAGTGAGATATCATTCGGAGAGGACGAGTAGTGGAATGAAGGAACGTGTATACAATTTCGGCCCCGGACCGGCTGTTCTACCCGATGATGTATTGGAGAGAACGAGCGAAGCCGTTATCAACTACGACGGAAGCGGCATCGGCATTATGGAATGCAGTCACCGCAGCGCAGAATTCGAGGGGGTGATTTCAACAGCCGAAACGAACCTGAGAGAACTCCTGGAGATCCCAGCCGACTATAGCATCATCTTCATGGGTGGTGGGGCCACTACACAGTTTTCAATGGTCCCCATGAACTTCCTTCAAGCAGGAACGGAAGCGAATTTTCTGATTACCGGGCCCTGGGCCGAAAAGGCATTCAAAGAGGCGGGCAAGTTCGGCGACGTCCATACTGCTTCCAGTTCGAAGGACAAAGACTACACATATATCCCGCAGGAAATCTCGTTGTCCGCGACACCATCGTATGCGCACTTCACCAGCAATAACACGATCGCCGGAACACAATATGCATTCGAGCCCGATCTCGGCGACGTTCCCCTGGTATGCGATGCTTCCTCCGACCTTCTGCATAAGAAGATCGATGTTAGCAAATACGCCTTGATCTACGCCGGAGCACAGAAGAACCTCGGCCCTGCCGGCGTCACCCTGGTGATTCTGCGAAACGATCTCCTGGAACACTGCTCGGACGACCTGCCGGTATACCTGAACTACAGTACACATGTATCCAAGAAGTCTCTCTATAACACGCCGCCAGTCTTTGCCATCTACGTGCTCGGCGAAGTGCTCAAATGGGTTCGAGCGGCCGGGGGACTCGAAGCAATGGAGAAGCGCAACCGGCGAAAGGCGGCGGCTCTCTATGATGCCATAGACCGCAGCGATTTCTACCGGGGGGTCGCCGACAAGGATTCGCGGTCGCTCATGAATGTCACCTTCCGAATGGCTGATAGTGATTTGGAGCCAGAGTTCGTAAGAGGAGCGTCAGAGAGCAGACTTGCTCAACTCAAGGGGCACAGGAGTGTGGGTGGCCTCAGGGCAAGCATCTACAACGCGTTCCCGGAAGAAGGCGTGCAAGCACTCGTGGATTTCATGCAGGAGTTCGAGCGCAGGCATGGATGATAAGCCGAGAGCGCGCGGTTCGGAGAGTCTGAACCGCTTCTGTCATTTCAAGCGACAAGTCACGGCTCCGGCCGGTGCGCCGGTGCTGACCCTATTATGAGGAGGTAGATAGTGAAGGTATTGGTAAGTGATGCGCTTTCCCCCGCCGGAGTGGAGGTGTTGAGTACGGCCCCGGGTATTGATGTTGATGTGAACACAGGGCTTTCATCCGACGAGCTCGAGAGCATAATCGGAGATTATGACGGCCTCGTGGTGAGGAGCTCGACGCAAGTGACGGAAGATGTCATCTCCGCTGCCGGCAAGCTCAAGGTGATAGGTAGGGCAGGCGTCGGCGTCGACAACATAGATATTGATGCAGCCACGAGACGCGGCATCGTCGTGATGAATACTCCGGGCGGCAACTCCATGGCGGCGGCAGAGCACACCATCGCTCTCATGTTCGCTGTTTGCAGGAACATCCCCGAGGCGGCTGTCTCTACCAAGAACAAGAAATGGGAGAAGAAGCGTTTCACCGGAATGGAGGTATTTCGGAAAACCATCGGCGTCATCGGATTGGGGAGCATAGGAAGCATCGTGGCCGCGAGGGCCGCGGGTTTGAAAATGAATGTGATTGCCTACGATCCCTTCATTTCTCCGGACGCCGCCGAAAAGCGAGGCGTCAAGCTGGTGTCGTTGGATGAGCTTTATGCCGAGGCGGACATCATTACCATTCACGTGCCCAAAACCAAGGCCACCGCAAATCTCATCGACGCTGACTCCATCAGCAAAATGAAGGATGGCGTAGTCCTGATTAACTGCGCGCGCGGTGGCATCGTGGATGAAGCCGCCCTCGCTGAGGCCTGTAGTGACGGCAAGGTCCGCATGGCCGGTGTGGACGTGTATTCGACTGAACCTCCTCCGCCGGACAATCCACTGTTGAATGCCGACAATGTCGTTTGCACGCCGCACCTCGGTGCCTCGACGAGGGAGGCACAGGAGAACGTCGCCATCGCGGTGGCTCGCCAGATAGTCGCATATCTGTCAAATGGCACCATAGAGAACGCTATGAACGTGCCTTCGGTCGACGCGAAGGTCCTAGAGGCACTCGGCCCCTATATCGATCTGGGAAGGAAGATGGGGGGGTTCTTCGCCCAGACTTGTTCCTTCCCTCTAAAAGAACTCGTTGTCGAGTATCAGGGCGAGATCAACAAGCACGACATTGCGCCAGTCACGTCTGCCTTGTTGGCAGGATTGCTCTCTTCGCACATGGGGGACAAGAACGTCAACGTGGTGAATGCACCTTGTATTGCCAAGGAAAGAGGTGTCAAGGTCCGAGAAACCAAGAGCAGTGAGGAAGCAGACTTCGCCAGCCTGATAATTCTGAAGGCCGAGAATGCGGACCACCCGCCCCACACGGTGGCCGGCACCATCTTCGGCAAGAGCGAGCCGCGACTGGTGAAGATCAACGACTACTTGGTGGAGTCGGTGCCCGAGGGCAACATCCTTCTGATCGACAACATTGACAAACCCGGTGTCGTCGGAAACCTCGGAACTCTGATGGGCACGAAGGGAATCAACATCGGCAATATGCACGTCGGAAGAGTTCAAGAAGGGGGTAGGGCTCTTTGCATCTGCCACCTGGACAACGTTCCTCCATCGGATGCGTTGGCGGAGCTCGAACGGTTGCCGCATGTCAACTCGGTGAAGCTGATCCAGCTGTAGTGGACAGTCCACACACTGAACCAATACAGCGCACGTGTCTCAGCCTTCGCGGCACGAGCCGGATGTACCTGGGACATCGTCGCACTTCACTTAGTCTGCGAAATAACGCTGGTGAAAATTGCTCTCTGGAGGGTGAGCTGAAAATGCGCGGAGAGGTACTGAACCTATCTAAACCGAAACGTCTTCTGCATTGACCTCTACGGCGGATTGTTATCTCTTCAGTTACACCGCAATGACTGTTCACGACAACAAACCTCCCCGCAGCCGTTCAAGGCCGCCCTTGAGTAGGCTGGTTCTTTTCGGGCTGATGGCTTTGTGTCTGAGTCCGGGACTGCTTGCCGCCCAGCAGGACGATCTGGAAGAAGTGACGCTCCAGCTGCGATGGGAATACGAGTTCCAGTTCGCGGGTTTCGTGGCTGCGAAGGAGTTGGGCTACTACCGCGCGGCAGGCCTCGACGTGGAGGTGCGCGAGCTCCACTACGGGATGAGCGTGTACGACGAGCTCGTCTCCGGCAGAGCTCAGTACGCGGTCGGCACCACCGACGCCATCGTTCAAAGGGCCAATGGGACGCCGGTGGTCGCTCTCGCGGTGATCTTTCAGCACTCCCCCTTCGTCATCGTGTCGCGACAGGAAGCCGGCATTCGCTCTCCCGAGGACCTGGTGGGGCGCAAGGTAGCCATCTACGATAGGCGCACCACCATTCTCGAGGCGATGCTTCGCAATGAGGGCGTCGATCCGAGCCGCATTGACTTCGTTCCCTACGACGAGGGCTATGCGGGTATCGTCTCCGGCGAAGTGCCGGCCACGACGGCCATGCTGACATTGCAGCCGTATGTGTTCGAGCAGCTGGGCGTCCCTTATTCGATAATGTATCCGCAGACCTACGGTATCGACTTCTACGGCAACACGCTCATCACGCTGGAGAGTGAAGTGCGGGAGCACCCCGAACGCGTGAAAGCCTTCAGGGAAGCGAGCTTGCGTGGCTGGGAGTATGCGCTGGAGAATCCCGAAGAGATCATCGATCTGATCTTGGCGGAATACACTCCCGGGCAGGAGAGGTCTCTGCTCGAGTTCGAGGCAGCTAGCACCGTCGACCTGATACGTCCGGAGCTGATTGAGATCGGACACATGAATCCCGGACGGTGGGAACGCATTGCGGACGAGTACCGAAGCTTGGGGATCATCGAGAACGGAGTGGCAATAGAACGCTTCCTCTACGATCCCAACCCGGTTCAGGACATCACCGGCCTGTGGCGAACGATCGGCCTGTTATCCGGAGTGATCGTCCTCGTGAGCGTAGTTGCGGTCACCCTCAACGTGTTGAACGTGCGGTTGAAACGGGTGCAGGCCGAGAAGCAGGCAAAGATAGAGGAGCTGGAAGCCGCACTCTCGGAGATCAGGACACTCCGTGACATGTTGCCGATCTGTTCTTCCTGCAAGAAGATAAGGGACGACGAGGGCTACTGGGAAACCGTGGAGACCTACATTCTCAAGCATACTTCGACCGTGTTCTCGCACGGCTTGTGCCCAGATTGTGTCAGAAAGCTCTACGGGGATGAGGCGCTGAAAGCGATCCATTTCAAGGATCCAATCGTGGAGTGAGACGCGACCGCTCGCACCTCCGGTTCGCGGTTGGAGTTGCAGGCGAACACTCGCTCTGACCTTTCCGCTCCCCGCTCACCACTCGCATGGGTCGAGACTCTGACAGCATCAACCGTTTCCCGTCGCTTCTGCCGCGTCGAGGAAACATTTTTGGCCGGGCCTCATCATCTCCAAATCTCCAACGAGAACGAACGCCAGTGGTGCAGCAGCTCCCCGATGTCTCGAGAGCTCATACGGGGTCTGTGACTCTTCCAAACCGCGTGACGGAAAATCCAGGTAGCAGGCCCCTGTCTGCGTAAAGGCTCCCCTTGCTCTCCGGTAGCAAAGGGTGGCACGTCACAGATCCACTTGACAATACCCACCCACCGAAACCTATTTATATCAATTACGTAGTAATAATCATTTATGTAACCAAAACTGGAGAAAAGATGCGCGAGACCAATCTGCGCGAGTTCGAGGAGTTGGTGTTGCTCGCGGTTCGCATGAACGGAGACGCTGCCTCCGGAGCTACGATCCAACAGGCTCTCGACCAGGAAGCTCGCCGCGCCGTGTCGCTCGGCGCCATATACACGGCGCTCGACCGGCTCGCCAGAAAAGGCCTCGTAGAGTCATGGATGGGAGAGCCCACCCCGGTGCGCGGTGGCAGGAGGAAGAGACATTACCGTCTCACTCACGAGGGATTCGGGCAGCTCACCGAAGTTCACAGAATCCGAAACAACATGTGGGCGAAGATGGAAGTGTCTCGATGACCGCCCCTCCGAAGCTCGCCGTCTGGCTCCTGCGGCGACTCATTCCCACAATGAAGCACGGTGAGGTCGAAGAGGACCTGTTGGAGGCGTACGGCGTCTGGATGGAAAAGGGTCACACCCATGCTCGGCGCCGCTTCTGGCGGGAGGTGCTGTTGATCGCGGTGTGGCGTGTTGCCGGTGCGTGGCGCATGCAACGCGACAAGAGCCCAATCATAAGGTCCGCTGATTTGCCGACCGGCGCTGCGGGCCCGATTCAGCCCATCGCCCAGGATCTCCGGTACGGACTGCGGGGGATGGCCAGGAGCCCGGGCTTCACTCTGGTGGCGGTCCTGGTGCTTGGCGTCGGTATCGGTGCGAACACCACGATGTTCACTTTGATGAATTCACTGTTTCTCCAAGCACCGCCGGCCATTCAACACCCCGAAGACCTCGTTGGGTTGACGGTCTCCGCCGAGGGCGACCCGATCGATTACTTCAGCTACCCCGACTACGTGTTCTATCGCGACAACAACGACGTCTTCAGCGATGTAATGGCGTACGATGACGGCACCGCGACTGTCGCCGTTGGAATGGATGACGAGGTGGTGCAGGCGGACGCCTGGTCGGTCTCATACAACTTCTTCGACGTACTCGGAGTTGCGCCGCTCCTGGGAAGGAGTTTCTCGAGGGAGGAAGATCTCGCGCCTGGCGAGCATCCCGTTGTGATGATCAGCCACGGGTTCTGGGTCCGCTATTTCGGTTCCGATCCGGCGGCGGTGAACAGCGCGATAACGCTGAACGGCAGGCCTTTCACAGTCGTCGGCGTGGTATCCCGCGAGTTCCGCGGGCCGAATGTCGTAGCCGAAACTCCGGACCTATATCTGCCGCTCAACATGATAGGCACGTTGTCGCCGCGAGGCGAGGAAAGCCTGAGTATGGTGAATGGGCAGGTCTGGCTATGGCTGCGTGTAGTCGCCCGGCTTCGTCCCGATACAGACATGGATGCTGCACGAGCGCACATGAGCGTGCTCCAGGGGAGGTGGGAGTCGGAATTCGCATCATGGATAGAAGCCACCTTCGACGAGGACGACCCGACCTTCCGGGTGGGATTGAGCGAGCACTTCCACCTCACACACCGGCAGTCCGAACAATTGACGCAGTATTTGACGCCGCTGTTCCTGGCAGTCGGTGCAGTCCTACTGATTGCTTGCGCAAACGTCGCGATCCTGCTTCTCGCACGAGCCTCGTCGAGACAACGAGAGATGGGCATACGAGCGGCGCTCGGAGCCAGCCGAGGTCGCGTCGTTGCGCAGTTGCTCACCGAGAGTCTCCTGTTGGCGGGCATAGGCAGTGTGCTCGGCATCACCCTCGCGTACTGGGGTGCCGGCGTGGCGGCAGGGCTGATCCCCATGTCTTTTGCGGGTGATTTCAAGCCCGACGTTTCGGTGTTTGCATTCACATTCCTGCTCGCGGGAGGTGCCGCGGTCTTGTTCGGCCTCGTGCCCGCGCTCCAGGTCTCCCGCTCCGACATCACCAAGTTCCTGCATCGCCAGGGACAGGGAGGGCATCGAGCCAACCTGCGAAATGCTCTCGTGGTTGGCCAGCTCACTCTTTCCATCGTACTCGTAACCGGAGCGGGTCTCTTCGTCAGAAGCCTGATCAACGCTCAAAACGTGGACCTGGGCTTCGAGCAGGAGCGGAGATTCCAGGTAAGCGTCATGCCCGAGAACCACGGCTACTCGGAGGAAGAGGGTAGGGAGTTCGTTCGAGTCATGCTGGACAGGATCGCGATGCTGCCGGGCGTCAGGAATGTCTCCACTACCGATCACACGCCATTCAGGGGGAAATGGACGAGCGGGTTTACCGCCGCCGGAACGGAACACGCGGAAGAACGGTTCCGGTCGGGGTTCAATAACGTGGGGCCCGGCTACTTTCGTACGATGGGAATACCGATTGTAGCGGGGAGAGAGTTCGCTTCCACCGACGACCAGCAAGCGCCCAAGGCCGTGGTAGTTAACGAACACGTCGCCGAGCAGGTTTGGCCGGGCGAGAGCGCGGTCGGCAAGACCATCTCGAGAGGCGAACGCGAGTGGACCGTGATTGGTGTAGCGAAGAACGCGGTGTACTACGAGATCGGTGAAGACACCGAGCCTCAGACGTATCACCCATTCTTTCAGAATTATCAGCCTCGGACAACTTTCATCGTTGAAACCGCGGGCGATCCAATGGCGATGCTGCCGGCGGTAGAGCAGGTGATCCGGGACTACGACCGCAACATCGCGATCTCGAACATCCGGACGCTGAACGACGTTGTAGCCGGGGAGCTTGGACAGTTCCGGGTGATGGCGGTATTGGTCGTTCTGTTCGGCGTTTTGGCGTTGGCGCTCTCGGCGGTTGGCCTCTACGGCGTTCAGTCGTTTCTTGTTTCAGGGCACACCAGGGAGATCGGCATTCGCATGGCGTTGGGCGCATTCCAGCGCCAGGTCGCGGGCGCTGTTTTGGGTCGTGGATTGACACTCGCTGCAGTGGGCATTCTCATCGGATTGCTCGCGGCATACGCTTCGGCGAAGCTCATACAAAGCATGCTTTTCGGAGTCGAAGCCCGAGATCCGCTGACCTTCGTAGCCGTGCCTCTGGTGCTGCTGTCTGTAGCTGTGGCGGCAAGCGTGATCCCCGCCGTTCGGGCGAGCAGGGTGGACCCGGTCGAGGCCCTCAGAGAGGAGTGATCGGGGGCGTGGAGTTAATGAAGATCTGCGGGGAATCGTGCTGCCTATG
>CAZOJI010000075.1:0-13254 GCA_964580055.1 uncultured Gemmatimonadaceae bacterium | reverse complement strand
ATGACGAAAAAGAGGACGAGAGCCATGACGACCGGCGGCGGGAGCGACCGGTGGAAACGATGGAGACTAGATGAAACGATACTACTCCGATGAGAGAATCCCCACGCTCGAGGTCGCGCTGATCGAGCACATGAACGTCGGCGACCTCAGGAAGCTGGCCAAATACACCAATCAGAGGATCCCGAACAGGAAAGCCGATATTGCCGCCGTGATCATGCGATACCTGGCTGGCGACCGGCTGAAATCGGTCTGGCAAGGCCTCAACGAACTGCAACGTGCGGCAGTGGCCGAGGTGGTCCATTCGAGTTCCACCCGGTTCCTCGCTGACCGGTTTGCCGCCAAGTACGGCCGCAACCCCAACTGGGGTACCGTCGACAGGTACGGCTACGTCCGGCACCCGTCTCCCTTGGCGTTCTTCTTTTTCAATGGGGTGATGCCCGACGACCTCAAGGAGCGGCTCGAGGCATTTGTGCCGAAGCCCGGGGCGGCCAAGGTGAAGAGCTTGCCTGAGCTTCCCGCCACCTACGGCGTGCCTTGGTCCAGATGGAACTCGGAAACGAAGACCCAGGAAAAGGGCACGGAGCAAGTTCCGCTGGCAGTTCACCAGACCGAATTGACCGCCCAGCGAGAGCTGCTCTCGGTACTGCGCCTCATCGATTCGGGCAAGGTCTCTGTCAGCGACAAAACGCGACGACCGTCTGCCGCAACGATCAAGACCGTCACCAACATTCTGGAGGGCGGCGATTACTACCCTGTCGTTCCGGTCAAGAGCAAGTGGCACGATGAAAACGCCGGGCCCATTCGCGCCTTTGCCTGGCCGCTCATCGTGCAAGCCGGGGGGCTCGCGCAGCTCTCGGGCTCGAAGCTACAGCTAACCAAGGCCGGACGAAGTGCGCTATCCCAACCCGCCGGTGAGACCCTATACACGCTCTGGTCTGACTGGCTCGACACGACTATCATCGATGAGCTGTCGCGCATCGAGTGCGTCAAGGGACAGACCGGCAAGGGCAAGCGCGGGCTCACCGCCACGTGGTCCCGACGGGAAGCGATCGCCAACACGCTGGCCGAGTGCCCTGCGGGGCCCTGGATCTCCACCGAAGATTTCCGCCGTTTCGTGTGCGCCTCCGGCAATGATTTCAAGGTCTCTCGCAATGCATGGGACCTCTACATCAGCGAAAAGCAGCACGGATCGATGGGGTACGAAGGCAGTGCGCAATTTCTCGATGAACGATACCTGCTCGCATTTCTGCTCGAATATGCTGCAACCCTAGGAGTGATCGACGTCGCGCTCATTCCTCCAGCCGGAGCGCGATACAACTACGGTGGCCTCTGGGGCGTGGACGACCTCCTCTACTTCAGTCGTTACGACGGGCTGATGTATATCCGCGTCACGGAGCTTGGCGCCTACTGCCTCGGCGTCGAGACCGATTACGAACCGGTTCCGGTGGAAACGAAGCCGGTGCTAAACGTACTCCCCAACCTCGAGATAACCGCTACAGGCTCCGAGTTCGATCAGGGCGACCGCATAGCCCTCAACACTTATGCGAACCAAGTCTCGGATCTCGTCTGGCGGTTGGACCAATCGAAACTGCTCGCGGCGATCGAGGAGGGTCGGCCCATCGACGAAATCCGAGAATTCCTCACCGCGCGCAGCAGTGTTGCGATCCCCGATACTGTTGCGCACCTTCTCGACGATGTGGCGGAGCGCAGCACCAAGGTCCTGGACCGGGGCTTAGTTCGGCTCGTCGAATGCAGCGATCCCACATTGGCGGCGCTCATCGCCAACGACTCGCGGACACGCAAGCACTGCATGTTGGCGGGTGAGCGGCATCTCGTTGTGCCCGCATCCTCGGAGACCGCATTCAAGCGTAAGCTGCGTGAGGTGGGTTATCTGTTGGCCACGGGTAGTCTCAAGACCGCCAAGCCACTCCCACAGGATTCAGCCAAGAAGTCGGCTTCGCAGACGGTTGAAGGCTGACCACATGGGCGTCTGTCCCGACAACGCTCTGGTGGTACAGAACGATTGCAGCATGTTGTTGGAGATCCACTTCCCGGGATCGCCGCTTCGAATCCTGAATCGTGCGAGCCTTGCGTTCCCAGTTGCGAGCGCGTTCATTCTCCTATCCGGCGGCGTCTGCTGACGTGTTCTTACCACAACCAAGTCCAGCTCAACCAGAGGATGCTCTCCAGGAGGATTCATGGATTACACCAATCCGCAGTTGGAAGACATTTTGACCCGTATCACCACACTCGCCACCGACTGGGGCTTGAAGGTGATTGGCGCGTTGGTGGTGCTGATCGTCGGTCAGTTGGTCGCCAGGTGGATCAAGAACGGAGTCAAAAAATCCCTCGACCGTGGCAAAATGGATCCCACTCTGGTTCCCTTCGTGTCATCGCTGACGTATTACCTGGTGATGGCGTTCGTGCTTATCGCCGTGCTCGGAATGGTGGGCATACAGACTGCATCCATGATCGCCGTGCTCGGTGCGGCCGGTCTCGCCGTCGGCCTGGCACTTCAGGGAACACTTGCAAACTTCGCCTCCGGCGTGATGCTGCTGGTGTTCCGTCCGTTTCACAAGGGCGACTTCATTGAAGCAGCAGGTGTTGCTGGCACAGTCGAAACGGTCGGCATCTTCGTCACGACCCTGAACACACCCGACAATGTGTGCGTCGTACTTCCGAATTCGGCGGTATGGGGTCAGACGATCAAGAACTACGCGGCCAATCCCACTCGACGAGTAGATCTGGTCATGGGCATCTCCTACGGAGACAACATCGGCACGGCCATCGATACGATCAAGCGAGTGCTCTCCAACGAACCTCGTCTGCTCGAAGACCCCGCCCCCGTGGTGGCGGTGAGCGAACTCGCCGACTCGTCCGTCAATCTCGTGGTGCGTCCGTGGTGCAAAAGAGAGGATTACTGGGGAGTGTATTTCGACCTCACACGCGCGCTGAAGGAAGAACTCGAAGGTTCGGGTTGTTCAATCCCGTTCCCGCAGACCGACGTTCACCTTCACCAGGTTTCCGGGAGTGCGGCCTGAGACCCGAGCCGGCTCGCATCGATTCCGGCCCAGCTTGCCGGTCAGCGGCTGCAGCGATCTTGGTGCCGGCAGCGTCCGTCGCAGCCCCATTCCACTGGACAAACGAGAAAACATCTTTATATTGCTATATTGATATCAGTGGCAGATGAGATATGGTGGCAGATGAGATAGTGAAAAGTCGAATTCGAGGGATTATCAGCAGTGCCGACATACGAATACACCTGTAACGATTGCGGAAAGACATTCGATGTCCGTGCTTCGATAGCCGCTTACACCGAGGGTTTGAACCCTCGGTGCCCGGCGTGCGATTCCGAAAATGTGGCTCGGGGCTTTTCGGCCGTGAATGTTCTCACTGGCAAACAAGATACGACCAGGTCATCCACGTCATGTGGTCCGAGCGGCTTCACCTGAGCTGCGTGACTGACTCGCCCAGGTTGGGCGAATGACGTACAGAGTCTCACTAACCGCTGAGAGCGGTCAACACATACGATGGGTAGGGGCCGGTCTAAACCGACCCGCCCGCGCCTTATGTACTCCCGCGACAGGTCTTCACGATGAGCAGCGGCCAGTCTCGCGTCGCAGTTCCTCGTGTAGAACTCGGATCTTCTCGACCGTTCTGTCGACGAGCAGCCGCGTCGTCTCGCGTGTACGGCGCATTTGGAAGAACTCCGAGCAGTCCATGGGCTCGCCGAAGCTGACAGAAATCCGCTGGAAGAACCTCGGAAAAACCCTTCCTATCGGAAGCGCTCGATTCATTCCCTCGATTGCCACGGGAATCACCCGAGGTTGGGTAGCGAGGGCCACCAGGCCGACGCCCGGCCTGCCCGGGCCGACAGAACCGTCTCTTGTTCTGGTACCTTCGGGAAATAGTATGATCACGCCCTTGGGCAATTCCTGGCTCATGCGATGAACAGCGTGGAAGTCTCGCTGTCCTCTGCGCACAGGAATGCACTTCCAATTCTCGGAGAACCACGCCAGCAGCGGTGTCTTGAAGAAGTTCTCCTCGGCCGCTGGATTCCAGGGCATCAGATGAGGTTTCCACAAGGCGTGAGGGAAGTAGGCGGCCACCCCAATGAGGAAACTGTCAATCATTGATTGGTGGTTCGATAAAAGCAGGGTATTTCGTTCTTGGCCGACGTTGTGTTTGCCTATGACCCTGGTGCGGTTCAATACGAAGAAGTAGACCCAGAACACGGTAGCAGCGATGCCTATCGCGACATACGAAGTGAACGGGAAAAGGAATTTGAACACTCTCCCCCGTTTAGGAGCGCGCACCTCCTTCTCCGTGTGGCGACTCTTGTGTTTGCCCGACGCCTCCTCGACCATTCTCTCATCCCGCGTGGCCCGGACGTCCGGCTCAGCCTGGAGTTTCACCCCGTCTATGTTACCTCCTAGTTGCGCGCAATCCGCCGAAACAGTGCGATCATGACAAGAGCGTTCGAGGATGTCCAATGTCCAATGTCCAATGTCCAATGTCCAATGTCCAACGCCCAATGTCCAACTCCCAATGTCCAACTCCCAGCATCCAACGCCCAACCCGCAACACCCAACTCACCAAAAAATCTAACAACCTTGACTTCACGCGTCCTCATGGCGTCCGTTGACTCAGTCTTCCAGATGCTCGGCCGCATCGCCCGTGACACACTCAAGGACCCTGCAAAGAAAACCGACACTGAAGGTACGGCCGGTCATCGAAGACGTGCGCGCCCCCCTGCCGGTATGGGGAGATGCTGTGTTGCCGTTACAAGAAACTGACGACTGAAACCCGGGAAGACAATGCAAGACAAGGACCGGCACCCCTACTATGACGGTGGCATATTCGATCTCGATGGAGTGGTAACTCACACCGCAATGGTACACTCGCGAGCATGGAAGAGGATGTTCGACGAGTACTTGAGCGAATGGTCGGCTCGCAACGACAAGCCACAGGCGCCATTCGAGATCGAAACCGACTACCCAATCTACGTAGATGGCAAACCTCGGTATCAGGGGGCGAAGAGCTTTCTCGATTCCAGAGGTGTCGATTTGCCATTCGGGGATCCATCGGACCCGCCTGACAAAGAAACAGTTTGCGGACTCGGCAATCGCAAGAATGAGATATACCGAGAACTAGTGAGGACCGACGGTGTCGGCGTTTTCGACCAGACTGTCGACTTCATAAGGGCATTGCGGGATCGAGGGCAGCTCATAGGACTCATGTCGTCCAGCAAGAACACCCGCGACATAATTCGGATTGCCGGATTGGTAGAGTTGTTCGATGCTGTCGTTGATGGAATAACCGCAGAAGAAGAAGGTATGCGAGGAAAACCGCACCCGGACGTCTATATCCGTTGCGCCGAACTGCTGAACTTGGAGCCCAGCCGAGCCTTCGTGATCGAGGATGCAGCTTCGGGCGTCGAGGCGGGCGCGCGAGGGGACTTTGCACTCGTGGTCGGCATAGCCCACGGTGGACAGGAACAGGCGCTTCTGGATGCGGGCGCGGACGTTGTGATTTCGGATCTTGGGCATTTGACGGTCGAGCAAATGCACGAATGGTTCGCTGAGAGAGCATCAAAGTGAGCGACCACCGGACTCCACCAAGTCGAGTACACCGCCTCGGAATCGACGGCGCCTCCGCCAAGAGTGTGCTCGTCATGGAGTCTCGTAGTGTCCGGAACAAGGAGGAGAGATACTGCAATGAGTGAACACCACGACAGGTGGATCCTGACCTGGGAGGGATACGATCCCGGCAAGGAGGGCGTGCGCGAAGCCCTGTGCGCACTTGGCAACGGCCAGTTCGTCACCCGCGGCGCCGCTGAAGAAGTGAGAGCCGACGGCACGCACTATCCCGGCACATACGTCGCCGGCGGTTACAATCGGGGCACCAGCAGAGTTGCCGGAAATGACATCGAGAATGAAGATCTCGTCAATTTCCCCAACTGGCTCTGTCTGACCTTCCGCCCCCGGGGAGGCGAGTGGATCGATTTCGAGAAAATGCAGGTCCTGTCGTATAGGCGCGAACTCAATATGCGCGAAGGAACGCTGACACGCTCTTACACCATAAGAGACTCCGAAGGGAGAACTACCTCGGTTCGCAGCAAACGCTTCGTGCATATGTATTTCCCGCATGTCGCCGCGATCGAATACACCATCACACCGGAAGACTGGTCCGGCGATATAGAGATTCGCTCGTTGGTGGATGGGAGCGTCACCAACACAGGTGTTGCGCGCTACAGCGAGCTCGAATCCAAACATCACCATGTCGCCAAGAACGGCACTGTAGGCTCAGACGGAGTCTTCCTACTCGTCAAGACAACCCAATCCCGGTTGGAGGTGGGAGTCGCAGCCCGCACACTGGTCACGCCGGACGACGACTCTACGGAAGTCCACGTTCACACCATGGTGACCGACTTCGAGACCGGTCAGCAATTCACAACTTCGGCGTCGGAGGGCTCACCGATCGTAGTTGAAAAGGTGGTGGCGCTGTATACATCTCGCGACGACGGAATCTCCGAGGCCTCCCACGATGCCGGCCTGGCAATCACCCGGAGTCCCGGCTTCGAAGACCTGCTACGCACCCATCGCGCAGCATGGATATCTCTGTGGGATCGAGCAGATGTGGACATCGAGTGTGAGCCCGATCCGGAATATGAGGGGCCAGATGAGGGAGTCCTGATGCGATTGCAGATCTTTCACTCACTGCAATCGGTCTCGGAGAACACGAGAGACCTCGACGCGAGCGCACCTGCCAGAGGACTTCACGGTGAAGCGTACCGCGGCCACATCTTCTGGGACGAACTGTACATCTATCCGCTCTACACCAAGACCTTCCCCGACGTCAGCGAGGCCATGACACGGTATCGCTATTACAGACTCGACTCCGCTCGGGATTACGCACGGGACTTCGGATATCGGGGCGCCATGTACCCGTGGCAGAGTAGCAGCAATGGACGAGAAGAAACTCAGTTTCTGCACTTGAACCCCAAGGACGGTACGTGGGGCCCTGACAACAGCAGACGCCAGCGCCACGTCAACGTGGCAATCGTGTACAACATCTGGCGGCACTACATCGCCACCGGCAGTCGCTCATTCCTGGAGAAGTATGGGGCTGAAATCATTCTCGAAATCGTCCGCTACTGGGCGAGCGCGGCGCATCTGAACGAGGAGACGGGACGTTACGAGATCCACGGCGTCATGGGCCCCGACGAATACCATGAGATGTACCACGGAGCTGAGGAGGGCGGCGTCCGGAACAACGCGTACACCAACGTAATGGTGGTATGGTGCATAGAGAGAGCTCTGAAGGCGCTCGAACTGATCCACCCCGGCCGCCGTAAGGATCTGGTGGCGCTGCTGGACATCCGTGACGAAGAGTTGGCTCTCTGGCGCGACATGGCCGTGAAGATGACGGTGCCCTTCCACGACGACGATATCATCAGCCAGTTCGAGGGCTACGAGGAGCTGGAAGAATTCCCGTGGGAGGAGTACCGAAAGAAATACGGGGACATCCAGCGCCTCGACAGAATTCTCAAAGCGGAAGGAGTTTCACCTGACAGATTCATGGTAGCAAAACAACCTGACGTGACCATGATGTTCTACATTCTCGGCTACAAGGAGGTAGAACGGATTTTCCGGCAGCTGGGATACAAACTCGACGACAATAGCGTCGAGAAGAACATTTACTACTATCTGGAACGCACCTCTCACGGCTCGACATTGAGCCGCATGGTCTATTCGTCGCTGCTGGACCGTTTAGACAGGAAATCGAGCTGGGACCTCTTCAATGCCTCGCTGCGTAGCGACTTCGTGGATATACAAGGGGGAACCACCGCTGAAGGGATCCATCTCGGTTCGATGTCTGGAACCGTCGGCATCGTGCACGAGTGCCACGTGGGGGTCAAAACGTCCGACGACGGCATCTCCATCGAACCGCACCTGCCCGAACGGTTCCGCAAAGTGAGCTTCAACATGCAGTACCGCGAAAGGTGGCTGGCAATAACCGCCACCCACGAAAAACTCTGGGTGGGAGTTGAAACCCAGGCAAAGCATGGATTGACGTTCGATTGTTACGGGACCCAGTACCAGGTGGAGCCGGGGGAAGTCGCGGAGGTGGATCTATAGCAGCGTCAGCAACATGAGCTGCACCGTTTCACTCGCACGCACATGACACGCTGCAGGGGCGGCAGGTGCCGATACCTACCGCCCTTGCACGTTCCCAGCCTATTTGATTTCAATCTGCTTCCTCTTGGCGTTGGCGGACTTGGGAACCTCGATGTTCAGAACGCCTTTGTCGAACTTCGCCTTCACCTTGTCGGCGTTCACGCTGCTCGGCAACCTGAAGTTGCGCTCAAAACGACCGTACCTGCGCTCCACTAGGTGATAGTTGCTGCCCGCATCGCCCTCTTCCTTCTCCTGCTTCTTTTCGCCGGAGATCGTGAGAACACCATCCTCAACAGTCACCGACACATCCTTGGTGGTCATTCCGGGTAGCTCAATATTCACATGGAGTCCATCGTCGTCCTCGCGCACATCTGTTACCGGCGCCCAGGCCAACCCAAAACGGTCTTGGTCTTCCGCGTCCAAGAAGAACCTGTCAAAGAACCGCTCTATGCCGGATCTCGGGCCGAAAACATCGTTCCAGGCAGCCGGAGCGCGCCTTTCACGCCATACAGTTGGGATGTAAGACATTGTAGCACCTCCTGTGGATTGATACTGTCCATTGCTTTCTTTTGGCGGCACACCTACCGCGTCTTTTGCCAACACCTTTTGCATCGAAGATGCCAGTCATACGCGGCCATTGTGGCATACCCCACGATCCCCGCGAGCACACATACCGCCAATATGGCAGCCAACTTACCATTCAACACAGGAAACAAACGTCGCAGAGGAGGGAAAAGCGAAGCCGGCAGCCAAAAACCCTAGATGCATCCGGAGAAGGATGAAGATATCAACCGTCGCAGAGGGGCGCCGGCGAGGCGGCGGAACGAAACCACCCACAGGCGACATCCGGCGGCCCGTCCCCTACCGCCCTACCGCCCTACCGCCCCCGCCGCCGCCCTTATGTCCTCAATCGCCATCTGCATACGATCCATGTGCGTGCGAAATGACAGAACGCAGATTCTCAGCGTAAACAAGCCGTGCAGCGTAGTCCCCGTGAGGTAGACTCGGCGCGGCGCGTTTATGCGTTCAAGAAACTCGCGGTTCAGGTTATTGAGGCTTGCCTCGTCGAGGCCTGGACGGACCAGCCGAAACGCCAGCAACGAGAGCTGTGGCTCGGCCACTATCTCGATCCCGTCGATCTCCCGCAACTTCCGACTGGCCCATACGGCCAAGTCCAGCTTCTCGTCGAGGTTGCGCCGGAACGGTTCTATACCGTTCACCTTGATAGGAAGCCATACGCGCAGCCCGCGGAAGGATCTCGACAGCTCCGGAGACACCTGACAGAAGTCGATGAGATCGTCTTCCTCTTGCATTGGAGGCATGTAGTCGGCGAACACGGAGTGCGCCCGCCTCAGCGCAAAGCCGTCGCGCACCAGTAGTGACCCGGTGCCGTAAGGCAAGAATAGCCCCTTATGCGGATCCAACGTTACGGAATGCGACCGCTCGATACCGCTCATGACCTCTCGACCACGCTCGGTCAGCATGAAGAAACCGCCATAGGCGGCGTCCACGTGCAACCACATTCCGTAGCTCTCCGCGATCTCCGAGAGCGTCGAGAGATCGTCCACGGCCCCGGTATTGGTGGTTCCGGCATTGCCCACCAGGAGAAAGGGTGTGAAACCTTCCGCGCGGTCTGCTGCTATCGCCCGCTCGAGAGCGCCGGTGCTCAATCTGAAGTGGTTGTCTGACGCAATGGACCTCACCCGGTCAGCCGGGAAGCCGGCGAGCACCGCGGCCTTCGTGACAGAATGGTGTACTTGATCCGATGTGTATATCGTGCCATCGAGGAAGTCGTCGGGAAGCAGGTTGCGGCGCGCGGTCACTATCGCGGAGAAGTTCGCCAGCGAGCCGCCGCTCGTGAGGATTCCCGTGGAGCTGGTGCCGTAACCCATCATGTCGCAGAACCAGCGAATCACATTTGTTTCCAGTTGCGCCAAACCCGGCGCTGCGACCCAGACACCGACGTACCTGTTGATCGAGTTGGAGATCAGTTCGGCAACGGCGGTGTGTGGTACTCCTCCGCCCGGTATGTAAGCCAGATATCCGGGGCCCGCGGTGTTGAACGATCTCGAGAGCGCCCGGTCGAACAACAAATCGAGCGTCTCGTCCAGAGGCAGACCGAGCTGGGGCATCGGCTCCGTCAGTGAACGTGCAAGGTCTGCCGCATCATCCACGTCCGCCGCCGGTTGGGAATAGAGGGAATCGATATGCGGTACGATACGATCCATCGCCGCGTCGACGGCCGCGCGCAACTCTTCGCCTGTGAGCTCGAGCGACCTATCGATTGATTGCATGTTCGGCTCGTTTCGTGAGTATGGTTCGTGAATTCCAACCAACAGGGCCCGTCTCGCCAGCTACAATCAGGGCCTGCCTGACTAATGCAAGTTTCCGTACGGATTGAATGGTCTCCCGGCGAAACCTGGCGAGCGCTCCGATTGACACCCGCCATTCGCATTTTAAGCGGACAGGCCACTGCATTGAAGTGAGCAAAGGTAGTGTCGCGCAGTACCGAGTGGTAATTTCTCACGCGCAGGAACCTCCTCTCCAATTCTGCAAACAACACAGGAGCACAGGATGGCACGAACCATACTCCAAATCGGTTTGGCGACGCTGATTGCGGTTAGCCCGATGACCGCGCAGACCATAGCGATAGAGCGTCCATTCGGGACAGTGAGGGATCAAGCTCAGTTACAACAAAAGTGGCTCGAGCAGCGGCTCGACAGCGTCCTGCCCATGCTGATGCGAGAGCATGGAATTGAAATGTGGGTCGTTCCAATGCGCGAGTACAACGAGGATCCGGTATTCCGTGCCTTGGTCTCACCAACCACGTTCGGTGCGCGCCGCCGCACCATCTACATCTTCCACGATCGCGGTCCCAACCGGGGAGTCGAAAGGTTGGCCCTTGGGGGCTCGTCCCAGGGCGGTCTCTATGAGGCTGTGAGAGGGACGGTGACCACTCCAGAAGGTCGCCAGCAGGAGCTATGGGGCTATGACCAATGGGAACTATTTGCCGAGATGGTTCGGGAGCGGGACCCCCGCACGATAGGCGTGAACATCTCACGCGAGCACGCCTTCGCGGACGGCTTGACGGCGGGAGAGTGGGAACAGATGGAAGAAGTTCTCGGGCCGGAGTTGCTGAGCCGGGTCGAGCGAGCAGGGCTTCTCCCCATCGACTATCTGGCGACGCGGGTCCCCGGCATGTTGCCGGTCTTCAGGAAGATGATGGTGCTCGTCCACGAGACAATCGCGACGGCTTTCTCCAATGAAGTCGTTTTGCCCGGTGTGACGACCACCGAGGACGTAGTATGGTGGATGCGCCAGCGCATCAACGATTACGGCCTCACAACGTGGTTCCAACCGTCTGTCGACGTGCAGCGTCACGGCGGCGTTCCCGACACGGGACCGCACTCGCCTGTAATCCAGCGCGGTGACGTATTGCACTGTGACATCGGCATCATCGCGTTTGGCCTGCACACTGACACGCAACACATGGGTTACGTGCTGCGGGTCGGGGAGACGGACGTACCTGAAGGTATCAAGCAAGCTTTGCGCAATGGCAACAGACTCCAAGACATCGCCATGGAAGAGATGCAGGTTGGACGCACCGGCGATGAGGCACTGGCCGCCACACTTGCTCGCATGCGAGAAGCCGGGATAGATGGTTCGATCTACACCCATCCAGTAGGCGATCACGGCCACGCATCCGGCCCGATTATCGGGCTCTGGGACCGCCAGGACGGCGTGCCCGAGCGCGGAGACGTGCCGTTGCGCCACAATGTGTATTACGCAGTCGAGTTACAAGCCACAACGCCCGTGCCCGAGTGGGGCGGCCAGAGCGTGCGGACGGGGCTCGAAGAAGACGCGGTGCAGACCGCCGAAGGCCCGATGCAGTGGATACTGAAACGCCAGACGGAATTCCATCTGGTCCGATAGCTTGACATCGATCCTGGACATCCCTACCCCAGCCCTCCTGTTGGACCTCGACAAACTCGAGGCCAACCTGGAGGGCATGGCGCAGAAGGCGCGCTCGCTCGGGGTGGCTTTGCGTCCCCATGTCAAGACGCACAAGTGTATCGAGATAGCGCGGCTGCAACGATCTCTCGGCGCCGGCGGCATAACGGCCTCCACTCTCTATGAGGCAGGTGTATTCGCCGAAGCCGGATTCAACGATATCACTTGGGCGTCGCCCGTCTCGCTCACTCGTTTACGTGAAGCTCAGGCGCTCGCAGATCACGGAACACTTCGGGTCATCCTGGATTCGCGGCACGCGTTGGCCGCGATCAAGGAAACCGGATACCCCTTCCACGTATGGCTCGATGTGGACTGCGGTTATCATCGCTCGGGAGTAGGTCCGAAAGGCGAGGTTGCGGTTGAACTCGCGAAAGAGATCCACGAGTCGCCACGGCTGAACTTCGACGGAATCCTTACCCATTCCGGCCATGCCTATCACGCCCGGAACCGGGAGGAGCTGCGCAGCATCGCCGAGCAGGAGCGAGCGGTCATGGTCGATCTGGCCGACCGCCTCAGGACGCATGGCGTAGACGTTTCCCGCATCAGTGTGGGCTCTACGCCGGCGATGAGCGCCGTTGGGAACCTCGACGGCGTCACCGAGGTCCGGCCCGGCAACTACGCACTCTACGACTATACGCAGGCCATTCTGGGATCTTGTACTGTGGCGGAATGCGCGGTTTCGGTGCTTGCCAGCGTTGTGTCCTCTCAGCCGGGATCCGACCACTGCGTCAGCGACGCGGGGGCGCTCGCGCTCTCCAAGGACCTGGGACCCGAGAATGCCCCGGCTCCCACGATGGGTGAGATATTCGAGGACTACACGCGGGGCACGCTGCGGTCCGAAACCCGCGTTGTATCCGTCTCCCAGGAACACGGGATCGTCAACGGGAGGATGCCGGTCGGTGAGAAGCTGCGGATCCTACCCAATCACTCCTGCCTTACCGTGGCACACCACGACGAGTTCAAGGTCGTTCGCGGCGAAAAGGTGGTCGATTCCTGGAGGATTTGGAGGGGGAGGGGGTGGTGAGTGGAGAGTGGAGAGTGGAGAGTGGAGAGTGGTGAGTGG
>CAZOJI010000074.1:0-13685 GCA_964580055.1 uncultured Gemmatimonadaceae bacterium | reverse complement strand
CTAGGCAACCTGGGCAGATATCAGCCGTACGAGCTCGACGCACCGTATACTCTCGTCCTGAAACTCAAGGATGAGGAAGCGGTATACAACGCTTCTTTCTATCCTGGAGTCGAGAGAACCGGGGATTGGGAGCTCACGTATCGAAGTGACGATTTGATGGACATCATTCGGGCCTGGATGTTCATGCGGCGCATGTAGCTGGTATCAGGCTCTGTCGCTGCGCGACGGGTCCGCCGGATCAGATCTCGTCCCGGAGGATCTCGTCGCGCGGCTCGGGTATGACGACCTTGTCCGCCGGCAATCCTTTGCATTTTACGGACTCGGCTGCAACGTCTACCGCCTTGTTGACTGCGGCCGCCTCCCCCGTAATCGTCACATGTCCCTTCCCGCCAAGGGCCATTGCCAGGCGTATCTCGATGAGTTGCACCTCGGCGGCTTTCGCGGCAGCGTCGGCAGCTTCGATGGTGGATGCAACCGAGAAGGTTTCCACTGCGCCCAGTGCGCCTGTGCGATTCAATACTCGAGTGCCGCTGATCGCCGGGAAGACCTCAGGATGACCGTACCCGGATTGCGGCAAGCTCGAATGCGATGATGCTGAAGTTATCCGCGCCCGATCCTCGTTATCACCTCCCGGCGCCCGATGAACCGTTGGTGCCGCGGATGGGCAATGGTACATCTGCTGTTGATGTTGGCACAACCAACCACCAACTGGCCCACATTCCTCGCACCCCGTATGTTTGTCTAAACGTGAATTGTAGCGCTAGTGACTGATCTCCTCGACCGCCTCAAGGCCGCCATCGGCGATACCTACACCATAGAAGGTGAACTTGGCACCGGTGGCATGGGCACGGTCTATCGCGTACGAGTTCGCGATAGCGGGGAGAGGATCGCACTCAAAACACTCCATCGCATCGATACGCCGGCGATCCACCGGTTCAAGCGGGAGTTCCGCGCACTGGCCGATGTAGCGCACGAGAATCTGATCCAGCTCTACGAACTGGCCGGCACCGATGACGTGTGGTTCTTCACGATGGAGCTGGTAACCGGTTTGGACTTCATCGAATACGTGCGGCCCGGTCCGCCTGCGGGCGGGCACGACGACGTCACGGAAGTCTATCCGATCGATGCAGGATCGGGTTTATCAGAAACAGGAGCGGGCAGCGCCCCGCCCGACGCCGGAATCCTCGACGAGACACGGCTCCGCTCGGCGCTGCATCAGTTGTTTCAGGGAGTCGCGGCACTGCATCGTGCCGGGAAAGTCCATCGAGATCTCAAGCCGTCAAACGTGCTCGTCACTGATTCGGGACTGGTTCGGAACCCGCAGTGTTGATCGATTCGCACGACCGCGGCTTCGAAGACGTTCCTCTGGTGGGACGCGGTGAACAGCTCTCGATACTCGAGGAAACGTTTGCGGAAGTTGAGCGTGGCAACACGGCGTCGGTCTGCGTCGTGGGCTCATCCGGTATAGGCAAGACGATGCTGGTTCGATACTTCACGCACTCGCTGCTTCGGAATGAGAGAGCTGTCGTACTGGCGGGTCGCTGCTATGCCAGTGAAACGGTGCCATTCAAGGCATTCCACGGTGTGATGGACAGGCTTTCCAGGCTCATGCTCAGCCTGGAAGATGATTACTTGGAGCCACGCCTACCCGAAGACACCGCGGCTCTCACGCGGTTGTTCCCGATACTGAGAAGAGTCCCGGCCGTGGAGCGACGGGCATCGAGCGCCCAGGTTCCGCGAGACGAATGGGAGCTGCGTCGGAGAGCGTTTGTGGGCTTCGAGGAGACCTTGGCCAGCATCTCCGCTGAACGACCAGTGGTGCTGCACATCGACGATCTTCAGTGGGTGGATATGGACAGCGCGGAGTTTCTGGACCAGGTGCTGCGCTGGTCCGACAGACTTCGAGTGCTATTCGTTCTCAGTTTCCGCAGCGAAGATGTCTCTGCGCTTCCATTGCTGTCCAGGCTGCTGAGCGCGGCTGCGACTCAATGCAGGAGGGTGGTGGAACTGGGGCCGCTGAGTATGGACGACGCGTCCGGTTATGCCGCGGAGATGCTGGCAGACAAGTCGGCGGCTGCAACAGAACAGGCGGAATCGTTGGCCAGGGAATCTGAAGGCAACCCGTTCCTACTGGACCAGATGGTACGCGCGGTAATGGAGGGCGGCGTCGGAGATCCCGCCAGGCCCTTGGGGCTGCGCGAAATGCTCGACTGGCGGCTCGAACAGCTGCCGCAGGGCGCTCGCGCGCTCACCGAAGTCCTGGCCGTGGCTGGTCAGCCGATAGATGCGCGGGTCGCTTTCCGAGCGGCAGGCATTCAGAGTGGCGAACAAGCGATCGTGAGGAGTCTGCGCCTTGCCCATCTCTTGAGAGTAGGATCTACTACGCAGCGAATCAGTCTCTACCACGACGAGATCGGTGAGAGATTGTCTGGCTCGCTTACCCCTGATCGAAGGCGCGAAGTGCACCGGCTTCTCGCAACAGCACTGGAGGAAGAGGCGGGCGACGATCACGAGTCTCTGTACGAGCACTGGTTGGGTGCTGGCGAGCGCCTGCGCGCCGCGCAGTTCGCAGCGCGGGCCGCCCTGGGTGCACAGCAGGCTTTGGCATTCGAGCGCGCGGCTCAGCTCTATGAAATTGCCATTGAGCTGAGTGGTGAAGGGAGCGAGGAGGTTGGCGTCTGGTACATCGGATTGGGAGACGCACGTGCAAGCGCCGGGCGAGGTGCGGAAGCTGCGCGAGCATACCTACAGGCTGTCGAGTACCTGGACGAAGAGACAGCGATCGAGATCGAGCGTCGTGCCGGGCAGCAGTATTTGATCAGCGGGCGAATACGGGAAGGCCTTGAAGTGATCTCCGGAGTCCTCGGGAAGGCCGGCCTACCGAAACTGGCACCATCACCCAGGCGGGCGTTTCTAGCGCTGGCTCCGAGGCGTCTCAAGGTACTGCTCAGAGGACTGGAGTTTGCCGAACACACAGAAGAATCAGTGCCTGCCGATCAACTCCTCAGAATCGATACGTGCTGGGCCGTCGCAGAAGGTATGGCGCTCGTGGATAACATACAGGGTGCCGCATTTCAGACGTTGCACCTGTTGCAAGCTCTCGAAGCGGGAGAACCTCGGCGCGTAGGCCGCGCACTTGCCATGGAAGCTGGATTCGCGGCGAGTTCAGGTGCGTCCGCCAAAGCGGATCGCTTGCTCGCGAGAGCAGAGCAGCTCGCTCACAAGTTGGGCTCGCGGTCAAACCTCGGTCTGTGCCGGACGATCGCCGCGGTATCCGCGCTCCACGCCGGCCGCTCGGGAGATGCGGTGCGTTTCGCAGTAGAGGCTGAGAGGATACTGAGCCAAGAAGTAGGGGGCAGCGCCTGGTTGCTCAACATCGCCAGGGTCTACCACCTTTCCGGGCTCTTGGACGAGGGTGAGATCGGAGAACTGTGCCGCGTCAGCGGCGAGTTCCTGAACGAAGCGCTGGACCGCGGCAACCTCTTTGCCGCGACGATGTTTCGGACGGGATGGTCGACGCTGCTGTGGTTGGCCGCCGACGACATACCAGGTGCCCGAGCGGCCTTGGAAAAGGCGGTCGCCCAGTGTCCCGAAGGAGTGTTCTTCATTCCTCACTACAACTGTCTAATAACCAGGGGAATGATAGACCTCTATTCGGGAGATTACGAGGCCGCGTACGAGCACATTGCAGCGGTATGGCCAACGGTGAAGCAGTCTCTATTGCTGCGAATTCGAACGGTTCGCGTGAGGTGTCTCAGGATGCATGCCGCGTGCGCAATTGCCGCAGCCGGTAGCGCTACCGATCCCGAGCCGCTGTTGGCTGTAGCCAGACGATACGCGCGAGCGCTGGACAGAGAGCGTCATTATTCCGCCGTCTCCAACGAGGCGAAGGGGAGATTGTTGCGGGCCGGAATAGCAGCGACGCGCGGCGATGAAGCGGCGGCACTCAAACATCTCAGCTCTGCCGTCGAAAGATTCAGTGCGTGCGGCTCGGGGTTCTGGCTCGCAATGGCAAGACGGCGGACCGGCCAGGTACTCGGCGGTACTGATGGCCTGGCGATGGTCAGAGACGCGGATAGTTGGATGGCTGGCGAAGGGATCAGAGACCCCGTCAGGATGACGGAGGCATTCATTCCGGGCTTTTCGCTTGGCGGTGATATCCAACAGACATTAGAGATCCGCACCCCGTTGGGAATGAGCCCGTTGTTCCCCACTCCGGAGAGCACGTAGCGTTGGCTCGAAACGCTATGCGTCCCCCTCAACAGGCCGAAAGGAAGCAGCTCCATGACGAGCCCGACCCCAAACGACTTCTTCAATGTGCAGTCCCTCTTGAGCGAGGAGGAGCGTCAGATCCAGGATGCCGTTGCCCGCTTCGTACAAGAAAAAGCCATCTCGATCCTCCCCGCGGCATTCGACGAACAGCGGTTTCCCACCGAGTTGATCCAGGAGATTGCCGAAATGGGGTTGCTCGGCTGCAACTTGGAAGGGTATGAGTGCGCCGGTCTCAACAACGTCATGTACGGTTTGATCTGTCAGGAGCTGGAGCGCGGCGATAGCGGACTTCGTAGCTTCGTTTCGGTGCAGGGATCTCTCTGCATGTTTCCTATCCGAGCATATGGTACCGAGGAGCAGAAGCAGCGTTGGCTTCCTGACATGGCTGCGGGCAGAAAGATCGGCTGTTTCGGCTTGACGGAACCGGACGGTGGCTCGGACCCGGGTACGATGAAGACCAAGGCAAAGAGGGTGGGTGACGCCTGGATCCTGAACGGCTCCAAGATGTGGATAACCAACGGCACCTTGGCGGATGTTGCGGTCGTGTGGGCTGACACCGAAGAGGGGATTCAAGGATTTCTGGTTGAGAAGGGCACGGAAGGGTTCGTCGTCAGAGACATACTCAAGAAGTACTCGCTTCGCGCTTCGATCACCTCGGAGCTGTTCTTCGACAACGTCGAGGTTCCGGAATCTAACCGGCTGCCGGGCATTCGTGGCCTTGCGGGGCCGTTGAGTTGTCTAACGCAGGCTCGTTTTGGTGTGGCCTGGGGAGCGATTGGAGCTGCCATCGCATGCTTCGATGAAGTGCGTGAATATGCGGCAACCAGAGTCGTTTTCGGCCATGCCCTCACAGAAACTCAGACCATCCAGAGGCGGCTCGCGGAAATGTGCCGGCGCATCACCACCGCCCACCTCCTCGCTGTGCAACTGGGGCGCCTGAAGGATCGAGGCGCCATGCACCATTCTCAGGTTTCGCTCGCCAAATGGAACAACGTGAGAATGGCTCTCGACGTGGCACGCGACTCACGTGACATGCTTGGCGCTGCAGGAATCAGCATCGAGTTCCACTCTATCAGGCATATGCTCAACTTGGAGACCGTGAACACCTACGAGGGAACGGAGACGATCCACGAGTTGGCCGTGGGTAGGGAACTGACCGGCCATTCGGCCTTCTGATGGTGTTGTGGGGTTTTCCCGTTTCGTGCTTTGGTTTGGCTGTTTTAGAAATGAAAAGAGGCCCCAAGACATCGCGTAAATGATGGGGCCTCTTGGTCTTCCGATGGCAGGCCGGGAGCAGCCTTCTTAAGGCTTCCACACCTCCCATACCTTGCCTGCCAGGTCGGGTCCGGGTTTGAGTGTCACGTCGCCAGGCTGCCAACCGGACGGAGTTACCTCTCCAGTTTCGAGCACGTGCTGGAACGCCTTGATCTGGCGGATCAACTCGTCGGGGTTTCGTCCGACTTCCGGAGTCAATACTTCCATTGCACGGATCACGAAATCGGGATCGATGATGAAGCGCCCGCGGATGTCCACTCCCGCGGCATCGTCGTAGACGCCGTACACGTCACCCACCTTGCCGCCGGCGTCCGACAGCATCGGGAAGGGTACGCCACCGTCCACCATCTTGGACAGCTCTTCCTCTTGCCAGATCTTGTGAACGAAACGGGAGTCCGTGCTCATGGCCAAGACTTCGACGCCTAGGCTCTTGAACTCCTCATACTTGGCGGCGACCGCCGCCAACTCAGTGGGTCAGACGAATGTGAAGTCACCAGGGTAGAAGCAGAGTACGATCCATTTGCCCTTGAACTTCGAGAGCTGAACTGATTCGAAGCCTACACCGGGCAGGAACGCAGTCGCTTCGAAATCAGGTGCTTCCTTCCCAACCTGAGCGCGCATCTTGACCACCTCTTGTCTTTGTGTTTGTTCTGAAACCGTGTCTGTTGACGGCTCGGGTGCAATTGGGCCGCCCGCCGGTTTTACGCAACCTTCTTTCATTATGGCAAGCCTCCTTTTTCTAACCACACCCTCCTTTGAGTTCCGTCTTGACCTCCATCTTGACCTTCGGTGTGAACATCAAGTCGAGGTCGCGAAATGTGTCGGGATCTGCTATGGGACGGTCATCACCGAGTGCGGCATCAAAAGTGTAGCGCAGTATCCCCTCGGCGAGGTTTCCTTCCCGCGGGTAGCATCCGACGCAGGCGCCTTCACCAGCGAAACGGTCCAGCCAGCCGTTGATGCCGCCCTCCAGAAGGTAGACGTTGATCACGCCCTCGGCAACCAGCAGCTTCAATGCTTCAGTCGATTTTACCTCGTCGTTCGAGATCAATACGAAGAGCGTGTTGCCGGGTTGCTCGAGAAACTCGGGAGTAAGGGCACCACTTTCGATATCCTCCATCGAAACCCTGCGCGAGTCGACCAGATGGAACAGGTTGAAGTCGCTCTCGCTGCGCACGTCGAGCGGGAGGAGGTTGATCTGGCTGTTTCCGGCCACGTGGATGTACTCGCCGGGAGCGATCTGAACCTGACGTGAATCGAGAAGAGGCTCATACTCGAACCTGCCCTTGTTCTTCAAGTACTCATGGGTGCTCTCCGGGAGATCCTGACCGGCGGCGGACCAGTCCCAGTGCGTCTTTGTAGCCTCCCTGATAGCAACTCGGGGAATGTGGCAAGTCTCGCAGGCCACCGCTGAGAGATGTGTGTTTAGACGATCGTCGAGATGCGGGACCGCGGAATGGCAGTCGGTGCATTCCAGCCGTAGCTTGACGCGTTACGGCCGAATACCGGAGTTTTGTATGTTCAGAGCGTTGTTCACGACAGCAAGAACGGCAGGTGACTATTCAAGCGACGCTTAGTCTCGCCGGCGAGGTGCATCGATGCGTGTAGAAGCGCGGAGAATTGTTACATGTTAGACCCCCAGAACGCTTCATCCGTGACAGATCACGCGTCAACTGCGGCATTTCACCGTTCAACCGTGGCATTTCACGCGTGATCTGCGACAGATCACGCGTTAACTGCGGCATTCGAACGTTCAACCGTGGCATTTCACGCGTGATCTGCGACAGATCACGCGTCAACTGCGGCATTCGAACGTTCAACCGCGACAGATCACGCGTTATCTGTCGCAGTGCCGATGACAGATTGTTCGCGGTTGGATAACGCGTTTGAAATTTGAAATGGCCTGTCCCGAACTCGAATTGGCCCATCCCGAACTCTAATTGGACTATTGGACATTCAAATTGGACCGTTGGAGATTCAAACCCTCCGTGCCAATATGAGCAAGACGGTTAGGTTGTTAGAAATAGTCCAGAGGGTGGGGGAGATTGGACTACGGATGGACTCGGAATGCCGCGGCCATTAACAGGTTGAGCGAAAGCAAAAGAGGCAACAGATGGCAGAGTTGTTAGTGGGTGCTGTGGTGGCAATGGGGCTGTATGCATTGATTCAATATGCGGCCAGCAGGCACCTGGAGGTGAGGTGGTGGCAGTGGTTGATCACGGTTCTTGGCTTCCTCTATCTCACATTCGTGCTGGAAGTGATCGTGAGTTTCCTGCGCGAAGGTTCGCCCAAAGGCGCGGCGGTAAACGGGGCCATACTTGGCTTCGTGGCGGTAGTCTGGGCGGTGCTGCTGATGCGCTTCGTGTTTGCGGGCGCGCCTCGGGGCGGTAGCGGTAAGAAACGCGCGGTGTGAATGCAGCGGCGCAACTCGGAGCGGAATTCTTCATGTGGCGAGTGGTTGCGAGACGCCAGCGCGAACGTGGGGCGTCTATCGGACATGCAGTGTGTTTGGAGAGTAAATGGAACGACGTGACTTCTTAGGGTCTCTCGGGTTTGGGTCGGCCTTCCTTGGCGCAGGCATGACGCGGCCGCGCATCCTCGGCAGGACCGGCGCCGGCGTGGTGGTAGAATCGGAGGCCGAGTACGGTGGTTTCATGGTTGAGAAGCTCAGCGGAGGTGCGGTCCCGTACGAGGTCGATCCGAGTGTATTGAGACCCATGTCGGAGAAGGGGAATGTCTTCAGCCGCAACGTGTGGGACCCCGAACGATTGAAGATTCTCAATGCAGCCGAAAATATTGCCGAGCGCAACTTGATAAGATTGGAAGGAAAAGAGCCCAATCAGACTCGGCTCGATTACGCGTTCATGGCTGCGGCGTGGCGGCATGCCATGAACAGCTATGATTACGGCTGGGATAACACCGGAGGAATGGTGCAGGGAACCGGTTTGACCGGATTGGGACCGTGGAACCCTGCCGATATCGATATGACGTGGGAAGAGGTGTCGTTGGCCGTGAGGCATGCCGCGATGTTCTACGGCGCGTCGCTGGCGGGTATCGCGGAGCTGAATCGGCTGTGGCTCTATTCCGACCACCATGCTCCCACAGAGGACGACCGCGGTCGTGCAATTCCGGTCCTGGACGAGGACGATCGGTTCGAGCAAGCCGGCGATGCCTGGTACATCCCAAGCTCCATGAACCGCGTAGTGGCCCTCGCTTTCGAAGAAGACTACTACGGCATACTCAACTCGCCCGGCCGGCTGGCGTCGGCTGCTGTGGGAGACGGATATTCGAGGATGGCGGTCACGGCGGGCCGACTGGCCGATTTCATTCGCGGGTTGGGATATCGGGCGATCCCGGCCGGCAACGGGGTGGGCCTCAACATACCTATTGCCATAGACGCGGGACTCGGTCAGCTCGGCCGCCAAGGTCTCCTGATTACACCGAAGTACGGCCCCCGGGTTCGACTCGCCAAGGTGATTACGGACATGCCTCTCGTTCCGAACGACCCCATCGAGTTCGGAGTCACGGAATTCTGCGACGTTTGCATGCTTTGTGCAGAACAGTGTCCTAGTGAATCGATTACTGCGGGACCTCGTACATGGGAGGGTACGTCGGTATCCAACAACCCGGGAACTCTAAAGTGGTACATAAGGCCCGAAGGCTGCTACGACTTCAACGGTTTCAGTTGTTCCAACTGCAAGCGTTCATGTCCATTCAACAAGCCGAACAACTCCTGGCTGCACCGACTGATCAGAGTCGCCGTTCAGGGCCGCTTGAAACCTGCTGGCAGGGCGATGGTAGGACTCGATCAGGCGAGCGGTTACGGCTTACAAATGCGAGATACGGAATTCTGGAAAATGGATGGGAGCAAGTCCATTACGGCGAGAGAGAAGATGTGAGGCCCTTTCCTGCAGCAGCCCGGGTTTTGCGAACGTTGACAAACCGCGTTGCTACGCGGTTGGCGGCCTTCATCAAAGCGCTTGGCTATTCGGCGCGTAAACACACACACAGGGCACAAGCTACGACCTCATGGTGCTCTCGGGGGTCGGCGTTTGGCGTTTGATACTCATCGGATCCAGGTGAAGTGAGCGGAGCACGACAGAGTCATGAGGTCAAGGGTGTCGTCTATCTCTTCGTCTTCGTCGCGCTGGCTGCGGCGCTGTGGTACGGACGATCCAGGGCGGAGCCCAACCTAACCGAACCGATCAAGGAGATATTCCCCGCTGCGGTAGCCCTAGATCCCGAAGGCGGCGTATACCACGTCCGCGACGAGGATTCTCAGATGCTCGGCTGGGCCGCCGCGGGCCGTGCCAATGGTTACGGCGGCCCGATGGTTCTGGTGGCCGGCATCGACACGCTCGGACAGATCGTCGGTTTGCGGGTCGTGGAGCAACGTGAGACACCCATCTTCTGGCGCATGGCGCGCGCCGACGAGTTCCTTGCCTCGTTTGTCGGGACACGGCTCGACGAGGTGGATTTCGACAACACGAGGGTCGACTGGGAGACGGGAGCGACGATATCTACGGACGCACTGGTTGCAGGTGTGCGCGAGTCGGTGGCAGAGGTGGGCGGACAGGCTTTCGACGTTAGGATCTCGTTACCGAAGCGTCCGTTCGAGTTCGGGTTGTTGGAGATAGCCGTCCTGGTCCTGTTCGCCACCGGTCTTATCGCTCAGAGGCTCGGTGGACCGAGGCGGCGCCAAATTCGGTGGATCTGCCAGGTGTTCGCTCTCGTGGTGATAGGGTTCTGGAAGCATTCGCCGATCACCCTGGCGAAGCTTGCCACAATCTCGGCAGGCTATTTCCCGGATATCCGCTCGAGTTTGGCACTATATCTTCTGATAATCGGGTTCCTGCTGACATCGTTTCTGTTCGGTCGCAACATCTACTGCCTGTACGTCTGTCCCTTCAACGCGGCACAACGCCTCATTGGCTTGATCGGCGGAGCGCGTATGAAGCTTACCACTCGGGTTGTACGGTTTGCCGAGCGGGCCCGCAACCTACTGGTCTTCGCCGCGCTGTTCTCCGCATTCCTCGCGGTCAAGCCTGCACTTGCGAGTTATGAGCCGTTTGCTGCGCTGTTTTCCCTCACCGGAACCACGCTGCAGTGGCTGCTGCTTTTCCTCGTCCTCACCCTGTCACTCGCGATAAGCACTCCATGGTGCAATCTCTTCTGTCCAGTGAGGACCGTGGAACACGTGCTCAAGGATCTTCGCGGAATGCTGCTGAAACTCAGAGGTGCAAAACAATGAGCAGCGCCCGGAAGAAGGTGTGGAAGCCCAAAGATCTCTTGATCCTCTTGGTGGTGCTCCTGGTTAATGTCGTGATAGTCGGGATTCTGGTGCAGAGTTTTCTCTCGACCGATTGACTGGCGAAGTCCGGTAGATCCCTGTTCATGCCGGTGGGTATACCACGCAGCTCAGCGTACCGTGGCTGGGCTCCAGATCAGCCCCGGTGGATCGCCCACGTTGATCCTACGCGCTACACCCGCTTAGGTTACTCTCGCTGACCGAACCAGAAAACAACCCGCCTGCTTAGGAGGCAAGATGCGGTCCCGCACCCTGGTCTCGCCGAGTCGAATCGCACCGCTGGCTCTCACACTACTGGCTATCCTCCTTTCGGACACAGCCGCTCAGAGAACCGTGAAGCCGGTATTGCACGGGCGCCACTGGGTTGCCATAACCGGAAAACCTCTGGGGGCCACGGCCGGGGCGGCGGTCTTCCAGAAGGGTGGAAACGCCGTGGATGCCGCTTGCGCAATGCTGGGCGCCACCTCGACGATGTACGACGTCCTGAGTTGGGGAGGTGAGACCCAGGCATTGATCTACAATCCCAACACCGGGGAAGTACACGGCATCAACGCGCTAGGAGCGGCACCTACCGGGGCAACGCCGGAGTATTTTTTCGAGCAGGACATGCGCTACCCTCCCGCGTACGGCCCGCTTGCCGCCGTGACGCCTGGGACCCCGGGCGGTCTTTTGGTGATGCTGGCGGAGTATGGAAGGCTGAGCCTTGCAGAGGTATTGGAGCCCTCGATCCAGATGGCAGACGGATACGCCATCGAGGCTGCCGCCGCCAACTCGATGGAGCGCAGCAAGGAAAGGCTCAAGACATGGCCTTACTCGCGTGACGTCTTCCTGCCGCACCTGGGCGAGGAACGCGAAGCCCCGTACCCCGGCGAGATATTCAGGCAGCCCGATCTGGCGGCCACGCTACGCAAACTCGTGGAGACCGAGCAAGAGGCTCTAGCCCAGGGTAAGACCCGGAAGGAAGCTATCTACGCAGCCTACGACCGATTCTACAAGGGCGATATAGCTGAGGAGTTCGTACGCGGATCTCGCGAGCAGGGCGGACTGCATACCATGGAGGATCTGGCCAACTGGCAAGTGTACATGGAGGAACCGGTGACCACCACGTACAAGGGAGTCGAGGTCTACAAGCTCACCACGTGGGTGCAGGGACCGGTGATGCTACAGGCCCTGAATATGCTCGAAAACGTCGATCTCCAGTCGATGGGCTTCAACAGCACGCGGTATATACATACGCTTTATCAGGTGATGAACTTTGCCTTCGCGGATCGCGACTTCTACTACGGTGATCCCTACTACCCACCCGAGGAGCCCATCGAAGGTCTACTGTCGAAGGAGTACGCACAGCAGCGTTTCCGGCAGATCGACTGGGAGCACAATGATCCCGACACGAAGCCCGGCAACCCCTACCAGTTTCAGCAAGGGGAGAATCCGTTCCTGCACTTGCTGGAGGACTGGACCGCTGCCCCCCCGGAGAGACAAGGCGGTTCAGCTCAGACTCTCGAGGGCATCGAGGAGGAGTTCTTTACCGGCACCACCTCCATTCAGGCGGCCGATGAGGAAGGGTGGGTGGTATCGGTTACTCCCAGCGGCGGGTGGATTCCCGCAACGCTCGCGGGCCGGACAGGAATCGGAATGAGCCAGCGCATGCAGAGTTTCGTTCTCTATCCGAGCCAAAACCCCTACAACGTTGTGGAGCCCGGCAAGAGACCGAGGGCAACGCTGACTCCGGGCATGGCTCTGAAAGACGGAAAGCCTTATCTGTCTTTCGCGGTGCAGGGTGGCGACACACAGGATCAGAACCTGTTGCAATTCTTCCTGAACATGGTGGAATTCGGAATGAATGTTCAGCAAGCAGCGGAGGCGCCGAACATCAACAGCTACCAGATGGCAAGTTCGTTCGGAGAGCACAGGTCCAGTCCAGGGAGACTCACTCTTAACGAATCCGTTCCTCCCTGGGTCAGAGCCGAACTGGAATCGATGGGGTACGACCTCAGTTTCCGGGAGCGAACCTCCGGCCCGATCAACGCGATCTTCTTCGATTGGGAACACCGCACCATGTGGGGCGGATCGAGCAATCACGGCGAGGACTACGGCATCGCCTGGTAATCATCCGTTTTGGAGGTATGGCTCGAATCCGGGCCTGAGTTCTTCCAGCGAGCTTTCTATGGACCATGGCATCGTGAGTGCCTGCGTGTCCAGGACCACTAGGGCGTTGATAGCGGAATCCTCGTAGCTCGCGGCACGCAATCGCTCGGCAAAAGATCGATTTACGTTGCGGACGTCCTCGTAGATCCTGGAGAGCCCATCGAGCTCGAGATCGGCATCAAGTCCTTCCAACTTGCGGAAGTACTGTGCGAGGAGATACATGGAAGTCGCTCGGTATGTCGTTTCGTCCTGGCTCGGCCAGGGGACGTGGAACCGTGCCATGGGCCGGAAGAACGATGTCAGGGGACAACCGCTCGTGGCCATAATCAGACCCATCAGTGAGCTGACACCCCGCTGCGCAGGTACCTGCTGCGAATAGGTACGCTCCGCCGTTACCACCTCGTTTGAGATCCACTCGTGAGACAATACCCTGGCAAAGCCGTCGACCAGCTCAACGAGGTTCGCCGCGGCCGGGCAAAAAGGCTGTTCCTCCGGAGTGAATTGACACCGTGAGCACTGATGGAATCCGAGCTCGGTCCAGTTCGGAAGCTCCTCTGGGATGTTGTCGACCAGGGTCAAGCTGCTGTGGTCCAGCTCGAGGTCGAATGTCTCGCTTTTACCATCCTCCAGAAGAAACCGATAGCTGATTTCGATATCGCCCATGGTTGCGCCTTTCGAGCGA
>CAZOJI010000073.1:10940-13996 GCA_964580055.1 uncultured Gemmatimonadaceae bacterium | reverse complement strand
CCCTACCGACCTACTGACCTACCGCCTTGCCAACACCACATACGTGACTACGTTGCAATACGTTGCATTACACTGTAGCGCACCGTACCTTGAGGCCCCCATGCCCACGAGAACAAAGAGCATACGTGTTCCCGACGAGTTATTGCGACAGATCGACGCCGAGTTGCAGCGAGTCGGCACGACGGAGTGGTCCACTGGAGTGATTGAGTTGCTCCATGAGGCAATCTGTATGCGGCGCGCACCCGGCGTCGTGTTCGTAGACGGCCCTTCGGGAAGAAGAGCCGTCCTCGCTGGAACGGGACTCGAGGTGTGGGAAATCGTTGCAACGTGGTTGGCGGTGGATCGTGACCACAACCGATTGCGAGAGGCCTACGACTGGCTCACCGAACCGCAGCTGCGCGCAGCAATAGCTTACTATCACCTCTACCCGGCCGAAATCGATGCCCGGATCGAGCGTGACGCGCACTGGACCGCCGATCGTGTCCACACCGACCTTCCATCGACATCCAGACTTCGCTGACTCGGCTCTCGAGCATTGCGGTTCCTCTTGGACGAAGACCTGAGCCCTCGCGTTGCGCACGCGGCACGCGGGCTCAGGCTCGATGTTGTGAGCGTTCACGAAATCGGCAGGCGCGGCCTGTCAGACTACGAGCAACTCACCCTGGCAGCGGCCGACGGGAGAGTATTCGTCACCCGCAACCGCGACGACTACATCCACTGGACCAGAGAGTTCTACAAGGCACTTTCACCACACGCCGGCGTCCTGCTGGTGAGCCGCGGCATCCCACCCGACAGACCGGAACGAGTAGCACACGCACTGCTACAGTGGGTCGAGGATGTTGCAAAACGACACCAGGGAGAGTATCCCGGACCGTACTGTATCGATTTCCTCGGCGAATGGGGTATGGAGTGAAGAATTCAGATCGAGACGACTTGAGATTCACGATTAGCGTAATGTGAAACTCGGCGCACCAAGGCCAGCGCTCCACACCCATTCCCAAATCAAGACTCACAAATCACACCTCACAAATCACCAGCCGCAATCCTCTATTCTGCTCGAGACATTCCGAACCGGTCGTAGTCAAGTCCTCGCACCTGATCTCGTCTATTCCGAGTTCTCAAATGCCGTATGGAAGCACGTTGTGCGTGGCCAACTCGACGATAGCCACATGGCTGACGTAGAGCGCGAATCGAGGAGGTTGTTGGGATTGTAGGAGGTGTGGGCCGGCTTACCCCTACCACACCACCGGCACGCCGTACGAGCTAAACACCGCATCTCGCGTCACGCAGGTCAAGCTCTCGGCCAGTGCCTGGGCCACGAGCATGCGATCGAATGGATCGTTGTGAATGCGCGGTAGGTTCCCCGCACGCGCGGCATGTCGCGCAGTAATCGGCAACTCGTAAAAGTCGTTTTGGGCAATCTCGCTCGCCAAATCCGCATCCCGCAGATCCAGCCGGCCGAGGTGCGCCTTGATGACAAGTTCCCAGATCGATGCCGGGCTCACATACACCAGCGATTCAGTGTCCATTACTGCGGATCGCGCTGCGGAACCGAGTTGACCATCGTCAATGAGCCACCAGATGTACGCATTACTGTCGAGTAGGAGCTTCAAGCTGAATCCCCCTGGAAGCCTGCGATGACCTCCTTGGGGAGAGGATCTTCGAGATTCGCGGCGACCTCGATACGTCCTTTGAGACGACCTGGCCGACGCGGTCGGTCTCGGATCGGCACCACCCTGACGATGGGCCGCCCATTTTTTGCGATGACGATTTCTTCCCCTGCCGCAACCCGCTCCAGCAACCGGGAAAGGTGAGTCTTTGCCTGGTGGATGTTGACGATCTCCATATTAGCGACCTCCTTCTTGAGACTAAGCTAGCTTAGTCTACTATTCAACTCAACCCTACCGGTGCTCATGAACAGGGAAACCGTGCATCGCGAGCGGAAGCTGCCGGCCGATGCCTTCGAGATGATTGCGTGTCGTGCCGAGTCGCAGATGGCTCGTTGGGTCGAGCCCGTCTTGAGACGGCCGGCATCAACCTCGGGCTTCGCTTCGAGACACCCCAATGCCGCACGAATTCGCACAACGAGGTCAGGAGCCCTGCAATGGACTCACAGTCGTTACCCGAAACAAAACCTGCATGAATCGATGCGGGACGCCGGTGCTCAATCCCTGGGAAATGGTGGAATGACATCCTGGGCGGCACGGTTGCCGGACAACGCGCTCGCCGGCCTCTTGTGTCGGGGTCTATCCGCCCGCTCCTTCCCACCGCATCTCCCCACCATCGTGCTATTTTTCGTTCAAATGCCGAATCGATCCAAGGACTGGCTCACGCAGGCGAACCACGACCTCGAGCTGGCGCGCCATGCCGAGAACGGGACCTTTTTCGACTGGGCCTGTTTTGCGGCACAGCAGTCAGCGGAGAAAGCGGTGAAAGCGCTCATCGCGGCGAAGAACGGCGAGGTCCGCGGGCACGCAATCACACACATGATCGCCGCGCTCCCCGAAGACATCTCGGTTCCGGCCGACCTGGTGGCTGCCGCGCGCCGCCTCGATCGCCATCATATCCCGACTGGATGCCCAAACGGTTTTGACCGGGGCGCACCTCTGGACTACTTCACCACCGAAGACTCGAGCCAAGCGATCGCCGATGCCGAAGCAATCGTCGCCTACTGCACACGTCACATATCTTGACGTCGCGGCCGCCGTACGAGAGCTGACGGATGCCGCACTCCGGCTCCACGACGCCGACGACAATGTGATTGCTGTGGTTTTGTTCGGTTCGCTCTCAGACAGCACAGCGACTCCCTCGAGCGATTCCGATCTGTTGGTGGTCCTGCGCACCGACACCCGCCGCGTTATGGACCGCGTACCGGATTACACTGCAGCATTCGACAACTTGAGCCTGCCGGCACAGGTGTTCCCGTGGACCGAAGCCGAACTCAGAGACCGGATTGCAGACGGCGATCCCTTTGCTCTGGAGATACTGCACACCGGGACGACACTCGCGGGAACCATCCCGGGAAAGGCACCAGCTTAGCCCGTTGATCGTTGCCC
>CAZOJI010000073.1:9031-10840 GCA_964580055.1 uncultured Gemmatimonadaceae bacterium | reverse complement strand
CCAACATACCCTTCCTTTTCTAGATACAAGATTATCTGCTGCGCCGCCTCTTCCGCCGTCGTGTCCGTCGTGTCGATCACGATGTCCGCGTCGTCGGGTGGCTCGTAGGGGTCGGAGACGCCGGTGAACTCCTTGATTATCCCTGCGCGCGCCTTGGCGTAGGCGCCCTTCCTGTCGCGGCCCTCGCAGACATCGAGCGGTGTCGCGACGTGGACCAGCACCATCCCGCCCACCGGCTCGATCATCTCGCGCACGCCTCTCCGGACCGAGGCGTAGGGCGCTATCGGCGCGCAGATCGCGATGCCGCCGTTCTTGGTGATCTCGGAAGCCACGAACCCGATGCGCCGGATGTTGATGTCGCGGTGCTCTCTCGAGAAGCCGAGTTCGGACGACAGGTGCTTGCGGACGATGTCGCCGTCCAGCAGCGTCACCGGACGCCCGCCCGCTTCCATGAACCGCACCAGCAGCACGTTGGCGATGGTAGACTTCCCCGCCCCGGAGAGGCCCGTAAAGAAGATCGTGATCCCCTGCTTGTGTCTCGGCGGGAGACTCCTCTGCAGCTCGGCGGCCACGCCCGGGAAAGAAAACCACTTGGGTATCTCCCTGCCCTCCGCCAGCCGGTTGCGCAGCTCGGTCCACGAGATGCTGAGCGCCCGGGTGCCCTCGGGCACCTCGTCCACCGGCACGTATTTGTCCAGATCCTCCACGTAGACCATCATGCGGAACGGCACCACCAGACCTATGCCCAGCTCCTGTTCGTGCTGCCTGAGTAGATCCTGAGCTTCCTCCGGGCGGTAGAACAGCTCTCCCGAAGCGCCGGCGCCGGGGCCGGCATGGTTGCGGCCCACTATCAGGTGCGAGCAGCCGTAGTTCTTCTCGACGATCGCATGCCACAGCGCGCCCCGGGGGCCCGCCAGGCGGATCGCCAGCGGGAGCAGTGAGATCATCGCCGTGTCCATGGGATAGCTGGGCAGCAGCGCCTCGTAGCAGCGCACCCTGGTGTAATGGTCCAGGTCTCCCGGGTTGGCCAATCCGACCACCGGGTGGATCAGCAGGTTGGCCTCGATCTCGCGAGCCGCCCTGAGCGTGAGTTCCTGGTGCGCGCGGTGCATCGGCTCGCGGGTCTGATACGCCACCACCTTGCGCCAGCCCAACCTCGCGAACTCGGTTCGCAATTCCTCGGGCGTGCGCCGCAACCGCTTGAAGTCGTAGTGGCGCGGCAGCTCTATCCCCTCCACCGTGCCGCCCACGTAGTGAGTGTTGCATCGCTCCAACAGGTAGCTGACACCAGGGTGCTCGGCGTCGAGGGTGCCGTACACCGCCTCCGCCTCCGCCCGCCTGTCCGGTTCCCATACATCTTCCACCGTGAGGGCCGCGATCATGACGCCCTCGGCGTCGCGCAGCGCGAGCTTCGATCCCGGCTCGAGCACTTCGGCCAGCTCCGCGGTCACGTCCAGGGTCACCGGTATGGGCCACAGCGTCCCGCCGGCAAGCCGCATCGAATCGCGCACCGACTCATAGTCGTCCTTGCCGAGGAAGCCGGTGAGCGGCGAGAACGCGCCGTTCATCAGCATCTCCAGGTCACATAGCTGCCTGGGAGTGAGGTCCCAGGACGGCCAGTCGCGCGACTCGGTGCGCAATGCTTCTGCGCGTTCGGAGTCTACCAGCAGATTTATCAGGGTCCCGCCGTGCGGGGAGGAGAGGTGGTCAGTCATGTTGTGCCAGTTGGGTTCAGGTTACGGTAACGGTATGAATATCATTGCGCGTGGTGGTATCAAGAATTATGCACGCCGGGTAGAGGTAGGCGGA
>CAZOJI010000073.1:7015-8931 GCA_964580055.1 uncultured Gemmatimonadaceae bacterium | reverse complement strand
TGGCCCCGCTCCCTACCCTCTGCACGAATCTCAATCCTCCAGCACCCGCAGTACGCACTCAGCGAACTCGCGAAATGCATCCAGATCATCCTTGATGGTATCGTGGACCATTCCCGCGTCTACGTCGACGTACATGTGCACGAGGATGTTACGTTGTCCTGCTGCTTTCTCGAGTCGATCGGCAAGAGCAGGCGGTAAAACGTTGAGCTGCACGAGCCGATGAGGTATCTGGCGATACTCCTCCCAATCCACTATGCCCCTCTCGGCCAGAACGTGGCTGCCGATGTCCAAAACGACCTGAATGGCCGTCTGGAGGTTCCAAGCTGCCGCCGCCTGTTTCATCGAGTCTGCGAGGAACTCGTCCCGGGAGAGTTCACCCAGGATACTCAGTTGCTGCACGACCTCGTCGAGCCGGCGCAACCGGCGGCGAACAGATTCGCTATCAACCATGAGCGTGACCGAAACGTCCACTTCGAATTCGTTCGGCAACGACCCTGTCGAGGCGTGAGCGGACGGGTTTCAAGTCGCAATAGCGGCTCTTTGTTTCGACTATCCACCGAATGCGGCAAACTTCGTCACGCGAGAACATCAGCTGCCCATAACGAGCCACTCGCTCGGCGAGCAAGGGAGACGTGCGGTTGAGTATCACGAGATCGACGTCATCGCGCCCGAGGATGCGAACCAGTTCTCCGTAAATGCCTATCCACAGATCGTGCAACATTTTGTTGGCGTCCGATCCCGTGATCGATGCAGCGGATATGTACACAGCAACATCAACATCACTCCGTCCGTGTGTGATGCCACTGGCCGCAGATCCGAATAGATAGGCGAAAAGCACCTCGGGCCGGTCGTCGAGCGCGGCCTGCAGTTTCGCGTGATCTACGGTTCGTTGTCTCATCGACTACGAAGTTAGTGAATCAGCGGAGGTCGACAAGAGACAAGGGCGGTAGGGCGCGGTAGGGCGTAGGGCGGTAGGGCGATCACGGAGGCCACCTACCGCCATACCGCCGGAGCTGGGTTGCGTGGCGATGGGTACCGCCGTGCGGAGTGGGGCTGCAGGGTGGTACCGCCCTATTTGCCATCCATCTCTGCCATGCGGTCCGACGCCCCGATCTCCTTCAACTCCGCCAGCGCCCGCCGGTACGCCTCGGGGGCGCCGCACAAGATCCCCTTGGTTTTGGGAAACGGCTGGTTGAACCGCAGGGGATCGCCGAACAGGTCCGTGGCCTTGCCTCCCGCTTCGTCGACCAAGATCGCTCCCGCGCACACATCCCACTCGTGCTTGGGACCGCGGGAGAAGAAAACCGCGCCTGCTCCGGCCGCAACGAGGGCGAGCTTGTACTCGGTGCTGCCGATTATGCGCACGTCCCAGCCGGCTTCGAACGGCTCGAACTCGCCGCGCTTCACCTCCGATCGCGACGCCAGAAGGCCGTTCCCTTCCACGGCGGACAACTCTTCATCGGCGCCGGACTCGACGCGCTTGAACGCCCCCCTGCCCCGTTCGGCCCAATACATCTCGCCGGTCACCGGGTTGTGCACCACGCCGAGCATCGGCGCCCCGTTGTCCACCAGCGCGATCGCAACAGTGTACTCGGGGATTCCCTTGACGAACTCCTTGGTGCCGTCCAGGGGATCGACTACCCAGAGCCGCCGGAGGTCGAGACGGGAGGGATCGTCGGTTGTCTCCTCGGAGAGCCACCCGCACGGCTCGAGTGCGAGGAGTTCTTTCTTCAGGAGATCGTCGGCCGCGCGGTCCGCTTCGGTCACGGGCCCCGCTTCACCCTTCTGCTCCACGTCGAAGGGCCGAGAGCGAACGTCCTGGATTATCTCACCGGCCGCTTTGGCGGCATCTATGACTGAGTTGATCATGGGGAAGGAGTATAGTTGGGTATGGTGAATGGGGAAACGGGAACGGG
>CAZOJI010000073.1:3986-6915 GCA_964580055.1 uncultured Gemmatimonadaceae bacterium | reverse complement strand
GGGGAAAGGGGGAAAGGGTAACGGCGACGCTATCAGGCCATGCCCCCCGCTGAACGGGGGGAAAGGGTAACGGGGAAACGGGAACGGGGAACGGGGAACGGGGAACGGGAAAAGGGGAAAAGGGGAAAAGTGATAACGGGAAAACGGTACGAGCCGGCAGGGCTCCTATCCCGGGCGCGTCAGCAAGCCACTGTCACGCTCGAGGAGTCACTCCCGATCTTCTGTGAGTTCGGGAAATGCATCCAAGATGGCCCGGGCAAACGCGGCGAGATCTCTTAGATCGTTCTGGAGAAACTGGTGAACTCTGCGATTATCGACAACCGCGTACTCGTGCACGAGCAGGTTCCGGAATCGGGCTAGATTTTCGAGGCGTTCGGCCAACTCGGACGGCAGCACACCCGCTTCCCGCAGTGAACGAAAAGCGTCTGCGAAATCCGACGGTGCCCTGAAGCCTTCCGAGGCGATGGTATGATTTGCGACTGACAGGGCATCTTCGGCGGCGGTAATCAGCAAGTATTTCGACGCGTCGATCTTCTCCTCATCAGCGAGATATTCATCGCCGCCCATTGCTGCGTATCGCTCGAGTTTCCCGCATCGGTGGTGGAGCCGCGCCAACAACGCCCTCAACCTAACGCTGTCAACCACTTCCAAGTACCTCCCTCAACCCTTTCAAACCCGCCTTGGCACCGATCCGTTCGAACACGAGGAAGTCGAAATAGTCCATCCGCGTCCGCACTTCCGCGCGCAGGCGGATTTCGCGATTCCTGTCTACCACTCGTACGCCCTCACCCACAATACGCCCGCGAATCGCAACGGGTAACTCGTCAAAGAGGCGGACTTCGAAACGACGGCCAGGACAGTTCCGCTCGAGCAAAGTTGTGAGTCTCCGAATCAGGCCGCCCCGGCGGTCGCTTGCGACACAGTCGCCTAAGAGAACGGCTACATCCACATCGCTGAGAGACGTTGCGGTCCCGCGCGCCACCGACCCGTAGACGTAGGCCGCCATCACCTCAGGCACCGTTTCCAGTGCCTGGGCAACCGAGCCCACCAGAGCGGCGTGGGATGGCGCAGGACTCACCACAGCTTTCTCCTTAGTCGATCTGATTGAAAAGCTAAGCCTCACGAGGAAGCTATGCTACCAGCCATCTCCCTCACCACAAGCACTTGGTCCCAGTCGGCCAATCGCCCGGGCCTTCGTAGTATGAGCCGGTTGTCCAATGCTACCCGAAAGGTCCCGGGTTCGAATCCCGGCGGGGGCACGCCCAGACTTCAGGGACTAGCGGTCGACAAGCACACGGAGATCTCCACACTCAAAGGATGGTGCGGCCGGCCAACACCTACCGCCCTACCGACCGGAGCTGGGTGCAGCCTGGGCGGGGCCCCTACCGCCTTACCGCCTTACCGCCCTACCGACCGGTGCTGGGTTGGGCCGCGCGGGGCCCCTACCGCCCTACCATACTTATTTACGCAAAATGCGTAATTATGTATAGTTTCGTATGACTGAACACAGAATCTCAGCCACCGATCTCGCCAGGAACCTCGGCGACGTTCTGGGACGTCTCCGCTATCGCGGTGATTCGTTCATCGTGGAACGGAACGGTGCTCCCGTCGCTCGACTCGAACCGCTGCCTCAAGGGCGATCGGCAACCCTGCGCGACGCCGTCTCTGCCTGGGGGAACGCAGGCCCTTCCCATCCGGCCTTCGCGGACGACCTGGAGCGCATCGGGGAAGCCGATGTGCCCGCGGAGGATGCGTGGGCCTCGTAATCGATACCAGCGCCCTGGTCTCCCTGGAGCGATCCGAGAAGAGCTGGGAGGGCACGCTCTCGTCATTTGGCAATGAGGCGGCCGTCATTCCAGCAATCGTTTATGCCGAACTCGTGACGGGAGTATTGCTCGCCGGCACCTCCGCGCGCGCGGCGAACCGTCGCGCCAAACTCGATGCGCTCGTATCGATCATCCCCGTCGTGGATTTCGGACGCGGTGCGGCGGAACGGTGGGCCGAACTGTTTGCGAGCCAAAGGCGCAGCGGCCGTCCACTACCTGCCAATGATATGGCGGTCGCCGCCACAGCCCTGGAACTCGGCTTCGGAGTGCTCGTGGGGCCCAAAGACGAGCGGCACTTCCGAGCGGTCGGGGGACTCAGGGTGGAGACGGTGGCGGCTTAGGCGGGAGTTCTTTCTCAAGGAGATCGTCGGCCGCGGCTTCCACAACCTCCTGCAACATCCGCTCTGTACCCTTCTGCCGGAATCGGTCGCCCGTGTACTCGTCGAGAGAGAGTCCCACCACTTCGTTCAGGTGCTGCAGGTTCCGGGTGATGGAGCTGAGCTTCCGGCGCACCAGTGCAACGTCGAGTTCGGTCATGACGCCGTCCGCCGCTCAGCCAGGTATTCGCGTATCTCCTGGCGTTCCGCTACCCTGAACTTGCGTGTATCGGCGAAGCGCCGCACCGCAAGTGAGGTGAACGAAGCAAATTCACCAGGCTCCGCCTCATATAGCGGAATCCCTTCTCGCGCAACCAACATCATCAGGACCGGTTCTGCACGGCTGAGGTCCGACACGTCAACAGCTTGAACCGAAAGAGCCTGGATCAACGAGTGGTTGCCGATCGACGTTGCTCGAACGTCATGGGGATTTCGGGCAAGAACTTGAGTGGGGAGCCTGCGAGCGCCACCAAATCACGGTCGCTCGCAATTGCGGCCCGATTTGCCCACCAGGGATTCTGTTCGATGACTCCAGGATGCAGCATTTTTGTAATTGCAGAGGTCAGGGGGCAGAATAACGCATTTTTGGCCAATCGACAAGCCAAAACAGCGGAATTTTGGCTAACAACATTCCAATTCGAGCCCCGAGCGGCTTGGTTGACTACGACCCCCTCATCGCCGCTACTGTTGCCACGGGCAGCAACCGTCCGCTCCACAGGCCGCGCA
>CAZOJI010000073.1:2275-3886 GCA_964580055.1 uncultured Gemmatimonadaceae bacterium | reverse complement strand
ACCTACCGACCTACCGCCCTACCCTTCCCCCCACATCATCCTGCACCTATACGCGTTAGTTTCATACACATCGTCATACGTTGTTGCATACCTTCTGGACCATGGAGCTGGACATGAAACGTCGCATCACCGTCTCGCTGGCGCCGGAGTTGCTCGAAGCGTTGGACGACGCGCCGGGCGCAAACCGGTCGGAAAAGGTCGAGTGCCTACTGCGTGTTGCGCTCGCCGCCCGCAAGCAACAACACTGGGTGTCGGAACTCAAGGCCTTTTACGGCACCGGCCCCGAACATGGCGACCGTGAAGAGGATCTCGAGTGGCAGGCTCTCGCCTCCGAATCGTTCGAGCGAGAAGAGTAATGCAGCGCGGCGATATCTGGACGGTTGCCACCTTGGACCATCCCAAGTCACGCCCAGCGGTAATCGTGAGCGTGAATCCTTGGAACGAGCACGCCCTCGATGTGATTCTCGTGCCGCTCACGACTCGGCCTGGTCCGTCCCGTCCGCCGGTATCCCACAGCAGTCTGAAGACCACGAGTTACGCGAAGTGCGGGTCCGTTTCCGCCATACCGAAACAGCGCCTCAAGAAGCGGATCGGCCGCGTGGGGTCCGATGAAATGGTTCGTATAGAGCGTGAACTGAGGAGGCTGATGGCACTGTAATCGCATCGCGGAACAATCTACCGCCCTTCCGCACCCATTGATCTTCATTAATCCTATTGACCGTCAATAGCGCCGCTCCTAGCTTTCAAACTGGACCTTGACGGGACTGCCCGATGGCCACCAAAACACTGAGCGCGTCACTCGACCCGGAGACCTACCGCGCTGCCCAGAAAGCGGCCGGTGAGGAACGCAGGTCGCAGAGCTATGTCGTGGCGGAGGCGCTGAAACTCTACACGGCTTTACCGCTCGAGATACGTCAGCTATTGTCGCGCGTCGAGCATGGCGAAGGAGTGGCAGACAGCATCAACGCCGCGATTCGACGAGCAATCCTCACGTCCGCGCTCGACCGCCTCGCGTCGAGAATCCCTCCCATCGATGCAGCGGAATCCGAGATTGAAACACTCGCTGACGACGCCGTTCGGTGGGCGCGAAGGCAGCCTGGTGGGTGACCGCCTACCGCGAGTCGTCTTCGACACCAACGTTCTGATCTCCGCGCTGCTCGCGTACACCAAAAGAGCCTCGACACCACCCGCTTCTTGTCTGGACCTGTCACTCAACGGTGTCATACAGTTGGTTACGAGCCCTGCGATCATTGCGGAACTCGTGCATGCACTCTCCTACCCGAAGCTCGGCATTACCGTCGAGGAAGCCCACGCGTTCGCGGCCATTGTCACGGCAGCGGCCGGGCCTCATGGGCTGGTGCAGATCGAGGGCCGCGTCAGCATTCTGCGCCGGGATCCTGGAGACAACAAAGTGCTCGAGACCGCGGTATGCGGGCCGGCGCACTACGTGGTCACGGGGAATATCGCGGACTTCGCAGAACTCGGCGCGCGAGACGGTATTCTCTCATATCGAGGAATCCGCATTGTCACCCCTCGGGAGCTGGTCGAACTCGTCAGGCGATCGCAGTCCGCCCCGTAAGAGGCAACACCTACCGCCTTACCGCCTTACCG
>CAZOJI010000073.1:0-2175 GCA_964580055.1 uncultured Gemmatimonadaceae bacterium | reverse complement strand
GTGATCGGCCGCTCGGTGTTGGGGCGGACCGTGATGCAGGGAACGCCGAGGAAGCTCGTCTCCTCTTGGAGCCCGCCGGAGTCGGTGATCACCATTCCGGCCGAACGCACCAGACTCAGCATCTCGACGTAGCCCACGGGTTCGAGCAGCCGGAGGTCGGCGGGACCGCTGGGCGCCCAGCCAATGGAATCCAAACGCTGCCGAGTCCTCGGGTGAACCGGGAATATCACCGGAGCTTGATGGGACAGTTGCTCGAGCGCCCGCATCAGATCGGTCAAGGAATCCGGGTCGTCGACGTTGGAAGGCCTGTGCAGTGTCACCACCGTGTAGTTGCCGGGCTCGAGGTTCCGTGCAGCGGCGGCGTTCAGTTCCTCGGCGCGGGGCAACGCGTACACCAGGGAGTCGATCATTATGTTGCCGACGCGGTGGATGCACTCGGCGGGCACCCCCTCGGCTCTGAGGTTCTCGTCCGCGTCCGGCGACGGTGTGAGCAGCAGGTCGGACAGCCGGTCGGTGACGACGCGGTTTATCTCCTCCGGCATGCTCCAGTCCCGGCTTCGGAGTCCGGCCTCCACGTGGCCGACCCTGACTCCCAGCTTCGCGGCAACGAGTGCCGTGGCGACCGTGGAGTTCACGTCACCGAACACCAGGACCAGATCCGGTTTCACCTCCAGGCACACGGGCTCGAATGACTGCATTATGGCCCCGGTCTGCCAGGCGTGCGATCCCGAGCCCACACCGAGGTTGTAGTGCGGCTCCGGGATGCCGAGATCGTCGAAGAAGCTGTCCGACATATTGCGGTCGTAATGCTGGCCGGTGTGGACGATGGTGTGTGCGAACTCGTCGTGGCCGGCTAGCGCTCGATCGAGTGGAGCCAGCTTCATGAAGTTGGGTCGTGCTCCTACGACGGAGATTATGCGCATGTGTTGTTCTTCTGTGTTCTATGAGGCGTATGCCGCCGCGTGAGTGAATGGCGATCAGTTTAACAGGGAAGCGGTAAGGGGGAAACGGGGGAGCGGTACCAGCCTGGAGGGTGCGGGGACCGGTAAGGCGGGGACCGGGGACCGGTAAGGTGGGTACCGGGGACCGGGAAGGCGGGGTGCGGGGACCGGTAAGGCGCGGGTACCTGGGAGTGTTGAAGCGGAGTGGCGGGCAAGCAGCGGCGCGGAGTGGCAAGCAAGCAGCAGCGAGCAGCGTGTAGGGAGTAACGATCAGGACGGGGCGAGCATTGAGCGGGCGGTGGCCGGCGCTCCTTTGTCCTGCGCCGGCCTTCAACTTGCCGGAAGGCTAAAACGGAGGGTACGTTTTCAACTGCCGTGAGATGTGTATCTCGCGTTGCCGATTTGACGCGCTTCGGGAAGGGCATCATGGCGAATCGAGTAGAAAGAGCGCTGGAAGGACTGGTGGATGCTGCGCGCCAAGACGCCTCTGTGCTCGCAGTGATTGTGTTTGGCAGCAACGCGCGAGGGGAGAACACGGATCGTTCGGATCTCGACGTCTGCCTAGTTCTGATGCCGCAACGCCGGCCGCAAGGTCCAGCCAACCTGTCGGAGAAGCGTCTCGAGTACCTCGCGTCATTCGACCTGGATATCCACATCTTCCAGCAGTTGCCTCTCTACGTTCGTGTGCGTGTTCTGAGGGACGGCCAAGTAGTTTTCACCCGTGACGAAGACAAGCTGTATCGCATGGCGCTTCGCACAATTCAGGAGTTCGAGGATTTCAAGCCTGTCTATCACGAGTACCTGGAGCACGTGGCCAATGCTCGACCGTGAACGAATCCTCGCGAGGATCGACCATTTGAACTCATACCTCGAGGAACTCAAACAAGTCGCGCCTCCGGATATCGATACCTACCGCACAATTGAGAAGAAGCGCTCCTGCGAAAGGCTGCTGCAGATATCCATCGAGTGCGTTGTTGACATCTGCGGACTAGTCGTGTCAGGCCTGCACTTGGGCCTACCGGAAGACGAAAATGACCTCTTCGAGAAGCTCGAGCGAGCGGAAATCATCTCTCCTCAAATGAAAGAGAACCTGCGCCGGATGAAGGGTCTCAGAAACATCCTCGTACACGAGTACGAAGTTGTGAACGACGAAATCGTGTTTCATGCCGTGCAGAATGAGCTGGGGGATTTTCAAAAATTCAAGGAGGAGATCCTGGAAGCCGTCAGGTAACCA
>CAZOJI010000072.1:0-14017 GCA_964580055.1 uncultured Gemmatimonadaceae bacterium | reverse complement strand
CTGTCCGCTCCTCACCATGTGCAGGTTGCCGCCCCTCGGCAAGACCACGTTTCTTCCCCTATGGTCCCCCGCGGGAAGCGGGGGTGGTGAGGCTTGACACCCGCCGTGTACTGTTTCAGGGAAGAAAAACGTCACGATTATGCGGAGTACCAGGCATACCAAACAATCGAATTCTCGCGAAACAACTGCGTCGGCTCCGCCCTCTATACCCCTCCTCTCCGCATTACAATTGACTGCGCATTAAATCGCACCATCGAGGAATGGATACCGCTATTCGATGACCCAATCCTCGCCCAGAGCGCGCTAGACAGGCTCGCCCACAACACCTATCACATCGTCATCGAGGGCGAGAGCTACCGCAGAAAGCAGAGACCGGGGCAATCAAAAACGGGCGCTGCAAAAACACCGAAACGAAGGAGGAACTAGCGAAAAACGCGAAACGACGTTATTCAACCACCGCAGCCACAGGGTGGGTGGGTCATGGTAGTGAGAAAAAGTGGGTCATCCTAGTGAGAAGTGACAGTTCTTCTTGTGAGGACGAGATGAAAAATGGTGATCCTGCCCCTCGGAGTATAAGACATCACGGAGCTCTGCATGTCGGTTCCAGCGAATCACACTGGCGAGTGGGAAGTTGCCGGCCACAATCGACGGTACCATGGTCTCCAGCCATGTCACTTGTCTGGCCGATCGGTCCAACAAACCCAAACGCCCTATAGTGCTATTGCATCAACGCGGCGCGAATGAACCGTTGTCCGCTCTTGCCTGTCAGTGAGCAATCCTGCATCTTCATGCCACTTCTAACTCAGCCCGATACCACGGCAACACACAATGTCATTCCCCAAGACACCGCGAGTTGAGTTCAATCGAAACCCACTCATATCGGTAATCTGTCAGCTCAGATTCCCGACGATTCTGAGTATAGCCACTACTGAGCCAGCAGGGTTCCAGGAGAAGATCCGCGGCGAGTACCCCATTTACGAGAAACAGCAAGGTCACCAGCCTCCGGAGGAATTGGCCGGATTACTTCAGAATCTAGGTGTCAGACTTCCCGGTAGTGAAACCTCTCACACGTTCAAGACGGAAAGTGGTACAAGACATATCGGCTTAACTCGCGACTTCGTAGCGATCACCGATGAGAAATACCGGCGGTGGGAGGAGTTCTCTGGCGAGATAATGAGGGCGTTGGAGGCTCTGGAAGACCTCTACCACCCGAACTTCTACACGCGCGTTGGGTTACGATATGTAGATGTCATCAACCGGAGTGCATTGGGTATTGCGGGTGTTGATTGGCATGAGTTGATCAACCCACAACTGCTCGGCGCCTTGGGAACCGAGCAGATTGGGCCACAAGTAAAAGAGATTGAGACTGAGTCATTGATACGTCTGGATGAGACGGAGGGATTCGTTAAGCTCCGGCATGGGTTGAGAAAGCATGAAGATCGAGCAGGTGAGACGATGTACGTATTCGACTCCGATTTCTTCATTGCAGAGAAAAGGGAGAAACCAGATGTCAGCGCAATTCTTCACAACTTCCACGAAATCGCGGGAAATCTATTCCGTTGGGCAATTAAACCCAAGCTGCACAGAGCTCTCGACCCTCAGCCAATCTCTTGATTGGCAGCAAACGAAGAGGCTGGAAGCCTATTTCCGAGGCACAGTCAATACAGGGGAGCGGGACATATGGTTTGACGCGAAAGCCGAGGGAACTGACGCGCTAAAACGCTGGATGGGAATAGTGATGCTTTCGCTACTCCCGACAGAGTATATAGACGAAGCCCTTTCGCCGTTAAAGCGTGCATTTGAAACCACATATCGTCTTTCGTTGCCAGTCCTGGACGATGACGTTTTCGAAGTCTATTCCGAACCCGTAGATACTGAAACCCTTGAGCTACTGAAACGCTTCTGAACTCGCTGCTCTTTGAGACCTGATGTACTCCGCAAACCCTGATCAATCACGTCTACGGCAAGGTGATGTGATCAGAGGCGTATATTTCCCAAGGTATTCGCTCAAAAGTCTTTCGCTACTTCACAAAATTGAGCCCGGTGGCAATCTGAAGTTTGCCGAAGAGGCTATTGTTCGAGCGCAAGAGGGCCTCGCAGTTGTGCTTTCACACTGCTGCGAATTCAACGAGGGAAAACGCAACTTCTTCTCGCTCGGTTCACTCAACGTGTGGTGGAAGGTTGTGAAGGCGCCGCAAGTCACCCAATGGGGCCTTAATCTCGCGGCCCTTGTGAAAACGTCAAGATCATCATTCCGTGGTCCAACTGGAAACCACGAGGATACACTGAAAGCTCTGCGGGCAGCGAACGACCCAAATGTTGGTGGATTCAACAACACCTATCTGTACGATGCCGATGGCACAGTCCTCGCGGAGGAACACAATGTTGATTTTACCCAAGTGCTGTCCGTGAAAATAAACGACAAGGAGACAATCCTCGCATCAAAGGTGCTTGAACTGCTGCCGGCGAAGCGGCGCGAGTTTCAACTGAAACTCGGACTGTACTACAGTCGGAAAGCTGAATAGGCTTCTAGGCTCCTACTTTGATCTTGAATGATCCTCAAGGCTCGGCAATCGGCAAAGCCACATAGGTGACAACGCATAGAAACGAAATCTGACCGCACCGCTTACCATGCCTCGAGAAGACCGCGCTCGTCCAGATTCCAGGCTCTTACCACAACATCTCCAACCGGCCCAGCCAGTTGATCGCCAAGGCGCTGCACGCTATCGCTTGGTTCGAGAGGTATGGGGGAGCGCGTTGACCCCCGAAGCGACCCGATGTCTGCGATGCTTGCGACGAGAGCCAGTGTGGGATCGTGTCCCCCACTGCTAAGGACGTATGAACAGATGAGTCCACCGCGACTGGAACAGACCCACGCCATGCTCCGTCATCGAGCACCGCTCTATGTTCGCTTTGTGCCCTGAGCTGTTGAGCCATCCCTCCAGCACCGCCTCGGCGGTCGCGTAGCCCCAGGCGATATTCTCGGCGGCGCCGGAGTAAGCGATTCCAGCGCCCTGCAGGCGGTCGAACGGCGATTCGCCGTCCGGATTGGTATGATCGAAGTAATCCCGGTCGACCATGTCTTCACTGTGGTGCTGCGCCACCTCCGCGACAGCCTCGTTCCAAGTCAGCCGCGGGCAGCCGACCGACTCGCGGTGGTCGTTTACGATTTCGACAAACGATGCCACTTCCGGATCCGCGGACATGGGCCCCAGAACGTCGTCTCCGCCGCACGACACAGACACTATCGGGCTTGCCGCGGCCAGGAGAAAGGCCACCGAGCGAAGTCCTTTCTTCATGTCTCCACCACACCCACCTTCAGCGACTCGTCATCACCACCGGTCCGACCCCTGCCCTCCTGAGGATCTCGTTGAACTTCTTCACCTGGTCTTGGATCGTTCCGCTCACCCTTGCGAGGATGGGGTCCGTTACGGCCACCAGATCCTCGAAGCGCTGGTAGGCACCCTCCGTGGGGCGTCCATAGGAAGTGGTCACGTGGCTGTACAGGTACGCCAACTGATCGTCCAACATGGACGGGAAGTTGATGGGGTCCTGCCCGGATTCGTTGCGCGTTTGGATCAGGGCATCCTCGACCTGTTTCAGCTCCTCGCCCAGGCCGCCCCAAACGGTGTCGAGCTGCGCCACGAGCTGTTCGCGTTCATCCTCCTCCTCGAGCTGTACCATAGCCCCCTCGATCTGCTCGCGGATGGAGCGGATTTCCCTTATTGCCGCATGCACCTCGGTGAGGCGGTCCCGCACCTGACGAGACAGCTCGAACTGGGCAACCATGTCCCGCTCGGTGACGCTGGGGATACGGGGATCCAGCCCGACACGGGCCGAGACCTCTCTCGTCTCATCGCCGGCCGCGACTCTCAGAGTGTAAGTCCCGGGTGGCGCAAAAAGGCCGCCCGTGTACGCCAATGAGAACTGTGCCGATTCCGCTACGTCGGGGCCCGGATAGCGCAGATCCCATAGGAAGCTGTTCATGCCATGCTCCACCTCGAGGTCTTCTTCTTCCAGGTTGGGGTCCTCCGGTTCGCCGGAATCGTTGTCGGCCGCCTGTTTGCTCTCTGTGGTGCCGGCGGTTTCTTCAGTTTCGTGATCGCCGGGAAAGGAGCCTTCCCGCAGCCCTTCTTCCCCGCCGCCATCGTCTTTCGGGCCCGGCACCTCCGGATCCAGGTCGCCTGTGAAGCTCCTGATCTTCGTTCCGGTGGCGTCGAATACCGATATCTCCACGTCGCCGGTGGCGGAGTCTCCGATCCAGTAGTTGAGAACGACTCCGTTGGGCGGGCTTTCGGGCGCTCTGTTTCCCCCGGTAGCCTGAAAGCGCGCCAGTGTTGCTTCTCGCGGCTGGAAGAGATGCAGCATCGTCTCGTGGATGGAGTCGCGCATGGTGTGGAGTGGCGTGACGTCATCCAGAATCCAGAACGAGCGCCCCTGAGTGGCCACTACCAGATCCTGGCGGTGTACCAGCAGGTCCGTGACGGGAGTCCGCGGCAGGTTCTGCTGGAACTCCTGCCAGTGCTCACCCTCGTCGAACGAGACGAACATCCCGAACTCGGTGCCCGCGTACAACAGCCCTTCCCGGTCGGGATCCTCTCGCACCACCCGGACGGGAAAATCGTCTGGAATGCCGTTCCGCCCGTCGGTGAGCAGCCGCCAGTCTTCACCGAAGTTCTCGGTCAGGAAGACATAGGGCCGGAAGTCGTTGTCGCGGTACTTGTAAACCGCCATCACCGCCCTACCCGGGCGGTTGGGGTTCAGGTCGATGGAGTTTACCGTTCCCTGGCCCGGCATATCGTCCGGGGTTATCTCGGTCCAGTTCGCGCCTCCGTCCCGTGTGATGTGCACCCGGCCGTCGTCCGTTCCCACCCACAGCTCCGCGCCGTCGAATGGCGACTCGCTCAATACGAAGATGGTGTTGTACACCTCCACGCCGGTGTGGTCGTGTTGCAGCGGACCGCCGGGTACACCCTGCTGCTCCGGGTTGTTGGTGGTGAGATCCGGTGAAATGGTCTCCCAGCTCATTCCTCCATCGGTGGTGCGGTGTACGTACTGGGAAGCGTGGTACACGACGCTGGGATCGTGACGGGATATGAGGATCGGGGCGTTCCACTGGAACCGGAAGCGCGCGTCACGCGGCGCGACCCCGTCCCCCATCTGAGGATAGAGGATCATGTTCCGGCTCTCGCCGGTCTCGAGGTTCGTCCTGTCGATCTGCCCGATGTAGTTCCCTGCCCAGACTATGTGCGCCGAGTCGGGATCCGGGTGCACCGAGATGTACCCGCTCTCGGCGCCACCGACGCTGAACCAATCCTGCTCGGGCGAGAGATCTCCGTCCACACGCGAGGCCACCGAGATCGTGCTATTGTCCTGCTGCGCGCCGTACAGCCGGTATGGGTATTGGTTGTCGACTTCCAGCCGATAGAACTCCGCCGTGGGTTGGTTATGCATCGTGGACCAGGTACGCCCTCCGGTGAGGCTCACCTGCGCACCGCCGTCGTTTCCCAACACCATGGCATCGGAGTCGTGGGGATTGATCCAGAGATCGTGCACGTCTCCGTGAGGCACACGTATGCGAGTCCATTGCTCTCCTCCGTCCACCGACCGGTACGTTCCCGTGTTCATCACATAGAGCGTGTTGAAGTCTTGGGGATCGGCTTCCAGATGGGTGTAGTACCAGTGCCGCTGGCGGAAGCGCCGGTCGCGGTTGATTTTCTGCCAGCTCTCTCCGCCATCGTCGGTGCGCCAGATTCCGCCGTGGGGATCGGGCGCGTTGATCAGAGCCCACACCCTGTCCGGGTTCGCCGGCGAGATGGCGAGACCTATGCGGCCGAACAACGTCTCCGAGGGAAGGCCGTTATCCTCGGGTGAATCGGTGAGACGGGTCCAATTGTCGCCTCCGTCGGTGGTTTTCCATACTCCGCCGTCGCGAGACGCGTCTATCAGGGTCCAGGGCTTCCGCTCGGCACGCCACATGGCGGCGTAAAGCTCCCGCGGGTTCCTGGGGTTCATCACGATGTCAACCGCGCCGACCGAATCCGCCACGAAGAGCACCTGCTCCCACGTCGCCCCGCCGTCACGCGTCCTGTAGACCCCTCGCTCCTCGTTCTTGCCGAAGGCCTTGCCCAATACAGCCACGAACGCCACGTCGGGATCGCGGGGATCCACCTGGATCTTTGCGATCAAGCCCGCTTCACGGAGTCCCAGGAATGTCCAACTCTTGCCGCGGTCGGTCGAGCGCCACACGCCCTTCCCGACGCTCACGTTGCCTCGGATGCCGGCGGAGCCGGTGCCGGCGTATATGACGTTGGGGTCACCTGGCGCCACCTCGACGGCGCCGATGGAGCCCACGTCCAGGAAGCCGTCCGTCACGTTTTCCCATGTCTCACCCGCGTCATCGGTGATCCAAACCCCGCCCCCCGTGGTGCCCATGATGTAGGCGTGCGGGTCGTCGGGGAATCCACCCACCGCCGTGCAGCGCCCGCCCCGGAAAGGACCCACTGAGCGGTATTCCATCTTCTCCAACAGCTCGGGATGAACGATTTGGGAAGCATCGCGGTTCTGGGCCTCGACGGTGCCGGGCGACAACCAAACCACAGCCAGAAAAACATTGAGTGAAACACGATAGAAGACTTGAAAGGACTTTGTATGAGTCACGACAGCTCCAGGTGAAAACACGTTGGCGGGCATGCTTGGGCGCGGCGTCCGCCGCCTCAAACCGGTGGTTGCGATCGATAATCAGCCGTAAAGACTGTATTGTCAACTCGACTCCTGGACCTCGCGATTCAAGATCCGCATACTTCGGAGGGAAGAAACCAGATTCCAAACCGGTTTCGCCGGCTCGGCGCAGAGAAACGATTCGATCGCCTTGCTATGGCACTTCGATCGCCGGCGAGCCGTTTATGTATCAAACCAAGGAGGTAGAGAATGGCTGATGTCGATGGAATCCGAAAATTACTCGGAGATAGAGCCGACGATCTGCTCGGATTCTCGTCGCCGAAGATATCGAAGGATCTGCTCCAGGTACCGGGGTCCGACTGGATCGACCGTGTTTTTGCTGCTTCCGATCGCACCACACCCGTTCTACGCAGCATCCAAACGCTGCTGAACACGGGGCGCCTGGCGGGAACAGGGTACCTGTCTATCCTGCCCGTGGACCAGGGCATCGAACACTCGGGCGGCGCATCGTTTGCTCCCAATCCGATGTACTTCGACGGCGAGAACATAGTGCGGCTGGCAATCGAAGGGGGCTGCAATGCCGTGGCGTCCACGCTGGGCGTGCTCGGTTCTGTAGCGCGGCGCTACGCTCACAAGATCCCCTTCATCCTCAAGCTCAACCACAATGAGTTGGTCACCCACCCGAACACCTACGACCAGATCTTCTTCGCGAGCGTGGATCAGGCGTTCGATATGGGTGCGGTCGCGGTGGGAGCTACCATCTACTTCGGGTCGGAAGAAAGCTCGCGGCAGATCTCCGAGGTGAGCGAAGCATTCGAGCATGCGCACGAACTCGGGCTGGCGACGATTCTGTGGTGTTACCTCCGCAATTCCGCTTTCAAGAAGGGAGGCGTGGATCACCACGTGAGCGCCGACCTCTCGGGCCAGGCGAACCACCTCGGGGCCACGATCCAGGCGGACATCATCAAGCAGAAGCTCCCGAAGCAGAACGGTGGATACCGCGCCATGAACGAGGACGGTTCGTACGGAAAGTACTCCGAGCAGATGTACGATGACCTGTGTTCCGACCACCCCATCGACCTCTGCCGTTACCAGGTGGCCAACAACTACCTCGGCCGCATCGGGCTCATCAACTCCGGGGGAGCCTCCGGGAAGACCGACCTGGCCGACGCCGTGACCACGGCGGTGATCAACAAGCGCGCGGGAGGGATGGGTCTGATTTCCGGAAGAAAGGCTTTCCAGAAACCGATGAAGGAAGGAATCGAGCTGCTGAACGCGATCCAGGACGTGTATCTCTGCGACGACGTTGCGGTGGCTTGAGGGAGGAGGTATTGCATGTACAAGGTCGTTCTGCTGCGTCACGGCGAGAGTGTCTGGAACAAGGAGAACCTCTTCACCGGCTGGACGGACGTCGATCTCTCCGAAGGCGGAGTAACGGAAGCTTGCACGGCCGCAAAGGCTCTTCGGGAAGCGGGGTTCACCTTCGACATCGCGTTCACGTCCGTGCTGAAACGGGCCATTCGGACCCTGTGGATCGTGCTCGACGAGATGGACCTGATGTGGATTCCCGTTATTCGTCACTGGCGCCTCAACGAGCGGCACTACGGGGCGCTGCAGGGATTGAACAAGGCGCAAACCGCCGAGCAATACGGCGACGAGCAGGTTCACCAATGGCGGCGCAGCTACGACGTGCGGCCGCCGGCGCTCGAGGAAGACGACGAACGATACCCGGCACGCGATCCCCGTTACGCGGACGTACCTCGAGAGGAACTGCCGCTGACGGAATGCCTTCAGGATACGGTCGCCCGATTCGTGCCGTATTGGAAGGGGACCATCGTACCCGCCATCCGGGAGGGGAAACGGGTCATCATTGCGGCCCACGGCAACAGCCTGCGCGCCCTCGTCAAACACCTCGACGGCCTGAGCCCGGAAGAAATCACCACTATGAACATTCCGACCGGGATCCCACTCGTCTACGAACTGGACGACGACCTACAGCCGGTCAGGCACGAGTACTTGGGGGATCAGGAAGAAGTGAGACGTGCCATGGAGTCCGTCGCCCGCCAGGGCAAGGCGGCCGGATAGGAGAACCGCGAGCCGGGATGGTTGTGGCACCCCATGTGCACGCGCAGCGGGCGGGGCGCGTCGCCAGCCCCGGCTGTCAAACAATAGCCGCGCCGCTATCGAGGAGTGGCTCTGCGGGACGGTCGTTGAACACCGCTCCCCGGACCTGCGGAGATGCGCGTGCAGGAGGTGTTGTGGACAGACTAACAAGCTTTTTCCCGACCGGAGATTCCCGGGTGGTGTTGCAATGAACGAGAGTCCAAAGAGCGATCTGACGCCGCTGCTCGCGCCCTCATCCATTGCCGTGGTGGGTGCATCACAGAAGCAGGGAAGCTTCGGGCACAACCTCTACACCAATCTGCGCGACTCGGGCTTTCAAGGTGTGCTCTATCCCGTAAATCCGAATCGACGGTATATCGAGACGGTGCCGGCCATCCCCGATTTGGCGCACCTGCCCGAGCCCGTTGACCTGGCCATACTACTGGTGCCGGCCGCAATGGTGCCCGAGGTGGCGCGCCAGGGCGTAGCTGCCGGCAATGTCCGCTCGATAATGGTGCTCTCGGGTGGTTTCAAGGAAGCCGGCCCCGTGGGCGCTCAACATGAGCAAGCGTTGCTCGACGTCGCACGGAGCGCCGGGGTACCTCTCATGGGTCCCAACTGTGTCGGAATCATCAACACCGATCCGGCTGTGTGTATGCATGGCATGTTCGCGAACCGCCCGATGCCGAAGCAGGGCCGGATCGCGTTCATCAGCCAATCCGGTGCGCTCTGCCTCTCGATCCTGGATGCCGCCAGGTCACGCGGACTCGGTTTCTCCAAGTTCATGAGCATCGGAAACAAGGCCGACGTCAACGAGCTGGATCTGCTTCGGTACTTGGGGGAAGATCCCGAGACCGGCGTGATTCTGATGTATATCGAGGAACTGAGTTACGGCCGGCGGTTCATCGAGGTAGCCCGTGAGATCACGCTCGAGCGCCAGAAACCCATCTTCGCTCTGAAGAGCGGTCGTTCACCACAAGGCGCACAAGCGGCACGCAGTCACACCGGCAGCCTGGCCGGGTCGGATGCGGCATACACGGCGATCCTCGGCCAGAGCGGCATCCACCGCGTCTCCACCATCAACGAGATGTTCGACTACGCTACCGGGTTCGAGTTGCAGCCCTTGCTCCATGGACCGCGCATCGCGGTGGTTACGAACTCCGGTGGGCCCGGAATAATAGCCACCGACGCGTTGGTCAAGGCCGGTCTGCAGATCGCGGAATTCTCGGGCGAAACGCGCTCGCAGCTGAAGAGCTTTCTGCCGCCGCACGCCTCGACGGGCAATCCCTGCGATCTCACGGGCGATGCCGGTGAGGACCTGTTCAAACGCACGCTGCAGGTAGTGCTGGACGACGAAAACGTCGACGGCGCGATCGTCATTCTCACGCCCGTGACGCCCGGTACTGACGTGAAAATCGCCGAGGCGACAGTGCCGGTGGCGCGATCTTCGAAAAAGACCACCTTCTTCTGTTTCTTGGGCGTGAGCGACTTCACCCACGGTATAGAGGTCCTGAACCGCAATGGGCTTCCCCACTTCCCGTTTCCCGAGAACGCCGTGCGGGCGCTGGCCCATATGCCCTGGTACCGCGAGGTGATCGAACTCAAGAAGGGAAAGGAAGTGCCCACCTTCGAGGTCGACCGCGCGAAGGTGGATGCCACCATTGGCAACTACTTGAAGGACGCACCCCGCAGGCTCCTGAGCCAGCACGAAGCTCACGGCATCTTCGAGGCATACGGACTGCCGGTGCTCGAAAACCGTCTCGCGCGGTCGCCGGACGAGGCCGCCCAGCTCTATGAAACTCGATTCAAGCGGACGGTTGCGATGAAGGTCATGAGTCCGGACGTGGTTCACAAGTCGGACGTCGGGGGGGTCGTGCTCGGCGTTGCATCTCCGGAGGGCGCGTGCGACGCTTTCAAGCAGATCGAGCGCCAGGTGAGCGGGCACCTGCCGGAGGCTAAGATCGACGGCGTGTTGATGGAGGAGATGGCCGGGGATGGGGTGGAAGTGATAATCGGCGGCAGTCGCGACGAGAAGTTTGGACCGATGATCATGTTCGGAATTGGCGGACGGATGGTCGAGGTCTGGAAGGACGTAAACTTCCGGCTGGCTCCAATGTGGCGAGCGTCCGCCACACGCATGATCCGCCAAATCCGCGGGTATGGGCTACTGGAGGGAGTGCGCGGCGCGCCGCCTTCCGACGTGCGCGCCGCGGAGGAGTGCATACTGCGCCTGGCGCAGTTGATGGTGGAGCACCCCGAAATCCACGAGTTCGATATCAATCCCCTCATTCTCTATCCGCGAGGCGAGGGAGCCGCGGTAGCGGACGGACGCATGGTGATTCAGAGGGTCGAGGCAGCCGATAGAGACTGAGGTGGCCGCGCGCGCTCAGGGTCGTACCGGCGATGTTCGCGAGAGCATCGCTCGTCAGGAACGCTTGGTGGCTGGTAACGAGCATATTAGGCTGGCTCTCCGGCCTTCAGGCTCGCCGAGCGACGTTTGGGCACCGCCATGCTGGTCAAGCCGCCCGCCCTCGCCCCTACCCATCTTTCGAAGCGCGATCTCGCTACCTTCTGCGGTCGCCTTACGCACCTCGAGGGTCCCTTCCACCACAACGAACATGAAATCACGCGCGAAAAGAAACTCGAGTCGCTGCCGGTAACCTCACAACGCTCAGGAAGATCCCTGGACACAGGCAGTTTTTCAGCGAGGTTTAGAGCGCAACGAGGCAACTGTGTGTTCAACTCGAGGAGTAAACCGCTGATGAAGCTGATCGATATTCTGTCGACGGAAGAATGGGCTCAGTTCGAGAAGGAGCTGTTCGACCGGTTCCACATAAACTGCGCCGTGTTCGACGCATCGGGAACCGCGGTCACGGGAGAGCCAAACTGGTGCAACCGCCTGTGTCCGGAAATAAAGACGAACGAGGATTCTCGCGCCGCCATATGTGCACCGGGCAACCAGGAGTTTATGACCCAGGCCGAGCAAACCAAGAAGCCGGTGATCGGAGAATGCGACGTTGGACTGATGAAGATCTGCGTTCCGATTTTCGTCGATGACGAGTTTCTGGGATCTGCCGGTGGCTGCGGGCTTCTCCCCGAGGGTGGAGAGGTGGAGACCTTCCTCATCGAAAAGACACTGGGATTGAGCGAGGAAGAGATCGCTGAACTCTGCGAGGGCCTGGGCTCAATGACGGAAGATGAGGCACAGGAGATGGCCGACTTCATCGAACGCCGGATAGAGCGATATATAAAGACTGCCGAGGAGAATCGCGGCGATACATAGCATGAACGCGGTCACGAAAGCGAAGAGGTAAATCTTCATGGCTGGCACAATCAGGTCGCAGACATCCTCACGTTCTCCAGTCCTCCTTTTGTCGGTGCTCGTGTTGGCGTCAGTCACCGCTGGAGAGCGTGAGCTCCTGGCACAGACGGATTCGGACCCGATCCCCATCGACAAGCTGCTGTCGATCGGTTCGGTCGTCGGCCGGGACATGGTGCAGTGGTCCCCCGACGGCACGCAGATCACCTTCTCATCCGGCCTCGGCGGCAGCGGGTTGATGTCGGTGTCCCCGGACGGCGGATTCCCCGTTCGCGTCCCCATCGATCTGGGCGGTGCGGGCCATTTCCTCGCCTCGCAGATGCCCACTTGGTCGCCTGACGGACGCTGGATAGCGTACGTTTCCACCAAGAGCGGCAGCCAGGAACTTTGGCTGTGGTCGGCGCGTGACGGGCGCGAATCGCAACTCACCAGGCTGGGCGGGCGGATCAACTCGTACACCTGGTCGCCGGACAGCAGATGGATCGCCTTCGCGGACGACCGCTATGGCAACTACGATATCTGGAAGGTCCGGCTCGCAAACGGCGAGGTGTACCGTCTCACCGACCATACCCGCTACGAGGTCTTCCCCACGTGGACTCCGGACGGGAGCAGCATCCTCTATGTTGAGCTGGATGAAGACTGGACAGACCACACGGTGATCGAGATGACGGCCTCCGGTGCGCGGCCCCGCACCGTGCTTCGCGACACGGATTTCTTCGACTACCGCGCGGGCGGGACGTTTGGCTATCCGGCCGTATCGCCGGACGGAACGGCAGTGCTGTTCCGCTCGCATCGCAGCGGCTGGATAAACTACTGGACCATGCCGCTCGCGGGCGGCGACCCACAGCCGGTGGCGCAGGAGGCGGCCGACCAGAGTCACGCGCGCTGGTCGCCGGACGGGCGTCACATCGCCTTCACCTCGAATCACAACGGCACTCACGAGTTGCGGGTTGCCCGGGCGGGAGGAGACGACTCGCCCCGTACCCTGGTGGCTCCCGGGACCGGTGTGGTGGCGGTACCTGAATGGTCTCCGCACGGCTCCCGTATCAGCTACACGCTGAGCACCCCGACGCGTCCCGGCGACCTCTTCGTCGTGGATGTCGGCACCGGCGCCACCAGACAACTCACGGAGTCAATGCACGCGGGGAATCTGGAGCGGCAACTCGTCGAGCCGCAGAAGGTAGCGTACGAGAGCACCGACGGGCTCACGATAAACGCGTATCTCTATGCGCCGCCCGACCGGCGCAGCGGCAGCCGCTACCCGGCGATCCTCTGGATACACGGCGGTCCGACGTCGCAGTACAACGACACCTATAACGGCAGCGCACAGTTCTTCGCGCAGCGTGGATACGTGGTTCTGCTGCCCAACATCCGCGGCAGCTCCGGTTACGGCAAAGCGTTCGAGGATGCGAACAATGGCTGTTGGGGCCACTGCGATCTCGAGGACGTGCTTGCGGGCGTGGAGTACGTCAAGAGCCTGCCCTACGTCGATTCGACGAGCACCGGCATCACGGGCACCAGCTACGGCGGCTGCATGAGCATGGCGGCGGTTGCATTCGCGCCGGGCGTGTTCCAGGCGGCGATTCCGAGTTCCGGGTACGGTGATTGGATCCAATTCGTCGGCGAGCAGGAGTTGAGGCACGTCAAGCTGCTGGAATACGAGTTCGGACCGCTTGCGGGCAACGAGTCGGTGTACCGCGCAAACTCGCCGATATTCTTCGTCGAGGACGTCACCACACCCACTTTTCTGGTTCACGGCGAGGGGTTTTTCCCCGAGTCACAGGCCTCCTACAATTTCGCGGCTGCCCTCGAGAAGAACTACAAGGTTTTCCGGCACGAGGCGTACCCGAACGAGAACTACTACGTCCGCAGTCGCACCAACCGCCGCCAGATGCTGCTCGACATGCTGGACTT
>CAZOJI010000071.1:0-14472 GCA_964580055.1 uncultured Gemmatimonadaceae bacterium | reverse complement strand
CAATAAAAGATGTCGCTATGGTTCGAATCCGCCGCGCTAGCGGCTCAGTTCAACAGGGGCATGAAGCTGGCATGCGCGGGGGCAGCAGTCCATTTGTGCGCATGGAAGGAGCACTGATGGTCGAATGGTTCTTGCAGCTGGTGAGTGAGCGCATGCAGCTTATGCCCAGGGTCCTTAGGCAGCACCTCCACTGCTTCTGCAGTCACCAAAACCAGCGGCGAAGAACGACGTGACACAGAAGTGGGTGTCCTGGGTATTACTTGGAGTGCCTATACTGATTTCGGAGGTGAACGATGACTCCGTCTGAAAATATCCACCGGCAGTATCGATTCCCGACATCATGCGTGAACCCGACAGCACTTGGGGTGTTGGCAATACTGCGCGTGTGGGGACGTTTCTGGGCCCGCCGAACTGCTCTCCGCGACGTTGAGCATGACTCAGAATGTCATTCGGCAGGACAGTTCCATTATGGTGGAGATGACCGTCACGAACCATAGTGCTTATGATCTTGATCTTCCGGGCGAACCTAGCTGTCTCCTCCTGTTTGACATAACGGATAGTGTTGGTACCCAGAGCGTTGGATGGCCGGTAATGCGCCGGAGCATCTGTTCCCCAGGCTTGAGCGGCGTTCTCCTGAGGTCTGGTGAGACATACAGGGAAACGGGCAGGTGGGACGGTTCTGTTCGTGGTGAGAACGACATCTTGCCTAACGGAGCATACCGATTGCGGTTCGAGCCGTGTGCAGAATACCGAACCTCACTCAGCTCGCTGTGGGTCTGTGCGCCGCCTACACTCGCGACTGTGCGGATTGCAGCGAGCTGAGGTGCTAACGGAGAGGGTGCAGGCTATCACTTATAAGGCCTCCCAAGTCAAGCGGGCATAGATAAACAACACGGGGTGTGGTGGGGCCCCATTTGTGAGGTTCTTTCGGCATCGGCTTGCCCTGACTTTCATTTCGAGATCGGTGCGCTGTTCTGCACCCAACACTTATTGAGGCTCAGTCCAAAGCGGGTGTTTTTCCCGCGGCCTAGAAATTCATCTGTTGCCCTCGTACCGTCCTACTCAAGCGCCGACTTTGACCGTGTCAGTTAGTTACAGGCTCGGGTGAGGGGCAGAACAAACTCGTAGCCGAATCAATTGTCGTTGATCAGTTCATCTACGTTCTCCCTTCTCGGATGGGCACGCCAGCCCAACAGTGCGTTCTTGGGGCACCGCATGTCGAAATTGGGACATTTGTGGGAGGTTATCGACGCGATTCGAACGCGATACTTCAGTGTTTGAGGAATCTTGCACATTCAATGATGCAAGAATATCTTGCTTTCATGCCAACGAACATTGAACAAACCGCCCGGATCGGCAAACGCCTGAAAGCCGCGCGCGAACGCGCGGGCCTCACGCAAAAACAGCTCGCCACCAACCTCGGCCTCGAGCTCAGGCAGAGCCTTGCCAGCATCGAGGCCGGCGAGCGACAACTCTCCGCGGCCGAGTTGCTCGGCGCGATGAACGTCCTGGGCGTGGACCTCGACTACTTCACCGACTCGTTTCGACTCGTGGGCGAAGGCCGGTTCTCGTTCCGTGCATCCGGCGAAGTGGAGGCTGAGGAGGTGGATGCCTTCGAGGAACAGGCGGGCCGCTGGATTGCGATGTACCGGGAGCTTGGTGCCCAGCAAGGCATGGCCCTCCAATGGCTCGAGCACAAACTCGCCCTCACACCACAGTCAACATACGAACAGGCCCAGGCTGCGGCTCAAGCGATGGTGGAGCATTGGAAGCTCGGTGAACGGCCGGCAGACCTTCTGCCGGCAGCGGTGGAACACCACCTCGACACCCTCGTGCTTTACGTGGATGCGCCCTCAGGCATCTCCGGCGCGGCATGGCAGGTACCCGGCTTCAACGCAATTTTCGTCAACCGCGCGGAACCCGAAGGGCGGCGTAACTTCGACATAGCGCACGAACTATTCCATCTACTCACCTGGGACGTGATGGCACCGGCTCGTGTTGACGCTGCAGAGCGTAAGGGTAAGCGAGTCGAGCAGCTTGCTGACAACTTCGCCGGCGCGCTCTTGATGCCTGCGCCGGTAATAGCGGCGCGCTGGGAAGCGCGTGAATCTTCGTCGGATGTCCACGGGTGGCTCAACGGACTTGCCGAAGACATGCGCGTATCCGCCGTCGCCTGCAAGTGGCGGCTTCGGACTCTCGGGTTTCTTTCAAAGGCTGAAGCGCTCGAAATCGACGAACGGCGGTTGGTTGCCAACGGACGCCCGGCCGCAGCTATCCCGCTCGTCCCGAGGTTCAGCGAGCGCTTCATACGTTGTGTCGCGGTAGCACTCGATGCCGGCCGGCTGTCAGTGAAGCGCGCCACTGCTTTGCTCTCGATCACCATCGACGAATTGGCGACACTGCTCCGAGAGTACAATCTCGAGCCACCCTTTGAACCGTGAGGCGAATACGAAGTTGCAGGCGTCCGAATTTGTATTTGTAGATACCGATATCGTGATCGAAGCAGTCCGGACAAAATGTTGGAATGCCATCTCCGGTCAGTGCCGGGTGGTCACAGTCGAGGAGTGCGCCGAAGAACTCCGTCGCGGCGATCCCTCAGCACCCGGCTATGTTCCTGTCACTCAACAAGACATTGACCGGATGACCGTGGAGCCGCTCTCTGATCATGCCCGCGTCGAGTTCCGCCTCGCATACACCGAGGCTGACGGTTTGGATCGCGGCGAACGCGACTTACTCGCGTTCGCGTATGGATGGAACTCCGACTTTGTGTTGTGCTGCTGCGACCACGCAGTCGTTCGTGCAGCATACACTCTTGGATGGATCGACAGCGTGACTTCCCTTGAAGCGCTATCACAGACTGTGGGTGCACGCCCGAATCCGCCGTTGAAGAGGCAGTTTACAGAGCAATACATGAGCAAGTGGCGCACGTCTTTTTTGTTTGGTGAGACTGTTTGAGCGAGAAACCGGTGGCAAGCTGTCTACGACCAGCCGGAACCTAGCCTGCGCCGTCGTATCGTAGCGGCCCCCTACCGCTCACACGCCCCACATGCATCCCGTACGCCGTCAACACATGCCGCACGCCATAACAAACCGCGCGTACCCCAACGAATTGACCTTCATCAACAGTTCGCCTCCAACTGATATGGATCTTGAAGTGCGACTGGGCGGCTCTCATTCGTCTCGAGGGGGTTCACCGACGGCACAACATCAATCGTGTCAAAGTGTGCATGTCGGTACATAGGGTTCCGGGTCCGGTTCGATGGAGAAACCGGATTCGGCCCTCTTCATGTTGTACAACTTTGTCGGCGAGCCCTGAAGAATCCGAGCGACTTCCTCTTTGTGCTCTGGCTGCATGTTCACTCCAAAGTGCACAGCTTTCAGCGAATTGGGCGGATAGGGGACCAGAGAGTCGGCCTTGTCTGGACGGAAGAGGCGCCACTCCTCCTGGTAACCCCACTCATGGTGCTTGGTGCAGATGAACCACTGTGCCATATACGCCTCTCGATTGTCACCGCACATCATTCCCACCAAATCGGGCGCTGGCTCCTCAGGATACGCAACTCCTTTGGCCGAGCAAAAAGGCGGAAAGACACCATGGAACACCAGACAAAATCCACGGTGAGCTTCAGCATATTGTGACCACATCAGGAGGTCCGACCCCTTCGCACTCAAGCAACAGACTCCGAACCGAGTACGCACATCTTCATAAACGCGGGTTGTGAATCTCATGTACGCCGAGATGACGCACTCGCGCAGAGACCGTTCTTTTCCACTGCTGTCTAGCAACGAGGACCCTGTTACCGAGATACCGTCTCTTTGCTCAGCACATGCCACGATTCTATCCACATCATCATCTGACGGGTTCGGCAAAGGAACGCCGAGTCCTATGGCACAGTCAAACGGATCGTCGAATTTGGTTGGCAAAGAGAACCAGAGCTGCCGAGTACCCAGGTTACAGAGATTCAGCTCATTGTACGACTGATACTTGTAGAGAGTGGATGGAACGCTGTTTGCATCGGTCACGGCGTGATCCTCTCGTGTGCGTTCGAGGAATCCAATGTACGGCGCGCAATCTATCCCATCGAGATCTGCAGCGAGATACCATGGCAATTCTCAAGCTCGGTTGCGGAGGCGATCATTGCGTATCCAAGCCGCGGTTCAGGATTCCGCAGGCGAGCAGATTCTCGAGTACTTGTCCGCGACGACCGAACAGCTTCATCCCCTCTGCCTACTGCCCCCCACTCCAACCTCCGCTTCAGCTCATTGCAGTGACTGTCGCCCAATGGGAGGGAGAGAAGCCCTCGCCTTCAGGCGACACCTTTAGGTACACCGTCCGAGGTTTATACTCTGGGGTATGGAGAACTACCGGACGGGTGCCGATACGCGTTTTGACATCAAGTACCATTTGGTGTGGACGACGAAGTATCGGAAGGAGGTTTTGACGGGTGCTGTTGGTCTGCGGCTGCGGGAACTGATTCGCGAGGTATGTCGGACGAACGAGCTGGAGATATTGCGGGGGCATATGTCGAAGGATCATGTCCACCTGTTGGTGTCGGCGCCGCCGAATATGTCTGCGAGCAAGATTATGCAGTATCTGAAGGGGAAGTCTTCGCGCAAGTTGTTGATGGAGTTTCGGCATTTGAATCGGGCGTTTTGGGGTCGGCACCTGTGGGCGCGGGGTTTTTTCGTAGCGACGTCAGGCAACGTGACCGACGAGGTGATTGAGGAGTATATCCGTCTTCAAGGTCGTGAGCCGCCCGTTGATGACGAGGCGTTCCGCGTCGAGGAGTCGGGCTGAGCCGAAGGACTTCAGTCCGTAGGCTCAGCGAGCGCCGCTGAAGCCTTCGCCTTCAGGCGAGGGTAGTTCACTTGAGATGATTCCGGCGGACCAAACATCTTGAAGCATGATGAAGCGCTGCCAGTCGTAAAGCTGTGCAAAATCCCAAAGCCCTTGTTTAACGGCCACGGCGGTGACGTGGGCAGCATCATAGGCACCGAGTTCTCGCAGCGCCGGGATAGCCTCAGCACTTTTATCAGGATCCTTCTGATAGATCGTCGGCACGCCTTCTTCGTCGAAGAAGAATCCGCCCCACCCACCAGGTACCTGCCGTGCGATCTCGGCCCAATCGGCGTCCGGAGTATGCATGCCAGGATCAGGCGCTGCATCTAGCACCACCTGTTGAGCGTCGTTCAGGTCGGGTACGGCATCCGAATCGCAACTATACGAATACGTACCAGGTCCGGTTGCGTCTCCACGCGCCAGCAACAGAAACGACGCTATCGACCCGACTGATACGCTCGAGATGTAACCGATCACGCGCATGAACCAATCCTTCCAGTGAGATGCTGAGCGCTTGACTCGCTCATACCACCGAGGCGGTAGCGGTTGGTGACGTACAATCTGGCGGGCTAGCGCTGTGCCAAAACAACAAGATGTGCAGTCCCGACGACGTTGTCGGCGTTTGCAGCGATGACGACTTCGCCACTGGCGTGCGAGGTTATCAGTCCACTATTGACCGACGCAATCGCGTCGTTCGATGACGACCACCTGAACATCTTGTCCATAACGGATGACCCATTGGCGTTCAGGGCCGTCGCGACAAGTTAAACTCGTTCTCCAATCACAATGGTGTCGACGGCCGGGGTGACCACCACCACCCGAACGATATGTTCGTCAGTCCGAGACCCTCTTCCGACATCTCGCAATTGTGCCTGCCGCTCCGCTAGTTCCTGTCGAGCGATCCTGCACCTTTTCGTCTTTCCGAAACGAGTGTTGCTAGTCCGTTTAGGCCCGCCCACACGAGGTCGATGATTGGCCCCGCGTTGTTCTCAGTGCAGGCAAAATAGTCCATTTCGTAGTGCCGATCTGGTGGCGCATGTGTGAAAACGAATCCGCACCCGCTCGTCACTGCCGGAAGCAATACTACGCACATAACTTTGATCGACATCCTCGTAATCACGAAGCACTCCGTTCCTTGGAGACTGAGTGCCCCGATAATACACTTTGTCCAGCTTACCGTAAGAGCGATTTTGGGGCACCAACCTACGTTGATGGGACATTTGTCATAACGACGGCCAACACGGCAGTCCGCACGGCCGTTGTAGCTTCTGCCGCCCAGGTTCCTACAAAGGACCTTCCCTGGGTTTGGCCCCAAGTTGTTCCGTCGCCGGAGCCTCGGACGCCATAAGAAACGCCCACGCGCCATTCCACTTCTTCCAGAAAAGGCTCCAAATAGTCGGGGAATACGCCCCTTAAGGGAGGAATGACCTGCGCCGACACTGAAACTGTGATCACACGCGGGCTGGTTCTCACGACGGTAAGCCCAGCCTTGTTCAGGGCGGACCTAGCTGCATGCAACGCTCTGGCGTGCTGTATGGCAAACGGGGCCTGGACACGATTCAACAGAACCATCACAGCGACGCTATCCGAGGCGCTCCGGGACTGAGGCACGCATGGGCGTGGAACAGCAGCGATCATCAGTGCCACTGTGACGAGATGAGCGAGCCTCATCGGAGTTCCTTGGGCAGGAAGCAGGAGTGTTTTGTGGTAATACGCACCTTACAGGGTCAGGTTCCCGGATGTCCTGGTATTGTCGGCTTGAGCCGATGATCGTCTTGTACCGTTTTTTGCTTGCCCTTCGGAACCACCTTTCGTACGGCGTCGGTTTCGACATTGGCGACACCGCGTTTGTCGCCGGCACCGACTACTGTGACTTTTGGTACTACCTGATCGTGTAGGCGGCGCTCACGTTCCAAACGAAGTCCGTCCCACCTGCAACGTCCGACCCGAACGGCTTGCTGAACATCGACGACAGTGCCAGAGGGAAGTTCTCGTGACTCAGCGTGGCCGCGGCGTTGAGGTACCACCCGTGCTCGGCGTCTGACTTCAGGTAGTAGAATTGGGGTGCCAACTGAAGCGAGATCTTCTCGACGACCCGTACGTGATCAAGCGTCGCCCGCGCCGAGATGAAGTGCATGTGCTTGGGCGCCGGGCGATCGGCGCCGTACGAGTAAAGGTAGTAGGCGCCTACCGTGAGGTGCTTGGCGAGCGCGTAGGTGGGAAGCGCCTCGACGCCCACGAACCTCCTGGCCTCGCTGATGTCTCTCAGTCCGTCGGCACCCGGGACGCTGGTCGTCTTGAACACCAGGGCGGGATACGCGCCAAAAAGGAACTGGAACCTGCCGCGGAGCGGCGCACGGTAGCGTGTCCAGAACGTGGCTGCCCACGGCCGGCCGTCCAGTCCCATCTTGAACTGCGGCTCGAATGCCATCGCGCGGCCTCGGATCACGACGTCGAAGATCGCCGCCGCCTTCCCCAGGCTGAACGACGGGATGGTCGAGATGCCGTTGTTGGTCAGCGCCATGATGCCAAACACTTCGGTGTGGTGCACGGGGGCACCGTTGTCTTGCGCCAGCACTGCTGCCGAGTTCACCAGGCATGCGCCGAAAGCCGCCAGCACGACGACACAGAAGTATGCTGTCGATCGGAACGGCGCCGACGATGTAGTCACTTTAAGTCTCCACGCGGAGCCGCCGAGCGGGCGTCCGCCTGCGCATTGAGGGCGTTGGCATAGAGACGCATCCCTTCCAGGACCAAGCGCTCCTGGCCGGGTTTCAAGCAGCCAAGCGCATCACGGACCTGTGCGCGTGCAAAAGCATGAATAGCCGCAACGCGTTTTCTGCCCGCAGCCGTCAAGGACAGCGTCTTGATGCGGCCGTTGGCATCATGGGCCGCCTGCCGAACGTCACCGGAGACCACCAACTTGCGCAGCATCCGGCTTACACTGGATTTCTTGAGGTGAAGGCGCTGTACAAGATCGCGCGCGGTGACGCCGCCGTTCTCAATCTCGATCAGGGCGTGCACGGCAGATGGCGAAAGGTTGGTCCCGGCGAAATCTCCGCCCATAAAACCCAACTCACGAACCATCACGCGTGATACAGTTCGAATCTCCTCAATCAGAGACAGGTCAGCGTCCACTTTCAGAACCTCCTCGGCAGGTTGGTTGTATAATACAACAATATGGTTGTATTGTACAACTAACTTTAACAGATTCCTGCGTTCAATGGACCTGCCCCCAAAGTGGTACCAGGCGTTGTTGCATGGCTCGGAACTCAGCCCAGATTTCCCGCTTCTCCTTCGAGGATCACACCACTGCGTTGCTGTCGGGCATCCCGAGACTCGTCATCATGTTGAGGACCTTGCACGCGAGTTGCGCCTCCACCAGCTGGCCCGCCAGGGTACGATTCCTCATAGCTCCGCCGATGGATCGTCTTGTATCGATAGATCGTGTTCTCGACCATGCTGCGCTTGCTGTAGCCCGATCGCTTCTGCCACTCGCGTCGACCCAGTCTGCGGATGGAGCGGATGTTCTGATTCCTCTCCATCATTGCGACCGACGGTTCTGGACTCAGCTGGGCGGTGCGGCCAGGCGGGAAAAGCACCCTTACGGCTCGTCCTTCACCGTGCGGCTGGGCGGCCTCGTAGACACCCCCGGTATCGTAGGCACCATCTGCAGAGACGGAAGTCACTTCACCGTTGATCTGTCCGAGCAAGGCGGCAACCTGAGTGCAATCAAACGTTCGACGACCGGTCAGATCCGAGGCAACGATCTCGCCAGTGTTCCCCTCTACCGCAGCGTGCAGCTTCCGCCAGGCCCTGTTCTTCGGTGGCTTACGAAGATTGCCGACGTGAATCCTGAGACCAGTGCTGTCGATGAGCAGGTGGATAGGTCGATTGCTCGCGACCGCACGAAACGGGATCTCACCGAGCGTCTTGAGCCGCCGCGACAGGGTCGTGTGGTCGGGAATGGGGATCTCCACCCCAAGCTTGTCTGCCGCGATCGCAAGAAGCATTCGGTTTGTCGGAGCGGAAGGTGAAAGACCGTGCGGATCGTCAGAGCCGCCTCAATCGCAACGTTCGCGTAGATGCGTTGGCCGCCGGGTCTGGCATTGGTCGGTGCCCGCCATGAGTTGATGGCGTCGTCGGAAAGCCAAATGGTGAGGTCGCCGCGTCTGCGTAGGCCCGCTTCGTACTCAGGCCAATTGCGAATCCGGTATGGGGATTTGGCGTACTAAGACTGGCTCCGTTTCGGATGCTTCATCGGTGGCGACTCCGCATCGGGGGCATCGCCTCAATGAAACACAGGAACCGCGAGCCATGCACCAACGCCCAAAGGGGCTATGAGGGGCGTTCTACCCGAACCCCCTCCACCCCCTCCACCCCCTCCACCCCCTTCGCCCGCCCCGCCGCACTCTGAAAGAAATTCGTAAACACCAGCACCAACTGGTGCAGCGCATCCGACCCGCCCCCCAGCACCGCTCCGGTCATCAGCACGTCCGTGGTTCGGAACAGGCGCTGCTGGACACGCGGCAACACGTCGAACACCGCGGGGTCCACCGACAGCTCCAGCACGCGAATACCCAGCGCCGCCACGACCACGCCGAGCGTCGTGCCGGCAAAGAACGTGATGCGCTGCGTCTGGCTCTTGTGTTGGGCGAGTGTTTCTTCATCGGCTGAGCGAGCCTCGCTCTTGCCGCGTTTGGACCTGGTGAAATTCGCCCGCTCCCGCAGTTCCGCCGTTCGCTGGCCCCGCCAGCTCGTGAGGAACACCTCGAGCACACGCTCGATAAACAGCGCAAACATCACCAGCGGCATCAGCGACTGCACGAACTCGGCGACGTTGAACGCCCGAAACGAGACCACACCCGGGTTGAACACCGCGACGGCGACCGCGCACAGCAGCGATGCCAGCCCCAGGCTCCACAACACCGGCTGGTCCAACACTTGACTGTCATTCTCCGTTGCCGAACGATGCTGCGCATCAACGGCGGTGCGCAGCGCCGTCCGCTCGATGCTGTTGTTGACGCCCTTGTTATACCGTCGCCCATTCACCGGACAACAGGGCCGCCTGTTCCAGCACCGTCTGCGTCGCCTTCTCCTGCTTGTCAGGTGGATAGCCGTGCTTGCGCAGGATGCGCTTGACCAGAACGCGGAGCTGAGCACGCACGTTCTCGCGCAGCGTCCAGTCGATGGTGACGTTGTTGCGTACGGTCTCGACCAGCTCGCGTGCGATGCCGCGCAGAGTCTCGTCGCCCAGCACCTTGACCGCGCTGTCATTTGTCTCCAGCGCGTCGTAGAAGGCCAGCTCGTCCTCCGAGAGGCCGAGCTGCTCGCCGCGCGCGTTTGCGTCGCGCATGTCCCTGGCAAGCTGGATCAGCTCCTCGATCACCTGGGCCGCCTCGATGGCCCGGTTCTGATACTTCCGGAGCGTCTGCTCCAGCATCTCGGCGAACGATCGGGCCTGCACGACGTTCTTGCGCCTGCGCGTCTTCAGCTCGCCCTTGAGCAGCTTCTGCAGCAGCTCCACGGCCAGGTTGCGTTGAGGCATGCCGCGCACCTCGACCAGGAACTCGTCCGAGAGGATCGAGATGTCCGGCTTCTCGAGGCCGGCCGCGGCGAAGATGTCCACCACGCCTTCCGGGGCCACAGCGCGCGAGATGATCTGGCGCACGGCATGGTCGAGGTCCTCCTCCGGCCGGGCGTCGGCCGGAGCGCGCTTGGCGAGCACGGCCTGGACGGCCTGGAAGAAGGCTACGTCGTCGCGGATGCGCAGCGCCTCCTCGTGCGGCACCGCGAGGGCGAAGGCCTGGGACAGCTCGCGGACAGCGCGGATGCAGCGCTCCTTGCCGTTCTCCTGGGCGAGGATGTGCTCCACCGACTGCACGAACATCCCCGAGGAGCCGCAGCAGGGATCGTAGACGCGGCCGCGGTAGGGCTCGAGCATCTCGACCAGCAGCTTGACCACGCACCGGGGCGTGTAGAACTCGCCGCCCTTCTTGCCCTCGGCAGACGCGAACTGCGACAGGAAGTACTCGTAGACGCGCCCGAGCACATCCTTGGCGCGGGCCTCCTCGTCGCCGACCTTGATGTTGCTGATCAAGTCGATGAGCCGGCCGAGCACCGACTTGTCGAGCGCGGGGCGGGCGTAGTCCTTGGGCAGCACGCTCTTGAGCGCGGGGTTGTCGCGCTCGATGCCGGTCATGGCGTCGTCCACGAGCCGGCCGACGGTGGGCTGCTTCGCCTGGGCCTTCAGGTGCGCCCAGCGCGCCTCGGGCGGCACCCAGAAGATGCTCTGGGCGCGGTACTCGTCGGGATCCTCGGGATCGGCGCCGGTTGCCTGTTCGGCGAGGAGCTTCGCGTGGTGCTCCTCGAACGCATCGGAGATGTACTTGAGGAAGATGAGACCGAGTACGACGTGCTTGTACTCGGCCGCGTCCATGCTGCCGCGCAGGACATCGGCCATCTGCCAGAGCTGGGCCTCGTAACCGACGTTGGCGGAGGTGGCGTCCGAATTGTCTGTGTTGTTCCTTCGTTTCGCCAATGGCTACCTCATTCGATCGTTTCGCCGGGGCGGTGTCTTGGGGCGTGTAACGGTTTGGTTATCGAGCCGTTCAAGTCGGATCCCGCCTGCCCGAAGTAATAGCCGCAATATTGATCACGGTCGTTGTCGATTCTACGCACAGCGCGAAGTCCCGAAACGATGCGGTCCGGCGGTGCTGGAGAGCTACAGCGAACTCCAGGGCCGAACGTGCGTGCCGTCGAGATTGATAGCTCGGAAGATCCCCGCTGCTCCATCGGCCGTACCAATCCCACAGGCTGCCATAGGTAATGGGGTTGCCGATGTGGCGACGAGCAAGATCTGCGGCGACGGCCGCGAAGACTCGCCGATACTCTTCATTGACCTCGGCGATTCTCGGCCCGCCGGTAGCCACGGCAATCATGGTGTTCCTGATCTGCTCTATCGCCGCAATCAACTCGTCATCGGTCATCCGTTGTCTCGCTGACGGAACCGAACTGAGACGCGCCGCCGAAGGCGGCGTCGGCTGGAGCGAGTTGTTGACCGGACTCGTTCTCATCTGTAGGACCCTTGCGCTACAGGAGGCCCTGCCAGCTAGCGTTCTTGCGAACCACACGGGGCATTTTCTCATTCCACGATGAAGTCGAGCGCCGGGCCCTTCTTGGTCAGGGCCAACGTCTCATTCAAGGAGGATCTTGGGCCATCCGGGTGCCAGTACCGACCGGCGCCTACGTACAGCTTGACGGAAGGTAGTTCGCGTTCGAGAGACTTCCAGGCCGCCCGCCAGGTCATTTTGGAGTCCGCTGTATGAGGATGATGCAGGACAACTGTCGGTTTCCTCGCGCGGGCGCGGGCCCGAAACTCGGCGTTCACCTTGGCTCTCCACCCTCTCGCGTTGCTGGAGCGCGGGTTCCAGACGCTCAGGTCATGGCAGCCGAGGACCAATACGCAGCTGCCATCGTCCAAGTCGAGGAAGTGGCTGTGCAGGTTCTTGGACCGCAGCAGGCTCCGTTCCTGCGCCGGCGTGGGGTACGACTTGGCCGTCGCATGGTGCCGCCCGGTATCGAGGTCGAGGACCACGACGGTCTCTGCGTGAGCCTCCCTGATTCTGTTCTGTGTCGTCGAGATCAGATCCTTGTGCGTGTCAATGCCCAACGTGACGTATCGCGTGTGTTCCCGAAGCCATCCGCGCAGCCCAGCGGGGACGACCTCGCGCGCGACTTGCACGGCTCGCGCCAGGATCGCCTTCAACGCGGTATCCTCATCCTGATGGAGTCGCTCCAAGGGCACGGCTTCTGAGAGGGGGTACTGAACGAAGCCGCCGCAGGTCACAAGGAAATCCACCCTCGGATCGGGAGGCCATTGGTCCGCGAGGCTTTCGAGGAGGGCGCGAGCCTCTTCGGCGTGCCCGGGCCAGTCTCGCTTGATTATGATGCGCGCTATGGCGGCGCCGCGATCAGGGCGGATGCTGAAGCGTGGCTGACGAGGCTGAGCCTCGATGAGGCGCCGGAACCACTCAACGTCCGTTGGATTCTCGGGATCGAGTCGGCACCACTCGGTCTGGTTGGCGTACAAGCGCACCGTCGGTCGCAGCCCGAGGCCGGCGGGTGCGAAGTCCCGTAGGGTGTCGTACCAAGCCCTCTGTTCGTCCCGGTACGGTGGGTCGGGGTCGCGGGCCCCGATCCGTTGGCTAAGCGCCTGCCAGCGCTCCCGGTCGAAACCGATTGCAAGCGTGCATGGGTACAACTGCAGGGCGATGCTCCGGGGAGTGGTGAAGTGTTGCGATTCGTCGAACTCGAGGACAACCCCCGGGTCTGGGACGAAGTAGTCGCACGGAGGCAACTGACGTGCGCGAACGAAGTCTGTGAAACCCCTGTGGGCGACAAGCCGAGCGTGTATGGTTTGGAGCACGTCGTGGTGGGGCGCGCCCTCGTAGTCTCCGGGCAGGGCCCCCAGGCTGAGCGAGTGACGCTCTTTAACGGAACCGTACAGCTTCTTCAGGAGCTCGCGGATGCGGATCTTGCAGGCCGGACACCTCTCTCCCGTGTGCGGCGTCCGCGGCTCGCGGGGTGGGAACGGAGTCTTTGCCTTGTCGGCATCTCTCCGTATCTCAGGCCGGGTCTCAACGATCCTGAAGCCCAGTTGGCAGAGAAACCGGTTCGTCTCCCGGCCGCCCGAGAAGGTGGCGGGATCCAGCTCGGAACCGAGCGCATATTTAGCAGCAATCGAAACCACCAACTTCGGGGGATATGGGCGCGACTCGTGCTCAAGAGCGTACCGCGTCGCCTCGCGGCGACGTGGGACCCCGTGCGCGTCGATATCGCGGAGGGCCTGTAGGATGTGCTCCCTCGTTATGGCTGCTGGAATCACGCCGATACTCCCAAAAGGCAGGCCACCATCCCGCCTACTTATTGCTACTCTCCTGGAGCCCGTGTCCTGTTCACACCGGTCCGGTTAACGTTGCTTTTCAGCGGGCGCGGCTTTTTGGGCGATCCGCTGGAAAAGCCTCGTTAGAGTGTCACCTCAACGATGCCAGTCGATAGGAATGGGACTTCAGGTACTTTGCTGCTAATGAAATCTACTCCTTCCGATACACCCGAAATCGAGCGGGGAAAGACTCCTCCCATCCTTTTTTCGGAGTATCTCTACCTTGGACATTTAAGCCTGGATCATTTCTTAAAAGTTCGTCCCTATCCCCACGGCACCATATTTCAATCTGGGACATTGACTTAGAATGATAAACATATGCAAACCTAGTCCGGCCTGTTTGCCATAAACCACAGGACCCCTTTGTTGGATTTCGCTGAAGATTTGGAATGAGCTTGTGTAATTCTTCAAAAAGCTCGTCACAAAGGATAGCGGATTCATAGCTTGCATTCGAATGTGCACTCATTTAACAGCCATCCTTTTCACTCTAACGACCTTGCGAATACGATTGGGATGAGAAGGGCCAACCTCTGGCTGCGGGCTTACCATCAAATGGTCTCCCATAATGTTTAACGGACTCGAAGTCCAAATACCGAGAGGTTGGCCCCATGTCAGACACGCGACAAGAAGTTTCCGCTACAGTGATTTCTGTTTCCTTGATGCAGCCGGCACTGTCGTGGACGATGGA
>CAZOJI010000070.1:0-15123 GCA_964580055.1 uncultured Gemmatimonadaceae bacterium | reverse complement strand
TACCGCCTTACCGCCCTACCGCCCTACCGCCCCCTAACCACATCCGTTTCCTCCAACCATTTCACCTCATCGCCCATGACTCGTTGGGCAAGATTGTAGATCGGCTGGTCGTCGTTGTGGAACACGCCTCTGAACTGCGCGTCGATTCTCCTGCGGGACATGCGGCAGAACCCCTCGGCCATGTGAGTGGCGGAGGCCGCTTGCCCGCGCTCCTCGGGATCGGTGCTGGTTCTGAGGCTCTGGGCTTTCGCGCAGGCCGCGACCATCGTGAACAGCTCGGCGCCTATATCCACTAACCTCGCCAGTACCGCTTGACGTTTTTCCAGCCCCGCCTGGTAACGCATCATGGCGTAGAAGAGCATTCGCGCCAGCTTGCGGCAGCGGCGGTCTGCCCACCGTACGTGTCGCGCGAGCGTGCCGAACTGCAAGTAACGCGGCCACCACCCCCAACCGAACCAGCGTGTCGGGTACCACACCGCGTAGTACAACATGGCCTTGACGAGAGCAGGGATCTTCTTTGCGAATGGGGCTTTCGGATCCGCCATCGCCCCCGCCACTTTGAGGTGCGAGTCCACGGCTTCCCTGGCGATGAACAGCCTCATGACCTCCGTCGAGCCCTCGAAGATACGGTTGATCCGGAAGTCGCGCATTATGCGCTCGATGGGCAGCGGATCTTCGCCCCGAGCCTTCAGGCTGTCGGCTGTCTCGTATGCGCGGCCGCCGCAGATCTGATGGGAGGCGTCGACCACCTCCCAGCCGCGCTCACTCGCCCACATCTTGGCGATGGCGGCCTCGAGTCTGATGTCCGCCCCTCCTCTGTCGGACATGAGCGCGGCTATCTCCTGCAAGGCGTCTATCGCGAATGTATTGGCGGCGACGAACCCCAGCATCTGAGCCACCGCGTCGTGCTTCCCGACCGGTAGTCCCCACTGAACCCGATCCTTGCTGAAATCCCTGGAAGCTTCCAGACACCGTTTTACCGCAGCTGCGCATGTGGCTGGAACCGCGAGGCGTCCGGTGTTGAGCGTGATCAGCGCCAGCTTGAGCCCCCGGCCCTCGTCCCAGAGACGGTTCTTCTTCGGAACGCGCACATTGTCGAACTTGATCACGGCGTTCTCGATGCCCTTCATCCCCATGAAGTGACAGCGATGTGCGACCTCGACTCCCGGCCAATCCGCCTCGACGATGAACGCGGTGATCGCGCGTTTGCCCGTCCGCGCCATGACCACCATGATTTCAGCGATGGTGCCGTTGGTACACCACAGCTTCTCACCGTTCAGTATATATGCCTCACCGTCTTCGGTAGGCTCCGCGGTCGTGATCATGCGTGCCGGGTCGCTCCCGACTCCTTCCTCGGTGAGCGCGAAAGCGCTGAGCGCACCTTTGGCGAGTTTGGGAAGGTACTCGTTCTTCTGTTCCTCCGTGCCGAACAGCTTCAGCGGGCCTGGCACCCCGATCGACTGGTGTGCCGACAGAATGGTGGTTATCCCCGAATCGACACTGGCAGTCATCGCCAGGACCTTGTTGTAGATCGTCTGCGAGAAACCCAGGCCGCCGTATTTCTGGGGGATCTTGATGCCGAAACACCCCAGCTCGTTCAGGCCGTCGATTATGTGCTGGGGTACCTTGGATTCCCGGTCTATCCGGTCGCTGTCAACATTGTCCCTGAGAAACGCCTCTACCTTTTCCAACCATGGCTTGGCGCGTTCCATTTCCGCCGCGTCAACCAGCGGCCACGGATGAACCAGGTCCAGATTGAGCCTGCCGGCGAACAGTTCCTTGACAAAGCTGGGTGCCTTCCACTCCTTTTCCCGAGCTTCTTCGGTGACGGCACGAGATTCGTCTGCGCTAACCTGTCCTCGTGCTGATTTATCTGCGATACTTTTGTCTTTGGTGGCGGTGCTCATGTGTCTGTCTCTCTCAAAACGCTTCGAGAGCGCTTCGTTATGCTCAGTGAACCCCGCGAAAAACGCGAGAACAGCGGGATGGGGGAAATATGTCGATCGGTCCCACGTGGCGCCACCGAGCATTGTCTCTTTTGCCATGACGTGTTGGTGACATATATTCGCTAGGTTATGGTGAAAGTCTCTACTGACACAGCACTCTATCCAAGTCGCTCCGGTGCCGGGGCTCAGCTTGGGAATCAGCTGAATCGCCGCACCGCACCGCCGACGGTCGTATTGGGCATCACCCCTACCGGCGTTGAGGTTGCCGCGAACGCCGCGAAAGCGATGGGGTGCGAGTTCGACGTGATCGTGGCGGCGCACGTACGATTTGAGGGGCTGGGGGTCATTGGAGCAATCGCCGAAGACGCCGCTGCGGTGATCGACACGGAATTCCAGCCCCGCTTCGGTATGATCGATGCCCTGAACGAAGCCATGGACAAGGCGCGCAGGGCTATCAAGACCGAACGCCTCCTGTTTCGGGGGCAGAGGCCGCTTCGCAATCTCGAGGGCGCCAACGTGGTCATCGTCGAGGGAAACGCGACATCTCCATGGAAGGCTCTGGCGGCCGCCGAGGCGGTCAAGCCCATGAGACCGGCACGCATCTTCATCGGCGCCCCTGTGGGAACCCAGAACGTGCAGGATCTCGTGCGTGCGCGGCGGTACGAGTTCGTCTGCCCCGCCGTCGTATTGGACCCGACCGGCCATCCCTTGCCGTTCGGCGATCCCCAGGACCCGAGCGCAGAGCGTCTGCGCAGTATCGTTGTTGCGCGCCAGGCCGCTTGAGCTGGCGGCCATAATCGCCCTGGCCGGCGCCGGCCAGGTGCCGCTGGAAGCTCAACTCTCACCGCCCGCGACAGGTGGCATAGCCGCCCTGGATTTCCAGCTCCAACAGCTCGCTGAGAACCGTCGGGTTTTGGTCGTGGGTGCCCACCCAGACGACGAAGACACGGCGTTTCTGGCTGTGATGGCTCGTGGCTACGGAGCGGACGCCGCGTACCTCTCGCTGTGCCGGGGAGAAGGAGGTCAGAACCTGATCGGCGACGAGCTGGGAATCGGACTGGGGATCCTCAGGACCGGAGAGCTGTTGGCGGCCCGATCTGTCGACGGCGCCCGGCAGTTCTTCACCCGAGCATACGACTTCGGTTTCTCGAAGTCGCTCGCGGAGACATCCCGCTTCTGGAATCCCGACTCGATCCTGAAGGACGTGGTGCGGGTGATCCGCCGCTTCGAGCCGCACGTGATTCTGTCGATCTTCTCCGGCACAATGAGTGACGGCCACGGGCATCACCACGCGGCGGGAGTGGCGACGCGTGCGGCGTTCGAGGCGGCGGCAGATCCCGCGCGGTTCCCGGAATTGTTTCTGGAGGAAGGCCTCGATCCCTGGGCCCCGCTCAAGCTGTATCAATCCGCCTGGCTCGATAGTTCGGCGGCTACGCTCGCGATGCCTACCGGCGGCATCGAGACCAGGTCCGGTCGTACCTTCCAGCAGATTGCGATGGCGAGCCGCAGCCGTCACAGGTCCCAGGACATGGGGCGTCCTCAGCCGATAGGACCGGCGTCTGCATGGTTGCGCCTGCTCGAAGACCGCACCCGCCTCGGAGGGGACGGCGGCGAAGGCGACTCTCTCTTTCTGGGTATTCCCCGCGATAGCACCTGGCTTGCTCACTTCGCCGACTCGTTGCGCGGCGAGATCAACCCGCAGCATATCGCCGCCGCGGTCGAGCCGCTCGCTCGGGCTGTGGAACGTGCAAGGCGAGCTGCCGTCTCCAACGGCGACCGGGACCTGCTGGCCGAAGCACTTGCCACGTCTGCGGGACTGATGGTCGACGCGCGCGCAGCCTCTCCGCTGTTGGTTCCCGGTGAACAGCTCGAGGTGACTGTCGAGGTCTACAACGGAGGCCCTTACGATGTCGCTCTGCAAAGCCTAACGGTGGAAACGCCGCAGGGATGGGTCGTCGAGATACCTGAACCAGGCGTCGAATCGCTGGGATCGGGTGGCCTGCTGGAACGCCGCGCGGTCGTGACTGTGCCGCTGGATGCTTCGCCAACAGAACCCTACTATCTCCAGCGCCCGCTCAACGGTTTCTTCTACAACTGGAGTGACGCGCCTCCGGTGTTCCGCGGTCTGCCGTTCCAACCTCCTTTGCTCCGCGTAGCCGCAAATGTGGCGGTTTCGGGAGCGACAGCAGGAATCGAGCGGGAGGTGACATATCGCTACAACGACCAGGCCGTCGGAGAGCAACGTCTGCCGCTCCGCGTCGTCCCAAGGATCGACGTGCGCCTCGATCCGGGATTGGTGGTATGGCCCGCGGGCGCGGGAGACGAGCGAACGTTCACGGTAACGCTGCGGCACAACGGTGACGGCCCGGTTGCGGGACAGGTCACGATTGAAACGGAAGACCTTTTGACTCCCGAACCGATACCCTTCCAATTCGAGAGAGCCGGGGAGTCACGGGTAATTCGTGTCCCGGTCATTCGGCCTGTCGGAACGGACCGGGCGCGCGTGCGGCTGCGAGCGGTCGCACGCACAGAAGACGGCGCGGAGCACGATCACGGTGTGCGGATGGTTGCGCACCCGCACATAAGGCCGACGCCAATTGTCGTCGAGGCGGTCTCGAATCTCGAGATCGCATCGATTGCGTTTCCCGGGACCCGACATATCGGGTACCTGCGAGGTGCGGCCGATCGCATTCCGGAGGCTCTGCAGCAAACAGGGCTCGAGCCTGTATTGCTGACGGACGAAGACCTGGCTTCACGCGATCTGTCGCGGTTCGACGCGATCGTCGTCGGCAGCCGCGCCTACGAGACGGACGCGGCGTTGCTGAACCACAACGCTCGCCTACTGGAATACGTGCGCCAAGGCGGGCATATGCTGGTACTCTACCAGCAGTATCAGTTCGCCTCCGGGGGGTTCGCACCGTACGGCATCGACATTTCCCGGCCTCACGACCGGATCACCGACGAGACCGCTCCCGTGACTATACTCCACCCGGAACACCCTGTCTTCACGACACCGAACCGCATTGGCCCGGGTGATTGGGAGGGTTGGCCCCAGGAGCTAGGCCTCTATTTCGCGGGTTCCTGGGATAACGCGTATACCCCGCTGCTGGAAATGGCGGACCCGCGCAGTGATCCAGTGAGGGGTGGTCTCCTGGTGGCGGAGTATGGAAACGGGACCTATGTCTATACCGGACTCAGCTTCTTCCGGGCAATCCCGGCGGGAGTGGTGGGCGCGTATAGGCTGTTCATGAACTTGCTCAACCTCGGTGCGGAGGAGCGAAGGTGAGAGAAAGCGGTAGAACATCCAACTTCCAACTTCGAACAGAGAATGCCCAGCTGTCTCTAATCGAAAAGCTCCAACGCACCCTCTCGTACGCTGCACGCAAATCATTCACCTACCGCCCTACCGCCCTACCGACCTACCGCCTGACCGTCCTCCTACTCCTCCTCGGCTGCTCCGATTCACGCACGCCGCTGGTCATCTACTCTCCCCATGGCCGCGGCCTCTTGACTCTGGCGGAGGAGACTTTCGAGGCGAATAACCCGGATGTTGATGTCAGGTGGCTGGACATGGGGTCGCAGGATGTGCTCGACCGGGTACGTTCAGAGCAGGCGAATCCACAGGCGGACGTGTGGTACGGCGGCCCCTCGATACTGTTCCTGCGGGCCGCGGCGGAGTCGCTGCTGGTCTCGTACAGGCCCGGCTGGGCGGAGGCGATTCCCGAACGGGCGCGCGGACCCGGAGATTTTTTCTTTGCGGCCTACGAGACGCCCGCCGTCATCGGATACAACTCCGAAGCGCTCGAGCGCTCCGAGGTGCCGACGGATTGGGATGCGGTGTTGGAGCCCCGCTGGACCGGCGAGGTGTTGATAAGAGATCCGCTTGCGTCGGGCACCATGCGGTCGATTTTTGGAATGATCGTGGAGCGGGGGCTCGAGGCTACCGGCGACACCGCGGCGGGTTTCGATTGGCTGCGCCGGCTGGACGCTCAGACTCGCGAGTATGTGTTGAATCCCGCGCTGCTGCATCAGAAACTGCTGCGCCAGGAAGGCGTGCTGACTTTGTGGGACCTGCCCGATATTCTCACCGAACAGCGCAAGGGCAACCCGCTCGATTTTCTGCTGCCGACGAGCGGCACGCCCGTAATCGAGGATGCGATCGCAATCGTGCGCGGCACCGAGCACCTGGAGCTGGCGCAGAGGTTCGTCGAGTGGGTCGGATCGCGCGAGGGGCAGTTGCTGGCCGCGCGGCGTGAGTTTCGTCTCCCCGCGCGCACTGATTTGCCGGTTGACTCTCTCCCCGAGTGGGCTCGACAGGTCAAAGCCGATATGGTAGCGGAGGACATGGACTGGGAGCTGTTGAGCCGCGAGGGCGCCGATTGGATGTCCTATTGGGATCGAAACGTACGAGGCCAGGGTGAGGTGAGCGGAGAGGGCAGGGGACGCGGACTTCGCTGATGCCCGATTGCCACCTCGAGCTGGTGGGCCTCACCAAGCGGTTCGGCGATGCCGTTGCCGTCGACAACATCTCGCTGGAGGTGGGGCGCGGTTCCGTTCTCGCGTTGTTGGGTCCCAGCGGAAGCGGCAAGACCACCACCCTGAGGCTGCTCGCGGGGTTCGAGCAACCGGATTCCGGCAGTATCCTCGTGGACGGCAAGGACGTCACCTCCCAATCGCCGGTGGAGAGACGTTTCGGAATGGTGTTCCAACACTATGCTCTGTTTCCCCACTTGACGGTCGAGGAAAACGTATCCTTCGGCCTCTCGGGCAGAAGCGCACAGGAACGGCGGAGCAGGGTCGCGCAGGTGCTCTCCTTGGTCGACCTGGAGGGGTTCGGCAACCGGGAGGTCACCGCACTCTCCGGGGGGCAGCAGCAGCGGGTAGCGGTGGCGCGCGCCTTGGCGCCCGAGCCGAGGGTTCTGCTGCTGGATGAGCCGCTGTCTAATCTCGATCCGGGTCTTAGGGAGAGAACTCGCCGTGAATTGCGGGCGGCGCTGGTCCAGTCCGGGGTCACCAGCGTTTTCGTCACGCACGAGCAGGAGGAGGCGTTTGCGCTCGGTGACCGCGTCGCGGTTCTCGAGGATGGCGCCTTGCAGCAGGTGGGAACGCCGCGCCAGCTCTACGAGCAGCCGGACACGCAGTTCGTTGCCACCTTCGTCGGCAGGGCGAGCGTGCTGGAGGGAGTGTTGGTCGACGGCGGGCGGGTGCGTGTGGCCCACGGCGTGGAATGGCCCACCGTCTGCCCGGATCCGCACGGCGAGGGCGGCAGCGTGTCGGTGGTGGTACGCCCGGAAGCGGTCGAGTTCACTGACGGGCCGGGCTTGGAAGGCACCGTGATCGAATACCGTTACACCGGCGCGCGGGCCTATTTCACGGTCGCGGTCGGTGAGACCGCCGTCGAGGTAGAGGCGCCGGTAGACTCGGCGGCTGTGGGCGAAACGGTCCGGCTTACAGCGTCGCGCTCGCGATGCTATAGAGCAGACGATTGAACGATCGGCAGCCCCGCGGCCTGCTCCTCACGCTCCTGCTCATGTGGATCGTGGTTTTCCCCATCGCTCTGGTTGTCGTCGGATCGGTCAGAGGTGAAACCGGCTGGACCCTCGAATACGTAGCCATGTTCGCGGGAGAGCGCCGGGAGTGGGGCGCCCTCTGGAACAGCTTGTGGATCTCGGTCGCCAGTGTTGCGCTCGCAGGCAGCATCGGCGTTCCGCTCGCGTTCGTCTTCGAGCGACTCGAGTTTCCGGGACGCCGTCTGCTGGGTGCGCTCGTTGCGCTGCCCGCCGTTCTCCCTCCGCTCGTGGGCGTGATCGCGTTCATGTTCCTGTACGGTGAGAGCGGGTTCGTTGCGCATGCACTGAGGGCGATATTGAACCTGGAGGGCGATCCGTGGCGGCTGCGTGGATGGGGGGCGATTCTCCTCGTTCACGCCTATTCGATGTACGTGTATTTCTACCTGTTCGCGCGCGCGGGACTCGCGAAGGTTGACTCTTCGATGATCGAAGCCGCCCACTCCCTGGGGCATGGTACGTGGGGAACTCTGCGCCGTGTTATTCTCCCCCTCCTGCGACCGCAAATCGGCGCGGCGGCACTGTTGACGTTCATGACGGCGCTGGGGTCGTTCAGCGCCCCCTACATATTCGGCGGCGGTTTCAGGGTCATGACGACCCAGATCGTGGCCAGCAAGCTGAACGGCGATATCGCAATGTCATTGGTCGAGACGTCGGCGTTGGCGGCCGTCGCATTGACGGGTTTGGTGCTGTTCAGGCGAACGCAATCCGGCCGATCGGTTGTCGCGGTGGGGAAGGGGATCCCGCCGGCCGCCAGGTCGCTGACCAAACCGCTGGCGCGTTGGGGTGCTGCAGCGGTGGGTTGGGGTTTCGCGGTACTGCTGCTGCTGCCGCACCTGACGCTGTTGCTGGTCTCGTTCGTTCCGGTGGGCACCTGGACCACTCAGGCGGTGCCGCCCGAGTACACGCTCGCCAACTACGGAGTGCTCGTTACCGATCCGGTGAGATTGCGGCCTCTGGTCAACTCCCTGTGGATGGCCGGTGCCGCCACCGTGGCGGCATTAGGGCTGGCGCTTTGGGTGGGACGCATGGTCGTGCAGCGTCGCGCGAGTCTGCGCAACTTCATAGAAACGCTGACCACCGTGCCGTGGGCCGTGCCCGGAACGGTGCTCGCGATAGCGCTCGCCACCGCCTTCAGCGTGAGGGCTCCGTGGGTGGGTCGTTGGGTGCTGGTCGGCACGGTGGTGATCCTGCCCCTCGCCTACATGGTGAGGAACATTCCCATCGTATGCGGCTCGATCGTGGCGGGGTTTCGCCAACTCGACCCGTCACTCGACGAGGCAGCGGCTTCGCTGGGGGCAAATCGTTGGCGCACGCTGCGCAGGGTCACGGTCCCGCTGCTCCGGCCGGCGATTCTAGCCGGCGGAGCGCTGGCGTTTGCCACTGCCCTCGGTGATTTCGTCACGTCGATCGTTCTCTACACCTACGACACCCGGCCCATATCCATCGAGATACTCTCGGCGCTGCGCGAGTTCGACATTGGTGTGGCGGCGGCGTACGGAGTCGTGCTGATGGCGATATCAGCGGTAGCCATGGCGGTAGGCACCAGACGATGAAACGTATCGCCGTACTGATGGCGGCGGCATTCGTGGACATGCTCGGGTTCGCGATAATATTCCCGCTGCTCCCCTACTACGCCCTGCGCCTCGACGCGCAGGAATGGATGGTGGGTTGGCTCATCGCGTCGTTCTCCATCGCGAAGCTCGCGTCCTCTCCCTGGTGGGGGCGCATTTCCGACCGCTACGGGCGCAGGCCCGCGATTCTGGCCGGTCTCAGCACCTCCGCGATCGCCTTCGTGGTGTTCGGTTTGTCCACCTCTCTATGGATGCTCTTTCTGTCCCGCTTGATCCAGGGACTCGGCGGGGGAACTACTGGAGTGTTGCAGGCATACGTGGGCGACGCCTTCCCGAGGAAGGAACGCGCCAAGGCATTGGGTTGGCTAACGGCATCCACCAGCGCGGGCGTGATGATAGGGCCCGCCATCGGCTCGCTCGCGTTCGGCTTGGGACCGGCGGCGCCGGGGCTGATTGCGGCCGGCCTGTGCCTGCTGAACGTCCTGTTTGCCTGGAGACTGTTGCCGGAGTCCAATGTCACCAGGTTTGGGGCCGGCGTGAAGGCGTCGGCGCCGAGAACGGGTCCGTCGCGCTCCGTCCGAGCGGCAATGTGGCAGGTGCTCAAGAGCCCCGGTCACGAAGTGTCCATGCTGATCTGGATCTATACGGTGGGTATGCTCGGATTCGTCTCTATCACGGGCGTGCTGGTACTCTATCTCCAGAGGGATTTTGCCGTCACGGAAACAACTATAGGCATCTTCTTCGTATACGTCGGGGCGCTGGGAGTAGTGATGCGGGCTCTCCTGCTGGGACGGTTGGTCGATTGGCTGGGTGAGATCGGAGTCATGCGCCTCGGCGCCACGCTGCTGGCGCTGGGAATCCTGCTCATCACCATCCCCAACTCGGTGATCATGCTCGCTTTCGTGTGGACCCTCGTGCCGATCGGGACCGCGTGCCTGTTTCCCTCTACCTCGGCGTCGGTCACACATCGGGTCTCCGAGGACGAGTTCGGCCAGGCCCTGGGTGTGCAGCAGGCTTTCGGCGGAGTCGCCCGCGTGACGGGCCCGATCTGGGCCACCGCGGTCTACCAGGCGGCAGGTGCGGAGGTGCCGTTCTTCATTGCGGCGGGAATCGTCTCGCTGGCGGTTGTGCTCACATTCCGGGTGAGCGAGCCCGCCGAGCCGGTGACATCGGAAGAGGTGACGCGCGAAGAACCGATCCCTCTCAAGGCACGGTAGGTGAGTACCTTGACACCCCTGTGGCGCATCTTTACATACCTTCCAATCACACCATCATGAGCGTCTTCGAGAGGAAGTCACCATTTCTGATCTCAGCAGAAGGATAGCCGAGGAAGGACTCAGCATCGGGGCGATCAAGCTCAATCCCGACAACCCCTTCCAATGGGCGTCCGGTTACCGCATGCCCATCTACAACGACAACAGGATGTTTCTGTTTTTCCCCCAGATGAGGCAGGTGATCGCACAGGGGCTGGCCGACGTCATCACCGACGAGGGAATAGATCCGGAAATCGTCGCAGGCACGGCCACTGCTGGTATCCCCCACGGAGCGCTATTGGCGGACCTGCTCGGCCTGCCGTACATCTACATAAGAGACAAGCCTAAAGGACACGGGCTCAGAAACCGGATCGAGGGCATAGACGCGGAGTCGGATCTGGGCGGCCGCAGGGTAGTTGTGATCGAGGATCTGATCTCCACCGGAGGCAGCTCTGCCCGGGCGGTGGAGGCAGTGCGCGAGGCCAACGGAGCCTGCGACTGGTGCCTGGCGATATTCAGCTACGGGTTCGAGAAGGCCGCCGAACAGTTCGAGGGGCTGGATCTGCCGTGTTCGTTCGCTTCGCTGCTCACGTTTCCGGTGCTCCTGGAAGTCGCGAAGGCCGGCGGGTTCCTCACGGACGATCAGATAACGCTTCTCTCCGAGTGGCGCGAAGACCCGTTCGGCTGGGGAGATAAACACGGGTTCCCCAAGGTCGAGTAGAAAGGACGGATCGAGTGTCTCAGTTGTCGCCACAGGAGAAGTCGGCGAGGGAGATGGTGTGCCTCCCGCTCGACGGCCTCCATTCGTTGAGTGAGGTCGAGAGCGTGGTTCATGAACTGAGTCCCTATGTCGGCCTGTTCAAGGTCGGCAAGGAATCGTTCACGCGGTTCGGGCCCGAGGTCGTGAGACTGGTGCAGGGGCTCGAAGCAGGCGTGTTCCTGGATCTCAAGTATCACGACATCCCCAACACCGTAAAGGGCGCTGCTCGAGCGGCTGCGGAGATGGGTGTGTCGATATTCAACGTGCACGCTTCGGGTGGTTTGGAGATGATGAAGTCCGCGAAGCAAGGCGTCGGCGAAGCTACTGTACGTCGCGGCTCGGCGCCCAAGGTCATCGCGGTTACCGTGCTAACCAGCATCGAGAAGACCATCCTCAATGAGGAATGCGGCGTCCCGGGGGCGGTGGAGAATCAGGTGCTGCGTCTCGCTGGGTTGGCAGAAACGGCCGGGCTAGATGGAATAGTCTGCTCGGCGATGGATCTTCACGCATTGAGGGATCGGCTGAGAGCCGGCTTCTTCTTTGTCACGCCGGGGATCAAGGGCACGACGACGCCCGCGGGCGCGGACCAGAAACGGGTGTTTTCTCCGGGCAGGGCGGTGCAAGCGGGATCGTCCCTGCTGGTCGTGGGAAGAGCCATCACGGGCGCCACGGACCGTGTGGCTGCCGCCCGCGAGGTGCTTGCGGACATGGCAGCGGTCCTTTGAAAGAGAAGCGGACAATGATCGACATGCTGGGCAAGCAGGTCAGGGCGCGGTTCGGATTCCCATCCGGCGTGATTTCCACCAACGGCGATACCGCCAGGTGGATGTTCGAGAAAGTACCGCAGATCGGGTTCTTCGTGGGCAAGAGCACGACCGTCGAGCCGCGTGAGGGAAACCCGGAAGACATTCTCACTCAACCGTCACCGGACTCGATGTGGAACGCGGTGGGTTACGCCAATCCCGGCATCGATGCGACCGTGGAGAGCTTCAGGGAGCTGAGGGAGGCTGCACCCGACGACGTGTTCCTGATGCCTCAGATCGGGGAGAGTTCAGAGGAAGGTTTCGCGCACTGTGTCGCCGAGTTCGAGAAGGCGGGTGACGTGGCGGACGGCTACGAGATCAACGTGTCCTGCCCTCATGCTCACAAGGGCGGCATACTCATTGGGTCGAACCCCGGCAGCGTCAAGTCCATCGCCGGCGCCGCGCGCAAGGCTACCAAGAAGCCTCTGGTCGTGAAGCTGAACGCCGGAGTTGGGAAACTCGAGGAGATCGGTGTCGCGGCCGCGGAAGCGGGCGCGGACGCGCTCTCGGCCATCAACACATTGGGTGGACCCAACCCGGAGCTGAGCAACGGTTTCGGCGGCCTCTCCGGGGCCGCGATCTTCCCCGCCACGGTGGATGCGGTAGAGCGGCTGCGCAGGGTGGTGTCGCTGCCGTTCATCGTAATGGGCGGCATCCGCGGGGCCGCCGACATCCGGCGTCTGGAGCAGGTCGACGATTCGTTTTTCTACGCAATAGGCACGGCACTCGGTGGGCTCGACTCCGGGGAGATTCGTGACTACTTCCGGCAGCTGGATGCGGATCTCGCCAACGGGACCGACCTCGCCGCCGCGATGACACTCAACGAGATGCTGATGGATCACCGGCCGTTCACGGTGGCTTCGGTGGAGGAACACGGGGTTTCCGTCAGGCTCATCAAGTTTCGCGAGAACATCGAGGCGGGAATCGGGCAGTTCGTGTTCCTCAAGGTGGACAACAGCCTATCGAAGCCGTTTTCAGTTGCGAGCAACGAGAGTTGTTTGGAACTGGTCGTTCGGAAGGTCGGACCGATGACGGCGAAGGCTTTTGAGCTCGAGGTGAACGACGTGGTGCGCATCCGCGGGCCCTACGGGCATCACGAGGAGCTGCCCACCGATCGCCTCGTTTATTTCGTGGGCGCGGGTTGCGGTATCGCTCCGATACATCACGCGGCGACAAAGCATTCCGGACCCAAGAGGTTCGTGATAGGCACCGTGACGTCCAGCGAACTGCTGTACGTAGACAAGCTCGAAGCGATGGGCAAGGTGACCATCTCGACCGACGACGGTAGCTCGGGCGAGCGCGGTTACGTCTCAGACGTTCTGAAGAGAGTGCTGAGCGAGGAGAAGCCGGACAAGGCCTGTTTCTTCAATTGCGGCCCCGAGGTAGCGATGAAGGCGGTCGACACAATCGAGCGCACCTACGCGGATCCCCGGGACATCTATCACCTGGTGGAGCGCATGACCAGTTGCGGAGTCGGCATCTGCGGCAAGTGCTCGATCCCGTCCGGGGAGCGAGCTTGCGTGGACGGTCCCCTCTTTTCGGCCGCCAGGTTCACGCCCGCCGAGTACACGAGGGACAAGGCGGGGAGGAAGGTGGGGTTCGGCGTTTGAGGTCGCGTTTCCGATTGATCCGTCGCCCGTCTGTGTCCCAGAGATTTGGCGGATCCCCACCAGCAAACCCGTAGAGTTTGAACCCCCCGGCGAGTCCGATCGGATCTTCTTGCGTAAGTGTCCTGATCGACACACTCCACTACGGCCACGACGCTGAGCCAGACCAGTATGAGCGAAAAGCCCGGCCGGAGGCGGGCTGGAGTTCTCAGTTCCCCGTCTCAGCCCACGGGTCACCCTTGCGAGTGGCCCACGCAACAAGAGCCCCGTGCACGTCAAACTCGAATGCGTTCACTATCGGATACCACGGCCCTACTGGCAATCTTCTCTTTAGCCGCAGGCCGCCCTCGAATTTTGACCGTAATAGGTAGTCAAAAATGGCTGGCGTCCACTTTCTGGAGCGGGGGGGGCTTGGCGTGGGGCGGGAGGATGTACAGTTGGTTCCACCCCATGAATGGTCTCTTCTAATTCTATCTACGACAAAGCTAGGAATGACGCGTCTTCGTCGGTCACGAAACCTGCGATCTCCTGCGATCGAGTACGTAGAAGCTCTTCAACCGCTGCTGTTGTTGTGTTTCCAAGACGAAGCCATACCACTTTGGGCGGGTGGCCGTCCAGGAGACTTCGTTGGTAAAAGTCCGAATCCTTCGACACAATCACGAAACCGTTGCCAAGAGCATATTCCCATACAGCATCGTCGGACGACTAATCCAGTCCAACATCCCTGACGTGCACGGAATCGGGATATACATCGTACAGACGGGAGATGAGCTTGTGGGACAGATTCTGGTCAAACAGGAGCTTCACGCCGCAGGGATCTCAAGCAATCTTCGTTCACGCTCAGCTGCAAATGAGAGACACGCTCTGATGTCCTCTACTGTCAAATCGGGAAAATCCGAGATGATCTCGGCTTCACTCATGCCACCAGCCAGATAATCCAAGACATCGTACACAGTGATGCGCAATCCCCGAATGCACGGCTTGCCGCCACGTTTGCCCGGTTCGATTGTGATCCCGTCGATGTGCTTCATGTTATTAGCATAAACTCAGCAGGTGGCCGGAGCAAGCACTGACAGGCTCCTGCACACGCCGTTAGCTGCCATTTTTATCTACTAGCACCGGGATCGTGACCGTGTCATAGGAGACGGCGCGCTGGAAGCCACCACCAAGCGCCATACCCCAACTTATGCTTTGTGGTCTAGAGGCGGCTACGCGGTAGCTGTGGGTGCACGGGTGTCGGTGGTTTTTACGTTGAGTTCAGGGCAGGATTGTGGCGAGAAGGTCGATCTCCGCGTGTGCGGGGGAGACACGACAAACCATCATTTCATGATGGACGCGTGGGGTCGATCCCCGCGTGTGCGGGGGAGACATGTATGCACGAGGCCGAGCTGCATCCGTACAAGGTCGATCCCCGCGTGTGCGGGGGAGACGGTTGCCTTGCTCGGTTGTGTCGGTTTGACTTGGGTCGATCCCCGCGTGTGCGGGGGAGACACGACAAACCATCATTTCATGATGGACGCGTGGGGTCGATCCCCGCGTGTGCGGGGGAGACGGTTTGCTTGTTAGCCTGGTGTTGTCCGTAGACGGTCGATCCCCGCGTGTGCGGGGGAGAC
>CAZOJI010000069.1:0-15512 GCA_964580055.1 uncultured Gemmatimonadaceae bacterium | reverse complement strand
GATGCCCGAGGAGAGAATCGAACTCTCACGGGGTTGCCCCCACGGGATTTTGAGTCCCGCGCGTCTACCAGTTCCACCACTCGGGCGAGAGCTTGAATTATAGTCAGTCACCACACTGAGTGGGAATGGCACATCGAGAATCCAGTTGTCCCCTCAATTCAGAAGGGAGCGCGGAACCCACGCTCCCTTCCCTCTTCAGGCTCATCTGTAGTTGCCTTCAACCCATCGAGAAGCTCTAACCCGGTCGGTTCTCCAATCTGCGCTGTATGATCTGCTGAATGTTCCTCTCGAATCTTCGATGAACGATCAGCAGCTGCGCTCGTTGAACCGGCGTCAGAAACTCCGCATACTCCCGCTGCTCGCTCTCCACCAGTTCAACCTTCTGCCTCCCGGCGGCGACGAGTGCGTCGATCAATTCGAGCACTTGGTCTTCGTCCGCAGCAACACCCGGACGCATTTCACCCTCGAGTTCGCGCCACAATTCACGCTCACGCCTCCGGATCTCGTTGCGAGTCTCAATGGACCGCCTCGCGATCTCGCGGTAGCGGTCGAACTGTTCCTCCGTCATTCCGGTTTGCGCCCGCACGTTCTGAAGCAGCCTCTCGACCACCTGTTGCTGCAGAATCCGTCGCTCTCGCACCGGCTGGTCCTGGGCTCCAACCGTCCCCCATCCCAGAACCGCAGCAGTCAATACGATAAATAACGTACGCATCAGTCCTCCATCATTGTCCGGAGCAACTCCTCGAGTTGACCGACGCTCAAGTCCTCGAGACCGGCGTTCGTGAATTCGTAAACCGGCGCCGAGAAGGAAAGCGAATCATACACCTCGGCGAGCTCATCGACCGAGAGTTCCTGAAGCTCGGCCGGTGTCTCCGCAAAGGCCAAATCGACGTCGCCGACGTCCTGAGTGTTATCTGCCACGATACCAATCGCCAATACCAGCACGGCTGCAGCCGCCAGCGCGCTCAGCGCCGGCATTCTTCTCCACCAAACCACTGGGGAAGGTGCACACCTCAGACGTTCAACAACGCCTTCGGCTACTCTTTCCGGATCCAGGCGCGCCTCTGCTCTAGTCCCCAAACGCCCGGCAAGTCGCTCCAATTGTTGGTCGTCTAGACTCATCTCACCCGACCTCGTCTTGCTGTTCCAGTGCTTTCTTCAACCTCTTCACAGCTTGGTGGTAATGCACCCTGGCTGCCCCCACCGACGTCCCCAGCACCTTGGCTATCTCCTCGTAATCGTTTCCCTGCTGCGCACGCAGCAAGAACACTTCACGTTGCTTTGCGGGAAGCTTCAGGACTTCCTTCTGTAGCCGGCTCTCCAGGTCGCGTGTCACCACTGTCGCGTGCGGACTCGCGGATTCGTCCACGATTTCGCGATCGTCCAGCTCCAGAACCGGTCTTCTGGCATCCCGTCGCCTGAGGTCCTTCAGAGCATTTGATCCGATGCTCATCACCCATGTCCGAAAGCTCGCCGTCGCGCGATATCCGTCCAACTTCCTGAACGCCCTGAAAAACGCTTCCTGCACCAGGTCGTCAACGTCATCGCCACCTCCAGCCGCGCTCAGAAACCGCGCCACCGCCCTGGCGTGCCGCTTCACGAGTTCCGCGGCGGCCGTTTCATCGCCGGCCCGCCAGGAAGCGATCAAATCCGCGTCTGTGGGTTCCGCTCGGGCCTCAGGCATCGTCACACTCGGTTGGACGTGGCATAACGCTGAATGTTAAGGGGAAGCTGAGCGAGACAAACAAGACAGCACGAGGATATCTGCATCTGTGCGCGATGAGTCCCGCAAGGTGCCTTACAGCCACCTATACGTACCCCGTCCCTCCAAGCTACCTTAGAGGCCACTATGGTCCACACCCACTCGAAGAGCCCGGAGTCATGACCCGCCGCATCGTACTCCCTCTGGGTCCCCTTCTGCTTCTGGCCACGCTGATTCTGGAACCCGCGTGGGGCCTCTCCGGCCCGGCATGGTGCGTTGCAGGCTTGGCGGCTTGGATGGCAACGTGGTGGTTGACAGGCGTAATCCCGTTGGAAGCCACAGCATTGCTTCCCATAGTAGTCTTGCCAATTGTGGGAACCCGTCCGTTGCGCGACGTCACCGCGTCCTATGCCGATCCAATCATCTTCTTGTTCCTCGGCGGATTCCTCTTGGCGGTTACGCTCGAACGCTGGGAACTGCACCGGCGCTTCGCGGTGGCGACCGTTAGTAGAGTCGGTACTGACGCACCCAGGGTAGTGCTGGCCTTCATGTTGGCATCTGCGTTCGCGAGCATGTGGATCTCCAATACTGCCACAGCGGTTATGATGCTGCCCATTGCGATGGCACTGATAGGGGGAACGGCGGAGCCGTGGAACGAAGAAACGGCAACGGATCGAAATGCCGGTGGGGGTATGGAGCGGAATGCAGGAGGTACGGTGGGCAATCGTGGTGCCGAGGTAAAAACCGAAACTGGCATGTCCACCCCAGGTGCAGCATCCCAGTCGGCCAGACCCACCGGCGTGTTCACAGGCGGTTTCCCTACCGCTCTAATGCTGGGCATAGCATACGGGTGTTCCATCGGGGGAGTGTCGACCCTCATTGGAACACCGCCCAACGCCATTCTCGCGGGTGCCGCATCAGAATTGATTGGGCACGAGATCAGCTTCGCCAGTTGGATGGTGTTCGGATTGTCGATATCGATTCCGATGCTGCTTTGCTGCTGGCTTCTGTTGATAACGGTCTTCAAGGTGCGTGGCCAGGTACCTGGCCTGAAATCGACACTCGAACGCGCCGAAGCGGAATTCGGCTCCCTCAGCGGGGGCGAGCGGTTTGTTCTCGCGGTGTTCGGTTGCGCCGCCCTCGCCTGGATTCTTCGAGCCCCAAAGACGGTTGGAGATCTCCGTATTCCGGGGCTCTCGGATTTCGTGCCGGGCTTGTCCGACGCGGGGATCGCAATTGCGGCCGCTCTGCTACTGTTTGCGATACCGCTGCCGGGCGCCCGGTTTCCCACCGCCCTAAATTGGGATACGGCCCGGCGAGTTCCATGGGGCATACTGCTGTTGTTTGGAGGTGGCCTGGCGCTGGCCGGGGCGTTTCAGTCGAGCGGCCTCAGCAACTGGGTCGGTGGGCAGCTTGCAGCCATGGAGGGTGTTCCGCTGGTATTCATCATCCTGACCACCGCGGCCGTCTTCGTCTTTCTGACTGAGCTGACCAGCAACACTGCTACGGCAGCCCTGGGTATGCCGCTGATGGTGGGGGTTGCGCAAGGCCTGGACTTGGCGCCGTTGCCCCTAATGACTGCTGCAGCACTTGCTGCGTCGATGGCATTCATGTTGCCCGTCGCTACCCCGCCCAACGCGATCGTGTTCGGGTCTCGCGCGATACGCTCCAAGGACATGGCAAGAGCAGGGATCGGTCTGAACATGCTTTCAATCACGGTCATCACGATTGCGGTGTGGCTTCTCATGTAACTCGAGCACCGATTACGACTCACGCACCGGTGCGTCCGCGGTCTTGCTACTACAGCGGGTCCCGACATCCATGTCCGGCTCGGTCGGGCTCGAATACGGGCGCATTGAAGGAATGTTCGATGCTGTGCAGTTATATTCGATCGTAACAACCGATTCAGGACGAGAGTAGGTCATTGAGTTAGATCTGCAGACGCAACAGAAGCACGACAGCAGCGAATTCGGAGCACCGCAAACAAAGGTCACACCATGAGTCCCACTGTGTTTTTCAACGGCGACTTCCAGCCCAAGGAAGAGGTTCACGTATCTCCGGACGACAGGGGTTTTCTCTTCGGGGACGGCGTTTATGACGTGACGCTGACTTACGGTGATCGACTGTTCAGAATGGAAGACCACTTGGAGCGAATGGCGAACGGCTTGAGATCTCTGGGGATCGAAGGTTTCGATGTGGAACGGCTGCGCGCCGTCGGCGCCGAGCTGATGAAGCGGAACGAACTGGACTGCTACAACCAGGCACTCTATCTGCAAGTCACGAGAGGCGCGGCAAAGCGAACTCACCACTTTCCTCCCGCCGATACAAAGCCCACAGTATACGCGGCAATATCGCCGTTCGCGCGCAAGGGCGACCCGGAAAACGGGTCGCCGGTCATCACGGTTCCGGACACACGCTGGAGCCGCTGTGACATCAAGTCGGTCAATTTGCTGCCCAACTGCCTCGCCAATCAGGCGGCGAAAGACGCCGGAGTGGCAGAAGCGATATTCGTCCGAGACGGAGCGGTGCTGGAGGGCACATCCTCCACCTTTTTCGCGGTCTTTGACGGGGTGGTGTACACCCCTCCACTGACCAACTACGTTTTGCCGGGCATAACCCGGAAGGTAGTGCTGGAACTCTGTGAACAGCATGACATATCGACACGGTTCGTGTCGATTCACCGCCACGAGCTGCCCGAAGCAGACGAGCTTTTCATGGCCGGTACCACCACCGAGGTAGTGCCCATAACGGCTGTGGACAGTAGCTTAGTAGGGGACGGCAGGCCGGGACCGATCGCACTGAGAGTCTCGGAATTGTTCACGCGATACGCCCGAGCCGAGTGAACTGCAACCGCCAACCCAAGCCGCACGTAGTATGGTGAGACAACAATGGAACTTGGCAATTGCAAACTGTGCGCACACCCGCTCGAAGTACTCAGGAAGCCTGTAAGGCGACTAAGCTGGACCCGGCATTGGTTCAAGGGCTTCGCCAGTCTCTTCACGCGACCGCTTCGCGTCTGCTCGAATTGTGGTGCCATGTACTCGGGTGACGGCGAACTACTGGCAGTGGGAGCCGTGCAGACCGAACCGGAACAGAGGTTGGACGGATACAGGCGTGACATGGCCTACATGCGGGATAGCTTTGGCGGTGTCATAGTGGCTTCGGGACTCGCCGGCACATGGCTGTTGGTAGGCGCGGAATCGGCAAACGTAGCTGGTGCGATCATCGCCGCATCCATCGGATTGGCCTCGATCTTTCCTTTCGGTTTCTTCGGTAGTCGCGTCAGGAAAGCGCGCAAGGAGCTGAAGTCGATGAAGGCCGAGCGGTTGAAGAGACAGCTTGGGCGGTAGGGCGCAAGGTGGTAGGTCGGTAGGGCGGTAGGTAGATCGCGTATGAGTCTCACACCTTAGTAAACCACTAACTCCGGCTCGGCGGCCTAAACTGAACCGTCATGCGCTACAAACGCCGAGGCTGCTGCCGCACCAATGACACACTTCATTGTGACGATCGCTGCGTCTGGTCAGGCTTTGTAGTGGACGCCCGGTAACGATCCATCCTAAGTCTTTACAATGCCACGTTTTCGGGCCACGTTATGGCGGCGGCAGGAGTCTTGCTTACATTTAACGAGTAGCTACCGCCATGACGTATGATTTGAGCTCCGGGACCCCTCGCGGACGGTTTCCGCATCTCCCGATGAGCGTTTACCGGAGTCCCGTGTCCTGGCCCGGGAAATTGGAGCTATTGCGTAATGCAATGTGCGCACTGTGGAACGGTTGTACCCGATGAAGCGTCGTTTTGCCATAGTTGCGGGTCACAGGTTTCCGACGCAGAGGGGCAGGCACGCGCCAGCGCTGCTATGGACATGTCTTCCATCCAGCACATGGAGAAGCTGCTGAGGGAAGACACTGAGGGCGAATTCGAGATTGGTGAACTGCTCGGACGCGGCGGCATGGCTATGGTGTACCTCGCCGAAGAGATACACCTTTCGCGTAAAGTAGCAATAAAAGTCCTCCCCCCCGAACTCACCTTCGGCCACGGCGTCGAGCGCTTCAAACGCGAGGCCAAGACGGCCGCGGGTTTGGATCATCCCAACATCATTCCCATTTACAGAATCGCGTCGGGCGGCAAGGTCTTCTGGTATGCGATGAAATACCTGGAGGGACAGTCTCTGGACGACCTCTTGAAGGAGAAGGACCACTGCTCTCTCGAGGAAACGATCCAGATACTGATGCCGGTGGCGGACGCGTTGGACTACGGTCACCTGCACAGCGTGATCCACCGCGATATCAAGCCCGCGAACATCATGCTGGACGTGCAGAACCGCGTGATAGTGACTGATTTCGGCATCGCCAAAGCACTCACTGAAGGAACCCTCACCGCATCTGGATCGGTCATTGGCACGCCCTTCTACATGTCGCCCGAGCAGGGGATGGGTAAGCCCGTAACCGGAGCCGCAGACCAGTATTCCGTGGCGGTGATGACATACCGGATGCTCTCCGGCAAAGTGCCGTTCGAAGGCGATTCCGCCATCGACATCCTGCACAAACATTGCACCGTGGAGCCTCCACCGCTCGAAACCTTGCGTCCCGGACTGCCCGATCACGTCTACAAGGCGGTAGACAAGGGGTTGGCCAAGAAACCGGCACAGCGCTTCTCCACGGTCAAGGCTTTCGTGAAGGCACTCCGGGAGCCCAGTTCGGAGATAACGGTCTCTGATGCCGACACGGTTTCGGTCGACTCCGATCCATCGATAATGGGTAACCTCCCCACGGAGGCCATGCCCGCCGCCGACACGCCGCGACCGGAAGCACCGAGACGAACAGCGGCTCCATCTACCACGCAGCCGCCACTGGAAGAACGCAAAAAGGGCGGTCTCTGGAAGGTGCTCGTGCCTCTGATCGTGGTTATCCTGGCCGGCGGCGGAGCAGGAGGATGGTGGTGGTGGACGACGCAAGGCGGCGGAGCAGGAGGATGGTGGTGGCCGACGCAAGGCGGCGGCGGAGGTTCCGGAGGCGGACAGGGACAGGGCGAGCAAGGTGAAGTCGGTGGCAGTGAGTTGGGAGCTGTAGTTGTCCCGACAGACTCGGCGCAACAAGCGCTATCCGAATCCACTTCGGCTGCACCGGCCGCACCTGAGCCCAGCATCGTCACTGTCTCCAATCTGGGGGCTTCCGGTTTCGTGCGGCTCGACGGGGTGGAACAGGAACGACCCGACAGCTTCGAGGTGAGTTCCGGAGAACCACATGAGATAGTTGCCGGGCGACCCGACCATCAGACCATAACCGATACGTTGACCGTCGCTCCGGGACAGCTCGTAGCATATCGATACACTGGTCAGCGAATTGCTACCCAGCAGCCTCGGCCGCAGCCGACGAGGCCTTCCAGGCCGACCCCTCCACCGACGGGTGTCGTTCAGATTAGAGTGCGGCCCTGGGCTAATGTGTTCATCGGATCGGAAGAACACGCTCAAACGGCCCGGGTCATAGATACGTTGGTCGCAAACCAACCGCACACAATCAGGTTCAGGCGCGACGGGTTTGCTCCCAAAGACACGACCGTGACGGTTCGACCAGGAGAGACCGTAAACATACGAGTTGTGCTGGAGACAGGCGGGAAATGAGCCGGAAGACCCAGTCCCGACCAGTGCCTGCCGGCGTCTTACATCGGCGAGTACTGAACATTTGATAGGTTGGGTCGAGGTGCCGTCCACTCCAATGCCGCGACACCTCGCCAGTCAAGACGTTACCGTAACCCAGGAACGAATCATGAGACGATTCCTTTCGTTCTCTGCGAGTGCAGTCCCGCTTGCTCTCGCAATTGCTCTTTCCCTGCCCGCCCCTGCCGTTGCCCAGCGTGACGAGTTGATTCGTAACGCCATGCAGGCCTACGACGACTTCGAGACCGAGACCGCTCTCGGCCTCCTCAAGGTCGCCGTAAACCCTGCCGTGGGACCTACCGACAGTGTCTGGGCGGCCGGTATCCAACTCCTCTCGCAGATGCTCATCGAAGAGGGCCAGGACTCCCTGGCCAACGTGTGGATGCGCTGGGCCGTGCGCACCGCTCCGGATATGGAGGTCGACAGGATCACCTACCTGCCCGAGGTGATACGCGCCTACGAGTCGGCCCAGAGGACGGTGGACACAGAAGAGCCTGGAGATGCGGTGGCCGAGACCTCGTATGAGTGGCAGGCGGGAATCAGCGAGGAGATGGGGGCATTGCGTCTTCGTGCCGGGGAGATGTCGATACCCGTTCGGGTTGAGATTGTGGGGATAGGCGCTGTCGGCACAGGATCTCCATTGAGGCTCAGGCCGAGCACTTACACCGTAAGGGTGTCTGCCCAGGGTTACCCTGATGCGGAAGTGACGCGGGAGGTGTTGCCGGGGATCGTGACGGTATTGGACTTCGATCTCGAGTCGGCGCTGGCGGCTTCTCTGCCTGATTCGGCGATTGCGGAGGATGCCGAGGCGTCGGCGCTGCGGCATCTGGGCCGGTTGCGCGTGACACGTTACGGTGCCGATCCCAGTTGTGGTGCGGGCGTGTTCGTGGGTCGCGGCGGTCTGTTTTTGACCACTTACAGGGCGATAAGGGGTGCCGAGAGTCTCGAGGTGCAGTTGTCGGACGGTAGTGAGATCAGTGACGGCATCTCGGTGGCGGCATACGACACTGCAGGTGTTGCGGTACTCAGACTTCCCCGCTCCGTGGGCGATTCGCTGAGTGTAGGAGAGGCTCCTGCCAACAATCAATACGTTTGGGCTTTGGGATATCCCGATTGCGGTTCGGCGGCGGTTTCGGCATCCAGAGTTGCGAGCCTGCCCGCGCGCCGAGTCCGTCTTGCCGATTCATTGGAGATAGGAGATCAGGGCGGGCCGTTGGTAGATCAGTTGGGCTCTGTAGTGGGTGTAACGCTGGGTGATAACTCGGCAATGCCTGCTGATGCTGCCATGACGACATTGGCCGAGGCTCGCAGGAACATCAGGTCACAGGAGCTGATGAGTTTGGTGGAGGTGGCGGAGGCGGAGCGTCATCGTTACGGGTCGGTGTCGATCAGTTCGGATCTGGATGATTCGGTGGTTCGTATCACGCCGTTGGAGCGTTGGCACTGGTCAGGTGCTGGAGGTGAGGGAGAATTGCCGCTGGCGTTTTCGGGTCCGATGGGCAGGTATCGCGTGCAGATGTTGCTGGGCAGTCAGGTTCGTCGTACCGAGGAGTTCACGTTGAACCCGGCGGTTACGGAGACGTTGCGGTTGATGTCTCAAGTGGCGGCGGAGACGCCTGGCGAGGAGCAAGCATCGGTGCGTGGAGGAGGCGGCGGATTCCCCGTCGGCATCGTTGCGCTGATCGGCCTGGCGGGAGCTGGAGCGGGGGCGGCAGTGCTGTTGAGCGGTGGCGGTGAAGACGGGGGTGGGGGAGGCGGCGGTGGAGACAACGGTGGGGGAGATGACGGCCCAACCACCGGTGGCATCATTATCACCATTCCGAACCCATAGGCGGCGATCATGAGACGTTTCTTTCTACTCAGTGCACTGCTCGTCGCCGCGACCTTGCTGGCCTGCGACGAAGACCCTGTGGCTCCTGCTACTACGGGCGGCATCTCGCTGCGCGTAGTGATGGGCGAGCAACCGCAGCAGTCCCCTGCCCTGCATACCACGGCGCCTACAGAAATCCCGGGCGCCAGTGCCGCCAGCACGTCGCAAAGTGCGGGGCGGCCGAAGGTCATGAGGTCGGAACTGAGCCCTGGTGAAGCACCGAACGCTCAGATAAGAGCAATGCAATTGGACCAGGTAACCTCTGAACCCGCTCCAGCTGATCAGCCAGCCGCCGCCCCCTCGGCGCCTTCGAGTTCTTCAGCAATCGATGACGCGACAATTTACATCACAGGCCCCACGAGTCGGACGCTGACGGGTCAGACTCCGGGTGAGACCGTCACGATTGATGGACTTGATCCGGGTAGCTACACCGTCGTTCTCCTGGGTCTCGCGAGCGGTGCGCTGGATCATTACGGACGAACGACTGTCAATGTAGTCGCCGGAGAAAACAGGACGGCCACGATCACGTTCACGTCGTTCCGGCCGGTGTTAGATGACATCGCCACGCCCAGCACCAACGCGACGTTTCCGGTTACTTTCCCGCCCGTGCCGGGTGCCGACAGCTACATTTTCGAGATTGACACATCCCCAGATTTTGCTGCTGCGCCCGGGAACGCAACCTATGCCACTCCGTTCATGTCCTGGATCGTTCCGGACACAGGGACCTACTATGTGCGCGCACGCGCGGTCAATGACACATACGCACCGAACGGCGGAGGTTGGAGCAATCCTGAGTCGACTCGCGTAATCGAAGATCAGGATCCCAGCGGTTCGAGCCAAGCGAGTGCTTATGATCTCGGGTTCGCTTCGGAGGCGAGCACCACATTCACCGAGTTGAATATTCTCCCAGAAGGTGATGAAGACTGGTACTCGCTGGACATGTGCCTTGGCGACATGATCGTCGCCGAAACGTGGGCGCAGAGACACGACCCGGGATCCGCGCTCGACACCTACCTGGAGTTGTACGATCCCGCAGGCTCGGTGGTACTCGCCGAGAATGACGACCTGCACGCCGACACGCTCGACTCGCGTCTCGAGGCCACGGCTGGCTCGGCAGGCATGTACTACCTCAGGGTATTCGGACCATTCCAGAGTCATCGGATCGGCCAGTACGACCTATCGGTGCAAGTCATCGAGGGCGAGGGTCACGTCAACGGGAGCTGTGCCACCCTGGCCGGCGCCACCAACGGCTGGACCGGAGCTAGCACGACCGATAGCTGGTCCGACCCCGCCAACTGGCTCACGGGCGATACGCCGACGGCAACGGACACGGTATCGATTCCCACTGGAGCGACCCCGGTTCTCACGGAGAACGTGACCGTAGCAGGCCTCATCGTGCAGAACGGCGGTGATGTCGAAACTGATGGCTACGACCTCACGGTGACCGGCGATCTGAGTGCCGGCAACAGTATCACAGGCAACGGCACGGTCATCCTCACCGGCACGGATGTCACGTTGAGCGGCGGGGTACCGAATCTCCTGATCACCGGCGAGGTATCGCTGTCGGCCCAGGCCTTCTCGACGGGCAATACCGAGGTGGAAGGAACGCTCCGTATGAACGGTCACCAAATGGCCGTGGGCGGCACGTTCAGCACAATCAACGGCAGCGGTATGCTGGAGATGACGAACGACGCCGACACGCTTGCGGTGGCAGGTCCCCTGCTATTCAACGGTGGCTCCACGGACGGTTCGCTCACTGCAGGCACGATAATCACCACGGCGGGCGTCTCGGCTCAGGCCGTGTCCGCCACATTCGCGCCGAGCGGCAGCCATCGGGTAGTCCTCGCGGGCGCGGCAGATCGCACGATCACAGACGCGGTTGGGCTTTCGTACTTCAATGACCTCGCCTTGCAGACGACTGGAACTGTTACGGTAGCCGGCTCGGCGGGCCAGGCTCAAATCAACGGCCTGCTCGTATCCGGCGCTACCACGACTCCGACCGTGACGGGCGGCAACCTGCTCGCGTATGGCGTCGCGGTTCAGAACATGGTGATGGACAACGCACAACTGATTATCGGAAACGGCACGATCACGGCTCTAGACGGCGTGATATTCCGGAACTTCCCGGCGGGCACGCAGCAGTTGATCGTGAACCGTGACGGTGGCAACCACACCTTCAACAACCTGCAGTTCAGCCAGGACAACGGCGCCTCGGACGTCTACATCGAGGCGGGGGACACGAACACCGGTGACGGTGACCAACTGACGATCACCTTGGCAGGCGCATCGCCTATCGATGGCGGCGATCCGTTGTCAACGAACGAACGCGACGCAGTTGTGAACTGGGTTGTCGCCCAGGCGGGCCCTCCGGCCCAGGTCGCCTTCACGGTGCAACCCAGCGACGCCACCGCGGGTAGCCCGATTTCGCCGGCCGTCGAGGTGACGATCCAGGACGATCAGACAATCACAGTCGACACTTCCACTGCAGAAGTGACGATCTCGTTCGACGACAATCCAAGCGGTGGAGCGCTCAGTGGCTCGACCAGCTTGGCGGCGGTGAACGGCGTGGCCACGTTCAGCGATTTGGCAATCGAAATAGCAAGCAGCGGCTACACGTTACTGGCAACATCTCCCGGACTGAATTCGGATGTGAGCGCTCCATTCACGATCTTCGGCGGCTCTCCAACGACGCTCTTGATGGAATCCGGCGATGGGCAGACCGCAGCACCCGACACGCAATTGCCCGACTCACTTGCAGTAAAGGTGGTCGACGCCTACGGCAACGGAGTGGCGGGGGTCGAGGTCACATGGGCTATCACGACCGGTACGGGCTCGCTGTCGGCCACGGTCACGAACACCGACGCCGCAGGTATCGCGACCACGGCGTTCACGCTGGGCAGCACGCTTGGCACGTATACGGTCGATGCTACCTCGACAGGCCTCACCGGCTCACCGGTGACCTTCACCGCGACCGCATCCAATGTCGTCACTTGGTTGAACGCCGCCGACGGCAATTGGAGCGACGGAACCAACTGGAGCACAGGCTCACCGCCGACGGCCAGTGAGGCGGCGGTGATCAGTGTGGACGGTACGTACACGGTCACGGTGGATGCCGACGTCGGCGTGGAGAGCATCACCCTTGGCGGCGCGGCCAATGGCCCGACGGTTGTGGCCGACGGGTGGACGGTTTCGGCGACGGGTACTGTTCGCATCAATGACGGCAGTGTTCTGAGCCTTTCGTCCGGCACTCTAGAGGCGACTACGCTCGTTAACGAAGGGTCTCTGGAGTTGAACGCCAGCGTTGTAAACGGGGCGATCGACAACAGAAACCAGTTGACGGGGACGAGTTCCACGACCCTGAACGGGGCAATCACTACAGCTTCGGGCTCGACGATACTGCTCGACGGCTCCGGCGCCGATGTGACATTCTCAAACGGGTTCACGAACAACGGAACCGTACGGTTCACGAGCGCGGAATCCAGCGGCTACCCAAGCATGTATGTGAATACCGGAACGCTCGTTAACGCGACAGGCGGCAAGATCATATTTGCGGGGCTTGGCGGCGGCTATCTCGAGGCCGACCTCGACAACCGTGACAGTCTGAAGGTACAGAGCGCCGAGACGGTCAGCCTGTACGGTACGACGATCGACAACAGCGGCGTCATGTATGCGGGCACCGCCGAACTGGACGTCGATACGGACTTTATCAACTCCGGCATCGTCAGCATCGGTCCCGGCCAGACCTTCGGGAGCTACGGCGCCGGATTCACGAACGAGCTGTCTGGTGACATCCAGATGGACCTGGATGCCGTGCTCGATATCGGGAGTACGACATTCACGTCTGCGGTTGGGTTCACTATTGACAGCAGCCTCTCGGTTTACGTCGACGGCTCAGGATTAACCAATCCGAGCGTTTCAATCGCCGGCGATCTCACTGTCGGGGCGGGCGGCACGGTGGAGGTTTTGAGCAATACCGTCACCGTGGACTCGCTGATAAACCACGGCGATTTATCGCTCGACGTCGCTCATCTGGTCGGCCCTGTGGACAACCACGGTTGGTTTGGTGCGCTGGTGGGTGGCAACAGTATCACCGGCAGTTTGTATTCCGCGAGCAACGCAACTCTGGAAGTGTCGGAGCCGGGAGCGGAGCTGACGGTGGACGGCAACCTCACCAATGATGGAACCGTGCGGCTCTTCAGCTCTGCCACGGGCACAGCACCGCTGCTCACGGTGACGGGCGGCACTCTGACCCACAACCAATGGTTCGACTCGGAGGGCCCGGCCGGCGGCAGGCTGGTTGCGGACTCGATCCACAGCACTTCCGAGATACATGCGGTATCGGGCGGACTGCTCACAATCGAGGCGCCTGCGTTCTTCAGTGAAGGTTGGTTCACAGTGCGCGGTGCGGACATCTTGGTGCGACCTACAACGTTCACGGCTACCGGTGACGTCTACATCTACGCCGACCGAACGCTCACTGTCGATGGAGGTACGTTCGACTTGAGCGGCGCGCTATTCGGCAATGGCACCTTAGACGTATCGACAACCGCCAGCTTTACGACGTCTGCTTACTTCCTCCCCGGCGACCCGGATGGGAATTCGGTCGGCACACTCAGCATCATCGGCGATGTGGTCATGACCGATGGCGGCCTCAACGTCAATCTGGAAGGTACGGCTCCGGGAACGGAATACGACGTACTGAACGTGAGCGGTGCAATCACTATTGCTGGTCAGTTCAACGTTGCTAAGGAGATCTCACCAACGCTTGCCGACACATTCACCGTCCTGAATTACGGTTCTCGGTCCGGGACGTTCGGGACGTATTCCGGCCTAACCATAGACGATACGCTTTCGCTCAGCCCTCGGTATGGCTCCACTGCCATGCAATTAGTCGTCACCACCGGCCCCGACTCGCTGGTCTTATCTCCTTCGAGTGCGACTCTCACCGGTGTGGGTGACACTGAACAGTTGGGCGCCATGGTGTTCAGCGGCGACGAGCCTCTGGTAGGTGTGACGTTCACATGGTCGAGCCTCAATGAAAACGTCGCAACCGTCGACGAAACCGGTCTCGTGACGGCGGTCGCGAGCGGGCAGGCAACTATCAAGGCCGAGGCCGCGGCATTTGGCTTAAGCGGATACGCGCTAATAACCGTTTCCGCCGCGGCGACAACACCTGTGAACCTCTGGGACCTCGAGACGAGCGGAACTGCGAACCAGTTGCTCGGAGTCTGGGGGCTCTCAGATACTGACATCTTCGCGGTCGGCCGGTCTGGAACCATACTCCACGATGACGGTACCGGCTGGACCGCAATGAACTCGGGCACTACCACCGATCTGTACGACGTCTGGGGTTCCGACTCAGCTCATATCTATGCGGTCGGTAATGGCGGCATCGTGTTGCGTTACGACGGTTCGGCGTGGAGTGAAATGACCAGTACCACCTCTGAACGTCTATGGGCGGTATGGGGCGCATCACCAGACGCAATATTCGCGGTGGGTGATAACGGCACCATTGTCAAGTTCGACGGCAGCAACTGGACTGCGGAAAGCAGCGGCACATCAGAGCTACTCGGTGCTGTCTGGGGCACGTCTGCCACGAGCGTTTACGCCGTCGGCTACAACGGTACGATCCTGGACTACGACGGCGGCGCCGGCAATTGGGTCGCGATGGACAACCCCGCAGTCGGTACCGGAAGCCGTATACATGGTATCTGGGGCACCTCGGACAATGATATTTACGCAGCAGCGTATGACGACGGTGCGGTACTTCGTTGGGACGGAGCCAGTTGGACCACGTTCGGCACAAGCCTGCCAGGTTGGGGAATCTGGGGAACGTCCGGCAGTGACATCTTCACGATCGGCGGCTCCGGCGGTATTTCACACTACGACGGATCCAACTGGACGGCCCAAAGCAGCGTCACGACCGATCACCTCCACGGCGTGTTTGGGTTCTCCATTGCCCATGTTTCGGTCGTTGGAGACAATGGGACGATCATCCGCGGGTACCGCGGTGCAACGGTGACGGTGACGCCGAGTTCGCCGGCAACACTCACAGCTATCGATGACACGGTGCACCTGGCGGCCGAGGCACTGGACGCAGTTAGCAACCCAATAAGCGGCGTGACTTTCACCTGGTCGAGTGACGACGAGGGCGTTGCGACCGTCGATCCAAGTACCGGCATCGTTACGGCCGTGGCCAATGGCACCACAACCATCAGGGCCGCGGCGCCGGGTGGTGCCGAGGGGACGGCTTCGGTTACGGTGGATCAGGCGGCGGCATCGGT
>CAZOJI010000068.1:0-15641 GCA_964580055.1 uncultured Gemmatimonadaceae bacterium | reverse complement strand
AATGCGCTGGGAGAAAAACTCCGGGAAATATTCGAGGAGTGACTGAAACGGCCACAACCGGTACTGACTTTCGTGCAGCCGGTTGCCGGGTTCCATGTCGCATCCGTCCACCATATGCCGGTGCGGTCGCCCATCTGTTTCCCGTGGTGAACTGGAGAAACCGAAGAGAAGCCGTATATGGCAATGTATCACGGAGCTGGTCTTGAGGCGAGAAAACGAATTTTAGGCGCCCGATTGGACCCGTCCAGGGCATCCCCATATGTTTCCGGACGAAGACTCGGACACAGCAGAGGACGAAGCCACCCAATGCCATTCAAAATCCTCCACACTTCCGACATCCACCTCGGAATGAAGTTCGCCTCCTACGACGGCGAGGTGCAAGAGAGGCTCGTAGAAGCTCGGTTTGAGTGTCTATCACGCCTAGTTGAAGCAGCGAACGAACATGGCTGTGACCTGCTCGTTATAGCAGGTGACCTGTTCGACCGCGTTACGGTTCTAAAACGCGACATCGTTCGAGCAGCAGCGGCATTCGGCGAATTCGAGGGCGCGGCTGTGGTGGTCCTCCCCGGGAACCATGACTACGTGAGCGCCGACAAGTCGGACTTGTGGCACACGTTCAAGGAAAACGCCCAGGGCAACGTGCTCGTTTGTGATGAGCCTCGCCCGTACCCGCTGGCCAAGTTCGATGTCGACGCTACGGTCTATCCGGGTCCGTGCACTTCCAAGCACTCGGCGGAAAATGCGATCGGTTGGATCGCCGAGTTGGAGCGTTCGGCCGAGGTGGCGCACCACATCGGTCTGGCCCACGGGAGCCTAAAGGGTTTCTCTCCGGATTTCGACAACCGCTACTACCCGATGACCGCCGGAGAACTGGAGGCGCAAGGGCTGGACATCTGGCTACTGGGACACACTCATCTGCCGTATCCACAGTCACCGAGCCCGGGCGACCGAGTGTTCCTCGCCGGTACTCCTGAGCCTGACGGTTTCGACTGTGCTCATTCGGGATCCGCGTGGGTGCACGAGCTGAGCGACGGTGGTGTTCGTTCTCAACAGATCTCCACGGGCAAATACCGTTTCGAACAGCGGGCCGCTGGCGTTTCCACAGATGCCGAGCTTCAACATCTTGAAGCGTCGTACACACTCGAAGATTCGAAGAACCTGCTGCTCAAGCTGAAGTTGGAGGGGCGGGTGCCGCCTGATGTCTACGACCGGCTTGGTGGAACGGAACGGGCAATAGCGAACAGCGTGCTCGAACTGCGCTGGGATGACAGTGCGGTCACACGCCATATAACCGTTGCCGACATCAACGAGTCATTCACGGAGGGTTCTTTCCCGCATCGTTTGCTGCGGACGCTTGCTCGAAGTGACGACGACTTCGAGGCGCTTCAAAAAGCGCACGAGACCATTGAGGAGTTGCGGCAATGATCATTACGAAGGTTCGTCTCCATACTTTTGCCGGCTTGACCGACGTGGAGCTCGAATTCGCACCCGGCCTCAATACGATCGTCGGGGAAAACGAGGCGGGAAAGTCAACCGTGTTTCGCGCATTGGAAAAAGGGCTGCTGGAGCGGTCCGACCTCACACCCGCTCGGATGAAGAAGTTCGTTGCACCCTACGTGCCTGTGGGAGGCGGTAACACCATCGCTGTCGAATTGCACTTCATTCACGAAGACGGCCAATACTCACTTCGACGACAGTGGGGTGCTGATTCCGCGGCGCGGCTGACACTGCCTGGTGGCGGGTTGATCACCGGCGAGGAGGAGATCGCTGCTCGCGTGATCGAGCTGCTCGGAATGCCGGTAGGGACCTGTCGATCGATCCTGTTTACTCGGCAGACATTGTTGTCGGAGACCCTCGAAACACTGAAGGACGAAGACCGTGAAACGGTAAGGGACCTGAGCGACCTGCTTTCGGCAGCGATGCAGGAGACCGACGGTGTATCGGTCGACGCGCTCGAGGAGCGGCTCGAAGAAGAAGCGGGACGGTTCTACAGCCGCTGGGACAAAGAACGAGGCCGGCCGGAAGGGAACCGCGGTGTCAACAAGCCGTGGAAGAAGGGCGTCGGTCTGATACTCGCTGCGTACTACGCGAAGGAGGAGATCAGCGAGGCTCTCGACGAAGCGAGGGCGACTGAATACGAGGTCGACCGCCTGAATGCCGGACTGCGCGACCTTGCGGAGAAGAAGGAGCGCCTATCGCAGTACGTAGAGAAGAACCGCCGAGTAGTGGAAGACGCACGAAGGCGGCAGGTAGTTGAGGCAAGGGAGCAGAGTCTCGAAGAACAGTTGAAGCGGCTAAGGAAGGACAACGAGGACTGGCCGCTCGCGAAGAAGGCAATCGCGGACGCTGAGACAGCGAGCGCTTTGCTCGCATCACGAATTGCGGCACTCGAGAAGGAACAAACGGACGTCAAACGGCACGAGGAGGGACGAGCACTTCGAGAGCTGGCGGAACGTGTTAAGGCTCGGCAACGCGAGTTGGAGGAATCTCGCGCAGAGTTGGCAAACGTACCGCACGTGACGCGTGATCATATCGAGAAGATCGATCGGGCGGCGGCAACACTCCGCGAATTGGAGGTGCGACTCGAGGCGGCGAAGCTCCGTGTATCGTTGTCGGCAAAGAAAGGGCTCAGTGTACGGACGACGTCCGGGCTCGACGATCCGGTGGACCTGAACCTCGATTCAGGTGCATCTCACACTCTGGAAGGCGACGGCCGGCTGACCATCGAGCACGATGACTGGAAGATAGAGGTCGAGTCAGGCGAACTGGACGTGGCGACGATAACCGGGGAGGCCGAGCGAGCGAACAGTGAATTCGACATGGCGCTCGAGGAATGCGGTGCAACCAGCCGGGAAGAAGCGGTGAGTCTCAATGAAGCATTTGAGCAGGCGAAGGCCGGTCTGGAGCACGCCGAGTCCAATGTGGCTTCCGAGTTGGAGGACAATACGCTGGGGGAGCTGGAGGCGCAGCTTGCGGAGGTTGGCGACTCCACCGAAGTAAGACCGCTGGAGGAAGTCGTTCGCGAGTTGGCAGACGCCGAGTACAAGAAAACCGACCTTGAAGAGGTGTTGGCGGAGAGCCGTGAGCGGATTACGGCACTGGAAGAGGCATACGGTGATGCGGACGGATTGTTAGACACGACGGCCAAGGCTCATTTCGAAAAGAAGGAGATTGTAAGGGAAAAGGAGGGCCTCGCCCCGTTGCCGGATGGCGTGGACGACGCGGGAGCATTCCTGGAGGAGTTCGAGGAAAGGCAAGAAGAACTCAGAGCGTGCGAGGTGGATATCAACCAGAAGAGGATCGAGCTGGCGGAGGTCCGCCTGCCGGACGAGTCGACGGAGGAACTCGAGGCGCGGCTCGAGCTCGCCGAGGAGGAATTCGAACGCGCTTTGCGGCAGGGCCGAGTGATCGATCGGATCATCGAAGCGATGGAGGAGGTTGAAGCCGAATCCGCGCAGGGTGACCCGTATGCAGGTTTCCGGTCCGAAGTCGAGGGTTACGTCAGCCGGTTGACTTCGGAGCGGTACCAGTCAATCCAGATCGACGACGGCCTTCCCTCAGGTTTCGTGCGTGGTGACGGGGCAGTGCTGGGCACTCATCTGCTTTCCACCGGCACGCAGGACGTGCTCGGCCTTTCAATCCGGCTTGCCATGGCCGGCTTCTTTCTGAATGGCAGGCAGGGCTTTCTCGTCATGGATGACCCGCTGGTGGACATGGATCCGGTCCGTCAGGAATCAGCCGCTTCACTTTTGCGCGAGTATGCCGAGGACAACGATCGGCAGGTGATCGTGTTCACGTGTTTTCCGGGGCATGCGGAGATGCTGGGGGGAAGGAAGGTGGAGTTGGGGTAGGTATCAACCCCACTGACCGATGGAGCTGAGACCCAGCACCGCCTTGAGTTGCCCTGTTGTGTGTTCTCAAAAGTCCTACACTTGTTCTCGATATGAGAACGACCGCTGTTGAGGATTATCGTTCGCCGATCGAGCTGTTGTTTGGCACGTATCGATCCTCATGGCTGCGTTGGCATGGATACCTTTGGGCCTCCGCGGGGCGCTTGGTGTTCGCAGCCCTATGGACGCGAACGGATCATTTCCGCGCGGAAGGCCACTCGAAAGGAGCGAGAGTACTACAACCGGAGATGGAGCGTATGAAGAAGGAATACGATTTCTCGAAGGCGCGCCGCAATCCGTATGCGAAGAAGTTGAAGCGGCCTGTCACGATTCGCCTTGACGAAAAGACGATTGACTATTTCAAGGTTCTTGCTGAAGACACCGGTATCCCCTATCAGACTCTCATCAATCTGTATTTGCGCGACTGCGCTTCAACTGGTAGGAGAGTCTCTTTGGATTGGAAGCGCCGGTCGAAACGCGGTGCTGAATAACCCGCAAAGGAAGCTGTCGAACGCTGGGGGAACAATCAATTGAAGTGCAGCGAAACATTGTCCTCAGTTCGCGCATCTAGACGCTGGATGGAGGTTCGTTCACAGCTTATTTGCAGAGTAGTTAGCCAGCTTCACTCACCTGTAGACATCGCGCCTGTGTCCGATCTTTACGATTGTAATGGACGGCTCCACGTTATCAACCGAATAGAGGACGCGATAGTGTCCTTGTCGCACATGGTATTTGTCCTGTCCGGAGAGTTTCTCACAACCGTCGGGTCGTGGTTCTTTGGCGAGTCGTCTAATCTTGGCCACCAGCCGTTTGCGGTCCTTGATCTGGATCGCCTCAAGTTCTTTGACCGCAGATGGTTTGATCTGCAGCTTATAGCTTGCCACGGCGTTTCAGATCCTTCAGCACGTTTTCGAAGTCGAGGCTTGGTTCTTTGATGCGGGCTTCGAAGGCTGCGAGATCTTCGGCATCTTCTGCGAGGCTGCGTCGTACTGCCGTGTTGACGAGATCTGACAGACTGCGTTCGGTTTCTGCAGCCTTCACCCGGAGCGCCCTGTGCAAGTTAGGATCGAAGTAGACTGTGGCACGTTTGGTATTTGGCATGACCGAAGTGTAACGCTATGACGGTATAGCGACACGACGCTCTCCGACCAGGGCCTGGCACCAGGCTCGAAAATCGTCCGAACGCTTCGTCGATCTCGCTGTGCCGGTCAGCAATCCGCGAACCAGCTCCCGCAGCGCCCCGGCGTCCATGGTCTCCAACGCCGCAGCGACAACCTAACTCTCGGTCTCGAAAGTCGAGCGATCTCCACGTCTCATTGCGACAACCCCAGCTGCCGTCCCAGTACCTTTGTTACGAACCGTTCACCGAAACTCTCAGCGGCCACGAGCGCGCGGATGCGGTCATGTGTATGCGACGCCACCCCCGCATTCTCGGCTGCCTTCATCGTGAACGAGTAGGCGTTCGACACGTCGACCCCGGTGATCTCGTACCCGTACCCTTTAACCAGCCAGCGCAACGCCGCCATACCTGCTTCGACGGCGAAAACGGGGTTCTTCTCCGCGAAGTCGCGCGCGGCGCGGGTCAAGGTCTGCGGAGAGCAAGGCGTTCGATTGGCGAGCGCGATGGCCTCGTCGAACAACTTCGCGTCCTTGGCGGCGGCAAACCACTTGCCTGCCCCGCCCGGGGTCTCGCCCACGAGGTCTTCGAGGACCTCGGCGGGCTGCTTGTGCGGGTACTTTTTCGAAACGGCCCGGAACCAAGCGGTGTAGGTTCCAGCGCGATTCGCTCTCAGACCGTACCGCTGGTAGGCCTCCTGGACCATACCGGACGATAGCAGCACCTCTTCACAGAGCCGGTCGATGTCGAGGTTGCTTGCCCACGGGCTGCGACTGCTCTCGGCGAGACGGATGGCTTCGGCCTTCTTTCCCTGCGCGGCCAGCGCTTTCGCCGCCCAGCGTTTGTACGACCAGAACGTTTCGTTCTTGAGCACGTCGATTAGGTCGTCGTAGCGGCCCGCGGCGTAGAGGGAGGCCAGGCAGGCCGAGGTCCCGTGGAAATACTCTCGCAGGCTTTTGTCGGGACCGAGCGCCATGCGGGTGACCCCGATAAGCTTGTCGGCCCAGCGCGAGGCAACTTCCGGTGACCCGCAAAGCTCTCCCCAATACTCCGCGAGACCTTCGATGTATGGTATTCTGTCGGCCGCGTGCGCTTCGAACAAGCGCTCTAGCCATTTCTGCCGCGTCTCTTCATCGGCAGGCGCCGAGACGATGATGTCCACGAGGGCCGTGATGGCGTTGTTGACGGCGGTGCCTATGGCCCCCGAGGAGCTGTCCACGTGCTCGAGGGCGGGGGACACCCTCTCCAGGAAGGAGACCGCGCCTTCTGCTGCCAGTACCTTGTCTTTGCGCGCGACCTTCTTGATCTCGCTGACGGCTTCCTTGACCCGCTTGATGGCTAGTTGCGACCGCCAGCCGAAGGCATGCCTGCGGAAGCGCGCTTTGAATTGCCATTTGTGTACGGTCTTGCTCTTCGCGGCCATAAACGCCTATCGCTTCTTGTTGCAGGGGAGCTTGACGCGCCCCCCTCGCCTTCAAGCACCACAAAGTTCCGTGTAACTTGGTTGCGTGCGACACTATCGTCCAGGTGTGCACACGGAGAACGACTTGAAGGTGCGCGTGATATGGATGCCGAAGTACCGGAAGCCGGTGTTGAGTGAAGACGTTGCTCTTCGTGTGCGGGATTCGATTCGCCAGGTTGCGGCGCAATACAAACTCGAGATCGTCTCCGGCAAGGCCGCACGCGACCATGTTCACATCGTCTCGTCATATCGTCCGGCACAGATGGTCAGCCAGGCGATACAATGGTTGAAGGATAGGAGTTCGCGCCCGGCTGTTTACCGATGCAGCGGCATAGAGCTTCTCGCTACCCGGGTCCGGGTTACATCCGCCTCTTCGAGGCATGCCTCCAGATATACCGCCATCTCCTCGGGCGTCCCGGGGTGTTCTGCTACGTCGTAACGCGTTGTAGTGGTCTTGCCCATGATCTCACTCCGCGAGGTTTCGAGCGAGACAACGGCCCCAATTCGCCCCAGCATGTTCGCGAGCGATGCATTGTAACTTCCATGCCTCAAGTCCCAAACGCGACCTGGGCCGTCACGAGAATGCGATTGTCAAGCGCCACGGGGCTGCCCGATCCGCCGCCCGGGCTCAAGTAAGTAGCTTCCAGGGTCAGCTTGTTCGCCTGACCGGCCAGAAAGAAATTGAAGCCTGCGCCGCCGATTCGGGTATCCGGGGAACCGCCGTGCACATCGATCCACTCGAAGCGACCGAAGGGCTGCAAGCGTCCCCCCGCAACCGGCTCGGGCAAGAAGTACCCTGCCTGTAAGGACACGACACCCGCGTCGGAGCCCGGTGTAATGGCGGTAAATCCAACGCTGTTGGGCGCGTTGCCGATCCCGATATAGGAGCCGTTCACCGTCAGTGCGCCTCCACCGAAAGGCTGGTCCAGACGGACATCCACCGTCCACGCAAAGTAGACTCGATCCTCGCCCTCGAAGCTGAGGCGCTGCCTGTCGACTCCCGCTCCCAGGGAGAGGACCTTGCGCCGGCCGAGCGATGTTCCCTCGTTGAACCAGCCCGTTTCCGGCTCGAGTAGAGAGAAGCTCAGACGGCCGGCGGTGCGCAGGCGGTTGCCCGGATTCAGCGCGGGATCGTCGGCGCCGTCGGCGACCATGAAGCGATACTGGAGCTTCCCCCCCGCCAGGTTACCCCACAAAGTGGCCCCTTCGTCCCGTCCCACCGTGCTGGGGTAGAAGATACCGCCCCTATACCCGCCCTGAACCCAGTCCAGGTCGGCAATCAGGAGCGCCTTGGTGGAAGTGGTCCCGTAGTTGCGCGTGAAGGGAATGTACATGCGCCCCACCTGAAGCCGGGCCTCCTCACCCTTGAGGCGGAGGCTCACCCATGCATCCCGTATCGCGAGTCCGCTTCCCAGCCCCAGGCCCGCTTTGTCCAGTCCCCGCTGTCCGAGCCGATCTCCGGCTATATGCAGGAAGAAACCCAGGTACGGGGTGACAGTCCCCCTCACGGAGAGGTAGAGACGCCGCAGCATGAAGTCGTTGAGATCCCTAGCCGATCCGCCGCTGCCGGGATCCCCTCCATCCTCCAAGAACTGGTACCAGCTCTGACCCCAAAGGCTCAGGCTCAGCGAGCGGTCTCCCTCTCGGTAGATCTCCTGGCCCATGGCGTTGCGCGGAAGGCTTGCCATCGCCATGACAAAGCATACAGCCGCCGCCACGAGGGAGCCGGCCGAACGTAGACTACGCCGCGCGCCACCCATCAGAACACCAGCACCTTCTCGGCCTCAACGGTCCAATCCGTGAGTCCGTCCATGCTGCCGCGGTGAGCGCCCTCCACCAATTCGGCCTCCGTCAGCCCCCGGGCGTCCATGCACGTGCCGCACACGGCGGTGACGCCTCCCTTGGCGTGGAGCGCCTTGAACATGCGCTCCAGGTTGTAGTAACCCTTGGGGAGCGATTGGCCCGATTTGGCGCAAGAGGCGGCATCTCCCATGAGGAAGACCCTGACCTGTTGGTCGTCCCGCTTGGCCACGGCGATGGCCAGTCGCAGGGCGTTGTAAGCGCGCTCGGTTCCATAGGGGGGATCGTTCACGATGAACAGGGTCGTCATAAGTCGGGTTCCTCCATGTTGAGGTCGGAGTGCTCGATAATCACCATCGGATCGACAGGCTTTCAGCTCTCCAAACCTGAGGTCACTGCAAGTCCACGCTCCCGCCAATCCGGGAGCCCATCGTGAAGCCGGCGCGCCCGTATGCCCCGAGACCGCAAGATCTCAACGGCCTTCACCGACAGTACGCAGTACGGTCCCCGGCAGTAGGCCACGACCTCCTTCCCGGGCGGCAAGTCGGCGAGCCCGCGCTCCAGATCTCTCACCTGGACCGAGAGCGAGCCCGGGATATGACCGGCCGCGTACTCGTCCTCGGGACGGACGTCGAGAACCACCACCTCGTCTGCCTTCATCCGCTCCAGGAGTTCTTCCATGGGCACCGGCTCCAGTGATTCGGGATCCTGGAAGTACTCTCTCACGATTTCCCTGACCTCCGCGATCTGACGCCGCGCAATTTCCTGCAGGCAGCGCAAAAACTCGTGAACGGCGGGGTCGGCAAGGCGGTAGTAGACCTGGAGCCCTTCCTTTCGGTTGGCGGCGAGCCCGGCCGAGCGCAGCTCCCTCAGGTGGTTGCTGGTGTTGGTCACGGAGAGGCCGGCCTGCCGAGCCAAAGTCTCCACCGGTTTCTCCCCCTGCGAAAGGAGATCCAGGAGATCCAGGCGGGCGGGACTGGACATTGCCTTCCCGATCCTGGCGAAGTGCCGGAAGAGTTCGTGTTTGGCGTCAGCAAGGGACATCGAGTATTCCAGTATTTCAGCAATTACTGAAGTATAGCGAAGATTGACGTTTTTTGAACCCCTTCGGGCTGCACTAGCTGGAGATGGAATGGAATCGCAGCGGCATCGATTAGACGGCGTCCTCACAATTGCAAAAAACCGGTCGGCGCCGACGTCTCCACGATATCTCGGCATCTATCGGTGCCGAGAGAGGCCGGAATCGTGGACGACGACAAGCGCGGCAACCAATTTTGATTCCATGAACGGTAACATATCAATACCAAACAGGAGCCTCAAAATGCCGCCTTCATCACCAAAACAGCCTCCCCACCAACAACTCACCAAGCTCCTTGCCCTCATGGACTCCTGGCCCAACAGCTGGGCCGGCTCCGCAGCCGACATACCCGTCGGCGAAGCGCTCGTAGCCGAACTCAGGCCATTCATACGCCACCTCTACGACCGCAACCTCTCACCCAAAACCATCCGCCGACATCTCGACAACTCCTGGATGATCGGCGGCGAGATCATCCGCGACGTCGTCCATCAGCCCAAACGTCGCCATACACACCCGCGCCAACTCCTGCTCGACGCAATCGACCTCGGCGAAGCTCCCCTCGTATGGGACGCCTCAGAAAAAGAACAACGCTCCTTCGATGCCACCGCCAGAAAACTACTCCGATTTCTCACCAGCAAACCACAGACATGATCCATCTCAACCCATAGATTTCGTGGGAGAGCCTAATTCTGTTACTCTTCGCGCGTAACGTATGTGCTCAACTGGAACTCCTGTGTCGCCGGAGTGCTGGAGGCGGATGCGGGGCGAAGACTAGCTGCGCCGCGCTGAGCGCCGCGCTTATCGATGGATGATGTAGGAGACGATCGTGAGTTTCTGGAAGTTGGAGTGGAGGGCGGGAGTCCTTCTCGTAGGTGGGTTACTCTTTGCATATTACCTGCCGGTTGAGCTGTTCACCTCGCTGGTTGCGCTACCGGCGCCTGTGGTTGAGTCCCTTCTGCTTGTGCGCTGGTACGCGCGCGAACACGTGCTGCTTTGTCTGGTGCCGGCGTTCTTCATTGCCGGCGCGATCGGGGTGTTCGTGAGTCAGGGTGCGGTGATGAAGTACCTCGGCCCCAAGGCGAACAAGGTCCTGGCGTACGGTGTGGCATCGGTGTCGGGAAGCATCCTCGCGGTATGCTCGTGCACCGTACTGCCGCTCTTCGCCGGCATTTACAAACGCGGCGCCGGGCTTGGGCCGGCGAGCGGTCCGATTCACGACTTTTGGGAGAAAGAACGGAAGCCGATCGAACGGGAACTAAAACGATTGACGTTGCGCGACGTCGCCGAATTCGAGAAACGGCGCGGCACTCGTCTGGCGGCCCGAGGATGCGAAACACGGTACTGACACGGGAGTTGAGCAGGAGATCAAACCATGGGAATGAACCGACGTGAAATAGTCAAAGCCGGCGCGCTGGTCGGGGCCGGCCTGGCTGGCGCGACGGCCGTCGTAGTGAGGGACCGGCTTTCCCCGCCGGCCCGCGATCCAACGGGAGCGGAGACGGTGCGCCAGTTGCCGGTACTGGACAACATAGCTTCTCGGCCGGATGAAGACGTGCTGGTCCGGATGCAACGCGACCTGAAGCGGGCGATGGCCAAGCCGGTCGAGCAGCGACGCTGGGTGATGGTGATCGACCAGCGCAAGTGCGTCGGCTGCTATGCATGCACGATCGGGTGCGTCGCGGAGAACAAGCTGCCCCCGGGCGTGGTGTATCGGCCCGTCGTGACGGAAGAAACCGGCGAGTTCCCGAACATCAGTATCAAGTTCACGCCGCGCCCGTGTATGCAGTGCGATGCGCCGCCGTGCGTTCCGGTCTGCCCGGTCAAGGCGACGTGGAAGCGGCCCGATGGCATCGTGGCGATCGACTACGACAAGTGCATCGGCTGCCGCTACTGCCTGACCGCCTGTCCCTACGGCGCGCGGACCAGCGACTTCGGGTTGCGCTACACCGATGCCAATGGCGGCGCGCAGGCCGAAAGTCCGGCTACGCTGGGCGAGGGAGCTGCGGCTTGGGAAGCAAAGCCCAGCCACGAGTACGCCAAGCACTGGATCCGCGACCACCACCAGTCGCCCGCCGGCAACGCCCGCAAGTGCCACTTCTGCCTCCACCGGCTGGAGGTAGGGGAACTCCCGATGTGCGTGACGACCTGCATAGGGCGTGCTACTTATTTCGGCGATCACAAAGATGCCGATGCGTTGGTGACCGAACTGATCGCCCGACACAACGTTCATACGCTGCTGATGCACAAGGGCACCGCTCCGCGCGTGTACTACATCGCCTGATACCGTGGCGGCACGGCCGCCTGAACTTGGAGCGTCGAATCATGACGACAATGACGACAACGCGAGGTCCTATGAGAGTGCCCGTCGCCGGCGCGCGCGGCGTTCGGTCCGCTCTATGGTTGTTCTGGATCGTGGCCTTTGGTCTGGGCGCAATCGGGGTTTATCAGCGATTTTCTCAGGGCCACCTACCGGCGGGCTACGGTTCGTACGTGCCATGGGGACTTTGGGTGGCGTTGTACTTTCACGGAGTCGGCATTGCCGGCGGCGCGTTCATCCTCGGGGCCGGCGGCTACATTCTCGACCTGCCCGGGTTCCGCAGCCGGCGGGTGTTGCGCACTGTGATCGTTCTGAGTATCGCCGCGATCATCCCCGCGTTCCTCGGCGTGAGCCTCGACTTGGGACACATGGAGCGATCGCACCGCATCTTCACCTCGCCGGCGTTCACCAGCATGATGGCGTTCAACGCATGGATGTACAGCGTCTTTATGATCTGCGCGGCTGTGGCTTGGGTGTTGAGCTTTCGCGACGGCAGTGGCTGGCTCAAACCAGTGCTCTGTCTCGCTGTTGTGTTCTCCATGCTGTTTCCCAGTCAGAGCGGGGCATTCTTCGGGGTTGTCGACGCCAAGGCGTACTGGCACAGCGCACTATTGCCGATGGTGTTCCTGACCTCGGCGGTCACGGCGGGTGCGGCCACGCTGCTGCTGGTCCGCATCTTCACGCGGGCCGATGAAAGCGACGCCGATCATGATGCGGCAATCGGCAAACTCCGTCTGGTCACCTTGGTGGGGTTGTGCGTGTACTTCATGTTCGAATTTGCCGAACTCTCGATATCGCAATGGAATCCGGTCAGTCACGCTCCCGCCGTCGACTTGGTGCTTTGGGGACCGTACTGGTGGGTCTTTTGGATCGTCCATCTCGCAATCGGCGGGGTCGTATCGCTTGTTCTGCTCAGCTCGCGGCAGCGTCGCCTCTGGGCTGTTGCCGCCCTAATCGTGGCAATCACGTTTGTCAGCGCCCGCCTCAATGTTCTGATTCCGGGCCAGGCGGTCGGTGAAATCCTGGGCTTGCAGGAAGCGTTTCATCACGACCGGCTCAAATACATCTACCATGCCACCGCAATGGAATACCTGGTGGGGCTGTTCCTTGTGGCGGTCGGCATGGCGACGTTCTACGTCGGCCAGAAGGTCGGTCGCAGAATCGAAACCACCAATGTCGTCGCGCAGCGAGGTGACGCATGAAAGAACATCCTACCCCGCAAGACAACATTCGCTCACGCCGGCAGTTTCTCGCCCGCGGAGCATTGCTCGGCGGCGGCATGCTGGCGCCCGGCGCGGCAGACGGACCACCATCCCAGGGTAGTGGCGTGTTACTGAGCAGCCGGCCCGACGCGCCGTACGATCTGTCGAAGCCGGAAAACGTGATCCACTCGGTCTGTCTCCAGTGCAACACCGGCTGTGGAATCAAGTGCAAGCTCCAGGATGGCGTGCTGACGAAGATCGACGGGAACCCTTACAACCCGTGGACGCTCGTCCCACACCTCGATGAGAGTGTCGCCCTTGAAGATGCGGTGGCTGTGGATGGCGCAATATGTCCGAAGGGCCAGGCCGGGCTGCAGACCGCCTACGATCCGTACCGGTTGCGCCGAGTGCTCAAACGAGCGGGCCGGCGCGGTGAGAACGAGTGGGTGTCGATTTCCTTCGAGCAGGCGGTCAAGGAGATCTGCGAGGGTGGCAAGCTCTTTGCAGATGTGCCAGGGGAAGAAGACCGCGTGGTCGAGGGACTGAAGGACATTGTCGCGTTGCGCGACGCCGAAGTCACGAAAGAGATGGTGGCCGACGTCGATGCTATTTGGGCTGAGAAAAATCCCGCCAAGAAGCGGAACCTCGTCGAGTCGTTCAAGCGCAATTACGCGGCGTACCTGGACACGCTGATCGATCCCGACCATCCGGACCTCGGCCCCAAGAACAATCAGGTGCTCATGGCGTATGGCCGCATCAAGTCCGGTCGCAGTGAACTATACAAGCGGTTTGCGGCCGGGCTCGGATCGGTGAACTTGCACGGCCACACCACCGTCTGCCAGGGCTCGCTTTACTTCACTTGCAAGGCGGTGAGCGAACAGTACGACACGGCCACGGGCGAGTATGGCGGCGGCAGCAAGTTCTACTGGCAGGCCGACACCGAGAACAGCCGCTTCATCCTCTTCGTAGGCGCAAATCTGTTCGAGGCCAACTATGGCCCACCCAATAGGTCGCCGCGCCTGACGAACAATCTGTTCAGCGGCAAGGTCAGAGTGGCCTGCGCCGACCCGCGCTTTAGCAAGCTGGCAAGTAAATCCTGGCGGTGGCTGCCTTTGAAACCCGGCACCGACACCGCGCTGGCCATGGCGATCATCCGCTGGATGCTCGACAACGACCGGTTCGACAGGGATTTTGTCGCCTGCGCGAATAAGGCCGCGGCCCGAACCATCGGCGATTCGAGTTGGACCAACGCCACGTGGCTCGTGGAGATCAAGGACGGCGAGCCGGGCAAATTCGTCCGCGCCGCTGACCTGGGGCTGGCCGAAGGCCACGAACTCGTTGTTGCGGTCAACGGCCGCACCGTGGCCTTCGATCCCAACGACGCGACGAGACCGGTGCGCGGCGACCTCTACTGCGACGCCCGGTTGCCGGGCGGTGTCCATGTCAAGACCGGTCTGCAACTGCTGAAGGAAGAATGCTACCAGCACACCATCGAGGAGTGGTGCGCCATCGCCGACGTCAAGCCCGAGTATGTCATTGACGTCGCCCGCGAATTGACCAGTCACGGCAAGCAGGCGGCGGTCGATGTCCACCGCGGACCCGCCCAGCACACCAACGGCTTCTACAATGTGCTGGCGTGGATGACGGTCAACATGCTGCTGGGCAACTTCGACCACAAGGGCGGCATGTGCAAGGCCAGCGCGTGGGACGTTGAGGGCAAAGGCGGCTGGTTCCACCTCAATGACCAACCCGGCAAAACGGCCGCGTTTGGCATCTCCGCCATCCGCCACGGCACCGATTATGAAGAGACGACCCTTTTCGAGGGATATCCCGCCAAGCGGAACTGGTATCCTCTGTCGTCAGACGTGTATGAAGAGATCATTCCGTCGATGGGCGATGCGTATCCCTACCCGATCAAAGCGTTCTTCCTCTATATGGGCGCACCGACTTACTCCCTGCCGGCAGGCCACACCAACATCGAGATCCTCTGTGACCTGGAAAAAGTCCCTCTGTTCGTGGCCAATGACATCCTCGTCGGCACCACGTCCATGTATGCCGATTACATCTTCCCCGACACCAGCTATCTCGAGCGTTGGGAGTTCCAGAAGAGCCATCCCAACATGACCTGGAAGTCCAACCCCATCCGGCAGCCGGTGATCGCTGCTATCCCGGAGGAATGCACCGTATTCGGCGAGAAGCAACCCATCTGCTTCGAGACGATGCTGTTGGCCATCGCCGAGCAATTGAATCTGCCCGGCTTCGGCGACAACGGCTTCGGCGAAGGAAAGCACCTGCGTCACCTGGATGAATACATGCTCCGCTGCGTGGGCAACATCGCCTTCGGCGAGAACCCCGATGGTTCACAGAATCTGCCCGACGCGGACGTGCGCGAGATGGAGTTGTTTCTCAGAGCCCGACGGCACTTGCCCGAAAGCGTCTTCGATCCGGAGCGCTGGCGGCGCATTGTCGGCGACGAACTGTGGCCCAAGGTCGTGTACGCACTGAACCGGGGGGGACGTTTCGAAGACTATGACAAGGGCTACAAAGGCAACATGCTCGCCCATCCCCATGCCAAGCAGTTGTCCTTCTACCAGGAAAAGACCGCATCGAAGATCCACAGCGGGACCGGTCAACATCACGCCGGGCTTGCGACCTGGATACCCGTGCGCGATTTCCACGGCAACGAGCCTGCATCGCTTCGCGTTGGATACGACCTCGCCATGATCACCAACCGCACGATCGTTCACACCAAGAGCCGCACCATCGCCGACCCGT
>CAZOJI010000067.1:0-16143 GCA_964580055.1 uncultured Gemmatimonadaceae bacterium | reverse complement strand
GGCGTGGTGCTGTTTTATGCGCCGCCGCCGGACCCGAAGCGCCAGGGAAACGTCTACCCGTCGTTCGATCACCATCACCGTTCGCAAGGTCGCAATCATCGATCGATCGACCCACAACACCGATTGCAACAGCGCTATCGCCGCTGGAAAGAGCGGTTGTGGCCTTCGAATAATCCCATGCAATCGTACCCTGCCAAATGGAACCAATCGAGAACTCACTCCAGTGGGTCCAATAGAGACGTCCGACTTATCCAACAACACAAAGATGAAAGGAAAGCACGATGGCGAGGTTTCCAAGAAGGGAAGCTGAAGTGGCAGCTCTCGCAAGCCAGATCGTCAATGGGCTGACGGAAGAAGCCGAGGTATTCACGACACCCCCGATAAGCATTGAGCAGCTGCAGACTTCGCTCGACAACTACCGCCGCCTGCAGGAGGCGGCAGTGATTGCGCAGGCATCTGCAGCCGAGGCGTTTGACGCGAAGGACGAGGCGTTCGAAACCCTGAAGAGCGAGATGCAGTTGGTGCTTAGCTATGCGGAGCATGTGGTGGGCAGTGACCCAGTCAAACTAGGAGCACTCGGCTGGGGTGTTCGGAGCGAGCCGTCAGCTCCCCAACCGCCAGGTCCGGCCAGAGCGTTGGAGATCAAGCGTGAAGGCCCCGGCTGGCTCTACCTGGACTGGAAGAAACCGTCTGAGGGCGGACCAGTTGGAGGTTACCATGTCCAGGTCGCGCAGCGTGAGACCGGCAATTGGACGCAGGTCGTGATGTGTTTCGACACCATGGCTGTCCTGACAGATCAGGATACGGGGGTCGAGCTCTACTACCGGGTGGTGACGTTCAACAAAGTGGGAGAAGGTTTCGCCAGCAACGTGGTAGCTGCAGTCCTTTGATCCCACTGCTCAGCCTGCCGGCGCTTCAGACGCCCCCAACTATTACCGCTTCGCAAATGGGTGTCACGAGGGCCTGCCGGCAGGCACCTCCAATTCCAGGAAACATCAAGTCAATGAGAGTCGCTGTATCAGCACTGTTTCTGTCGTTGGTTGGGAGACCACTCGCCGTCGCGTAGTGCCCGGAGGATGTCGAGCCTGCCGTAGTCTCTGAGCTGGTCGATCATCTTGTTCAGCTCTCGAAAGAGCTTGTGGTCATATGTGCCACTCGAACGCTGGATACGACCTACGCCATCGATGATGCGGTCGAGGCTGCCTATTCCGCTCATCATGATCACCTGGTCCGGGCATCATGATCACTCATCGGAGCGTAGCGACGCTGGGCTCGTTTACTCTGGTCTCATTCCTTCGCTCTGTCAATGTGGGAGTAACAATGAAGGTTCTTTCCAAATTTTGCGTTCAGCAGTTGATCCGCGCCGTTTTCCCCGTTATTGCGCTGATCGTTTCGTCGCCCATCGCGGCGCAACAATTGACTCGCTCGGAGATCGTCAGGCTGGGTTGGTGAACAGACGCGCACTATTGTGCCTTCAACCGCCATTGCGGAAGTCGACGTACGATTCGTGACGGGGAGTGATCCGGAACGCCTGATGGGCTTGATCCAGGATCACATCGAGCGTCAGGGTTACTACCTGATCGACCGGGCGCCGACCGATCGAGAGAGGCGCGAACATCCGAAAACTGCAGCGTTCACCTGGAACGTGTCGTATGGTGCGTTCCGTACAGATTTCAATTCGGAGCCCGGCCTCTGGTTTAGCAGTGCAACGGAGCATCTTTACGGTGAAGAGCCGATCAAGATCAGAACCAGCGGTGGCTCGATCCCGATATCTCCGTTTGTGAACACGCTCGAAGTGCCTGCCGTCAGTGTGCCAACCGTGAACCTGGACAACAACCAACATAGTCCCAACGAGAACATTCGCATGGGCAGCTTCTTGGAGGGAATAAAGGTGGTTCTGGCGATCCTGGCCCAGGATTTCGGTTCAAGTCGGTAGTTTTGAAACTTCTCCGTCAAAGAGGAGCCAAGTTTCTGGATCCAGGCGAAGTTCCGCAACACGCCCTGTCGCCGGCAATGTGAAGGTGTGCTCAGCGCCGCTGATCTCCACTGTGTGCCGTTCGTCGAAGCTCTCCCCCAACAAGGCAACCTCGAGTGGAAACCGAAATACGATTCCGGTCTCTTGAATCTGGCGGACAGTCAGCCTCACTTCCCCCGCATCAGCATCGTATGTCCATACTCCGTCCAGCACCGGGTGCCCCGGCTCATAGCCCCACTGCTGAAAAAACCAGTGAAGATCCCGTGCCGAGGCATCTTCCATAACACGCCGTGGATTCTCGGTGGCTGCATTGCTGTCCCGATATTGCCTGTAGTACTCTCTGATCCCAGTCCAAAACGCATCGTCTCCGACTTGCCTTCTGAGCATGTGAAGGACCCATGCTCCCTTTTGATATGCGTTTCGGTTGAGCATCTGATTCGGATCGGTCAAATCGGTCGGTATCAGGGGCACATCGGGGTTTTGGGCCAGGAAACGGTGGACCGTTGTGCGGTCTCGTTGCATTCCTGCCTGGAGCCGCTCTATGCCGTACACGAGTTCGTTGTAAAGGTGGGTGAAGTAAGTGGCGAAACCCTCACTGAGCCAGATGTGCCACCATGCTTTCTCCGTGACCGAGTCGCCGAACCACTGGTGCGCAATCTCGTGGACGATCAGACCTTCGGCTCTCCGGTCTCCACTGACGGACCGTTCGCTGTAGAAGATGTTTCCCGCGTTCTCCATTCCTCCGTAACGTGTTTTTGATTAAACGTTGGCCATCTTGGCATAGGGGAATGGCCCCACGTGAGTTGTGAAGAACCTGACGGCTTTTTCAGCCAGCGCGTAGTCGAAGAACCCCTCCTCACGGTTTTGAGGGTAGACCCATGCTTGAATGGGAATTGAGCCCACATGGCCGGTGGTCTTCATGGCAAACCGAGCTGCGCCCATGACCATGACCTTGGGGGCGACGGGCACGTCCGACTGCCAATGTGTGAGCCTCAATCCGTCGCCCAGCTCACTCCGCTCAACTAATCGCCCCGTCCCAACTACATCGTAGTGCTCGGGGGCGGTGACGATCCACTCCACCGTAGCCTTGTCCGAAACGTCGTCGACGGTAGGGAGCCAGTGCCTCGTCCTGGTCGGCCAGTTGTCTCCGAAGAAGGTACGATCTCCGTACATGGTGGTGTCGATGATCAGGCCATCTGTCGGGGTACCCGAATAGTCGATGGTGTAAGTTCGCCTTTCCCCTTCCTGGGCAGGGGATGTCATGAAAACCTCAAGGTGATCTGATCGATGTGAGTACTGGACCGGCTCCCCATCGCGCGTGAGGCTCAGGATTTCCATTCCTAGCCCGGTGTCATGGTCCCTTCCGATCAGATCCAGGACGAAGGAATTCTTCCCCCCTTCCAGGAAGTCCACACTCACTTCGGCGCGGCCCTCGATCTGATCAGTGGCGTCGCTGAGTTCGAGGTGAAAGCGGTAGTGTGCAACGTCGACGTCCCAATCTCTCGGGTATTGGCCGTTGAGCCAACCGGGGATAAGGAGGGCAGTGATGGAAAGGAGAACACAGATTCTGCTACTCATGACGATATCTCCGTGTATCCAGTCCTGGAAAACGTCGGTTCAACCGGGATGGGAGACCTGTACGGCTCACCTCCGGTTTTCTCCAGGAATAACTCCTTCGCTCTCTCGAACAACGCAGAATCGGTTAGCATTTCCACCTACTTCCGCTCGGTTCACGGCACGGACGAAATACCACGCTATCGCATAGTCTGGAACCACGTTCGGCGCCTCGCCTGCAGGCGGCATCACATAGTGAATTCGTGTCGTTGGCAAGACATGCTTTCGCATCATGTTGACGCCATAGTTCATGATCTCGACGGCATCGAGAGCGCTGCGCCCATTCCATGGGTCGAATCATGTGTGCGCCGATTGTCCGAAGAACTCAACCGTGAAGTTATTCAACGCTCGGCCAGGATTGCGGGGTGGGACATTGTTGCGTAGCAGTCACTCCAACAGCACTGCCTTTGCGGCTAGGTCATCCAATTCGAGCTCCACGCCGTCCAATAGAATCCAAACTGAATCGCCTCCAGGTGCAACGCGCTCCAGCGTCGCCTCGGAGCCCGGCAGGATCCCGATATCGAGCAGGCGCTGACGCAGTGCGCCGCTGGCCTTCACTTGAGAGACCTTGGCAGTCTCACCTGGGTCCAGATTGTGAAGATTGCGCCGCTCACGTTCCAGCTCGCGCGCATCCTTGCATGAAAGCTCGCAGTGGTCGATGCCTTCGTGTACTCGCGAGCAACCGTGGAATCGTGTCAGGAAGTCTGGAGCGGTATTTCGGCACGCGCCAAGAAACTCGAAAAACCTTACCAATCCGTCCATTGCTTCATCGGAGAGACTGTGTTCCATCGCGCACGCGTCTCGCTCCGCAGCCTTGGGTGACAACTCGAGCACCTCAGTGAAAAATCGCGTCAGCAGATGGTGTCTCGAAAGAACCTTGCGCGCGATTCGCTCACCTTCGCTTGTGAGCGTCACATACTCCCTCTGCGCATATTTCACCAAGTCCAGATCCGCCAACCGCTTGAGCGCAGGAGTAACGGATCCGGGCTTGACATCCCGCGCCTTCGCTATGTCGCGGACTCGAGCGAACGGGTGCTCTTGCATGAGCAGGTAAATAGTCTCGAGGTAATCCTCAAGCGCACCAGAGAGCATTGCGTCGACATCTTCACTCATATGAGGCATTCCTCACGATGTATTTAGCAGGCTGCACGCTGTTTGCAACCTCTGGATTCATCGGTGCTTGAATGCCAGTTGGTTCTTCAATGCCTAACCGGCCTTAGCTCAACCCGACGAGTCGGCGTTTGGACCTGGAGCGAGCCGTGACAGCCCGCCAACAAAGGCCGAAAGGCCGGAGCTTCTCAGGTATACCAACGGTTTCCGATGGCGCTTGCAGTTTCGCTTTACCTTGAGCGACGCTTCGTGGCTAACGCACGTTGTAGGCATCAACACGGCATCAGCCTGTGCGATGCATCCCGCAAGGCGTGGGCATGCGTCCTCGATACCACCGTCATGGTGGAGAAGCTTCCCTCCTCCCTTTTCGACGAGCATCCTGAAGTGTTTCACGACACCCTGTCGCCCGCCCACGTACAAAACGCACCGCCCGCACAGCCGCGGGCACCTAGCGGCGTCGTATGCCGGGCAATTGGAGCTACACTCCAACAACCTCTCTAGCTGATTCTCGAGCGCCTCCCTCTCCATTCGGTACTCAGAACGTTCCCGCTCCAGTTGGATAAGCCGTTCCTTTAGCGTAGAATTCTTCTCTCGAAACCTGTCACCTTCGGCTCTGGTCCTCCTTACTCGCCGTGACTCCGCTTCGAGTTCAGCACGGAGCCGTCGAACCTCAGCCGCCAGCCGGCACTCTTCGTGCGCCCCAATGCGTTCACTCACCTCCGCAAGTTGCGAACGCGCCGCCTCCGCATCAGCCTCATACTCACTCATACGTGCCGCGTATTCATCGCGTTCCTTTACGGCCCTGCGAGCCCTCTCAAGTGCCGCAGCACAATCCGCAACCAACGCTCTGTTCCTGCCTTTCATATCTTCGAGTTCTCTGATGTCCGCACGTGCAGAAGCTCCCGACAAATGTGAAAGCATGTGTACCTCGGCGAACGCGCGGTATTGAAGTTCACTGGTGAGTTCCGGATGCGTCATTACAGCCCAGTAGGGACCCGCAATTTCTCCTTGAGCTCGAGCGTCGCCCCAAAGATCCGCGAGCTCCTCCTCATTCTCGGCCTTTGCAAAGCGTGCTATGACATTTCCATACCTCCGGCGCAACTCCTTCTGCATTTCCTTTGCGGCGGGCCCGTGCCGACTTGCTGCGGATACGAACACGCTGTGTATCTGATAATCAGTTGCATTCTCCGGGAGATTCAGCCGAACTTTTCGAGCAATCCTGCGCAACGATTTGAGCGTGAAACAGGTGCCAACTATGGAACAATGAAAGCCAGAATCCACATCCCATAGCATCTTGCTTCGTTTCTCCTCAACCAGACAACCGTGTGTTTTCAAATCGCTATCGATGTAGTTCAATGTCCTCGACAATTGATTCGGCTCCGAAGAACCCAGGGCGTCAACCTCCTTTGATGGGGCGCAAAGCCAACCGTCCACAGGATTGTCGAAAACGCCAGGAATCCGAATGTCCTTTCCGATCATCGTACCTCGCTATCTCAATTCTGGGGTTGCCGGAATTCAGGCAGTGTGTTAGATATCTCTAACAACAACAGACGACTCAGACAACATACGGCATATCTACAAGGTTGGCAATGGACATCGATTCAAGGAAGCGCAGGCGTCGGCAGTGTTTGCCTACCCGGTTTAGTGCGACGCGGGACCAAAGTTCAGTCGTTAGAGGCTGCTATTCACCGTGATTATGCGCGCAGATATTCTTCCGGACAGAATGAAACGTCTGCTCCTTCTCGGCGTGCTGGTCCTCTATGGCAGTGCTACTGCGTCTATGCCTCTTGCAGACTCACTTCTCGAATCCACGGCAAACTCCCACGTAGACCATATTGAGCAGGTCTCTGCGCCCAGTAGCATCGGTCATGACGAACTGACCTGCCCTCTTTGTCAATTTGTCGGTCTTGCATCAATCGCCTGCTCCGACGGATGCGTCGGCTACTCCTATCTATGGCGAATGGTGGCAGGATTCAAATTCTCACACTCATGGCACCCTACAGGGGGTGTCTCACCATTAGGTCCCAGAGCGCCACCACAAGTCTGTCCTCCTACGCAGTCTCCCCTCGACGAGTGTCGGGGCATTTCTGAGACGAAAGCTCGCCCACCACCAAGGCGGTTGGAGGGTCGGTCTCTACCATCTCAGACTGAAATCTGAAAAGAGAAAAAGGTTACTGATGAACTGCGGACGACTAATCCGATTGTTCGGCACCTTCCCTTTGTTTGCACTCGGAGCGTCGCCTCTGGCGGGTCAATTCTCGGGACGCCTGACTGGTTCGGTTTCGGACGTCGCGACTGGAAACCCTATCGAAAACGCCGTCGTGGAAGTGGTAAGCACATCCGCTCGGTTGCTAACAGATGCGACCGGCTCGTATGAGTTCGAAGATGTGCCACTAGGCAATCAGCAGGTTCGTGTTACCCGCATCGGATACAATCCTGTTGTTTTCACGGTCAACATACAGGCCGGTCTCATATCACGAAGGCGAGTGCAACTCGAAACCTCACCCGTCTCGTTAGAGGGTGTAACCGTTGAAGCCAACGTCGAAGGCGCCGAAGTGCGTGAGGTGGTCCAGTCTCCGTTTTCCGTTTCGGTGATCCCCGGCCCCGAGCTGGCCGGCCGCGGATTGAGCCTGGACGAGGTCCTACAGCGGGCCACCGGCGTCCAGGTCCGACGGTCCGGGGGCCTCGGCAGCGCCAGCGTGTTCAACGTCCGGGGCTTGGAGGGCCGGCGGGTCCAGATCTTCATCGACGGGGCCGCCATCGACGTCGACAACGACTCCTTCACCCTGGACGACATCCCGGTCCAGCTCATCGAGCGGGTGGAGGTCTACAAGGGCGTCGTTCCCGCCAGGCTGGGCGGGGACGGCTTGGGGGCGGCCATCAACGTGGTCACCATCAGCCCGCCGGGCGGGTACGTCGACATCGGGCTGACTCGAGGGTCGTATGGCCATACCCAGTTCGCGTCGATCTTCAAAGCGAACTTCAAGCCCATCAGGACCGAGGTCGGATTCTCCCTGGATTACGATCATGCTAACAACGACTACATGATGCAGTCGCCCTTCATTTCGGGCCTGAACATCAAGCGAGACCACGACGGGTTCAACAGGTGGCTAGCCGGCATGGGAACTACCACCACCGGGACTTGGTTCGACGAGATCAAATCCGAGATCGCCTTCATCCGGAGCAAACGTGAGCTCCAGGGGATCCAAGCCAACCTCCAGCACGCCGAGACCCGAGCCGACGTCAACGTAGTCGCCGTCGAGGCGGAGAAGCTGGGCGCTTTGGACGGCCGCCTGGAGTTCCGCGTCGGCGGGGCCGTCGCCCACACAGCCATGGCCCTCACCGACACCTCCGCCTTTCGGTATACCTTCGACGGAGACCGCTACCCCAGCCCCAACGGGCGGGGGGAGATCGGGCTCTACCCCACCGACTCCCGGAACAAGCAGGACTTCTACCGGCAGAAGCTCAACGGTTCCTACCGGTTGAGCCAGAACCACGCCCTCAACTTCAACTGGGTCATCGAGCATTCCCGGTTCAACCCTACAGATTCGGTGGCCAACGAGGCCACCGGCGTGAACATGAGCGATTACCCGGGTGAGAGCACCAATGCGACCCTGGGCCTCTCCCACGAGTGGCGCCCCTTCGGCGAGCGCGTGGTGAACATCATCGGAACGCGTGGTTACGTGTTCCGGTCCAAGGGGACCCCGTCGACGCTCTACGCCGGGATGACCGAAATGGGGGATGAGGTGCGGAACCGGACCAGCGCTCTGGGGTTCTCCGAGGCCCTTCGCGTGCGGGTGACCCCCACGACACTCCTGAAGGGGTCGGTGGCCTACGCCCGCCGCCTTCCCAGTTCCTCGGAGCTCTTCGGTGACGGGATCCTGATTCAACCGTCGCCGGCCCTCAAGCCCGAGACGAGCCTCAACTTCAACCTCGGCCTCCAGTACGACGCCCGTGCCGCCGGTTTCCGCCGAATACAGTTCGAGGCCAACGCCTTCTGGATGAACGTCGAGGACCTCATCCGCCTGGCCCGGGGCTTCGCCAACACCGCATCGCACCAGAACATTGGGAAAGCCCGCATATGGGGCGCCGACGCCGAGATCCGGGCCGACGTCACCACCTGGCTCTACGCCTCCGGCAACGTCACGTACCAGGACTCGAGGGACGTGGGCGAGCTCATCCCGGGAACCACCGTCCCCAACCCTACGGAGGGCCTGAGAGTCCCCAACATGCCGTGGCTCTTCGGAAACGCCGCGATCGAGCTCCACCGCCGAGACCTCTTCGGCGGCGATCAGGAAACGAGCCTCTTCTACGAGGCCTCGTTCACCGAAGAGTACTTCTACGCATTCGAAGTGAGCCAGCACCAGGATCGAAAGATCCCCCGGTCCTTCACCCACACCCTGGGGCTCGAACAGCGGTTATACCGGACCGGCATCACCATGACAGTGGAAGTTCAGAACTTCACCAACGAACGAACCATGAACCAGTTCAACCAACCCCTGCCGGGAAGGGTGTTCCGCGTGAAGATGCGCTACACCCGACTGGGGGAACAATGAGGTCAAATATGAGACAATTTGAGAGTGCAACAACACTGAAAAAGCTGGGACTCCTGACAACTCGAACGCTGGCCTGCGTGACGGTCGCGACTGGTCTTTTCGTAGCTGGTTGTGGCGTCGAAGATACCACCGGCCCCGATGACCCGGCCGAAGGGCCAACGCTCTTCCTCCAGACGACCCTCCCCAACCCCGATGGGATGAGCGGCTCGGGGTTCGTCCAGTTCATGGGGATGGATCAGCCCGCGGTGACGAACGCGAATGCCCACGAGACCATCTTTTTCGCCTATCCGTTCATGCGCGGATCGAACCTGTACCTCCTGGACGGAATGTACGGCGACGAGTTCCACAAATACGCCATCGGCGACGACGGCAGCCTCACCGAAGTGGCTGAGATGGGCCTCCCACCAGGTGGGTTCAGCTCGAACCTGGTTTTCGCCTCCGACACCAAGGCCTATATCTCCATCGTGTACGCCGGTAAGATCCTCATCGTCAACCCTCAGACCATGACGCAGACCGGGGAGATCGACCTCACAACCCTGGGGATCGCCCGGAATCCCGCCAACCCTGACGCCATCAACCCCGCGCCCGCCGTCATGGTCGTTAGGGATGGGAAGCTCTTCGTGGGCCTCCAGCAGGTCGTCACCAGCTTCATCAACGCCGACGGCGTGGACGTGGCGGTCTTCGACGTGGCCACCGACCAGTTCGAGAAGGTCATCCACGATCCCCGCTCCGCCGGGCCCGGGCGTTACGGCCACCATACCACCATGTTCGTCGACGAGGCCGGGGACATCTACGTCTACTGCGTGGCTTCTTTCGGGTTCAACCCGGACCAGTCCCTGGGCTTCCTCCGCATCAGGGCAGGGGAGGACGAGTTCGATCCCGACTACTTCCTCAACACCTCGGCTATGACCATCGACGCGGGAACCGACGGCAAGTTCACCCTCCTGAACGGGTTGGGTTACGTGGGTAACGGGGATGTGTATGGGTTCGCCATGGTTCCAACCCTCGGGTCGACCCCGCCCAACTACGTCACTGACCGGGCGTCGGTGATTGTCCGGATCAACCTCTATTCCCAGCAGGTCGAGACCATTCCCGTGCCTCACAGCAACAGCATGGCCTCGGGGGTGGACTACCTGGACGACGGGACCATCCTCCTGGGACTCTCCACCACGACGGGGGTGGGGATCTACACCTACAACCCCGCCACGGGCGAAGCTAGCGACGGACCCGTCATCTCGACCGCCGGCGATCCGACGCGGGTGTGGGTGTTGCGTGACTAGCCACCGATCTCACGCGACTGGAGTTGCAATATGACTCTTGAGTACCCGGTAGCTGTCACCGACCCGCCAGGCAAGCCTGGCGGGTCGTCGAGTCCGCGCGGGAGCCACACCCCAAGTGAAAGGAGTGGAACAATGAAACCTGTCTTGAACCGCGTTCCAGAAACGATGCTCTGGACGCTGCACAATCGGGCATCCGAGGCAAGCAGAAAGAATCCGTACTTGCACGATCCGGAAGCTATACGGATATACCACGCGATCGAATACGACTACGAGGCTTCGTTCGGGCCGGCCGAGCCTTCGCACGCGGTTCGCTCGGCGATGTTCGACGCCCAGCTACGAGAGTTTGTGGCACGATATCCGAGCGGACTCATCGTCAACCTGGGCGAAGGCCTCGAGACCCAGAGATATAGAGTCGGATCTGCTGCCGCTCTGTGGGTGTCCGTCGATGTTCCCGAGGCCATGGCCGTCCGTGAACGGTTCATCCGGCCGGACGATCGGCACAAGCACGTCGCATGCTCGGCGCTGGACTTTGTTTGGTTGGATGAGATCCCCAAAGACCGGCCGACGTTTTTCACGGGCCAGGGCTTGCTGATGTACTTCTCCGAGGCGGAGGTGAGATCGCTGTTCGTCACGCTCAGCACATGTTGCCCCGGAGCATGGTTTGCCTTTGACACCATTCCGGTGTGGCTGTCCCAAAAAACGACCAGCGACAACGGCTGGCGTAAGACCAAGAACTACGGGGCGCCGGCCATGCCATGGGGCATCAACAGGAACCAGATATGCCCAACGTTGAAGCTTTGGGTACCTACGCTCGCCGAAGTGTGTGACCTGAGGTGGTGGATTTTCCCCCGAGGTTTGGGGCGCTGGGTTTTCCCGGTTGTGACCTCCACACCCTTCCTGAGGCGCTATACACCGGCCATCACCCGGGTCCGCTTTGGCGAGCAGCAAAACCAGCAAGCCGCATCCGCGGCCGCATGAAAAACGCAGGTGAAAGTGAGTGATTCCGATGTTTCGAAACCTATTGGTTAGTGCGGCGTTCTTGCCGCTGTTGAGTGTTGTGCCGATCACTGGCGGCGCAGCAGTACTGGAGGCACAAAGCCCGAAAACAGGGGTGCTTCTGGTCAGCCACGGATCGCGTTCCCTGCAGTGGCGCAACATGCTTATGGACCTGCACGACGCCGTAGAGCAGGACATTCTGGCCCACTCCGATATCGACGGCGTGCGCTCCGCATTCATGGAGTACAATGAGCCTTCCATAGCGACACAGCTGCGGTCGTTCGACGACGGAGGATTCGAGCAGATCATCTTGATTCCCTTGCTCCTGACCGTCAGTTCACACTCGTTCGATGACATCCCGACTATCTATGGAGCAAAGGAGTCTGCGCAGTCGAGGGAGCTTTTGCGGGCAGAAGGAATAGAGCGGTACACCCCTCGCGCGACCGTGACAATGACACCGCTCCTCGACTATCCCTCGTTCCTACAGCAGAACATCCTGCGCCGTGCACGGAGCCTCTCTACCAGTCCGTCTGAGGAGGCGGTGGTAATAGTTGCCTATGGTGACGAGACGTACGAGGAAGAGTGGCGAGCGGTCTTCGACTCGGTAGGCAGCCACATCACTAATGAGACCGGCATAGGTCCAGTGAGCCACGCGTGGTGCGGCCACATCGTGCGGTACTCGACCGAACCCACGAAGATTGCGATCGCCAATGCCTTGCAAGAAAAAGAACGAGTGTTGGTGATCCCGGCCTTGGTGGCGCGCGACCAGATGTTTCAAGACAGGATTATTGGTGGTGCGGTGCAGGAGATGGAAGCCGGCGAAAGGATCGTCTATAGGCCGGATTCGATCCTCCCGGATCCCGCACTGAACGATTGGGTCGTCAGGGTTGCTAAATCGACAGCGGATCAGATTGCGAGAACCCGATGAAGGATTGGACCGGAAAGCAGTGGCGCATGTTGGCAAGGGTGCTACACAGAGACTTCGGGTTCTTCTTCGCTGGTGTCACGCTGTTGTACGCAATCTCGGGAATAGCGGTAAACCATGTCGACTCCTGGGACCCGAGTTTCGTAATCGAGCGAAGAGAGGTAGAACTCGACTTACCCCAGAGCCGGCAGGAGCTGACGACGGAGCAGGTGGTGGCCAACCTCGAACGGCTCGGCATTGCCGACTCCTACAGGACTCACGATTTCCCATCGGCGCTCAGGGTGAAGATCTATTTGGAAAATGGTTCAATCGTTGCACGGTTCGGCGAGAACGTTGGCGAATACGAGACGATCCGCCGCCGCCCGCTGTTTTACCACGTCAACTTCTTACACCTGAACCCTGCGGGCTGGTGGATGGTGTTTTCCGACCTCTTTGCGATCGGGCTGATCGTGGTGGCAATAACGGGCCTGTTCTTGACGCGAGGCAGATTGGGATTGGCTGGTCGAGGGGGGTGGCTGCTGACAGGCGGAGTAGCAGTCCCGCTTCTCGCACTGATCGCCTTTACGTGAGGATGTGTAACTGAGGCAATCTCGGTTTAGTAGATGAAAAACCATATGAGGTCATCCGATGAACGGTGTGGCCCAACACAAAAAAACAGAGAATAAGATGAGTTACTCTAACATGAAACACGTGCTTTTGATCCTTGTCGCATTACTTGGCATGGTTGCGCTGAACGCCGCGCCGGCCGCTTCACAGACAGCTACCACACTAGTTATCGAGGTCCGTGGTGAGAGCGACAACACCCCGATACTGGGAGCCATCGCAACGCTTGACGGGCGTGCCTCGTATCAGATTCGGACCGGTCCATCTGGAGACCTGAGCTTTTCGTCAATTCCCGCGGGAGAATATCGGCTGATCGTGCGAGCCGTGGGTTTTCTCACGGTTGAGCAACCCCTCCGACTGCGCCCTGGAGCGAATGAGCGTGTCAAAGTGGAAATGGAGGGATTCACCGCACCGATCGAGTTCGACCCAGTATCGGTGACCGCAACGCGCGCACCCAGTCCGCGGCTGACTACTCCGGCTTCAGTCTCGGTGCTCGAAGACGCGACGCTGCGTGCACTTCAGCCACAAAACATTGACGACATTCTGTCTACTGTCCCAAACGTTACCACCGTTGGGGGACCGCGAGCGGTTGCGCAGGCGCCTCAGGTACGTGGCCTCGGTAGCGACCGGTTGGTGCTGCGGGTCGATGGCGCCCGCCAGAACTTCCAGACCGGACACAAAGGCCGGATGTTCATCGAACCTGCTCTGCTCAAGCGCGTTGAAGTCGTACGGGGGGCCACATCATCGTTGTACGGCAGCGGGGGATTGGCTGGAGCCATCGCATTTGAGACGAAAGACGCGCTCGACTACCTGGAGCCCGGCGAAACCCTGGCCGTTGACGTGATGCCCGGCGTGCGCAGCTCGAGCGCAGAATATTCAGGCATGGTGACAGTGGCGGGCCGGGCCGGACCCGCGGACGCAGTTGCGGGGTTCATTACTCGCGATGGCGACAACATCAGACTCAGCGACGGGAGCGATCTACCGTACTCAGCAGCCGAGTACAAGACCTACGTGGGATCCGTGGGATTCGGATCGAACGATGGGCATCGCGTGAAGGTCTCATTCCGGCGGTTCGAGGAAGACAGCCGCACACCCTTGAACGCAAACACGAATACAACTGATTCCTCGAATATCGGTGACCGAGCCACTCTTGCTCAGTCTCTCCGGTTCTCGTACGATCTCTCCAGCCATAGACTTCCCTGGCTGGATGCTCGTGCAGTCGGTTACCGAGACGAGTCCGAGGTGGCCGAAACACGCCTGAGTGACGGGCGAGCAGACAAGCGCACGGTTACAACCTATGGCGTGGACGTGACCGGCACAGCACGCGCCCGAATCAATGGCCTATTGCGTATCGCACTCACAGGGGGATTCGAGTACTTCAACGACGACAACGTCGGTCTCCAGAACGGTGGCCTGCTCGCCAATTTCCCAGACGGCTCAGCCGCATTCTATGGTGCGTTCGCTCAAGCTCAGATTCAGGTGACGCAGTTCGTGACCTTGGCGCCTGGCATTCGCTACGACTCTTATGAGTCCAGTAGCGTCGATCCGGCCAATCGTGCTAATGAGAGTAGCGAGGCGCAATTGAAGCTCGCGGCTCTGGTACACCCCACGCCGTTCCTAACGATTTTCGGCAGTTTCGCCGAAGGGTTCAACGCGCCTCGTTTGCAGGATCTATACATCAGCGGCATGCATTTTCCTGCTGCCCCTGGCGCGCCATATCCGAACAACTTCTTCACGCCGAACCCGGATATGACGCCAGAGCGCGCTGACACCTACGAGGTCGGTGCGCGTCTATCACATCGCGGAGTCCTGATGGAAGGAGACGGCGTTGAAGCCGAGTTCACGTACTTCGAGGTGGATGCACGTGACTTCATCGCTCGCGAGGTCAACCTCATGGGCGGCACAACAACTTTCCGGAACCTCGATGAAGTCGAACTGGACGGCATTGAGGCTAGGTTAGCCTACAACACCCCCGTTGCGTACGGCGCAGTCAGCTTCGGCCGTACTCGCGGGAGAGACATCCTCGACGACGCACCCATTGACGACATCCCGGCCGATTCCTGGGTTTTCGAAGCCGGTGTCAAGCCATTCGGCGACGCAGTGGTGGTCGGTTGGCGTACGATGGTTGCGTCCGATCAGGATCGGGTCACAGACCCCGAATTGGCGACGCCAGGGTACGCGGCGCATGACGCGTTTCTGCGCGTGACGCCTGCGGCCGGCAGTCTCGGCCGCCTGAGTCTCTGGGCACGATTGAACAACGTATTCGACAAGGAGTTCCGGCGTCACGGATCTGCGATTCTTGCCCCAGGAAGAGATCTGCGGCTGGGTTCGACGTATCACATAGGACTGTTCCGTTAGACAAGCGTCGATAACCATCGGGCGGCTGGCTCAATCGACACAACGACGAGGAATACAGGACACTATGGCATTCTTGAGATCTTCAATTGTGATCGTCCTGCTTGCTGCATCTTTTGCGGCCTGCGCAGGGAATAAAGACAACATCACGCTTCACGGTGCGGAGCCGTCTCTGACAGAGAACACCAGCGTTTCCGCCATCCTGTCTGATCCCGAATCCTTCATGGGTCAAACGCTCCTTGTGGAAGGCACGATTGTCGCATCCTGCAAGAAAATGGGTCACTGGATTGGAGTTGCCGAAGACAGTGAGGGCGAACATCTGCGAGTCTGGGCTGAAGAGGGACTCGCCTTTCCGATCACGGCCAACATAGGAATTTGGTTCCGCCCCTCACAAGTATGCGGCGGGGGATTTTGACTGTCCAGAGGCACAACTGAACCTTGTGAGGTCCAGTTAGCGTCCTCGAACGGTCAAAACGGGGTGATTTCGCGTTTCGATTTGGGTGATGTTCGGGTCAGTGAAGGGCGATCGGCACACCCGAGCAACCCAACCATCCCCGAAGCGACGGCGGCGCGGGGATTTCGGTGTGTACCTATGCCGAGGCTGTACTAGCTGCCGACCTCCACCGTCTCGGCGGAGCGCGTTGTCGGCGGCGTGATGTTTGGGTGCGTCGTTTCAGGTGCTCGAGGATTTTGTCGATCGTCTTGGGTTCGGTGATGAACGATACGATC
>CAZOJI010000066.1:0-16613 GCA_964580055.1 uncultured Gemmatimonadaceae bacterium | reverse complement strand
AGCGGGCAGCGTTCCAATCTTGACGAGAGCCTTGCGGCCCGCGCTCCGCGTCATTGATTGGAATCGGAGTCTCGCTCCAGGCGTTCCTTGAAGCTGCGCGCCGCTTCGGTGTGGTACCTGCATTCCACCGATCCGGACCTCTCGGCGTCGAATGCACCCGCATCGAAATCGATGCGGAGGCGTCCGTCGCGCGGCACCGAGATGTGCAGTGCCTCCATGCCGGGGTGGCCCACAGCGGCACTCTTATCACGGGTTTTGAAAACGCGAACGCGGGGTGTCGCAGTCACGTGATGCCGGCTATGGACGCTTGGATGGCCCCCATTCCCGGCATGTTCGGATGAAAAAACCCCCTCAGCAGCTCCCGTTCCTGCCTTTCACAATCCTCTTCGCAACAAACCCGGCTATCTCCCGCCAGCACGCCTCCGGTTCCACCTGCAGCAGCAGGTGCGGGCCGTCCACCTCCGCGACATCCATGCGCGGTTTGTATCGCACGGCGGTGCTCAGAGACCAGGGGCCGATCAGTCTGTCACGCTTGCCGCGCAACCACAGGACGGGAATCCGGAGCGACGCGAACGTCTCTCGGACATCCACTCGAAGCACCTCTCGGATCCGGTTCGCCATCACGGCCGGATTCACCAGCCGGTTCGCGGCACGAACCGGCTCCAGCCAGCGACCGGTGTTTTTCGCTCCCACGAGGAACACCCCGACGCTGATTCGGTTGTGCCGCAATCCCGTGAAGGCTTCGAGCGGCAGGAACCGCAAGCCTCCCCACAACGGGTTCTCGATGAAGGTGTTGCACATGACCAGACCGCGGAGGCCATCGGGCTCCTCGGCAGCGGCGGAGACGGCTACCGGACCCGAGAAGGACTCAGCCACCAGAATGAACGGTTCGCCCGTCTCCAGTTCGCGCAGGACGTGGTGCCTGCACGCTTCATATCCGAGTTGCTCGGTTGTTGGATAGGAGAGGATCTCGGTTTCCATTCCCGCCGGAGCTCTGGTCACGAACGGTTCGAATAGATCACCGGTGCCGTCGATACCGGGAAGGAGGACGACTCTCATTTGCCGGCGTTGGCCCCCGTCGGTTTCAGGTACGAGAATCACTGCGCTCGCCTGTATCGGAACGTTCGCCGCCTCGTGCCCCGGCCCGCAAGCGGCTAAACTTGAGAGCACAACCAAACTACCGTGACTATGACTCAAACCGCTCTCAGTTTTCGCGACGTCTCGAAGAGTTACACAGAGGCGGGCGCCCGCAAGATCACCGCGCTGGACGGTGTCAGCTTCGACGCCGCGGTTGGTGACACCATTGCGATCGTGGGCCGCAGCGGCAGCGGCAAATCGACACTCCTCCACCTGGCTGCAGGCATCGATCTGCCGACTTCGGGCAGTGTGAAAGCGTTCGGCAGAGACCTGGCCACCATGACCGAGCGCGAGCGCACCCGCTTCCGCCGCGACGATGTGGGCCTGGTGTTCCAGTTTTTCCATCTCATGCCGCACCTCTCAGTCCGCGAGAACATCGCCCTCCCCGAGCTGATCGCCGGCACCAAGGCGCCGGTTTTCGAGCCGCGGGTGCGCCAACTGCTGGAGCGAGTGGGGCTCTCGGACCGCGTCTCCGACACGGTGCAGAAGTTGAGCGGCGGCGAGATGCAGCGAGTCGCCATCTGCCGCGCGCTCATCCGCGAGCCGAGGATGCTGTTGGCCGATGAACCCACGGGGAACCTGGACGACGCCACCGGGAGCTCGGTGATGGACCTGATGCTCCAGCTCGTGAAGGACGAAGGTGCCACACTCGTGTACGTCACCCACAGTTCCGAGATGGCGAGCCGAGCCAACACCGTCTGGTCGCTGCAGAGCGGGAAACTCGAGCAGTCTTGATACGCTATCTGGCCGCAACCGTGGCCGCCCGGCTGAAGACGGGCAAGACGCTGTTTCTGCTGACGGCGTTCGGCGTCGTGCTCGGGGTCGCAGCCGTGCTCTCCATCCAGATCATCAATCGCAACGCGCTCGCGGCCTTCAAGGGCGGTCTGGAAGCGGTGAGCGGCGAGGCCGATCTGACCGTGCTGGGAACTACGGGGACCTATCCCGAAAGCCTGTATGTCACGGTTCTGGCTGACAGTGGAGTCAGAACCGCGTGGCCGGCGTATCGCGCCACGGTGGCGGTGTCCGGCGACGAGCCGGTGTTTCTGGATCTCGTCGGAGCCGACCTGTTTCTCCCCAGCGGTCTCCCGATCGACTCGGGGTTAGGCAACATAGGCGAGCCGCTTCGCGTGCCCGGATGGGTGGCTCTCACTCCCACCTTCGCCGCCGCCAACGGGTTGGAACTCGACGACACCTTCTACACCTCGCTCGGCTCACGAAGGGTGTTGCTCACCGTCGGCGCCCTGGTGGACTTTCAGTCCGTCGCTCCGCTGGCGAGCAGCAAGCTCGCGGTAATGGACATAGCGCAGGCGCAGGCCTTGTTCGGTTTGCCGGGGGTAATCAACCAGATAGACATCCGCCTCCGGGAGGGCCAGGATGTCGAGGCTGCCAGAGAGCGGCTGGCGGAGGCGCTGGGTCATGGCGTGGAGGTGCTCACCCCGGAGCAGCGCGAGCAGAGGGCCGGCGACCTGCTCGGCGCCTTTCGGCTGAACCTCACGGCCTTGAGCCTCATCAGCCTGTTCGTCGGGTTGTTTCTCGTCTACAGCAGCACCCAGGCCTCGTTGGTCCGTCGTCGAGTGGAGTTCGGCTTGCTGCGGTCGCTGGGAGCTACGCGCGGCCAGGTACTGACCATCATACTGTTCGAGATCGCCCTTCTGGGTGCCGTGGGCGTGGCCGCTGGTCTACCACTCGGCTATTGGGTGGCTTCGGCCAACGTAGACGCCGTGAGCGCCACAATCTCCAACCTGTACCTGCTGAACGAGATCGAGACTCTCGAGCTTCCGCTGTCGCTGTACGTACTGGCCACGGTCATAGGGATCGGGGGCGCGATGCTCGCGGCATTGCAGCCGGCGCTGGAGATGGGCGGACGCGACCCCAGCACGTTGCTGACACCGTTCACCCTGCACGAGCGACTGAAGACAGCCGCCGTACCGCTGTTCGTCGCCGGTACGGCGCTTCTCGGGCTGACCGGCGTGTGGTACCTGCTTCTTGGCCGGAACTGGCGCCCCGCGGGCTTCGTCCTGGCGATGAGTCTGATGGTGGGGCTCTCGTTACTGACGCCGCTCGTGATTCGCGTTATGACCGGCCCCGTTCGCGTCTTGCGTCTCGGATTCGCGTACAGCTTGAAGGCGCTGGGCACGCGCCTGCAGACCACCGCGGTGGCCGTGGCGTCGCTGGCGGTGGCGGTCAGCATGCTCGTCGGCATCACGATGATGGTCGGGAGCTTTCGCCGCACGGTCGACGTCTGGATAAGCACCACCGTGCTGGCCGACGTGTACATCACCACCGAATCATGGTCTCGTTCCGGAGGCGCCGCGAAGCTCGACGACCGCCTGATCGAGGGCCTGACCGGCTTGCCCGGCGTTGTAGCGGTGGACCGGCTTCGCGCACTTGCGCCGATCGTCGATGGGCGCCGCATCTTTCTGGCGGGAATCGACCTGGGTGTGCCGCTCAGCGGCCGTTTCACTCTGCTCGCGGGAGACGACAGCGTCGCCCGCGCAGCAGTGCGGGACGAGGGCGCGGCGCTGATCAGCGAGCCGCTGTCGCGCAGACTGGACCTCTCGGTGGGAGACACGCTGACGGTGGGTAGCCCCGGCGGCCCGGTTCGGCTGCCGGTTGCCGGGGTCTACTACGATTACGGCTATGAATCGGGCGCTGCCATGATCGACCTGCGCACCATGGAGCGACAGTTCGGGCCGGGCAGGATCAGCAACATCGCGCTCTACCTGGACGAGGATCACAACGCCGACGAGACGGTGGACCTCATTCGATCACGGTTCCCGGAAGCGCCGCTCTCGGTGAGGAGCAACCGCCGTTTGCGCAACGAGGTGTTGAGGGTGTTCGATCAGACCTTCGCCATCACGCGCATCCTGCAGGTGATGAGCCTGATAGTCGCCGCAACGGGAATCGCGCTGGCGCTGATAGTCCTAGCGCGCGAGCGTCTCTCGGAGCTGGCCCTGTACCGCGCCCTCGGAGCCACCCGCCCCCAGATTTTCAGAATCTTTCTCGGCAAGGGAATCGCAATCGGTGTTTTGGCGCTCTTGATGGGTGCGGTGGGCGGACTGATACTCGCCTGCATACTCATCTACGTGGTGAACCGCGCTTACTTCGGCTGGACGATACAGTTCCACTGGCCGCTGCCGGAGCTGGCTCAGCAGTCCGCTACCATTCTCCTCGCCGCCGTACTCGCTAGCCTGTTCCCGGCCCTGCGCGCATCGCGGACGCCGGCGACCGAACTGAGCAGGGACGATCTGTGATGCTTGGCGCCTGGAGCAGAAGAAGTCGCACGGCCGCCGGGGGCGATAGCGGCGGTACACCGGCAGGCGCCGCGGTCCGGTTCCGGTGCGGGTGGGGTATATGTACGATCCTGCCGTTTATGGCCGCGGTCCTGGTTTTGGTTGCCGCGGTGAGCGGAACGGCCGTGCAGAAAGAGGAGACCGGTTGGAAGTACGCGGACCCGGAGTTCGACTGGTCGTTTCCGGAAGACCACTGGGCACACGCGGGCTACAAGACCGAGTGGTGGTATTTCACCGGGCAGCTCGTCGACTCGACCGACACGTCGAGACGCTTCGGATACCAGTTCACCTTCTTCCGAGTCGGCATTCTCGCCGAGTCTCTGACCATCAACTCGGCTTGGGCTGTCACGGACCTGGTGATGGGCCACGCTGCGCTGACGGATATCGAGACGGGCGAACACCGCTTCGCGGAATTGGTGTACCGGGCCAACGGGTTGCTTGGCGCCTTCGCTCCCGTGGGCGATACGCTCGTCGCCTGGAGCCGGGCCCCCGCCGGCACCGCCGGCACCTGGACGCTGAGCTGGCACGGAGACGGGTTCGCTTTCGAGGCGATTGACCGTCGCACGGATTTCGCGCTCGACCTCCACACTCGGCAGAGCAAGCCCCTCCTCTTCCAGGGCCCAAACGGTTACAGCCGCAAGGGTGAAGGCCCGACCGCCGCGAGCCTCTACTACACCTTTCCCAGGTTGACCACTACGGGTACCGTCGCCATCGACGGCAGGGAGTTCACTGTCTCCGGCGAGAGCTGGATGGACAAAGAGTTCGGATCCAACCAACTCGCGGAGGGCCAGGTGGGTTGGGACTGGTTCAGTCTGCGCCTCGACGACGGCAGCGACCTTATGCTCTACCTGCTGAGGGACCGCGACGGTGCAGTGGACTACGCGCGGGCGACCGTGAACTCCCCCCAGGGAGGGGCGCGGTACCTGGGTAGCGAAGAGTTCGAGATCGTTGGGCTCGACACCTGGCGCAGCACGGAAACCGGTGCGGAATACCCGGTATCCTGGCGCGTAGAGATCCCCGGGGAGGATCTCACGCTCAGGGTGACCGCCGAGGTGCCGAATCAAGAGAACGTGAGCCGGCTGGTGCCGAACCTCTTCTACTGGGAGGGTTCGGTGCTCGTCACGGACCTGAGCGGAACTCGATTGGGCGAGGGCTACGTCGAACTCACCGGCTATGGCTCGGCGGTGCCGCTGGGGATATGAAGGGCAACATACCACACCACAATCCGGCATTCCGACATGGCTTGGCGGAGACACTCCCAGGAATGTATCGGCACTAGCCTATGCAAACCCTCGGCTTTGTCAGATCACACAATCGCAACAAAGAGGCACAGTACCAGCATTGTGAATGCGGGCAGCGACTTCTTCGGGGGGGCCTTCACCTTGAAATGCATCGCCACGGCCCCTGCCATTAGTATCGCGAGGCCCACGGCAGCAGGTTGGGTGAGCACCGGAACCCAGATGCCCGCAAGCAAGGAAGCAGCTAGGAGAAGCTTTAGAGCTCCGATCAACACCATGAACCAGCCGGGAAGGCCGTAAACCTCGAACTCTTCCTTCATGTTCGTGGCCGTTCCGCCGCGCCAACCGGTGGTTCTTCCAGCCCTCACCAGCCAAACGTTTGCAATACCGAGCGCGATCAGGATCTGAATGATGTCCGCAGCCCAATCCATAAATCCTCCTGGCAATGGTACAGATATGACATCCGGGCAGTCGCGCGAGCAGCCTTTGATTGATCAGCAAGGTGAAGTGTCAACGCTTCCAAACAGCCGCCCGGATGGTCTTCGCAGACGTGGATTTCCTCAAGCCTTCAGGGTCGCCAAGCCGCCGTCGACGCCGATCACCTGACCGGTGACCCACGATTGAGCCGGGTCCAGCAGCCATGCTATCGCGGCTGCAATATCGTCGGGCTCTCCGAACCGGCCTAGCGGGTGCATGCTCAGCGACGCCTTGGCGTTGGTCTCGTTGTCGGTGATGCGCGTGGTCGCGGGCGTGCGTACCAGTCCGGGTGCGACCACGTTGAAGCGGATGTTGGACCTCGCGTAGGTTGCGGCGGCCGAAAGCGCGAGCGAGATAACTCCTCCCTTGGCGGCCGCGAGTGGTACAGGAACGGTTGCCCTGCCCACATAGCGTCCTGGTGAGTTCCGAAATCCGCGAGGCGATTGTCTACGAAATCCGCCAGTGCCCGTTTCGCCTGCGCGCGTGTGACCGGCCACGAGAAACCCTTGCCGCTGCCAGGCGCGTCAGGGAGTGAATGGCAGACCAGATCCAATACTTCGCGGGTGGTTGCGTCCCGGCGGAATCTCGGTCGCGGCGGCGGTTCGGGCGCCTCTCGGAACGCCTGTCTATTGTCGGCATCGAAGCTCCACGATCCGCCAACCGGCTTGTCGTCATCCGTGAGCAGGATGCCGAGTCGGCGCCGCTGCTCTCGATAGAAGTGGTCCATCAACGGCCGGCGGCGCCCCGATAGCCATTGCTGGAACGCACCGGCGTCCGTGAGAAAGTGAGTGTCGTCGAGAACTTCGACGGGTGTACCGAAGCGCCGTTCCCACCTCCGGACCTCGCGGAATACGCGGTGCTCACCGGGAAATACCAGGCGAACGACGTCCGGCCGAAGCGCGGCAATCGCCCTGCCGACTTCATCAGTGAGAGTCTGTGTGTTGGAGGATTCGTCGAGTGGGACGTAGCGCACGCGGATCTTCTTGCGCTGCAGATGCAGGGCAAAGTGACGCATTGCCGACAGGAACAGTGCCGTTCGCTGAGCGTGGCTCGGGACGTGGGTCGCTTCTTCCCGAACCTCCATCATCAGCACCGCATCACGCCTCGAGTCGAGGTGGCGAAGTGCGGGAGAGTCGCTATCGAGCTGATCGCCAAACACCACTACCAGGCGCTCGACATCTCCCGGAACTGCTGTGGCGGCTAGCGGATTGTCAGCGTCCATTTGGATCGGCCGGCTCTCCGGCAGAGCTGCGTGGGGCTCGCCCCGCCTTGCGTGATCGCTGGACTGTCGTACCCTTTAGCAGGGGTTACTTGCGAATGATTACGAATTATATGTCTGTTGCACGGCTTCCGCTCTCGAGTGTTAACGTTTGAGCGGATTCAGATTGGGGCCGTTCGAGGCGCAGGGGTGGTTGGCCAGCGGCGGCATGGGAGACGTATGGCGAGGTCTCCACGCAGCGCAGGGGGTGCCGGTCGCGATCAAGGTGCTGCGGCGCAACACTTCCGATACTCTCCCTTTCAGAACCGTCTTCCTTCGAGAGGTTCGCGCGGTCGCTAACCTCGACCATCCGTGCATCATCAACTTGTTCGACATTGGGGAGGTCTCCGAAGCCGCCGCCGCCGTGTCGGCCGGTGCGCTGGACGTCGGGAATCCTTACCTGGTGATGGAGTATCTCGAGGACGGCTCGCTGGACTCTCTGCAATTGCCGTTGCCATGGGTCGAGGCTCGGGAGATTCTCCTGGCGGTTCTGGACGGTCTTGCACACGCTCATGCGAGGGGCATCACGCATCGCGATCTCAAGCCCGCGAACATCCTGCTGGACGACGGCTTCGGGGGATCGCCCGTCCGGCTGACCGATTTCGGCATTGCGTTCTCGCCGCAGATGGACCGGTCTGACGAAGCCGCCGGCACCACGGTTGGAACGCCGACCTACATGGCGCCGGAGCAGTTCGTGGGAGATTGGCGTGAATTCGGCCCTTGGACCGACCTCTACGCGCTCGGGTGCGTGGCTTACGAGTTGGCTGCCGGTCGAGTCCCGTTCGAAGAAGTCCAAGTGGTGAAGTTGGGTATGGCTCATCTCAGCGATACTCCTCCAGAGTTCGAATGCCCGCCGGATTACCCCTCAGGTTACCAGGATTGGGTCTCGAGACTGCTCGAGAAAGAACCGAGAGACAGGTTCGTGCGTTGCTCCGATGCCGCACGCGAGTTGGCTTCGTTTACCGCTCCGTCTTCCTCCGGCGCGCCAGGCGGCTTCGATGGAGAGACCGAGCCGGATGCACCGTTGGCCACGTTCGCGGTCTCGCTCGCCGGATTGGAGGCGGAAACGGATGTCGATTGGAGGGTGGCGAGTCAACCCAGACCGCCCTTCAGATTCGTGGGAGCGGGCCTGCGGCTGTTCGGCCTGAAGCACGTCCCGATGGTAGATCGGGATTCCGAGCGCGACCTCCTGTGGGATACGTTCGGCCGTGTGACCCGCACCGGGAAATCGCGGATTGTCGTGCTGGAGGGCTCGGCGGGCACCGGCAAGAGCCGCCTGGCGGAGTGGCTTCACGAGCGGACCCATGAAATGGGCCTGGCTGACTGTCTGAAAGCAGAGCACGACGGATCGGGAGGAAGGGGAGTGAGCCTCAGCCATATGCTCGCCTCGGCGTGGTCGTGCCAGGACGCCGACGCGGAGGAGTTGAGCAAACGCGTCGAGGCAATCCTTTCTTCTGCGGGCCTCGACTCGCGGGCCACGCGACGCGCCGTGACCGAGTTGCTGGCTCCCGCGTCGTTGGGTGACGACTACAGTCCCGGGATGTTCCACGAATTCCGTGCGCGCTCGGAGCGTTTCAGCACCCTGTTCGAGGTCTTGCGCGGAATGTATGTGGAGAGGCCGCTGCTGATCTGGGTGGATGACGCTCACTGGGGTACCGATGCGCTCAACTTCACGCGCTACGTTCTGGAGCGGTCGAGTTTCACGCCGCTCCGGATGATGGTCGTACTCACGGTGCGCGACGATCTCTTGGTGGAGTCTGCCGAAGCCTCTGGACTGTTGAGTGCGCTGTGCAAGGAAGACGAGGTCCAGTGCATGCAGATGGATGCGCTCTCGACCGGCGACAGCCGGTTGTTGGTGAGCAACATGCTCTACCTCGAAGGCGACCTGGCCGACAGAGTGTCGGCCCGTTCGGGCGGCAACCCGCTGTATGCCACGCAACTCGTGGGTGACTGGGTGAACCGGGGAATACTGGAAGCCGGCAGAAGTGGCTTCGTGCTCGCCGGATCGGCTCAACCCGAAATGCCCAACGACGTTCATGCCTTGTGGGTGCAGAGGTTGGGGCGGATTTTGGAGGAATCGGTAGATCCCCTGTCCCGGTATCCCACTCCCGCGCAACAGCGCATGCAGATGCAGTTGGCCCTGGAACTCGCGGCCGCTCTGGGAGGGCGTGTCGACATGGGTGAGTGGGTGTCAGTCTGTTCGCTCGTTGATGTCCCTAGACCCAGCCGGCTGTTGGACGCTCTCCTTGCATCACGAATGGCGCGCCTCCGTGACGACGGCTGGTCGTTCAGTCACAGCATGCTGCGCGACAGTATCGAGCGGATAGCAAGAGAAAGCCGCCGCTGGGCCTCTCACAATCGCCACTGTGCAGACATGCTGGAAGAGCGTCACCCGGTGCCTTTTTGGGGTGATTCCGAGCGAGTAGGCAGGTTTCGTTTCGAGGCCGGCGACTACGATGCCTCGGTGGTCCCGCTCCTGAGAGGAGTGCGTGAGCGAATTCGTCTCGAGGAATACTCCGCCGCGCTCGAGTTGATTTCCGCCATTTCGCGTGCGCTGGACGAGTCGCGGGCGCCGCACGACGACCGGCGGAGGCTCGAAGGTCAGCTGCTTCGCGCGGAGATCTACTGCACGCGAAGGCAGCTCGATGAGGCCGAGCAAATCGCCGATGCCCTGAGAGACACAGCAAGCGATCGGGAACACGGCCGGTATTACGGCGGAGCACTCGTCTTGCTGGCGAGAGTGCACCAGGAACAGGGCAAGCGCACCAAGGCGCTGGAGGAGTTCGCGGAGGCGGAGCGAGCGCTGCGCGCCTCGGCTCCGAAACAGGAACTGGCCGCGTGTCTGTCGGAGCAGGCGCACGCGCTACTGGAGATGGGCCTGATGGACCGGGCCTGGCGGGCTTTTAACGAGGCGCAGGAGATATTCGAGGATACCGGCCAGCTGCTGCCGTGGGCGGAGAACCAGTTGGGACTGGCTCGGGTGTTGTTGCGTCAGGGAGAAACCGACTACGCCCGAACCCTTTGTCGCAGGGTGCGCTCCTTTGCGCGCCGAGAGGAATTGGCCCGAGTGGAAGCTGCGGCCCTGGCTCTTCTCTCCGAGGTTCAGACCGCGCAGCGGCAGACCCGTGAAGCGGAGGAGTCTCTCGAGCAGAGCATAGAACTCTACGAGCGGTTGGGATTGGAGCGCCAGGCACTCCAGCCGAGGCTGCACAAGGTGCTGCTGCTCCTCGAGGCCGGCTCTCTGGGAGAGGCGGAAGCGGAGTACCAGCTCCTCCGCGGCCAGCCGGCAACGGATGTTCCCAGGGCGCCGCGCATGCTGCTGGATTGTATCGGTTTTGCTCTCGAGGCCGACGGGTCCGCCAAGCGCTTCGCGGCGGGCTTGTCGGACATATCGAAGGACGCGGCGGAGACCGAGGCCCTCAACCCGGACGTGGAGAGGTGCCTGAGGCTCGCCTCCGGGCTGGCTCGCGAGCTGGGATTTCCCGACAGAGCCATAGAGGTGACGAATCTGCTCCGGAAGCTGGCAAAGCGGACCGGCGGTTCGGGTTCCCGCGCCTAGCCTCCCGGTTCCTCGTCCCCCTGCTCCATCAGCTCCTGCCACACCGACCGCGACAACACCCGCATCAGACGCTGCATGGATTCGCGCTGTACGACCAGGGCATCGAGCAGGGCCCTGATCGGTTCCAGCCGGGCCGCGGCGCCCTCATCGAGATTCACCTTCTTCATTGCCCAGGACGGGAACTGCCGATCCTCTACCTCCTCCTGTGTGGAGAGCACCAGCACGTCCGTGTGGCGGGTGTCGGCGGCGATCCTTCTGAACAGGTTGTCAACGGCATCGACCGGTCCCTCGAGCACCTGATAGAATATGCCGCCGCTCGACATCAGCATTCCCGTGACTCCCAACGAGCGATTACGCTCGGCGGCGTCGGCCGCCAGTTTGTCGACCTCTTCACGGGCAAAAGGTTTCGAAAATTTGCTTATGTAGCTTATTCGTTTCAGCACGGTCGTCTCCGGTGGTGGGCTTTCAGGGCGCCATTTCCTCACGCCAGCAATATCGTTTCGCCGGGACGAGTCCGCCAAAACGCTCCAAAGCGTCAATTGGGCTAGTAAAGGTCTCGACTCGGTAGCCCAGCAACTCGAAGAGGGTGAAACGAGCTGCTTTCAACAGCGAAACTGGGACGTGAGCCACTCGATCGCCTCGTCCATGTCCCTGAAAATGCGAAAATCGCTGTCCGCGTCGAGGTAGCTCGTGAAGAGCCGCGAAAGTCCGAATTCGAGGTCCCGCGACACGACAAAGGCGCCCTTCGGCGGAATCCCCGTGGCTGTCCACTGCACGGTCACAAACATGGCGAACTGCCGGACGGCGTCGCTCGACACGTTCTCCATGGTGCACTGTCGCAAGTCCCACACGAAGTTGTGATCGGGGTTGAAGTCGGGACGTTTGTAGACCTCTTCGACAGCTTGGGAAAGGTCCTCGGGCTTGGCCTTTCCGGAAAGGGTCTGGATCCGGAGCTTGGCGTCGTCGTCAATCGTTACGGTCAGTTCCATCTGGTCACCTGATTCGCGTGGCGATCACTGGATATAACCGACCGAGCAACTCGCCACCAGGCCGTTTTTGGGGCAGCGACCTACTGAATTGGGACATTCGTGTCATTCTGGGCCGATCAGAGCATGCCTGCCCTAACAAACCCGTTTGGCGACGGGTTCCCGGCATTTCCTGCAGACCGGGAGGCCGCCCGTGCCGGAGGCCTTGTTCTCCGGCTCTATGTTGTTGTCCTCGGTGCACCTGCTGCAGATGTGATGCACGTGTCCGTTCTTCTTGCTGTAGTACGGCTTTACTCTCGCCGGTGACACGCCACGGCGCCCTCCTGCGTTGGTGACTCAGCTTGGATCACCCGGTTCGTCCGTTTCTACGTCGACCTCCGCTCTCCTCAACAAGTCACACAGCTCTTCCTCACCGAGGTTCTGGAGCCAAACGTCGCCGGGCAAGTACTTGCGCTCGATTGGCAGGAAGCATTCACGGCCGTCGGCGCTCGTGAACTGAAAACCACAGTGGTATCCGCTATCTCGCTTGACCGTCCAGCCCATTCCGTCACTCGCGAACTCGCGTTCGTTCCTAGGCGGTGTCACGCTTCACCATCCTCCGGCTTGTGCTCGAGCAAGTGTGAGAGCGCGGCGTCGACCTTTTCCATGTAACCGCTCATCATGATCACGGGCACGTTGGGCCGGATGTGTTGGATTTCTTCGAAAATCTCAGTGCCGGTCCCGCCGGGCATGCGGTAGTCAAGTAGCACCGCGACGATCGTATCAGATTGGTTGCGGAACACGGCCAACGCTTCAGTGAACGGTTTTCTGAGAGAGTTATCCGCCCACTGCAGGCGGATGTCGGCAAGCGTGTCCAGGTAGGGCGAGATGGCAATTATCTTGGCGTCAGGGAACTCCCGGCGGAGGTGCTCAATCAAATCAAGCCCGCCCATCGGCTCCATGACGAGATCGGTGACTACGACGTCCGGCTCGCTCTCGGCGCACAGCGCGAGAGCTTCTTCGCCGTCGCCGGCCACCCGAACAGCGTGACCGGCACGCTCGAGGACGATGCGCACCAACTGCCGCACCTGATCTTCATCGTCGACAACAAGTATTCTGGACACAACATTTATTCTCGGGTAACGCCATCCGTAGGTACAATCATCCATGCCGTGTTCCATGCGGAATCGCGGCCACCAACGCACTGCATCCAATCAATCGCCTCTGATACGAGCTCACGCGTCCAGGGTTTCCCGGATCCGCCCCAGCAAATCAGCCAGCATCCACGGTTTCTGGACGAAGGGCGTGCCAGGCTCCAGAGAGTTTCCTTCGCGCAACTCATCCGAGGAATAGCCACTCGTGAACAAGAACTTGGGTTCCTTGCCTTGTCCACACAGTGCGTCGCGAAGCTGGCGTCCGCCGAGTTTCGGCATCACTAGATCCGCCACGATGAGACCGATCTCCGTTTCATGGGCACGGAACATCTCGATAGCCTCCTCTCCATCCGGCGCTACCAGAACCGTGTATCCGTGGGCTTCCAGGGCCCGTCTCGCCGCCCGTCGTATCGCGTCCTCATCCTCCGCCAACAAGATGGTCTCCGTACCCCGAGGCAGACTCTCATGCGATACTTGGGTGGGAGCTTCGACCGCTTCGTCAGACTCGAGCAGCGGGAAGTACAGCTTTACGGTGGTTCCTTGATGCGGCTCGCTGTATACGTGCACGAAAGCTTTGTGCTGCTTCACTAGTCCGTAGATCATCGCCATCCCCAGCCCAGTCCCATGACCGGTGTCTTTGGTGGTGAAGAAAGGTTCGAAGAGCTTCTGTTTCGTCTCTTCGTCCATCCCAATGCCGGTGTCACTCACATCGATGCGACAGTAATCACCCGGCAGGATCCATGGATGAGTGGCATGGTAGCCGGGATCCAATTGCTCTTGGCAGACTTCTATGCTTAACGTGCCTCCTCGAGGCATGGCGTCGCGTGCGTTGGTCGCCAGGTTCATGAGAATCTGTTCCAACGCACCCCGGTCGGCTCGCACCACACACTGCGCCTCGCTAGTCATGGTCCGGACAACGATGGTCTCGGGCAGTAAACGCTCCAATACCCGTGTCGTACTCGCAACCAGCTCCCCCACCTCCACCCGCTCCATTGTGAGCTTCTCACGGCGGCTGAAGCCCATCAGCTTCTTGATCATTACGACGCCACGCTGAACGGCGGATTGCAGCTCCTTCAGATCATTGCGCGTCGCCTGCCACTCTTCGGGCATTGCCGCGTCGACGAATTCGGCGTTGGAGGCGATGATCGTGAGAATGTTGTTGAAATCGTGCGTGATTCCACCAGTCAGCTCGCCGACCGCCTCCATCTTCTGCGCCTGGCGCAACTGTTCCTCCAAGTTTTGCTGTTCTGTCACATCATCGACGAACCACTCGTATGTCTCCGGTTCGTCTTCGCCTGCAGCCAATCGGCGGCCGCGCACTTGCACCGTAATCGGCGTGCCGTCCTTCCGCTTCCAGAGTAAATCCGACTCCTCGATCAGTTCGGCGCCGCGGTGTCGCTCCCACAACCGCTTGCGCTCAATCGGCGTTCGATAAACGGCACTTGGCTTCGAGGCTTTCAATTCCTCCGCCGATGCGTACCCGAGCATCCGGACTAGCGCTGGATTGACGGTATGGAACCTGTCGTCGGCAGATGTCCGGCAGATGCCGTATGGGGCGTTCTCGAACAGCGCACGGTATTCCGCTTCTGACCGGCGAAGCTCACCTTCCTTTTCCGCTTCTTCAGTCCAATCGAGCATGGTGTCGCGCAGATTGGCCGGTTCCCCCGCCTCGTTACGAGAAATCATCCCGTGGGCACGAACAAACCGTACCTCGCCGTTTGGGCGTAAGATCCTGAAATCCGCCTGGTGAAAATCGCGCCACCCTGCCACCGCCCCTTCCATCGTTCGAACTACACGCTCGCGGTCATCCGGGTGTATCATTTGGACAAAGCGCTCGTAGCTGGCGGGAATTTCCTGAGGCTCGTATCCGAGGATGCGATACAATTCGTCCGACCACAACTCTTCGCCGGTCTCGAGATTCCACTCCCAGCTGCCGAGACGGGCTATTTCCTGCGCAGCGGCGAGTCGTCGCTCGCTCTCAAGGAGATCCTGGTGCGTATGCCTCAGCTCGGCCTCCGCCTGTTCCCGCTCGGCGCGTGAGCGCAATACGGTGATTCCGTATGCCAGGTCGCTAGCTAATTCCGTCAGTAACGTGACCTCTTCCGGGCCGAAAGCATTCGCCTCCTCGGCATAGACGGCCAATGCCCCAAAGACGCTGCCTTCCACAATCATCGGGAAGGCAGCCACGGAAGCATAACCGCGCTCGGTCGCCTCGGAGCGCCAAGGCTCGAATCTGGGATCCTCGAGAATGTGTTGCACTACCCACGGTACTCCCTCCCGGATTGCCGTACCCATAGGGCCCCAGCCTCGTTCCGAGTCGGCCCAGGTGATTTCCACTGTGTCGAGATAGCCCGCCTCGTAGCCCGCCTGCGCCACGGGATGCACCGTCTTCGCCTCGTCATCCTCGGAGAACCCGACCCAAGCCAGCCGATAGCCGCCCGCATCCACGATTGCCTTGCAAGCCGCGTGTAGCAGCTCCGATTCGATGACCGAGTGCAGCATCACTTGGTTGACCGCACTCAGGGTCCTGTATGCTCGGGTTCGTTTGCCCAAGTCTTCGTACGCGGCGTGCACGGATTGGAAAAACGGCCCGATCTTGGCCAGCCCGATCAGCATGAGGATTGAGATGAGAAGTGCGACCGACTCTGCGACGGGATCTAGTGACACAGGAACGTCACCCGTCAGCGCGTTCAAAAGGGTAATCGTGCGCCGCATACCCATGAGTGTGATCGCTGATGCAACCAGTATCCAGGATACGCGCGTCCCCGTCACGCGTATCAAACGTAGCGCCACCCCTGCGGCGGCGAACTGTATTAACGCGGACGCACCTACAAGGATCCGAATGTCCATCTGCCCACCTATTTAGAGGTTACTCTGGCAGCTAATGACAAAATCCCGTGATGCCTAGTTGTCTTCGCGCTTGAATATATGGCTGGGCACCTCCTCCAGTAGTGCGATTTGGGGGCATCGTATGTCGTATTTGGGACATTTGTACCCGGAAACGAAGCTGGGAGGGGCTTTGGAGTTGCGAAAACTGCGGAAATGACTTAGTGAAGGCGCACAACAATCTGCACGTGCGGTCACCTAACGGGAGTGGGCTCGTGGAGCCAGAACTCAGAAGGAAGATCGAAGAAATCCTGGGCCCGATGTACTGCCCAGAAGACTATAGCTGCTCCGAACCCGACGTAAAGCAGTACAAGGAAGAAAGCACAGGCAGGTTTGTGACCTGTCTCATGTCAGACCCGGGTGGCTGCGCACTTGCGGTTCCGCGCAACGGCGAACACGAGTGCCGGTGTGTGTTGAGAGCTACTCTGCTGGAGAAGCTGCACTGAACGACTGACCGGCGTGCCTTCTTGGGCAACCCATACAGAATCGGCCATTCTCTGCGCGATGCGCTCGCCGCTGGCGGCGTCCATCTCTCTCAATAGCCGCGAAGACCCCACCAGCCAGTTACGGCAAGGACAACCCAGAGAACTAAGGGCTCACTCATAAATAGATTCACATTAGCATGGGATAACTATGCCATTATGAC
>CAZOJI010000065.1:3191-16658 GCA_964580055.1 uncultured Gemmatimonadaceae bacterium | reverse complement strand
CCATACAACCCCACCTCTTCATGTTGGTTCAAGTTTGTTTGATTATAGTTAAAATCTGGCGGTATCGGGTGGTAAGCTCAACCGCGAAACCGCGTTAGCACTGATACGTATTTGCCGCAACTTTGGACGCATTTGGCTCGACTGTACCCTTAAGCACCATGCTCGACGGCCTAAAGCAGGTTTGGAACCGACTCTTTCCGTGGCAACTCGATTGGCTTCAGGTGGAAGTGTCGGCGCAATGCAACGCTGGATGCGCGTACTGCCCGCTCACGTGTTATCGAGACGTCTGGCAGGGTGGATTGATGGAAAGCGCGACCTTCGCCCAGCTCGAACCGGCGTTCTCCCATGTGAATCTGGTCTTCCTCCAGGGATGGGGTGAGCCCCTGCTGCATCCCGACTTCTGGAGCATGGTGGCTAGAGTGAAGCGTGCAGGGGCGCGCGCGGGCTTCGCCACAAATGGGACGCTTCTAACCGGACAGAACCGCGCAAAGCTGCTCGCTTCGCAGTTGGATGTGATGGCGGTCAGTTTGGCGGGAGCCACGGCAACGACACAAGAGCGCTTGCGTGGCGGCTGTACCCTCGCACGCATCGAGTCTGGACTCGAAGCGCTGAGAAAAGAAAAGCAGGTTTCCGGACAGAACGAGCCTGCCGTGCATATCGCGTTTCTGCTGACTGGTTCCAACTGGCAGGAGGTGCAGGAACTCCCGGCTCTCGCCGTGAAATGGGGTGTGAGTGAGGTCGTTATCAGCCACCTCAGCCTGGTTTCACGCAAGGAGTTGGTTCAGGAGTCGCTGCTGGCGCGGCAGTCTCTGTGGCCTCAGGTGCGGGAGACTTTGGAGCGCACTAGGGAGACGGCGGCAAGCGAGGGAATAGGTTTGCACTACTACGAGCCGGACCTCAGCAATCCGCAGAAGGTATGCACGGAAAACGTTCTCAGATCGTGCTTCGTATCCCACCAAGGTGACGTATCTCCGTGTGTAATGACGAACCTAAGCGTGCGATCCGGTACCGCATTGGAGCATAACGTGTGCGGTGATTGGCATGTACTGGAACAGATGAATTTCGGCAACGTGAAACGGCGGTCGCTCGAGGAAGTGTGGCGCAGCGATGCTGCCAGGACATTCAGGCAATCGTTCCAGCGCCGCATCGAGCTGGAATACCCCGAGCAGGCCGGGTTACCCGGTCCGTGCAGGCACTGTTACAAGCTTTACGAACGGCTCGCTGAGTAGCCGGGAACTCTCGAATGATAAATGACCGGGATCGCGTCATCAGCTTCCCGCCTCATTGAACGCCGGTGCGCAACTCATGAGCAGCGGAAGGCCTCAGTTGGCAGTAAGCTCCGCCCGATGCTGCCGTTCAGAAAGTGGGCACACTCGTCAGTGCCTATCGGTTTGTGGATAGAGACGCACTTGTTTCTCGAACTCTATAGGAATGTCTCAATCTCCCAGTGTTACATGTTCCAACATCCCTAACGGCCCGCGCTGTCGAATCAACTCCGCTTCCTCCTCATTCCGCGCCAACAGCGAGCCCGCAAAACCCAAGGCATTAACGGATATCGACTCGTAGTGCTCGACTGAGCGCGGCACTAACAGCATCCAGTCGCGAGTCACCAGGAGGTTGTACGGACCGGGCGTTTCCACGTCGTCCACAGTTCTGAGCATTGACAGATAGAGCTGTTCGGTCTCCTTCGCTGCATCAGAGGTGGGGCTCCCGTCAAGATGGGATAAGGGCGAGAGCACATGACGGAAGTTGAAGGTGGGTAGCCTGCCGAACCGGCCGTCAAACTCTGCATCGGCAACGAGTGAATCGATGGGCGTGCACTCCGCACATCCTCCCAAAGGCAACGGAACCTGCTGCAGGTGTTTGTGCGGTTGGCTGGCTCCCGAGACCGTGCCGGAATTGTAAAACGCGAGTGCCTCGAACTCCCTGAGGCAGTTCCACATAGCCTCGAAGTCGCGAACAGTCAGCAGAGTTTCCTGATGCTCGAATTCCCGCGTCACGATCAACAGGTGATACTCCATGACGTTGAACTTGTTGAGCAGGCACACGTGCGTGTCCGAGACGTCCGCCACGAACATGTTCTCGTCGTACGGCAGAAACGGGTTTGTACCCTCCTGGCGCTGCGTGATGCTCTCGACGCGCTTTCGCTCGAGCTGCTGCACGATGTGCACCTGAAAGCGAATGCCCTGGTCCTCGACGTGTTCGCTCTTCGTCGGAATCTTCTCCAACGCTCCGCATCGCACTGCGTTTTCTGTAGCGTCTATGACAGACTGCCATAGCGTGCCACGGTTAAAGCCTGTACGTGACATAGTCTTTGATGAGGAGCTCGACCGTCTCAAGTCCGGTTCCGCTCCCTGCTCCCCGCTCCCCTTTCCGTGTCAACATCCGTCGTCTCCCGTTGTACCGCTCCCCGCTTCCATTTCCGCCCCACCTTCCCCCACAAACCACTCACCACTCACCACTCACCACTCACCACAATCCATCCCACCTCCCGGAGAATCCTCAAATACCCCACTACCTGCTCGATCGTAAGATCGTCCCCCGCCATCGCGGCGACGCGGTTGCGGATCTCCGTCACCGAACGTTGCCCGTTGATGAAGTTCAGGATTTCTCGGGTCTGGTTGTAATTCAGATCGAGTTCTGAAACAGCTTCAGGGTGTTCCTCGCTGTAGCGATCGTATGCGTCGAATCTGATAAGATAGAACTGCTTGCCCATGACGTCCGGATGAATGCCGGGCACTACACTCGCGTATCGCCGCTCCTCCCGTGTCGGCGGCAACTGACGCGGCGCAGACGTCCCCAGCGTTTGCGCGCGAACTCCGGCATAACTCAGCAACTGGTTGTTTAGACCGTCACGATACAGGTCCCACTGAACAATCCTGTCTTCCACGGCCGTTCGTGCAGCTCCGCTGCCGGTGTAGATCTCTCGAATGGATTCCAGTGCGCCGATCTCTCTGTCCACCGCCGAGTTGACTCTGTTGAGCGCGTGCCGCAGAGCCTCTTGCAAGTCTGGTGCAATGGCTCCTTCCAGGAGCCGCATCGCCGGCGGTAATCCGCGTTCGGCTACTCGTGCATACCCGAACTCGGAGACCACGTCGAGGAGTGTGGCTAGTCTCTCGTCCGTCAGGTCTGCCGCCACTAGTGCGCTCGTCGCACCGATGAATGCGACACGCTTCATCTCGGTGGGATCAGCCTTGTCGGGCAGATCCACGTCGGCGTGATACCATTGGTCGGGCCAGGTGAACAGCTCGATGCCGGGAACGGCCACCGAAGAGTTGTTGAAACAGATGTGGTCGCTGCCGCCGGTGGCTTCATGGATGTAGAATCGGAACGCGTCGCCACTGCCGTTCTTCTCCCACATCGGACGTGGGAAGTACTGACCACCCGGGCGTCCACGCGGCGAGTCACGCAGGTATACGATGTCATTCGTGCGCCAGACGTAGTTCATCATCGACTTGGTCAGACCATCCAGGTAACTGGGCAGGTGGGCCGGTGTCTCGCTCATGGTGAGCCATGAGTTGTTGAGCCTCAGGTTCTCGCTCACCATGTCCATGTTGATGTTGATGCTGAGCCGGTCAACGAGTCCTTCCTCCCGCCTGATGAACTCGTAGGTTCCGGAGATCTCATTGGGCCACAAGAAGGAGATCGTACGCCTAGGCCGTTCGATTTGCCCCGTCTCTATGAGATGGTTCAAAGCACGGAGGATCTCCAACTGAATCGCCGGCCCACCCATGTTATCGTTGGTACCCCTCTTGGTGTAGCCCTCGAAGAGGTGGCCTGTGAAGATTACTCCCTTTTCGTCGGACTCCGTCCCCGGGATCCATGCATACACGGTCTCGAACCTGTCGGGTACCTCCTCCATTCTTGCATGTAACCGCACGACCAGGTCGAGATCTCGTTGCACGTCTTCCAGCAACTCAGACCACTGCCGCCATGAGACCGAAATGCCCAGTGTGAGGTTCTCGCCCTGGGAATAGCTGCCTCGCGAGTACACAACCTGATCCGGGTCGAGGTAACGCTCGCGGGCGTTGAATGAGATAACGGCACGCACTCCCGCCGCGTCCAATGCCTCGAACACCTCGCCGCGCGGGTGAGACCACATGAGAGCTACCTTGCCTTCCATAGACTCATGGTCCTCAGACATACGTGCGATCTCGGGCGCCGAGATCGGCGGCACGTAGAAGAGCTCAGCGGTAACGTCGGTCGATTGCGATCCGTAAGCGATCATCGCAACATCAGCCGCCAGTCGCGCGACGCGACGCGGTTCCGGCTCGACGATCCAGAAATCACCCTCCGTCGGATACATGAATGTGCCTTCACGAGGGTACTCGTCGAGCCGTACAGTCTCGATGCCATAAGCCCGCACCATGTCGTAGATCTCATGCGACTCGTAGAAGTCCTCCCAGAGGTCCACAGAGTCTCTGATCCAGGGAGCGCCCGCCAGCTTCACCAGGTTGTTGAATGCGACCTGGCCTGAGATCTCGTTGGTGAGCAGCGTAAGGAGTTCTTGGCGAAGCGGCGTTTCGAGGGGACCTTGCCCTGAGGCGATCGTCGGGCAAAGCAGTGCGGCGGCGATCAGCGAAAAGAGTGAAGTCCTCAGACGGCCCGTCTGCAGGTGATTCGTGGTATTCCGGATTGGCCCGTTCATGCCCTCTCCATGTTTGGTACTCCCGCGATAGGATGCGGGGACTCTCGCTGTTGTTTCAGCATATCAAGATGCTGGAGCGTTCACACCAATATAAGGAGGCGACTCTGGCGCTGAACAAGCACCTGGAACACCAATACTCGTCATGAAGAGCCCGAAAAGTGCCATTCCTTCGCGTTCGCGCTCAAATCGTGACAGTGGCTCAGCGTTTCGCTCTCGGGAACTCAGTGACTCGGATGTTGCTGCAACCGTAGGGTATCAGTCTGAGTTCTTCGACAGGCGCAGCAGATTCTCGAGGCCCCGGGTGGAACTCGGATGCCCAGCCATGCCTGAGCTCCCAGCCGGGAAGCCGGCGGCCCGAAACGTGACCGCTCGTTCCCGCCCCTTCCGGCGAGAATGGGCGCTCACCGACAGTGTGCTCCTCGAAACTGACCCCGGATTCCGGGTTTTCCTCCGGTAAAATCAACCCGTAGTTCCAGGGCGAAGCCGGGCGTACCTCGAAATCACCATGCGGTAGCTCACGTCCGGGCACGTCCGTGTTGATTTGGGTCCACTCCTCTTCGATATCCAGCGAGTACACGAGAGGGCCACGCTCGACAGCGACCCCCTCGTAGTAGCGGACACTTACCTTCGGCCTCATTGGGAATCGCAGTGAAAGCCTAGTGCTCCCACTCCACTCTCTCTCCAGACGATGGAAAACTCCAGCTTCCAGCCGCCTCTCGCTCTCGCCCTCGACTTGCAGCGTCGCACTGTCAGCCCACGCCGGTACCCTCAACAGAAGTGGGAATGAGACGGTCGCTTCGACATCCACCGCTACTGCGAGGTCTTCACGGAACGGATAGTCGGTATCTAGCGTAACCGTCACAGGAATACCTCTGGAGCTGAACTGCGCCTCGCTTGGCGCATAGGCAACCGCCGCCAGCCCTTCATCCGCTGTCTTCATCCACAGATGGGCCGCAAACTTGGGCCATCCCTGATGCATGTTGGCGGTGCAACAGCCGTAGTTCGGTTCCAGGCCGTAGAGGTTCGATTCCGGCCCGTTGCTGGACCACATGTGGTCCGGATTGTAGGTGCATTGAACCTGGTTGACCTGCTGATCGTATTGGTGCGCCCACATATCGGGTGTGAAGGTCGCCGGCAGCGCATTGAATGCCACTCGCTCGAGCCGGTCGCCGAGCCACGGGTAACCGAGAATCGAGCAGACTACCTCGAGTGAATAGAGAAACTCTACAACGGCGCAGAGTTCCGTGCCCTGAACCGGGTTCCTGCCCGAAAGGCACTCGTCCCCGGTGAACATCCCGTTCACCTGCCCGTGATATCGGTCCAGTATTGCAAGCAGCCGAGCTGGCTCATCCTGTTGATACGCTCGCCTTTCCAGCCGCCACGCCAATGCCTCGGCCTTTACCATCATCCCGGTGTTCACTACATGTTTTGCCCACGTCCACAGACCTCTGCGTGGTGTGGGGGAAGCTGCGTCTTCCCCCCGGTAGAAATCGGTGTAATCAAAACCCTGCGCTCTGAGCAGCCTTGCAAGGTTCAAGAGCCAGTTTTCACCCGTCTGCTCGTAGACGTAGTAGACCGGGATGAGACCTTCGAACCAGCGATATCGCCCCCAGTCGTGGAGTGGAGTCTGCTCCAAACCGCCCGCCAGTGTCTTGAGGCTGGATTCGACAGCATGCAAGACTCTGTCGTCGCCAGTGGCCTCGTGGTACTGCGCCAGCATCTTGTTGGCTAGGAGAATGGCCCACAGATCGTACGGCTCGTCGGTGCTGCCGGCGTCGTGATATGGTCCGTACCAGCCGTCGGAGCGTTGGTTTTCGACGATCGTCTCGATATGTGCGGTGACCTTTTCCATCAATCGTGTGTCTTGCAGTACCCAAGCCAACGGAATAACGCCGTCCAGCCAGTATGGTGCGCGCTCCCACCCCTCTGCCTGCCCGCCGAACCACCTGCTGTCGGCTACGTCGGGCCAAAACTCGTCCAAATGTCCGCTCAGGCCAGCGGCCTGGATACGAAGTTGGCGAGCCAGCCAGCCTCTAGGACGAATAGAACCCAGAGGCAGCGGCCGGAACGCAGGTTCACGAAGTGCGGATTGAATGGTCGGCATCGCATTGGCGAGGCCGCGTTCGACGCGCGACGGTTGCGGGCTACCTTGGGATGTTCCCAGGGGAAACCGGCTTCCCGCTGCGCTCGCCCAGCCGGTAGTGCCTGCGGCCAGCCCTCCAATGAAACGCCTGCGATCCATTCTACCCATGAGTAGTAGTCTCCAGCTGCTGTTACCAGTGTGTGCGATGTCCGGTTCGTGATTCATACTACGAGTGCGTGCGCACACTGTCACCTGGTCGCGTCTCGACCCGGCGTCGGTAGCGATTCCAACCCTGGCTTGACTAGATCGCGCGACGCCGGGATCTTATCCGGTCTTGAGTTATTCAAAAACTGCCGGTAATCATAGAACGATATGCGTGCCAACCAGACGAGAACTGCCAGGCCTCCGAGTGGCCGGCGCCTGCCGCCATACCCGATACTGATCGGGCTCGTGGCGATGGCCCAGCCGGTGTTCGCCATGCAATGGCCGGATATCGACCCGATCGCCAGGGCCAGCTCAACTGGTAGGATCGCATTGGCCTCCAACGACTCCGCGCTTCCAGGGGCCGAAACCGTTGAGACTTCGTGCCCGAATAGCAGCACTCTCAGGCTAGTCTATCCTTCAGACGGTGCAGAGCGCACCCGTCGGTATGTGTCATTGCTGTGGCTACCGGACCGTGGCTGCCAGGCGACCTCATACGAACTCGAGTTAAATGGAACGTTGCAGATCGTCGCGGGCGGAACCAGCTTCGATACGCTACTGGCTCTCGGCACGCATAGGTGGCGAGTTCGCAGCCTCGGCGGTGCAGGCGAATGGAGTGACGAGTGGAGCTTCGAGATCATTCCAAGGCCCCCTCACGAGGACAATGAACGCACCGGGTTTTTCGACGAGTTCGTTGCAAAGACCAGAGTTCGCACTGCTTGGTCGCCAGTCAAGTGGGAGGCCCTGGGGACCACCTACGAACGGGAACTCGAGGTCCGCGGCATCCGTGCCGAATTCGCCATGGCGGACACGAGCACGAAGATGCTCCGCGCGGTCCACAAGCTGAATCACCTTCGCAGGGACCGGCATTTGCGCCTCGACATCACTGCTGACGCGGTAGACAACCGCTTCGCACCGATCGAGTTCTACCCGGACCTCGAGGACGAATCGCAGACCTTCTTCTTCGTAGCCAACCTCACAGAGGCAACCGCTGATATGGGTGTGAACCGAGGAGATCGGCTCCTCGCCGTGAACGGAATCCCCACGGCGGAATACATGTGGCTTTTGGAACCATATCTCCTGGGTTCGACGCGTCGACATATTCGAATCCGTGAGGCTCCGACATATCTGTCCGCAAAGAATACTCTATTCGGACCGGAGCTTTATGCGGAGAACGATTCCGTCTCGTACCTGTTGGAGAATCGGGTGAGCGGTGAGTGGTATGAGGTGACGTTGAATTACGATAATGAGTCGGCCCAGGAAGTGCCTTGGATGTACGACCCTGTCATTGCCGGCGACCGGGCGCCAAATGCAGATCACTACAGAAGCTTTTACCAAGCATTTGGATTCGAACTGGTGTTCGATAATGAACTCGATGCTGCGCTCTACTTGAACCGCAGCATTCGGGTCGCGTTGATAGAGTGGTACGATCTGGAAGACACGAAGCAGAGCATCAGCGATCTCATGGCGGTGGCGGCGGAGGAGGGAGCGCTCGGCTACGACGTGATCGTCGATGGCACGCACGGAAGCGGCGGCACCGGCAGCGAGCTGGTGGTGCGAGCCTTGGCGGACGCGCCGTTCAAGACCACTTTTGGCAACGTTCGTGTGGATGATCTTCGCTTCGTCCTGGCAAACAAGAGCAATTACGGGCCGGCTGTCGAAGAATGGATTGATGACGCCGTTGCGGAGGAACGGTCATACACAACGAACGAGCCGTTCAAACTGCGGAATTTTCCTCGCGGCAGCGACGGGTACATGAACCCGTCCGAGCCACGGTTCACGGGTGAGAAGGTGATGCTCCTGTTCCCTTGGGGTGGTTCCAATCTCGATCAGTTCGCCGCAATGGCGGTGGACAACCCACAGACGGGAATCCACACAATCGGGATGACCATGGGAGGATACAGCAATACCTGGGAATGGGCCGACACGCTGAGCGTACCGGGGATCGGTTCCGTGCAATTCGAATGGAATGTCGGTCACACCATTCGGCCCAACGGTGAGATCCTAGAGGGGAACCCGGCTCGAGCAGACTCCTGGGTGCCGTTCACCCGTGAGAACTTCGACCGCTATTTCGAGCTGTTGATGGCGCGCGCGTTCGACTACCTCGGCCATCAGTGGACTATCCCATAATACGGTCGCCAACCAACCTGTTTACACGCTACGGCCGCCCGAGGAGCGGAACTCGTATGAATGAGAACGTAGCCGCAATCAACCCGGAAGAGGTGCGCAAACTCTTCCCGGCCACCGAGAAGATGACCTACATGAACGTTGCGGTTCGCGGACTTCTGTCCACTCGCTTGCGCCAAACCGTGGATTCCTACATTGACAGCCACCAATACGGCACTTGGCAGAAGCATGCCGAATTGGCCATGATCGAGCGGACACGCGAGAGCTTCGCTAGGCTCATCAACGCCCACCCGGACGAAGTAGGCTTCACAAAGAACGCTTCGGAGGGCCTGAATGCAATTGCGGCTTCGCTACCATGGGCCGCGGGGGAGAACGTTGTTTTCTGCCCCGATTTGGAGCATCCCAACAATGTGTATCCATGGTTGAACCTCAACCGAAGACTAGGTGTCGAGGCGCGCCCGGTCCCGCCCGATGAGGGGCGCCTTCCGGCCGAGCGTATCGTAGAGGCAATGGACGAAAAGACTCGCCTGGTGACGGTTCCCACGATCTCGTTCTCACCTGGTTTTATCACGGAACTCGACCCGATAGCCCAAAAGTGTAGGGAGGTCGGCTCGTTTCTGCTGGTCGACGCGGCCCAATCCATCGGCGTGGTGGACACGGATGTGAAGGAGATGGATGTAGACGGACTCGCGGTCGCCACGCAGAAGGGCATGATGGGGTTCTACGGCACCGGTTTCCTCTATTGTCGCAGGGAGTGGGCCGACAACATACAGCCGGTATACCTGGCCAGGTTCGGAGTTGCACTTGACGCCGACAGGCACGAGACGGCGATGGATGTCGAGCGGATGGAATATGCGCGCGGCGCGAGACGGTTCGACCTCGGTAACTACAACTACCTGGGAGTGACGGCCGCTGAGGCCTCAATGGCATTCATCCGGGAACTGGGGACGCGGGCAATCGAGAAGTACGTGCAGGGTCTGGCTTCGCGGCTCATCGAGGGATTCCTGGAGCTGGAGCTTCCTGTAGCCGGCGGGCCGCCCGGTCCGCATATCGGACACATAGTCTCGGTGGGAACGAGCGGCGGAGGACGCCACTACACCGCGGACGATCCGAGGATGAACTCCCTCCACGACCACCTCCTCGAAAACAATGTTAGACTAGCCGTGCGACGCGGCGTGCTGCGCTTTTCACTCCATGTATACAACAACACAGACGACGTGGATCGAGTGCTGCGGCTGGCGCGGGAGTGGTTGGCGAAGCAATGATCCGTCACAGATGAACCTGACAAGTAGCCAAGTCATGTGGGGCTGCGCTGCCCAATGCGACGACTTGCCGCTGTCGGGTTTCTCGCGCGCCCCAGAAACTAGCTCCCGAGCGCCCTCACACGTCTCCTACGGCCTGTACGCCACCGTGGCCCACATATGCCAATCGCCGTCGTGTGGCTCAGTCAACATGCGGGCTACTCCCAGTCGGGCCGACAGGCCGGGTAGCCGCAGGTAGGACATCTCGGGGAGGGTTCTCTCGAACTCGATTCCGGCCAACCGGTACCAACCGCGGCCGTCATCCGAGGCATTCCCGGTCCAAAAGAATGTTTCGAACGGCAAACTGCTGGAGAGTTCTGCCTGGAGAATCTGGACGTGATTGCCGCGAAGGGTTCCAACGGGGAGCGCCGGTTGAGAGATACGAAACGAAGCGATGGAGGGTGAAAAGAGCTGCGGCCGGGTGCCGCCGACAGTCAGTTCCTCTACCGAATTCGCGGGAGCGTCGGTTCCGGAAACCAAACCGGTAACGCCCAGTCCGATTCTACTCAGTCGTACGGCCGCAGAGGCGGAAACCCGCCACCTGGTCCAGTCCGTTGCTCCGGTTCGCCCGGCGGCGGCATGCAGTCCAAGCGACTGGGTGAAACGTCGCCTTCCTTGCATCTGGAGGAGCCCCAATCCGTACTCCGCGAATCCAAGAACCCGTGCCTGATCGGCGTCCAGCCTACCCGCGCTGCCGCCCAGTTCGAATCGGTGCGCCGAGGATAGTTGGCGATGCCGGAACTCGAGCACTGCTGCGCCACCCATATAGTCGTCGTCGAGCGGGTTTTCGAGACCTGGCGCCGCCGTTCCCATGCCCGTCGCGAGTGGTCCATCCACGGCAAAGCCCTGGATGCGGATCCACGGGCGGAAGCCGCGCCAGAGCGCTTCCGCCGCTCCACCCCGCCAGCCGCCTCCTGATCCGTACAAACCCCGGAGTTGCCAGGCGAGCTTTCCGATAGGGTCGGTGCTGCGGAGGGCGAGACCTGCCGACCACCCCTCGATGCTGCCGTCGAAGAGAGGCAGCGGCAAGAAAGACCGCGGTCCCAGCCCGTAGCTGCTAACCGGCCCCAGGTTGGTTCGAGCAAGCTCCGGTCTGTCGGTGGGGTGGACAGGTGCTGCCGGTGCGAGCGTGGAGTCGATGAATACGACCTGGCCGGAAGGTGCTTTGCCTCTGACGATGCGTCTCAGATCCCAACCCCGGCTGTGCAGAGCGAGAAAAAAGATCTGATCTCCCGGAGACGGTGCGGGTGCTACTGCCGCGCTCAGGACCCTCGTAAGCGGTCTCACTCGTTCGGTCGCCAAATCGAGCAGCTCGAGGTTGTGAATGCCTCCCAGCGTGGAGCTGAGAACCAACGATTCACCATCATCCAAGAACTCCGCATCAAACCGGGAAGCCCTGTCAGCCGGGCCCAGCAGCCGCTCCGCAGATCCATCCACATCCATACTCACCAAACGCCACAGTCCCTCGTGCTGTACGCTCGCGACGATCCTACTGCCGTCGGGAGAAACTCGCGGGTGATAGTAGGGCCGAGTCGGATCGCTAGGAGCAAGTGTGGTGACTTCACCCAAGCCCAGGTCAATTCGGACGATGTTACAGCCGCCAAAGAGGCATTGGAGACCGACAGCCCAAGTCCCGTCCGGTGCAGGAGAAGCTTCGCGAATTGCGGCGCCGCGAGTGATTCGATGGAGCTTGTCCGCTTTCCATTCCCACAGGAAGAGGTCGGGTCGGCTGCGAGAGTTGCCTACGAGATCGCTCCGCACCACCAGAACGCTTTCGCCGTCCGGGAGGAAAGCCGGCTTGCCGTAACCTCGCCCAATGGTGGCCTCGAGGATGGCCAACGGCCTCTGCGGCCTGGGGCGACTTTGCACGGGCCTTACGTCGTCGGGATCCGCTTCGTATATGGCGTCAATATACTCCTGCTGGGATTCGGTGAGGGTGTCGGGTGTCGTGGACATGACTACCAGTCGAGACGGCCGGGATCTGGTACGAAGCGCCAAGGCCAGCAGCTTTCCGTCGGGTGAGACATCAGGGTCTCCTGTCGACCACGTCAAGCGCTGGAACAGCTCTCCATCTACCACGCCGCCGGCTTCCTCCACCAAGTCACGAACGGCTAGTGCATTTTCGGTGACATCTACGCGGAAACTGCCATACAGCTCGGAGGGCGGGGCACCAAATACACCTGTGAATGCTCCGTTCAACGTTCTCCGCTGGCGTGCGGTGAGTCGATGCCAAAGGTTCACCAGTACTTCGTCGTTCCCAGACTCGCGCTCGATGAGCCACTGCAGGAATGCGGAGCCCATCAAGTACGCCATCGATCCGCCGTAATAGTCACCCGAAAAGTTCATTGCGGCATAGCTCGGCAACTGCCCTTCCAGTGCCCAGGTGCGAAGGACCGCTGGGCGCCAAACACCGTGCGGTCTTCCGCTTCCGGTGATCCGGCCCTCCACGTAGGTGGCGTAGCCCTCCCTCAGCCAACGCGGAGCGAGCCGCATGATGTCGAATACAGGTACCGGGACCAGAGAGTATAAGAATCTTCGGAGAGGATTCCGGGAAGGTCGAGTGAGGTGTGCGGCATGGGCGAACTCGTGGACTGCCACAACCTCGGCCCAGTCGCGGTTTTCGCCGGTCAAATAACGCGGGTTGGGAGGCGTAGGCCAGAGGTATATCAAGGGACCCGAGTACATGGCACCGTTAGAAGCGTTGACCGGATCGTCCACGAGAACCGTGACCCGGTCTTCCGGAGCGAAGCCGACCAGGGCCTCAACCTCGTCAAAGACTGCCTCCATCCGCCCTGCAATCGAATGGGTCCATTCGGTGAGCTCTTCGGGGTAAAGAAAAGTGAAGTGCTCCGTCTCCACCCGCTGCCAGGCGCCGGTGGAGAATCCAGGCGCCTGCGCCAACAGCGGCATCGCTTGCAAAAAGAATACGATGGCTGTTAGGAGGAGAAACCTTGCTGACAAGCGCCATACCTCGCAGGCGGCAACGGCGCAATTCGTTTCGCCGCCGCCGCCCTTGTCAAGTTCAAATGCATTGTCTACCGCCCTACCGACTTACCGCCCCACCGACCTACCGCCCTACCTACCGCCCCTCATACACTACTTCTCCT
>CAZOJI010000065.1:0-3091 GCA_964580055.1 uncultured Gemmatimonadaceae bacterium | reverse complement strand
TACCGCCCCACCGACCTACCGCCCTACCTACCGCCCCTCATACACTACTTCTCCTCCGATGATCGTATACACAACCTCGGTGGACGGGATCTCGTCCTCTGGTATCGTCAAGATGTCCCGCGACAGTACGGTCACATCGGCGAGCTTTCCGGGTGTGAGGGAGCCTTTGATGTCTTCCTCGAAGCCGGCGTAAGCGCCGTTGATTGTGTACGAGCGCAGCGCCTCTTCACGGCTCATACGCTGGTCGGGGAAGAAGACCGATCCGTCGCTCAGTTTGCGCGAGACGGTGGCGTAGTAACTGGCAATGGGGTCCACGTCCTCGACGGGCGCATCGGTTCCGTTCGTGACGACCGCACCCGAGTCCATCAATTTCTGCCACACGTAGGCGCCTTCTTCGGCCCGTTGTTCGCCCAGGCGTTCCAGGACGTATACGGCGTCGGAGGTGCAGTGAATCCCTTGCATCGAAGCTATGACGCCCATTTCACCGAACCGCGGGATATCATCGGGATGCAAGTGCTGGGCGTGCTCCACGCGCCAACGCGAGTCGGTATAGTCCGGATTGGCATTCAATGTTTGCTCGTAGATGTCCAGCACCTCGCGGTTTGCGCGGTCCCCGATCGCATGTATCGCGAGCTGGAAATGGTGCTGAGCGGCCAGACGCGCCGTCTCCTCGATCATGGCAACCGGGCTGGTGTTGAGTCCTGTGCTACTCGGCAAGTCTTCGTATGGTTCGAGCAACCACGCACCGTGAGGACCTAGAGCACCGTCCATGAGTCGTTTTATGGCTACAACAGTCAGGTGGTTGTTTCCGTAGCCGATGATGCGGTATTCCGGCAGCCGCTCCGCGAGCTGGTCGTTGGAGTTGCTCACCATGGCATAGAGACGCACGTCGATCTCGCCGGCGTCGATTATCTCTTTGTAGAGGTCGATCGTTTCGAAGGAGGTCCCTGCATCGTGGAGGGTCGTAATTCCTTTTGAGATCACCTCTTCGTTGGCCAGCTCGATCAGTCGACGCGGATCCGTGTCCTCCGCCCCTTCATATGCGTCTCTGAGCAACCTTTGAGCGGTCTCACGAAACATACCGATCGGATCACCGTTCTCGTCCCGTACGATCTCGCCACCCTCAGGGGCACGCGTCCTTCTGTCGATTCCCGACATCTCCATAGCCTTGGCGTTAGCAAAAGCCGCATGGCCGCTGGCGTGTGTCAAAACGACTGGGTTGTCAGGGGATACGGCACTCAAAGAATGGTGAGTGGGTACCCCGTCGACGTGTTGCTCAGGGGGCTGACTCCACTTCTCCTGATGCCAGCCTCGACCGCGGATCAACTCTCCCGCGGCAGCGTCCCCCACGACCGCTTCCACCATCGACACGATCTCGTTCCAACTGGAAGCCTCCATGAGGTTGAGCTGCATCTTGGCGTTGCCTATGCCGGTGAAATGGGCGTGGCTCTCGATGATGCCGGGTATCGCGAGATAGCCATCCAGATCGATCACCTCCGTCTCTGATCCGACATAGGATCTGACCTCTCTATTGGATCCAACGGCGAGAATCGTGTCTCCTTTCATGGCGATTGCCTCGCCGTCCGGGACACTCTCGTCAACGGTGACCACCTTGCCGTCCAGCAGCACGAGATCCGCAGCGACCTCCGGCTCGCCGCGGCAACCTCCCAGAGTGATGGACGAGACGCAGACGATGGTTGCGACATAGCGAAGCGGATCATGAAGTTGCCATGACATCATGGACCTCCACCAGAATTGTTCAGCTGTTTCCTTGCGGGAACAACGCTGACGACTTTTCAAGGGGCGCCGGCGTTGCTCTTGTGCGTAGCGACAAAGTACCTAAACGTACGGGAGAGTGTGAGGTAGCCTTTCCGGAGGGGGGGCGGCGGCACCTGGAAGCGGATCGCGAGGGACTCACCTTGCCAATCCGCGAAAGACCTTGCAGAGTGATCGGCTCCGATACAAGCTAGAGTACGTTAGTTGCCGCATGGTGAGTGGGTGTGTTCTTCGAGGAGCCAGTGTATGCCTGCCAACCTTACGCCTGTTTACAAGGAAGCCGAGGCCAAGTTCCGAAGCGCCGTCACTCGCGAGGAAAAGGTCGCCGCCCTGGAAGAGATGCTCCGAGTGATTCCCAAACACAAGGGCACGGACAAGCTCCAGGCCGATTTGCGCTCGCGCCTGTCAAAGCTCAAGCGCGAGCCGGTAAAGAAGGGTGGAGCAAAAGGATTCAGCCACAAGGTACCCAAGGAGGGCGCCGGCCAGGTTGTGCTCGCCGGGATGCCCAATTCAGGGAAATCGAGCTTGGTCGTGTCACTGACACACGCAGAGCCCGAAGTTGCCGACTATCCCCTGACTACTCGGGATACGACCCCCGGGATGATGCCGTACGAGGACATAGCCATACAGCTCGTGGACATGCCGCCCCTCTGTGAAGAACATGTGGAGTCTTGGGTTTACGACGTTGTGCGGGGATGTGATCTGGTCTGGCTAGTTGTTTCTATCGAGCAACCACTTGTTGGTTACGAACTCGCGACTCAACTACTCGCTGAAAAGGCTGTTGGGCTGAGTTGTCCGTCATCGGGCATGCCGGCGGAAGGCCGCCCCGGCTGGATTTATAAACCGACTCTGTTGGTCGTCACGGGAATGGACAAAGAGGGAGCGGAGGGAGATCTTGAGGCGCTCGATGAGCTCCTGGAGACCGACCTGCCCTTGATCCCGGTTTCCACTTCGGATAAGTGGAGGCTGGAAGAACTCTCTCGGCGCACCTTCGAAGCGCTCGACATCATCCGTATCTACTCGAAACAGCCGGGCAAGGAAGTAGATCGTGAGCAACCATTCACGCTGCGGAAGGGCTCCACAGTGGGCGACCTCGCCAAGGCGATTCACAAGGAAGTCGCCGAGGGCCTGCGCTTCGCGCGAGTGTGGGGAGTCAATGTCTTCGATGGTCAGTCGGTAAAGGCGGCCCACGTTCTGGAAGAGGGAGACGTGGTCGAGATTCATTGGTGAGTGAGCCGAAAAAGGAGGTAACATCGCTCGTGATTGCTCACTAAACTCTAAACAGCGGGTGTTTCACTTTCATTGACAGATCCCG
>CAZOJI010000064.1:0-18036 GCA_964580055.1 uncultured Gemmatimonadaceae bacterium | reverse complement strand
CGTGAGCCGATCGCGAACACGGGCTTTGCCGACTTCCCGGTATTCAGCGGCGTTGAACTCCCAGACGTAGCAGCCGACGATCTCTTCACGTGTCAATTCCAGAATGTCGGCCAGAGCCTGGTTCACCACTACCATCCGGCCGGAAACCGTGGTGATAGCGATGCCCGTACCGGGCTGCACATCGATGTCCAGTTCGATATCTTGATCCAGCGGTTTCCTACGGGGCCCCGAGGAAATGTTTGACGTTCCAAACGAGTTCGCCCTCCACATCCGCTGCATCCATTCAACCGCGTCTACAGGTCGCAACGTGCACCCCCTCCGGATGAACGGTTCGAGCCAGCGGTTGAATTCCAACATGACGGTGTCAGGCTTCTCGTCTTCGGTGGGCGTTGGGGGTCCGTTCTGTGGCGTGGATTCACCAAACGGACTTGCTGCGGGATCAGGTCGAGTCGAGTCCTCGAGCGTCTCTTGAGCTAGAGATCCCAGCGTGCCCGGATCCACCGCCAACAGACGCTCCATCGCCGCTATCCGCCTCCTGCCGGGCCGTTGCTTCCCGTGTACCCAGCGCGACACCGTCCCCTCGCTGGTGTTCACCAGCTTGGCGAATTCCTTGTTGCTCATGTTCGCCGAGAGAAGGAGGTTGCGCAGGTTATGGGCAAACGACAAGTGGTTGGGAAATCCGGATTTGGGAGCAGGCGAACTGCGGGAGACTATCGCCACCGATCGTTGTTCTTCAAAGGGTATTTTGACCTCGCGTGCAATGTGTGTAGCTTCAGGCGTACAATGATTGTCGCTCATTACCGGTTTAACGCAAGTTCCTGGGGTAAAACGGTAACCCCGGTACGTCAAGACAGCAAGACCCGCAATTCAGTAGCGGCGTATCGCGTTCGGTTGGGAATTCCGCAGGCATTCCCTGACGAGAAGATCTGCCGACAAGTCGAGCCGCGGTGGCTAGGTTGCAGGTACCGGTCACCGGCGGCCTTAACATAAGCGCTTTCACAACCCAACGGCATCAAGAATAGGAGGTTTTCCGATAAGCGAGTAGAGCCGTGCTCCAAATCGTTCCGATTGGCGGGTTTTTCCCGCCTCAGCTTCAACAATGCAGGTGTCAGTGAACTCTCAGAAAGGAGTGCTTGAATGCGCAAGCTTTCATTAGTGTTGGCATTGCTTGTCTGTGCCGGCGCGGGCACTGCGGTCGCGCAAACCAGGGGCCTCACGGGCCGGGTGGTTGACGGCGCGGGTGAGCCCATGGAAGGTGTGGAAGTGCTCGCGATGGGCACAACGATCAACACTTTCACGAACGATCAAGGTGTCTTTACGATCTCTGTGCCGCGCCATGAGGTGGAACTGGTCTTTCGCATGATCGGTTACCGGAGAGTAACGGTAACCGTCCCCGAAGGAACGAACACCGTTGACGTGGTCACGATGAACCAAGACATCCTGAGGTTGGACGAGGTAGTAGTCACCGGATTCTCGACTGCGCAGCAAAGGCGCAACCTGGCCAACACTGTCGCAACAGTGGACGCTTCCGACCTCGCCCAGGTCCCGGCCGCGAGCATGAACCAGATGCTGGCGGGGAAAATGGCTGGAGTGGAGATCCGTGAGAACTCCGGTGCACCGGGTGGAGGCACTCGCGTAAGGCTGCGCGGCATCACGTCCATCATCGGGTCGGGCCAGCCGCTCTACGTGGTGGACGGCGTTATCGTCAGCAACGCCGGCTTCGACGGCGGCATGAACGCGGTCTCTCTTGCGGCGGGCCGGAGCAGCATTTCCAGTTCGTCGCAGATGAATCCCGTCAACAGGATCGCGGACATCAACCCCAACGACATCGAGAACGTCGAGGTGTTGAAGGGCGCTTCCGCAGCGGCGATCTATGGATCCAAGGCATCCAACGGCGTCATCTTGATTACCACGAAGCGCGGCAGAGTTGGAGCGCCAAGGTTCAACCTGCGCCAATCGTTTGGCGTCCCCACGCGGGCGTTCTCGCACGGTTGCGGCCGCTACTTCACATCGCTGGAAGACGCAGTCGACGCGTTTGGCCCACAGGCGGAAGAATACTGGACGCCGAACTACGACCCGGTCTGCTTGGAAGATCAAATAGCCGGCCAGAATCCTCTACAGTGGGAAACCAGCGGCAGCATGAGCGGGGGAACCGAGACCACGCGTTACTACGTGTCCGGATTCTACCGTGACGAGCCCGGCATTGTTGTAGAAACGTACGCGCAGAAGGCCAACCTCCGCATCAACCTGGACCAGGACATCGGCGACCGGTTCACTATCTCCACGGGCGCCGAGGTACTGCGTACGGCCAACGACCGCGGCATGTTCGGCAACGACAACTCGGGAACCAGCTATTACTTCGTGTTGCCGCACCATCCCAATTTCTTCGACCTGCGGCCCACGTGTCCGGACGGCTCCAAGCAGGTCGTCTGTGAAGGTGGGGATTATCCGGAGAACCCGTTTGTGGCCAGCAATCCGCTACAGACAGCCGATGTCATGCGTCGTGACGAAACCGTGTGGCGTTTCATCATGAGCGGTCGTGCCGACTGGCAGGCGATCATGGCCGCGGAGCACGAGCTGCGGTTCAGCGTGAACGGGGGTTTCGACCAGTGGACGCAGAACTTCGATCTGCTGTCCCCACCGGAGCTCTTCTTCGAGGACGATGACGGACTACCGGGCAGCCGGGTACTCTCGAACGCCAACAACCTGAACACCAATATCAACTTCAATGCCGTACATACCTACGTCCCTGGTACCGGTTGGCTCAACGCCACCACCTCGTTCGGCATTCAGTACGAGTTCGAGGACATCAACATCGCCCGCAACGCGGCACGGGGATTGGTAGGCGGCACGGACAACCTCACTGCGGGCGAGTCTCAGCTCATCGAAGAGGTAAATTCTACGGTGAAGGACTTCGGCCTCTTTGCGCAGGAGGAGCTCCTTTTAAGTGAACGACTCTTGCTCACGGTCGGCGGTCGAGCGGACCGCAGCAGCAACAACGCCTACACCGACAGGTTCTACTTCTACCCCAAGGCCTCGGGATCGTACCGGTTCGAGTTCCGCAATCGGGCCCTTGGTATGTTCGACGAAGTGAAGCTGCGTGCCGCCTATGGTCAGACCGGCAATCGCCCCAGATACGGTCAGAAGTTCACGACCATGAACACGACCTTCGTCACCAACATCGGCGGCTTGGTGATCAACAATCAGGCCGGCAACGCCGAAGCCAAGCCCGAGCGGCAGATCGAGGTCGAGGGTGGCGTGGACATGCAGATGTTCGACGGCCGGGTCCTGGTGGAGTTGACGGGTTATCAGAAGAATGTCAAAGACCTGTTGTTGCAGCGCTCTCTCGCCCCGTCTCTGGGCTTCACATCGGAGATCTTCAACGGTGGCGAGATCAGGGTGAGGGGATTGGAATCCGTAATCTCGACCAGTCCCATTGTCACGACTGACGTTGTCTGGAGACTGAACGGCAACTTCTCGTTGAACCGAAGCAAGGTCCTCGACCTACCCGTAGAGACTTTCAGAGCCAGCGGAGGCTATAGCCAAGGCGCCATCGTCATCGAGGAAGGCGAATCCGCCACACAGTGGGTAGCATACGACACAGTGCCAGGCACCGGGATGACCGACGCGCCGGAAACCTTCATCTCCAAGCAGGGCGATGGCGAGCCTCGCTGGACGGCTGGCTTGAACAGCACGCTGCAATACGGTCTCGTTACGCTCTCGACCACCATTGACGCACAAAAGGGCGGGTTGATCAACCTCGGCACGTGGCGTCACTGGGACAACCAGAAGAACGCATTCGACCACGACGAAATTGATCCTGAAACGGGCGAGAAAAAGGGTGTGATCCGCAGGAGATTCATGCGCACTCACCCGCGCAACTACACGCGCGACGCGTCGCACATCAAGATGCGAGAACTCTCGGCCAGCATACAACTGCCGAGTTCTCTGGTGAATTCACTGTGGGAAGGTATCCGAAGCGCAAACATACGTTTCAGCGCCAGGAATCTGTTTACCACCCAGAGTATTTTAGGCGGAGACTTCTATCCCGGCAACGATCCAGCCGTGGCAAATTACAACAGCGGTACGGAGGCGGCAAACAACGTGCAGTGGACGCGCGAGTTCGCGGCGTACCCGTCGAGCAAGTCGTTCTGGCTGGCTATTGACTTGAGCTTCTAACCGTGGCGAGGAGAAAAATGAAATTACTACGCAATATCGCTGCGGTCGGATCCATGGTATTGTTTCTAACCGCATGCGAATCGATTCTTGGCTCTTACGAATTGGGATACCAGGACAGCCCTAGTGTCGAAAAGCTAGAGCAGGACCCGTCCCGAGGGATTGTCATTTCCACCGCACAGGGGTTGATCGACAGCTATCGAGACGCCGTCGACGACAAGCTCCGAACGATTTCACACTACGCGCGCGAAGCCTATTACCTGGCGGCTGCGCGCACGGTGTTGGACGAGTTCGACGATGCTGTATCGCCCGGCTCATGGGTAAACGGTTTGGGTTGGGGCGGTACTTACACCAACATCCGCACAATCAACAGTCTGCTGCATGCGCTCGATGCAGTCGAATTAATGCCCGAGGAAGACAAGGAAGCCATACGGGGGTGGGCCAAGACCTGCGAGGCTTACCTGTTGCATTCACAGCTCAGAGTGCAGGACACATACGGTATCGTCATTGACACCGATCGCGACAGGTCCGAAGGGCTCGCACCCATAGCTACCAAATCGGAAGCTTTTGCCTACATCCTCGATCGCTACGATGAAGCAAGAACTCATCTGGCGAATGGCGGATCTGAGTTCCCGTTCCTCTTGTCTCCCGGTTTCGACGGCTTCAACACGCCTGCCACGTTCATCCAGGTGAACCGGGCATTGAAGGCGCGTGCCGCTATCGAGATGGAGGACTATGCCACCGCGCTTGCAGCGCTGGACGAATCTTTCATCGACCCCCAGGCCGACATGACCCTTGGGGCTTGGAGCAACTACAGTACGAATCCCGGTGACATAATCAACCCGTATTACGACCCGGCGGGATTTCGTTTCCTGCTCGACACCAACCTCGTGGTCGACGCGCAGTACAACTCGAGCAACGAGATCGACCAGCGTCTAGCGGACAAATCTTTCGAGGCCGCGTACATCACGCACACGGGAGTCACCTCCAACTTGGGGAACAATGTTCACTACAGTTCCGAGGCTCCGATTCCCATCATCAAGAACGAGGAGTTGATCCTGATCCGGGCGGAAGCGCGTTGGCAGACCGGTGACCAGGGTGGCGCTATGGATGATATCAACGCGGTGCGTGTGAACTCCGGTACCCTGGATCCCATAGCAGCGTTTCCTGGAGACCAGGCGTTTGAGGACGAGATCCTCTACAACCGTCGATACTCGTTGTTCTTCGAAGCGGGACATCGTTGGGTCGACTTGAGGCGGTTCGACCGTTTGCTCGATTTCGTCGGCCCACGGGGCCCGGGAGATCGAATCTACGAACGGATACCGCTCTCGGCAGACGAGTGCACGCAACGCAACTTTGAACCGACAGGATGCGAGACGCACCAGGGGCTCGTGACGACTCAGTGACGGCTTCGTAGTGCACCGTCGTATGTATCAACAAAGGGGTTGCGCAGCATCTTACGCCGCATGCGCAGCCCCTTTCTTCGGCTCTCCATTCCGGCACGCAATGCCCCGGCTGGAGAGATGTCAAGGCCGTATCCACACGGAGGTTTTGGATGTCATTTGTCACATTCTTGCGCCGCCGCGGCACGCCGATAATCGCATTGCTTTGCGTTATTGCGTTTCCCGCGTTCGCACAATCAAACCAGCGAATACCTCTGGAGAAACTCGTCGACATCGGATCAGTGGTGAACACCGGGGAGACACCGCAGTGGTTCCCTGACGGTTCGGCGATTCTCTATGCCACCTCCCTAGCAAGATCTGGATTGATGGCGATAGGACCCCACGGGGAATTTCCTCGGAGCGTACCCATCACCAGTGCAGGCGCCGGTCACTTCCTGGCCTCGTCGCAATACAGGTTCTCGCCTGACGGTAGGTGGCTCGCGTACATATCCGACGCTTCGGGATTCCCAGAGATCTGGCTGTTCTCGATGGAGGACGGTAGAGAGATGCAGATCACCGCCAACGGTGCCCGCATCAATTCCTTCAGTTGGTCCCCGGACGGAAACTGGATTGCCTACGCGGGTGACCGATACGGCAACTACGACGTATGGAAGGTATCGGTACCGGGAGGGGAAGAGCATCGCCTGACCGACGGAGATCAGTACGAGGTCTTCCCGACATGGACGCCCGATTCGAGACACATTCTCTACGTCACATTGGATTCCCGTTGGGCCGATCATGACGTAATCGAGATCACTGCCGACGGCGAAAACCCCCGCCTGGTCGTTCGGGACAGAGACTTCTTCGACTACGGTGCGGGCCGCGAGTTCGGATATCCGGACATCTCTCCGGACGGTGAGACGGTGATGTTCCCGTCGTATCGAAGCGGGTGGATAAACTACTGGATCGCGCCGACGGGCCGCGGTGAGCCTCGGCAGTTGGCGGCTGCCGAAGCAGACCAATCCGATGCGGTCAGATCTCCGGACGGTCGCTTCGTTGCGTATGTCGAGAATCACAACGGAACGTTCGATCTCCGGATCGTGGAGGCGTCCGGCGGACGTCCTCGGGTATTGGTAGATCCGGAAAACGGCGTCGTTGGTAATCCGGCGTGGTCGCCTGACGGCAGCGAGATCAGCTACACGTTCGGCAATACTTCTCGACCCACCGATCTGTATGTGGTCTCGGTTCGATCCGGCGACACCCGACAACTCACTCGGTCCACATTGGTGGGCAACATAGAGGACCAGCTACTCGAGCCCGACAAGATCTCCTATGAAAGCACCGACGGACTCACGATCTGGGCGTATCAGTACAAACCGGCCGTGATAGAGCGAGGGCAGAGATTTCCCGGGATACTCATATCCCACGGAGGCCCCACCAGTCAGAACGTGGATTCATTCCACCGGCTCGCACAGTTCTTCGCGCAGCGCGGCTATGTGGTTTTGATGCCCAACTTCCGCGGCGGATCTGGATACGGCCGTGAATTCGAGGACGCGAACAACGGCTGCTGGGGAAGGTGCGATCTCGAAGATATGCTTGCCGGAGTGGACTACCTGAAGACGCTGCCGTATATCGATCCGGACCATATGGGAATAACCGGCAGCAGCTATGGTGGGCACATGTCCGCCGGAGCGATCGCGTTTGCGCCCGGAGCTTTCCAGGCGGCGATTCCAGCCTCGGGGTATCCCAACCGCGTGGGCTTCATGGAAGACGGCGAGTTCCGGCACATCCAACAGATGGAGTTCGAATTCGGCCCCTTTGAGGAGAACCGGCAAAAATACTACCGGCACTCACCCTACTTCTTTATCAAGGACGTTGGCACCCCGGCGTTCATACTGCACGGGGAGGGACGCTACCCGGAATCGCCTCAAATGCGCGATTTCGCACGGATGATGCAGAAGGAATACAAGACCTTCCGCTACAAGGCCTATCAGGGTGAGACGTACTACGTGCGCGGGCGTGCCAACACAATCGAGATGTATCAGGACATGCTGGACTACTTCGACTTCTATCTGAAAGGAAAACAGGTCCCACTGCCGGGTGTGACACATCTGGAGGAGCTTGACCGGCCGGTTTGGTAACTCGCCGGTCCGGCCGGAACAGGCCCGTTTTCGTTCAGAGGTAAGGAGTTATTGCGATGATACGCACCACAGGAAGACTCGGCGCGCTTGCAGCGGCGGCCGGGCTTCTCGTCTTCCCAAGCTTCTTCGCTGCGCCGGCCGTGTCGCAGCAGGAGCCGGTCACGCAGTTCCGCATCTCCTTTCCGGCGTCGGTCCACGACGAGCCGATAACGGGACGGTTGTTCGTGATGATAGCACGAAACAGAGAGCGCGAGCCCCGTCTCCAGATCGGGAGACTGGGCGTCCCGTTCTTCGGCCACGATGTGGAACGCCTCACGCCTGGCACCGAGGGAGTGATCGACGACTCCGATCTCGGATCTCCGATCTACAACTTGAGAGACCTCCCGGCGGGTGAATACTACGTGCAGGCGATGATCAACATCTACTCCGAGTTCCGCCGGGCCGACGGTCACGTACTTTGGATGCACGACGACCAGTGGGAGGGACAACACTTCAACATCTCGCCGGGGAATCTCTACTCGGACGTGCAGAGAGTCAGACTCGACCCAGCCGAGGGTTTCGACGTCGAACTCGTGACCTCCAACGTGATACCTCCAATCGAGCTGCCGCCGGACGACGAATGGGTGCAGCGATTCAAGTTCGAGAGCCCGATGCTGACGGAATTCTGGGGGCGCCCCATATACCTGGGCGCGACTGTGCTGTTACCCAGAGACTATGCCGAAACCAATATCCGATATCCCGTGCTCTACAGGCAGGGCCACTTCTCGTTGGGACCGCCGCTCAGACAGTGGTCGGTTGGCAGCCAGCTCTACACCGACTGGATGCGGGATGACTTTCCCAGGTTCATCGTGGTGACGTTCCAGCACCCCAATCCCTACTTCGACGACTCGTATGCCATGAACTCGGTCAACGTGGGTCCCTACGGCGATGCGATCATGGAGGAGTTGATACCCGAACTAGAGCGTCGTTACCGCGTGATCACCGAGCCGTGGGGACGTCTGCTGGATGGAGGTTCTACAGGCGGTTGGGAATCCCTGGCGCTGCAGGTCTGGCATCCGGATGATTTCGGCGGAGTGTGGTCGTACTGCCCCGACCCGGTCACTTTCACCAACGTGGAGGGCATCAACATCTACGAGGATGTGAACGCCTACTACAAGCTACACAAGTGGTACCGCGTACCGACCGTCAATTCGCGAGAGACCGACGGCACAATGAGAATGACGTCGAAGCAACGCAACTACTACGAGCTGGCACAGGGCACCAAAGGGCGTTCGGGGCAACAACTCGACATCTGGTCAGCGGTATTCGGACCGATCGGGGAAGACGGGTATTTCAAACCGATGTGGGACAAGGTGACCGGAGAGATCGACCCGACAGTTGCTCCCTACTGGCGCGACAACTACGACCTCTTGGAGTACATGAAACGCAACTGGAGCTGGTTGGGCCCCAAGCTGATCGACAAAATCCACGTATACATGGGCGATATGGACACGTATCGGCTGGAGCAGGCCACCTTCCAATTGGATGAGTGGATGCGCACGACGGAGGACCCTCACTATCCGGGATACTTCCTCTACGGCGACGGGAAACCCCATTGCTGGATGGGGCCGGTGACAATGGGTGAACGCCTCGTGGAGATGGCCGACCACATACTCGAGCACATGCCAGATGGCACGGCTACGCCGTGGTGGCAGTGGTGAAGGGAGACGAATCGATGAGACACAACACACGAAAGTTGAATTCGTTCTTCGCCGCCCTAGGCGTGCTTGGCCTTTTCTGCGGAGCCGCAGCCCAACTCGCCGGTCAACAAGCGCCGGTGACCAAGTTTCAGATCTCATTCCCGTCATCGGCTCACTCCGAACCGATCACCGGACGCATCTTCGTGATGATCTCCGACAATACCGAGCGGGAGCCAAGGTTTCAGATCGGACGCACGGGCGCGCCGTTCTTTGGCAGAGACGTGGAACTATTGAGGCCCGGCCAGGCCGGCATAATCGACCAGACCGACCACGGATCGCCCATCGCGAGTCTCGCGGACTTTCCACCGGGTGAGTACTACGTGCAGGCAATGGTCAACATCTACTCCGAGTTCCGCCGCTCGGACGGCCACGTCCTGTGGATGCACGACGACCAGTGGGAAGGCCAGGACTTCACCAGGTCTCCCGGAAACCTCTACAGCGATGTAGAGAAGGTGACCATCGATCCGGAGACGGGGTTCGATATCGGATTGGTGGCTTCAAATGTCATTCCTTCAATCGAGGTACCTCCGGACGACGAGTGGGTGGAGCGATTCAAAATCCAGAGTGACATTCTCACCGAGTTCTGGGGGAGACCCATATACCTCGGGGCCACCGTTTTGCTGCCCAAGGACTACGACCGGGAAACGATGGAATATCCGGTGCTGTACAATCAGGGGCATTTCTCCCTGAGAAACCCGCTCGGATTCCAGGTCGGCGGGGAGTTGTACAACGAGTGGGTCAAGGACGACTTCCCGCGGATGCTGGTGGTGACGTTCCAGCATCCCAACCCATACTTCGATGACTCGTACGCAGTCAACTCGGTGAATGTCGGACCTTACGGCGACGCGTTGTTGCAGGAGCTGATACCCGAGATCGAGCACCGGTATCGCGTGATAGACGAACCGTGGGCGAGGCTGCTGGACGGGGGCTCGACCGGCGGCTGGGAGTGCTTGGCGTTACAACTCTTTCATCCCGACTTCTTCGGCGGTGCATGGTGCTACTGCCCCGACCCGGTGACGTTCACGAACGTCGAGGGCGTCAATATTTACGAGGACGAGAACTTCTTCTACAAGCAGCGTGAGTGGTTCCGCGTACCAATAGTGAACACCAGGGAAACAGACGGCACGATGCGTTTGACCTCCGAACAGCGGCAGCACTACGAGTTGGCCTGTGGAACCCACGGCCGTTCCGGTGAGCAGTTCGACATCTGGTCCGCTGTACACGGACCGGTCGGCGAGGACGGTTACTTCAAACCGTTGTTCAACAAGTTGACCGGTGAGATCGACCACGATGTTGCCGAGTACTGGCGCGAGAACTTCGACCTGCTCGAATACATGAAGCGCAATTGGACCTGGCTGGGACCCAAGATCGAGAACAAGCTGCACATCTACATGGGCGACATGGACAACGTGCGCCTGGACCAGCCCGTGCGTGAGATGCAGGCATGGATGCAGACCACGGAGAACCCGCACTACGAGGGCTTCTTCGTTTACGGCGACCGCAAGGGTCATTGCTTCCGCGGGCCCGTGAATATGGCGGTGCGGTTGCAGGAGATGGCTCAGCACATACTGAGGTTCAAGCCGGATTGGGCAACCACACCCTGGTGGCGATACTGACACTCTTGCCGAGTCAGCTCCGTGATCGAGAGGTGAGAGAGTGGCGTCATTGTGACGCCGCTGTCTTCTCGTATTTGCTCCGCTCTCCACCACGGTTGTAGATGAGACCTTTCCAGAACCGCGAAAGCGACGGTCAGACTATGAAGAAAACAGCCAATCTCATCCGCCTGATGTTATTCTCGGCAAGCATGCTCACACCCATTGCCAACCTGACACCACAGAGTGCGAGGATCCCGGCACAACACTGGGTTGACCGAGTCTTGTCCGTGCGATCCCTGGTCTCCGGTGTACCGCAGTGGTCACCCGATGGATCGAGAATACTCTTCGCCGGAGGGATCGGTGGCGGCGAACTCTGGACGATCGCCGCCGACGGCGGATTCCCTCGACGCTTGGCTCCCCACCCCGGCGGAGCCGGCCGCACCGCGCCACCTACCTGGTCACCCGACGGACGCTGGATCGCCCACGCTTCGAACAAGGACGGCTCCACGGAACTGTGGTTGTGGTCGGTGGGAGACGGGCAAGAGACCCAACTAACTGACCTCGGTGGCCGCATTAACTCCTGGAACTGGTCGCCGGACGGCCGCTGGATTGCATTCGCGAACGGTCGTTACGGAGGTTTTGACATCTGGAAGGTTTCGGTGCCCGACGGTGAGGTGAGCAGACTGACCAGTGATTCGCGGTATGAAGTGTTTCCTTCGTGGACACCGGATTCCCGCAAGATCCTCTACGTCCGTCTGGATGAGCGCTGGATGGACCACGATGTGTTCGAGATCGACACAGACGGTTCGAACCCTCGTCTCGTTTTGAGCGACACGGATTTCTTCGACTATCGACAGGGCACGGCGTTCGGATATCCGATGGTGTCACCCGATGGTGAGACATTGCTGTTCCGGTCGCAGCGCAGCGATTGGCTGAATTATTGGTCAATGCCGTTGCCTGGAGGGGAACCCGAGAGAGTTGCACCCGCAGAAGCCGAGCAGTCTGAAGGACAGTGGTCACCGGACGGGCGCTGGATTGCATACGTGGAGATTCACAACGGTACCCATGACCTTCGTGTCGTGTCTTCGGGTGGAGGACAGCCCAGAGTGTTGGTGTCTCCAGAGATGGGTGTGGTTGCGAACATCGACTGGGCACCCGACAGCAGAAGCCTGAGCTATACGTTGGCGACACCGACCGGCGCGCCGGATCTCTACTTAGTGAGCGTCGACGGAGGCACACCGACTCGACTCACCCATTCCGCACCTGGTGGCAGTTTGGAAGACGACCTCGTAACGCCCGAAAAAATCAGTTACGAGACCTTCGACGGCCGCTCGATCAACGCGTACCTTTACAAACCTCACGACATGCAACCGGGAGAGCGGTTCCCGGCCATTGTGTTGATTCATGGCGGACCAACATCGCATTTCGCCGACAGCTACCAGTTGCACGCCCAGTTCTTCACGCAACAGGGTTACGTGATGCTGCTGCCCAACGTCCGCGGTAGCTCCGGGTACGGGAGAGAGTTTGAGCTGTTGAACAATGGGGATTGGGGACACGGCGACCGAAAGGACATTGTGGCAGGAGCGGAGTACTTGAGGTCGTTACCCTACGTGGAACCGGACCGCCTCGGCGTTGAAGGTACCAGCTACGGAGGATTTCTCACTCCGGCCGTGATCGCTTGGTCGCCCGACGTATTCCAGGCGGCAATACCGATTTCCGGCTACCCCAATCGCGTGCGATTCATGGATGACGGCGAGTATCAGCACATCCAGCAGCTGGCGTATGAGTTTGGGCCTTTTGAGGAAAACCAGGAAGTCTACTACCGCAATTCACCCTTCTTCGCGGTCAAGAGCATCAAGACTCCCGCATTCGTGATCCACGGTGAAGGAAGATTTCCTGAATCGCCGCAGATGAGGGATTTTGCGCTCGAACTGGAGCGACACTATAAGGTGTTCGAATACAAATCGTACAAAGGCGAAACCTTTTATGTGCGCAGTCGCGCAAACACTCGGCAGATGCTCCTGGACATGCTGGAATTCTTCGATCGTTATCTCAAGAACTGAGAGAAAGTGGTTCACCCGGCGGTGAGATCAACTCACCTGCCGGGTGAACCGAACTGCGTCGTGCGTGTAGAGCCATGGGTTGGACGTTGTTAGGTTGAGAGTAGGTATTCGGCCGGAGTGCAGAATGAAAACGCTCGTCTTTACCCTCGTAGCCTTGATCATAGTGCCCCTTTCCACTTCCCTGGATGCACAAACGAGAACCATCGCGGGCCAGGTTACGGATAGCAGAACTGGAAAACCTCTGAGCGTGGGTCAGGTGACCGTGCAGGAGACCGGATTTACGGACAGACTCAGGGCAGACGGTGTGTTCGTCCTGCACGTGCCGACACAAGAGGTTACCATCGAGATCACGAGCCTCGGCTACATCAAAGAGGAGCTGGTCGTTTCAATAGTCCAGGAGCTGGTTCGCGTAGACCTCGAGGTTGACGCGTTGCGATTGGGGAGGTTGATCGTGAGCGGTCGGGGCACGGAGATGGAGCGGCGTCACCTTGCACAGGCCATTACTTCTCTAGACTCAGACCACATCAACCGGGTTCCGGCATCGACTTGGGAGGAGATGCTTCACGGCAAGGTGGTGGGGTTGCAGGTCAAACAGAGTTCCGCCGCTCCTGGAGGAGCCAATCTGCTCCGGCTTCGTGGGATTTCTTCTATCTTCGGGTCAAACACACCGATCTACGTGCTCGACGGGGTCGTGGTGAGCGACGCGAGGATCGATGGAGGCATGAATGCCATCTCACTGGCCGAAGGCAGAAACCGCATAGCCGCCACGAGCGCCGACGGCTTGCCGAATCGCATCGCGGATCTGAACCCCAACGACATCGCCAGTATCGAAATCCTCAGGGGTGCGGCGGCGACTGTCATGTTCGGTTCCAGGGGCGCAAACGGCGCAGTGATCATCAAGACGAAGCGGGGCGGCGAGTACTGATTTCGGTTCGCTACCGGACCCAGACGAAATACGTGGAATTCTGCAACATGTTTTCGATCGTCCACTCGACGACCAGACCGGCGGCCACCTGAATTACTTCTGTCGCAATTGATTCATCCGATCCTATGATCTCCGTGACAACCTGGATATAGCTGGTGCTGAGTAAACGGTTGCCTGGCACGGTATAGGTCACGGCTCTGTTGGTTGTGACGGTACCGAGGCGATACCGCATCCCACCGCTCAACAGGACGAATACGTTTATGTTCTCCCAGTTACGATTGTCGATGCGAACAGTGGTCGCGAGCCACGAATCGTCGACCACCCTCTTGCGGGAGTCGGAAATCTCGAGCCTGCCCAGCAATTCCTCGACGTTGTCCACTTCGGCAACAGCCACAGCTAGCTCCACTGCACTTCGGGAATCAAGGGTTAGACGCTGCGCACCATCGGTTACTCCACGGATGACGACTGAGGAATCGACCATGGCTCGCCCAAGCTCCGGTTCCGCGCCGATAGCGGCCGCATAGTCCGCGAAGAGATCGGCGACAGAGGTCTGGCTTCCATCGAGTTCCATCGAGTCCGGCATCGAGGCACGGTAGTGGGCTGCTCCCAAGGATGCATTGTCCGACATGAAGATGGAATCGGCCGCCATTGCCAGGAGCGCTCCAGCGTCCCATGCTCGCTCTTCGACGAAGGCATACACAGAGACAGAACTACGCTCGAGCAATTCGGCGACATCCAAAGCGAGCTCGACGTCGCTGCCGCGGAGATCGAGCTCGAGCAGTAACGCAACCGCATCAGAACGCTCGCTCGCTTCCACTGCCTGCTCCACCAACCTGACGGTTCGATCGGAGAGTTCACCATTCAACGGCAGACGGAGTATGCTATAGTCTTGAGCAAAGGCTGGCGCCACCGCGGTGGAAGCGGTAGCGAGACAGAAGAGGAGATGAGCGGAGATTCGATTCAAGATTACCTGCTGGCTACTAGACAAACTGATAGCACATTGAAGATAGCTGAAACCGGAAATCTGTGCTCTGGTCCATATGCCTTCGCGGCCGGATGTTGACCGCTGACCTCAGTGAAGCCGATCGTGAGCTTTCCCGCCTTTCCCGAGGTGAACCATGCGAATACTGCTCCTGGACGGCGGATCGACCGGCCGATGGGAGGCTCTCGCGCTGCAACTCTTCAATCCGGACTTCTTCGGCGGCACGTGGTCCTACTGCCCTGACCCGGCAACCTTCTCCGAGTACGAGCAGATCAACCTCTACGAGTACGAGAACGCTTTCCGCAGGCAGTTCGAGTGGCGCAAAGAGCCGATCCCACAACAGCGTGAGACTTATGGCAAAATCCGTTTGACACGGGAGCAAAGGGCCCGCTATGAAGCAATCGCGGCCACTCACGGTCGGTCCGGGGAGCAAAACGACATTTGGTCGGCGGTGTTCGGACCGGTTGGAGAAGACGGTTATTTCGAGCCAGTATTCGACAATTTTACGGGCGCAATAGACAAGGAAGTCGGGGAGTACTGGAAGCGTTATGACCTGCTGCACTATATGCAACGCAACTGGTCTACGCTGGGGCCCAAGCCGAACGGCGGGTCGAGATGGCTCAGCACATACTGACTCAGATGCCTTCGGGTACCACAGCTCCATGGTGGCAGTACTGAGCGGCGGCTGATCTAGCGACGAAACCTATAGCTCAACTTGACGAAGAATCCGTCGCTGGCTCGTCGAAGATCCCGCAACGCGAGTGTCTCCGAGTCATTCAGCGTCGTTCCGTAACCGAAGAAAAAGACCGTCCCCGGGGTCGGACGATAGGAAAGTAGTGCGTCGAAGCGAAACTCGTTGATCGTCTGTTGCGTGCTGCGGACATAGTCGCCCTCATCGTCATCCCAGACGAGAATGCTCTCATCGGTTCGCGGATCACGCAGGGCATCCTGCTTGGCCCACTCGTATTGCCCGACCACCCTGACGAACGTCGATCTGGACAGCTGATATTCGACTCTCAGGCGGGGAATCTGTGAAGTAGAGAGGTTGGTTCCATCACGATCACGATCGAGAATGAGCCTCGCGTAGCGAGCGTTGATCCTCAACTGGTTGGTTGGCCTGAAGTTCGTCTCCGCGGTGATTCGAAAGAGGTTCACCTTGCTAGTCTCGATAAAACCCACATCGTGGGGGAAAAAGTTCACGGCCAGATTCGCTGACAACCATTCGAACTCGGGCGTCGCGAACCCGGTGAGGATTCCATACGCATCGTTCACTCGGCCGGGAGTTGTGAAGGCTACGGTGTCAGCAGCACCGGCAGAAGCTCGTTCAATCGCATAGTGGTCGTAGAGCTCCGGGTCCCATTGTGTGGTCTCCCACGCCGGAGTGAGCCTCATCGTCCAACCGCCGCGGAATGTGAAGGAATGCCCGAAGAACACCTTGGTTTCGGTGGGCACTTCCAGATCCCAAGCAGCCGCGTAATCCCACCAACCCGCGAAGCGAAGCGATCCGCTGTACTGCTCAATGGCGGCACCGCGCGTTCCATACCAGGTCAGACTGTTGGATAGGCTGGCCTGAAACTCACCGACGCGCGGCACGAAACCGCTCTGTGCCTCGAAGTCCGGGTGAATGCCCGTCACGCGGTAGTTGAACGCGTATCTGCGCCCGGTCCGGCTGACTACCGCTTCCCAAATGGGAGCGGTCGATGCGACGCCATCAGTGCGGGTAACGCTGGCTCCCGTCTGGAACTGAACATAATAAATGTCGCCCAGAATCAATCTCGTGTCGGCTACCGCCACCCGGTTGTAGTCGCCTCCCTCGAACCGGTCGGTGTACACGACACCCGCCCAGGAGTTTTCGCCGAGGTCTCTGCGAACTCGGAGCATGTTGAATATGGGATACCGATCTCCGCTGGACGATAAGGTCTTTTCATCCACTGCCGAGAGGAAGCCAACACCCCACGGCCCCAGCTTTCCCGCAAATTTGGCACCCGCCACCGGATTGACGACGCGGCGCGTGTATATCAGGCGATTGGGCGTATCGAAGCGTTCGATTCCCTCGAGGAAGAACGGGCGTTTCTCGGGGAAATACAGCGCGAAGCGCTGGTTGCTCATTATCCGTCCCACATCTGACTCGACTTGCGAAAAGTCGGGGTTCAGCGTGCCATCCAAGTTCAGGTTGGGTCGAACTGCGATGTGAGTGTCGAAACCGGCCTCGGCGTCCGGTGATTCGTACTCCCATTCCTGTGCGGCTCCGGCAGGTTGGCCGGTCATAGAACTGGTGAATACCGGCGTCATGTCTACCACAATGCCACGCCTTATGCCGTGCAATGCCACAAGACGGCCCGATTGGCCCAAAAAGGAGGCGTTCGCCTGTTTTGCGGGGGCCCAGGAGTTCAGGTGCCCTGACCGCTGCACCTTGCGCAAAATGTTAACCCCCCAGTTCTGGGTCGCTCCGGCCTGAAAGCTGATGCTCTTGAAGGGTATCCGGACCTCCACCTCGTAACCGAAATCGGTCACCGTACCTCGCGAATCGAACACAAAGTCTCTAGTCAAGTCAGGTCCGGACTGCTCACCCCGCGAAGGCTGCCGGCCCTCGCTCCAGATCCCGTCCGACTGGGCACCCAACGGGTTCACTCCGAACACCAGAGCTTGCCGGCGATCGTCGAAGGTATCGATCAATATTTGAACGAAGTCGTCGCTGTCGATCTTGTCGCGATCGGCAAGGCTGGCATTCACTGTACCAGGTTCAGCGAAGGCCCGAATCCCGAAGAAGATGGCCGTCGGGCTGTACCACACAAAAACCTGTGTGGTGTCCTCGGCGTGGCGTCCGTCAACCGGTCGATACTGAGAAAACCCCGTGAGCACGGCAGCCCGAGACCATACTGCTTCGCTCAATGAGCCATCGACTTCCGCGGTCGCTTCCGCGCGGGGTATCGGAACGTCCAACTCTCCGGCACTCCCCCTGAAGACCAGTGTGTCGGGCGCAACGAACTGAATACTCATGCAAAAAACCAGAAACAATTGGCCTCCATTGAT
>CAZOJI010000063.1:4817-18126 GCA_964580055.1 uncultured Gemmatimonadaceae bacterium | reverse complement strand
AAGACAATGTCGTGGCGGAGGAGGTACCGCTCACATATGTGGGGGTCGGCTCGAACGCGGAGGGGATACAGATGGTGAGCGCCGGCGACACGGTGAAGTTCGGCGACACTCTGGCGGTTTACGCGGAGGCCTACGATTTATCCGAAACCGTGATCGAAAACACGCCGATCAAGTGGATCTCTCTCGACACCACGAAGCTCATCGTGCCCGATCCCGGCGTCGGCAGGATAGTGGGCAACCGGGCTCGAGGTTGGGTACAGGTCGAAGCCCTGCTGCTGACGGGCCCGGCCGACACGATGGATGTGTGGGTGGAGCCGGTGCCCAGCGCAATAGCGATCGTGTCTGGGGACGGACAGACCGGACCGGTCCTGGATCCGCTTTCAGTCCCGTTGGCCGTCGAGGTAACCGCAATCGACGGTCTGGGGGTGGCGGGTGCGACGGTAGACTTCAGCACGCCCGACAACGGCTCGTTCGGCCAGGCATCGGTGATCACGGACTCGGCGGGTAGAGCGTCCACCACATGGACACTTGGCCCGAGCGAGGGCACTCAGACCGCCACCGCGAGCGTGAGCGGCGTCGCCGGTGCCCAGGCGACGTTCACGGCGACGGCCACCGCCGAGGCTTTGTTCAGTGATGACTTCGAGGACGGCGACATGGAGGGGTGGAGTTGCATCGTCGCGGATCCGCAGGGCCAGCAGGGTCAAGCATCTGTGATTAACGGCGCGCTGGAGCTGACCGCGGGAAGCGGAGCGAGCAACGTCTGCATCGCGGGAGATGTGACTTGGCAGGACTACGCATTCGAGGCTTCAGTCACACCTCTAGGCGGGGTGAACGAGGCTACAGTCGCTGTCTTCTTCCGCGCGGACAGCACTGAAGGAGCGTACGGTCTGGAGTTGTGGGAGTACCAGCAGGCCCTGATGCTGACCGATCATCCGTACGAGGCGGAGAGGCAGTTGCTCGACGGTAAGCCCTTCACGGTGACGGTCGGAGAGACGCTGCAGCTTCGGGTGGAAGTCTATGGTGACACAATCACGGCGTTCGTGAACGGGAGCGTCGAGTTCAAGGCGTTAAGTTCTTCCTATCCGGACGGCCAGATCGGATTGGGAGTGCTCGAATCCGATGCACGGTTCGACGACGTGCTTGTCACCACCGCCGGTCCGCCTCCCGCGGTGCCTTACCTCAGCTTCACCGTGCAACCGAGTGACACGCGAGCCGGCGAGATGATATCTCCGGCCGTGGAGGTGAGTGCTCTCGACGAGAACGGCGCAGTGGACCAGAGCTTCACGGGTGAGATCGCCATCGACCTCGCTACGAGCCCTGGTCTCGACACGCTTTCCGGCACCAAGACGGTAAACGCCGTCGCCGGTGTGGCCACCTTCGACGATCTGTCTATTGGCGCTGCGGGGAGCGGCTACACGCTCGTCGCGGCTACCAGAGGCTACGCGAACGATCGTAGCGAGGCATTCAACATCACCGCCTCACAACCTCAACAGGTAGCATGGATCAATACCGGCGGCGGCGACTGGAGCGACGGAGCAAACTGGAACACCGGTTACCCACCCTCCGCGAGCGATACGGCCGTCATCGTCTCCCCAGGCGAATACGGGGTAGTGCTAGATACTGACGCAACCGTATCGGTGTTGGTGTTGGGAGACGGCACCAACGCACCATATTTGGCTATCGCCGGTACAACACTCACGGTCGGTGACTCTATGCATGTCAACGAATATGCCGTGGTGTCCGTTGCCGGCACGGTGAATGGTGAAGGTGGCATCTTCGTGGACGGCGGCCTGAGTTGGACTTCGGGAACCATCGCGGGATTCGCACCATTGCATGTCGGAGCGACAGGCAATGTGTACATCCAGAGCACCGACAGCGTCATACTCGACCAACGGCAGACCGTCAACTACGGCGTCACACAATGGGCCCAGGGCGATATTGTGCTAAGCAACAACGCCTCGATAAACAACGAGGCAGAGGCGAGCCTCGGGTTGTTCGCGGCAGGCAGGATCTCCGGCAGCGGCTCTCTCCAAAATCTCGGGTGGATGGAGAAAGACGGTCCGGATTCGACTCTAATTGAGGTTCCGCTCTCCAACCTGGGCACCCTCAACGTGGGTGCCGGTTACCTGGTGATCGATGACAGTTTCAGTCACGGCACCGGCGCAATCCTCCAGGGAATCGGTACGGTTGACGTCACCGGCGCTACGATATCGCTTTTCGAGGGCGATATCGGCCCGGGTGAATCACCCGGCATACTGTCCGTTGAGGGCGATCTCACGCTGGGTTCCAACTCCACCATTTACGTCGAGATCGACGGTACCACTATCGGCACTGACTACGACCGGTTGGACGTAACCGGCAACCTAGGTCTCGAGGGCACGCTGGATGTCACGATCGGCGGAGGCTTCACACCAGAACTCGGCAACTCGTTCAACGTCCTTGGGTACGGCACGAGGTCGGGAGCGTTTGCGAATATCTCGGGCCTCGATATCGGCGGCGGTCTGCAGTTGGACACCATCTGGGAGACGTCGGTGTTGACTCTGGACGCTGTCGCATCCGCGCCAGCCGCGGTCGTCAGTTGGACCGGGTCGGGTGACGGAACGTCCTGGAGCGACGCCGCGAACTGGAGCACTGGAGCGGTGCCTAGCGCCAGCGACAGCGTTGTGATCGACTTGGAGGAAACATACACCGTCACCGTTGATCAGGATGTGACGGTTGCATACCTGACGGCCGGTACGTCGCTCGTGTCCATACAGTACCTAAACATCGCCGACCATGAGTTAAGCATAAACACGTTCGGCACGTTCAATGCGGACCTCGTCGTTCAGATGACCGGCTCCGCGACCCTTACAGGAGCCGGTTCCATCGACGTACACGGCACGCTCGACTGGCAGGGCGGCATGATCACGAACACCGGAGTCACGACGATCACCGCAAATGGACAGTTGCTCATCGGCGGAGCGGACGTCAAGACGCTGGGCAACGGTGCAACGATCGAAAACAACCGCACCATAACCTGGTCTGCAGGCAACCTCGCTATCCTGGCAGGCGCCACCATCAACAACCTCTCGGGCGGCGTCTTCAATGTGGAGGGCGACAACACGATCACGGGCGACGGTACCGGCACGATCAACAACGACGGAACCATATGGAAGCTGAATGGGACCGGCACGACGAGAATCATGAGCACGGCCCTCAACAATGCCGGAGATGTTAGCGTAACCAGTGGCGGCGCGCTGAGTCTCATGGGAGGTGGAACACACACGGGGACGTTCAGTCACACGACTGGCAGCTTTGTCGATTTCGAAGGTGGAACTCACACCATCGATACGAGCCTAGTCAGCAACGGAGGGAAGGTTCGGTTTGCTGGCGGAACGACGACGGTTAACGGGACCTACACGTATCCCGACATCGTCGCATTCGGGAACGTGACCTTCAACGGCCCCGTGAACGTGAGCGACAGCCTGCTGATCCAGAACGCCAACGCGGACGTCTACTTCAACTCTTCATCTGGGGTGCAAATTCCGTTCGCTCGGGTATACGGTTCGATCTTCGGCTCGGCAGACATATCGATAACCGACTCCCTGAGGTGGACGGCGGGTGAAATCGGCACGACCGGCACGTTTTCAGTGGAGTCTGGTGCGGAATTCAGGATGGAAGGCGCACCGACAAGAAACGATCACGCCCTGACAAATGGTGTAACGTTGTTGGTTGAGGGCACCGTCTATTTCTCTATCGCCAACTTGTCCATCGATGCCGCCAGCACTTTGGACATCCAACCGGGAGGTGTGCTACAGATCACCGGTTGGGATGATACGATAAGCGGTTCAGGCACCATATCGAATTCCGGATGGCTGGTGAAATGGCTCGAAACGGGATCGGTTACTATCGAGCCGGACATTGAGAACTTGGGCCTGCTGGAAGTGCAAATTGGCACACTCAAGCTGGGTACGGCATCGTCGGGCTCGGAATTCGTCAACTCCGGTACTATCGAAGGCCGCGGCACACTCGACATCACGGACGCGACGACCATCGGATTCTCGGGAGATGTCTGGCCGGGAACATCGGCTGGTACACTCACGATTCTGGGTGACCTTCAGTTGGACAACGGAGCGACCATCCAATTCGAAATCGACGGTCCGACCGCAGGAATGCAGTACGACCAGTTGCTATTGAGTGGCAATGCCAACCTGGGCGGCGCGACATTGGAACTCGTGAGCGGATACACTCCGCCACTCGGCAGCACGTTCGATGTATTCACGTTCGGATCCAGGTCAGGAGGACTCGCCAACGTCACCGGTCAAACGATCGGTGGTGGGTTGATGTTAGACACAATTTGGGACGGAACATCTCTCACTCTTGAAGTCATTGAGGCTCCACCTGTAATCCCGACGGACATCGTCTTCTTCAGTGACTCGGGCTTTGCTCAGGACCTGGGCGTGTTTTCGGCTGCGTCTGACGGCTCGGCGATCGCCGAAATCGCGAGCACAGGCACGCCGCTGAGTTACCTGATCGCTCCACGCTGGTCCACGGACCGGCAGAGAATCGCGTTCACGAACGACACGTCGGGAACGAGCGCGCTCTACATGTCAACTTCAACCGGTGCGGAACTAACCGAACTCGTGGATAACATCAACACCGGTTATCCGCGCTGGAGCCACAACGGGCAGCGCCTGGGGTTCATATGCCAGGAAGTCGGGACTCCTATCGACCACATATGCACCATCGCGGACGTCACTCTTCCCATCGGCAGCATCCCAACCAACACCTATACGATTGCGACCCAAGCCATGCCGCAAGAATGGGGGGACGGCCCCGCAGCCGCTGCCTGGGATCCGCGCAGCGGAAACCAGGACAGGTTCCTGGTTGCGCGCGATTCCACAGGCGCCAACACAGTCAGCAAGTTCTTCTCCATGAACTACGACGGCACCGGTCTGGACACCATTACCACGGACGTTCTCGAGGTCGTGAGCGGGCAACCTCTCCGCGTTCTCGAGATGGACGTCTCATCCGACGGCACGATGATCGTATTCGTCGGTTCGAACCCCGAGACATTCGAGGAGAGACTCTACGTCATCAACACCGACGGCACCGGTTTGCAGCAGATCACGTTCCCGGCGGGATACGCCGTAGACGAGCAACCCAAATTCTCTCCGGACGGCACGAGCGTGCTCTTCGGCAGGAGGAACGACGTCTGCGAACTCACCTATTGGATCGCGAACACGGACGGATCCGGAGAACGGCAGATAGCCGAGGACGCCTTGTCATGCGAGATGGACCCGTACAACCAGGTCGGCATGGATTGGTCGCCGGACGGAACGCAGATCGCTCTCGTTGGTATTGATGAAACAACCAATTGGTGGCGGATCTATGTGGTGCCCTCGGACGTCACACCGACGACCTATCCTTCGGTCCGAGTTCCCGTCGGCCGCGATGCCGATGCTGGCTCGTGGCTGTTCGAGGGCCAGCCGAACTGGAGGCCGTAGGGAAGTTCCAATATCCAACAAGGAATGTCCAATGTCCAACGGAGACACCGGTGGATGTTGGACATTTTTCCTCCCCTAGACGCCGCCGGTTTATGGCGGCACTTTACACCTACAACTCCAATCGGATGCTGACCCGTGACGCGCAACCCTTTGCGTCGTTTCGGCTCCCTCGCTTCGCTTACTCTTCTCGTGGCGCTTCTCGCACTTTCATGCCTCGACGGCCCCTCCGGCCCCGGGTATCAGCCCGGAGTGCTGGCCCTCGCTCCGAGCTTCGAGAGTGATTGAACCATAACTCGACCGTACCCTGCACCAAGGGAAGGTCCAACACCCTCAAGTACCAGGCAACACCCACCGAAAATGACGATAAAGAGGCCCCGCCGAACCGCGACGGGGCGTTCTCGATGGAAACTGTCCCATGGACCTATTCGTCGCCCGACAACCGATCTTCGACCGTGACATGCGCGTAGTTGCCTACGAGCTGTTGTTCCGTTCCGGCATGGAGAACTACTTCAACCACGGCAACGCCGATGAGGCGTCGTCGCGGGTGATCGATGGTGGATTATTGGGTTTCGGGTTGGACAGGTTGACGGCGGATAAGAAGGCGTTCTTCAACTTCACCAGGCGAGTACTGGTCAATGGGGTTTGCACTCTGCTGCCGCCCGAGCGCGCCGTCGTGGAGCTGCTCGAGGAAATCGAGGCCGACCCGGAAGTCCTGGCCGTGTGCGACGATCTCAGGAACCGAGGATTCACTCTGGCCCTCGACGACTTCGTGTTCCATCCGAAATACCTGCCTTTGCTGGAGATCGCCGACATAATCAAGATCGACTTCCGGCAGACCCCGGCCAGGGAACGCAAGAAACTGAGCCGCATGCTCGACAGTTACCAGGCCGAGTTGCTGGCCGAAAAGGTCGAGACGCGCAAGGAGTTCGCGGAGGCGAAGAAGCTCGGCTACTCGCTCTTCCAGGGCTACTTCTTCAGCAAACCCGAGATCATCTCCAAGAAAGAGATACCCGGCTTCAAGCTCAACTACCTGAGGTTCGTCCAGGAGGTAAATCGGCCGGACATCGATTTCGACAGACTGGAAGAGATCATTCAGCGGGAATTGTCGCTGTCGGTGAAACTGCTTCGTTATCTCAATTCCGCCTGGTTCGGCTGGAAATACGAGGTCGACTCCATCAAGCAGGCAATCAGGCTGCTGGGGGAGAAGCAGATCAAGAAGTGGGCGTCGCTGGTGGCCCTGACCGGATTGGGTGACGACAAACCGGCCGAACTCGTCGTTATGTCGCTTATCCGGGCCCGTTTCTGCGAACAACTCGGTGCCGCTGCCGGACTGAAAGAGCGGGAACTCGAGCTATTCCTGCTGGGGCTCCTTTCTCTCCTGGACGCGCTGGTAGACCGGCCGTTGGAGGAAGCACTCGCCGAGATGTCGCTCTCCGACGAAATACGAAAGGCTCTGGTGGGTGAAGAGTCGCCGCTGAGCGCGGTCTACGCGTTGGCCAAGGCTTACGAGAAGGGAGAATGGTCCTTCACGGGATCGCTTGCCGGCTTGTTGGGAATTCGCGATGACTTGCTGGCGGAACTGTATTCTGAATCTGTCGAGTGGGCCGACACCGCTTTCGGGAGCGGGGCGGCAGGCCGTCGAGCGGCGGCTTGAATCGAGTTGCCAATCATGAAGCGCGCCCGACATGTGTTCGATTCTCTTCGTTTCTTGGCTGTGGCCTTTCTCTGTGCCTCGGCGTTCTGCTGTGGCGAAGGGGCCGCAGGTCCGCGAACACCGGCAACGGGTGAATTCCTTCTCACTCCGTCGTTCGAAAACGAACTGGCACACATCGTGGAGTTGAGCGAGGCGAGGCTAATGCTGCACGACAAGGCTGACGCGACCCTCGTTCTGGACACCGTCTTTCAAATCGAGCCGGATGCGGATTCTCTGAGGTTCGGGTTCGATTTGAATGCCGAAACCCCTCGGACCAGGTACGGATTGACACTGTTGCTCGTCGCCTCATCCGGAGACACGGCATTTTGTGGTGGCCCGCTAACCGTCGCGCCACCCGCACTGGAGATGTCCGGCCCCAGAGCAGTCAACGTGAATCTTCACTACGTGGGGTTGGGTTCTGACGCCAGATCCATCCGAGTATCGTCCAACGAAATCGGTGTAGTCACCGGAGACACCTTATTGCTTGCGGCGGAAGCCCTAGACTATCGCGGCGATCCGATCGCAGGTACACCTGTCGGCTGGATTTCGAGCGACACATCGATTGCGCGCGTCCTCAACGCCGCAATTGGAGAGGTTGTCGGCGCCCACTCGCGGAGTCGAACCGAGTTGATCGCGTCGCTGTTGACGGGATTGTCCGACACCACGCTGGTGTACGTGCAACCACCTCCACACGAGCTCGTGGCAACGGGAGGCAACAACCAGTCGGGACAGGTGGTCTCGGCGCTGGTTACGCCTCTGTCGGTAGTAGTGACCGCGCCGGACAATCTCGGGGTGGCGGGCGTGACGGTCGTCTTCGGGACGAGTAACGGAGGGAGTTTCTCCGACGACTCCGTGCGAACAGACTCTGCCGGCGTTGCCAGCAACTATTGGACACTCGGGCCCACTAGCGGAACCCAGACTACCCACGTGTCCGTACCGATTGCGCCCGAAATCCAGTTCACGTTCGAGGCCACCGCCATCGCCTCGGAAGCCGCCGCGATGCAAATCGTGTCGGGCAACGGCCAGTCATCAGTAGTTGGAACCCCGCTTCAAGCACTTCTCACGGTGCTCGTGCTAGATGAGCACGGCAACGCGGTAGGAGATCGATTCGTCAGCTTCGCGGTTACGGGCGGCGGTGGGACGCTCGACGCCAGCACAGCGACAACGGATGGTGATGGCGAAGCCTCAGCCTCGTGGACGCTGGGGCCATCCACTGCGGACAGCCAATTGGTCGAGGCGAGAGTGTTCGACTCCCGCACCGGCGACATTCTGGTATCAGTGGTTTTCGAAGCCACGCCGCTGCCTGGAGCGCCTGCAGCACTGGGTTTTGTGCAACAGCCCGTAGACGCCACGGGGGGCATTGGGGGCCGCGCCGCTGTGGAGATCGAGGATTGTTTTGGGAATCGAGTGACGTCCGACAGCTCAACGATGGTTACCCTGACGCTATTGCCCGGAAGCGGAAGCCCACATGCCGGTCTGGTGGGGACCGTATCCTCCACAGTGGAAGGCGGCGTGGCAGGGTTCGCCGGATTCGGTGTCGACAGCGTGGGAACAGGATACCGCCTGGTCGCGTCTGGCGAGGGACTGGCGGCCGACACGAGCGCTGGTTTCGATGTCGCTCTTGGTCCCGTGGCGACGGTTCTTCTATCGCCCGCCGCGGCCAGGCACGAAACTCTCGGTTCCACCACCAGCTACACCGCCAACGCGCACGACGCCGGTGGCAATGAGATCCCCGCTGTCACATTCACCTGGACATTGTCGGATTCCACTATGGCGACCGTCGACGCATCCGGACTGGTAACGGCGACCGGGTACGGAGAAACGCTCGTGTTAGCCACAACGAACGAGGTGACGGGCACAGCATGGTTCATCACGTCACCATGAGCTGACGGGCGTCAGAGCAGGCGGGTTCGAGCGGAACATAGAGATGTCTTCCCGAAGCGTCATATTGCTGCCTGGGCAATGTGCCGACCGCCGAGACCTTGACGAGCGTCGAGTCACACGCGCGTGTTCCGTAGACGGTTTGTTGCGCTCCTGCAACAAAAAGGCATTCTCCCATGCTTGCCACCTCATGACTCACACGGCACATTCCATGCGTTCCTCAGTGAAGAACAGACGTACGTCGTGAGCACACCTTCTCGAGCCAACGGTGCGACCATGAGATTGCCTGTCAGACCTCTTCGTCTATTTGCGCCAATTGTGCTGCTTGTAGGTTTCCTGGTCGTTAGTTGCCTCGACGACCCCGCCGGTCCCTCGATCCCTCAAATAGGCCATTTTGCACTGGCTCCTTCGTTCCAGAGCAGTGCGTCGGGGATCGTCGACCTTGCCCAGGTACACGTGATGGTGACCCGCATCTCGGATGAGACGGTCGCTCTCGACACGGTCGTGGAGATCGTCTCGGGCTCCGATTCGCTCGATCTGGCACTCACGGTGGAGATCTCTTCACCCGACGAACAGTTCCGCATCACGATGGACTTTGTGAATCCCGCGGGTGATACGGTGTTCACGGGCGGCCCAATCACCGTAACGGCCTCGGAGAATGCGGTTAACACACCCGAAGTGGTGGAGATGGACGTCGAGTATGTGGGTACCGGTCACAACGCCGCCGCGGTTGAGATCGCCGCCCCGGATACCAGCGCCTGGTTCGGCGACACGCTACAGCTCACCGCCTCGGCGATGGACGACCAGGGCGAGGTCATTGACAGCACCCCCATTGCCTGGACGTCCAGCGACACGTTGCGAGCCAGGGTCCCGAACCCCAGAGCGGGGCGGATCGTATGCGGCAACAACAGGGGTTCCGCGCGGATCTTGGCGACACTGTTGACCGACCAGGCTGACACCATCGAGGTGCTGGTGCAGCCGGTGCCAACAGTTGCCTCGATTTCTTCGGGCAACGAACAAGCCGGCGAGGTGGGCACGGAACTACCGCAGCCAGTAGCCGTGCAAGTCGATGCGGACGACGAACTCGGCGTGCAGGGCGTACCGGTGATATTCTCGGTCGCCGGCGACGGCTCGGTCGGAGACTCGGCATTCGCACGGGACACAGTGCTCACCGACTCGGTTGGAGTCGCCCGGACAACATGGACCCTCGGGAGCCTTGCCGGGCCGCACGTTTTGACCGCAACGGTCAGTGGGATTACGGACTCCGTGCTGACGTTCAATGCAATGGCCACCGCGGGCGAAGCCCAAGCGATCGAGGTGGTAAGCGGTGACGGGCAGACCGCAACCGTTGGGACTACCCTCCCTCAACCTCTCGTAGTTCTGGCGACTGACGCGCTGGGGAACCCGGCTCCCGGAGCGGAGGTAACATGGTACACCGCGCTCGACAGCGGTTCCGTGACCCCTGTGCTGGATACTACCGGCACCGAAGGGCTGGCTTCTACATCTTGGACGCTCGGGACCATTGCCGGCACCAACGAGGCCGGCGCGGCTCTGACAGCATTTCTGCCCGCCCCGGCGAACGCCGACTCCGCCGGAAAGACCGAAGATACACCGCCGGGCGGCAACCAAGCTCCGGCCGCTACAGAGGTGGCATTCACTGCGACCGGGATTCCAGGACCTCCCGCAAGTCTGACCTTCACTCAGGAACCGGCCAGCACGGCGGCTGGAACGCTAATAACCATTGAACTCGCCGTGGTCGACGAGTACGGCAACACCGTTACCGACGACGATACGACGAACGCGACGCTGACGATCGTGGCCGGTACCGGGACCCCAGGCGCTTCGTTGCTTGGTACCGCCGCCGGGACGGCGACGGCGGGGTTCGTACAGCTCGCTCAGTTCTCTATAGACAGCGCCGGAACAGGCTATCAGCTGCTCGGTTCGGCCCAAGGCCTCGACCCGGACACCACACAGACATTCGACGTGGGACCCGGCGCCGTGGCGACTGTGGAGGTTACGCCCGCCGCCGCGACACTCGATGCAGTGGGCGCCGACACGACGTTTACCGCCGTTGCCAGGGACATCTTCGGAAACACGGCCACTCCCAGCTTTACCTGGGAGCTCTCCGATTCGGCGGTGGCGAGCATTGAGGCGGCCGGCTTCACTACAGCCCTCGGGAACGGCACAACCGACGTGATAGCAACCGCGGATGGCGTATCGAATACAGCTTCACTAACGGTGAGCCAGGTTCCGTCGGAACTCCTGTTCTCGGTGGAGCCGACGCTCTCTACTACGGGCGAACCCATTGCGCCGGCCGTCGAGGTCACGATCCTCGATCGCCTGGCGAATCCGATTACTAGCGCCACCAACGAGGTCACGGTGGGGATAGCCGCCAACCCGGCGAGCGGAACGTTGTCCGGCAACACGACCGTTACTGCAGCTTCAGGCGTAGCAGCGTTTACCGACCTCAACATCGACAACATAGGCAGCGGTTATACACTCGAGGCGAGCGCGACCGGCCTCGTTCCGGATACCAGCCAGGCCTTCGATATCCAGGCGCCCGGCGGAGCGGTGGCGTGGATCGAGCTCGCAGGCGGCAACTGGAGCGAGCCCGGCAACTGGAGCACCGGATCGGTTCCCGAGTCGACTGACTCTGTGCTGATAGCGCAGACCGGAACCTACACCGTCAATCTCGACGTCGACGCGACCGTGATCGACCTCAAACTCGGTGGTACCGGCGGCAGCCAGACTCTCGCGATAACCGGTAGAACGCTGACGGTCGACAGTTCCGTCGGGATCTCGCCTGCGGGGGTCCTCGACCTGAGCGGAGGCGTCCTCAACGGAGATGCCACCATCGATGTCGACGGTACTATCAACTGGTCGGGCGGAACGATCGGAGGAGCCGGCTCATCCGGCGAGACAACCATCCACACGGGCGGCACGCTCAACGTAACCGGTGCCGACGCCAAGTATCTGAACAGCCACACCCTGAATAACGAAGGCACTATTGTTTGGAACGCTACTGGAACGGTGTTCGCGAACAATGGACCGACGCTCAACAATCTCGCGGCGGGCTCGATCGACCTCCAGTCGGACGCTGCTTTCGACTACTCAGCGGGCACCGCTCTGTTCAGCAATGCCGGGACGTTGGACCGCACTGCCGGAACCGGCGTTTTCACCATCGACGTGCCATTCGACAATTCCAGCAACGTAAACGTTCAGTCCGGAACGTTAGCCCTCACCCGCGGAGGTACCAGCACCGGGACGTTTGCGGTTGACGCAGGTACTACGCTCGATTTTGGAGGCGGCACTCACACCCTCGAAGCGAGCTCGAATGTGAATGCCGCGGGCGGTGTCTCGTTTAGCAACGATGCAACCGTGAACATCGAAGGTGGCTATTTGGTCTCAGGTACAACGACCATCGACAATACGGCGGCAGCCAATTTCAACGCTGCCAGCACCAGCGTCACAGCCGGTCTTTCCCTGATCAGCGGGACCTTAGGCGGGACAGGTACGGTGGAGGTGTCGGACTCATTGTACTGGTCCGGCGGCACGATGGGCGGAACAGGTGTCACCACACTGGACGACACAACCAATGCGGACATAGCGGCCGGCTCCTGGAAGTATCTGGATACCCGCACCATCAACAACTCCGGCACGGTAGTGTGGACCGCCGACGGCACCTACAGAGAGGTTCGCGGCAGCAATGGAGCGGTATTCAACAATCTCTCGTCCGGGGTATTCGACGCCCAGTCGGCCGCCGAGTTCACTTACACGGGCACGGGAACGAGACCGACGTTTGCGAACGACGGCACGGTGTCGCGTACCGTCAGTACCGGCGTGTTCGAGATCCAGTTGAGTTTCGACAACAGCACGACCGGAACGGTACAGAGTCAAAGCGGCACACTGAGCTTGAGTGGGGGAGGCACGAGCACAGGAGAGTTTACTGCTGAAGCCGGCGCTACGATCGACTTCGGAGGCGGAACGCATACGCTCGACATCAATTCCGGCATTAGCGGTGAAGGAGATGTGTCATTCACCAACGATGGCATCGCCACCATACAGGGCAGCTATGACATTACCGGGACTACCGTCATTGACAACACGGCGACAGCCGACTTCAATGGCGGCACCAGTCTTACGGCCGGCTTGTACCTTCTCAGCGGCACCTTGACCGGAGCGGGCACGTTGGAAGTGGCGGATTCCCTGTATTGGTCCGGCGGAACCATGAGCGGGACAGGTGTCACGA
>CAZOJI010000063.1:0-4717 GCA_964580055.1 uncultured Gemmatimonadaceae bacterium | reverse complement strand
GCGAGTTTACCACTATCGCAGGAGGTACGATCGACTTCGGTGGCGGCACTCACACCCTGGATGCCACCGCTACTGTCAGCGGCGACGGCGGAGTGTCGTTCACGAACGATGGCGTAACTACCATCGAGGGCAGTTACAGCGTCACGGGCACAACCATCGTCGACAACTCGGCAACCGCAAACTTCAACTCAGCGGCGGCGAGCGTGACTGCCCGTCTCAGCATGTTCAATGGAACTCTGAGCGGCACCGGCACGGTGGAGGTGGCGGATTCCCTGTATTGGTCCGGCGGAACCATGAGCGGGACAGGTGTCACGACACTCTACGACACCACCAATGCCGAGATTGCGGCGGGCAACTGGAAGTACCTCGACACCCGTACGATCAACAACTCCGGCACGGTGGTGTGGACCGCAGACGGCACGTACCGGGAGGTGCGCGGCAGCAACGGCGCCACTTTCAACAATCTCGCCGGCGCCGTGTTCGACGCGCAGTCACTTGCCGAGTTCACGTATACGGGCACCGGCACACGCCCGACGTTCATCAATGACGGCACAGTATCCCGAAGCGTCAGCTCGGATGCTTTCGAGATCCAACTCGAGTTCAACAATGGCGCAACCGGAACAGTCGAGGCGCAAACCGGCACGCTGAGCTTCACCGGAGGTGGCACCAGCGCCGGCGAGTTTACCACTATCGCAGGAGGTACGATCGACTTCGGTGGCGGCACTCACACGCTGGATGCCAGCGCTACTGTCAGCGGCGACGGCGGAGTGTCGTTCACGAACGATGCCATTGCCACGATCGAGGGCGACTACAATATCGGCGGCACAACCACGATCGACGACAGCGCCGTGGCCAACATCAACAGTGCCACCGGCACGAGCGTCACCGCCGGCCTCACTCTCTTGAACGGCGTTCTGAGCGGCACGTCGACGGTGGAGGTGTCCGACTCGCTGCACTGGGCAGGCGGCACCATGGGTGGTACGGGAGTAACCACGCTTTACGACACGACCAATGCGGCAATCGTGGACGGGGCAGACAAATACCTGACGGCCCGGACCCTGAACAACGCCGGCACGGTGGTCTGGACCGCCGCCGACACATATCGTGCGAGCGACGCGGCCACAATCAACAACCAGGAAACCGGCGTGCTCGACCTGCAGTCGGACGCGGAACTCACGTACTTCACCGGCACGCTGCCGACACTGGTGAACAGCGGATTGGTGCGCCGAACGACATCGACCGGTACGTTCACCATCCAGATCGCCGTCGACAATTCCAACGTGCTCGATATACAGACCGGGACGCTGGCCGCATCTCAAGCCTTCTCTCATGAGAGCGGTGCCGTACTGCAGGGTGAGGGCACGCTGGATGTCACGTCTGCTTCCTCAGTAACCATGAGCGGCACCCTGAACCCGGGCACCTCTCCGGGTATTCTGGCCGTCAACGGTGACTTCACCGCTGACCCGACCGTTGCATTCAACATCGAGATCGAGGGCACCAGCGTCGGAACCGACTATGACCGCATCGTATTGAGCGGTGCTACTACGCTAGGTGGTGCGCTCAATGTCACCCTCCCTGGTGACTACACACCAGTGCTGGGTGATACCTTCGCGGTGATGACGCTCGACGGAGAGTGGTCGGGCGATTTCGATTCTACCTCGTTCCCCGACATCGGGATCCTGGAGTGGGAGACGTTGTTCACGGCCGGGCAGTCGCCTGACACACTCTATCTGATCGTGAATGACCCGCTCGGTCCGGCACCAGAGGGTACGGAAACAGTGTGGCTGGGGCTGGTGGATTCCGACTGGGACAACCCCGGTAACTGGACATATGACGATGTACCGGACGATACCATGAGCGCATTCATCCGGGCATCCACGCCATACCAACCCGCCACAACCGGCAACGCGAACGTGGACACCCTGCTGCTCGAAGCTGGCGCTACTCTCACGATCGCCGCCAACGACACATTGACTGTGCAGGGAGACCTGGATGCAGGGTACACTTCGATCTCGGGTGCAGGTACAGTCGCTCTGGCCGGCACGGGGATGCAGTTCTTCGGAAGCGTTCCCAATCTGCTGGTGTCCGGATCTGTTATGGCCACCGATAGCGTATCGGTTACCGGGAACCTCGAGGTCTCGGGGGGCGGGGCGTCTTTGGACGTGGGAGGGCAGCGCGTCATGGTCTCGGGCGATCTGCAGGTAGGTGACGGTACCGCCGCCGAAGGCTCGTTTGTCATGCAGGACGCAGCGGACAGCGTGGTCGTGGGAGGCGGTGCGACCTTCCAGGGCGCATCAACCGGTACGAACCTCAGCGCGGGCGCGCTGGACATAAAGGGCGACTTCGCGCAGAACACGATTGGCGGTGTCGACGACAACTTCGCGCCGAGCGGCACACACACAACCATCTTCAGCGATTCCTCGGGGACAGTGGAACAAAACGCCACCTTCCAGGCGATCGGCACATCGTACTTCAACAACCTTAGAGTTCACAATGCGACCGGCTACGGCCTCGAGTTCTCTTCGAACGTCGACGTGCTGGGTGACCTGGAAGCCTTGAATACATTCGCCGGCATCATCGCCCCCGGACAGATCCTGAGTGTTGGTGGCACGGTCAACTCGCAGGCAGGCTTGACACTTGGAGAATTGATCGTTGGTGGTGCGTTGACGGTGGGAGGAACCTATGCGGTAACCACGACGGTTTTCACCGGTACGGGCCAAGTGCTCCCTGAAGCCCTTACCTACGAGAACGTAATAGTCACGGGATCCGGAGCAGCATTCGTCCATACCACCAATATCACAGGTGACCTGACGGTGCAAGGAGGCGGGGCACAACTCGACCTGGGAGGTCAGTTCGTAACGGTGGAAGGAAACCTGTTTGTGGGTGACGGGGCCGCGGCCGAAGGCTGGCTCGTGATGCAGTCCCTGACCGACAGTCTCGTGGTGCTTGGAAACGCCACATTTAGAGGCGCTTCGGCAGGCGGCACGATGACGGCGGGAGGGCTGGAGATAGGTGGCAACTTCACTCAAACATCTACCGCAGGTACGACCGACAACTTCCAGGCGAGTGGAACGCACACCACCTACTTCCCGAATAGCGGAGCGGATTCCCCGCAGGAAATCTCGTTCAGCGATCCCGTGGCCTCCTACTTCCAGAACTTCAGCGCCATCGGTGGTGGCGCAGGTGACACACTTATCACCGACGCCACGGTCAACGGCGATCTTTCGAGCACGGCCACCCTCCATGCCTCAGATCGTACCTTGACTGTGCTGGGCGACTACACCAACTCCGCCAACACATATCTCACCGAGCTCGCCATCGGCGGTGTCCTGAATGCCACCGGTACCTATTCGGTCACGACCACGACTTTCACCGGAACCGGCCAGACGATTCCGGCGACTCTCGCATATCAGCACATCGCCGTCACCGGAACAGCATCGCTAGGCGGCACCGAATCCGTACAGGACCTCACGGTGGCTGCCGGAGCAACGCTGGACCTCGGCGCCTACGACCTCACGGCGAGCGGCAACGTAGATGCGGGCAACACGATTGTTGGCACGGGCACGCTCGTGATGTCGGGCACCGGCACAACCGTCACAGGCACGGTCTCGAACCTCGATATCCAGAACGATGTGACCTTGAGCGGGCCGGTCACCGTGACCGACACAGCCGGAGTAGGCTGGGGCCGGCTCACGCTGGACGGCAACACGATGGACGTAGGAGGGCCGTTCTCAACCACGGGATCGGGCGTACTGGTGATGACCAATACGGCCGACGTGATGAACACTACCGACGTGACATTTGACGGAACTCCATCTGATGGGGATCTCACCGCCGGCACGCTGTACGTGAGCGGCGATTTCGTGCAGGGAACAAACGGTTCACCCAGCGCATTCGGCGCCTCGGGGACTCACACAACGGTGTTCAACGGAACCGGCACTCAGCGCTTGGAATTCAGCGATCCAGGTGCGGCCGATTCACGATTCCAGAACCTGAGAGTGACCAACACGGCGATTGCGACCCCTTGGACGAGCGCACATGTTCTCGGGGATCTTGTGATCGAAGGAGACGCCCGTCTCGATTTGTCGGACTATGCAATCACCGTCGACAGCAATTTCAGCACAACTGAAAACGGAACCCTGAGCATGACCCTGGGCGAAGGGCCGCCGGAACTGATTGTTGGGGGGGACGTTGAGTTTGGCGGAGGAAGCACAGGTGGCCTCTTGACCGACGGCACAATCACGGTCCGTGGAAACTTCACACAAACCGGAGATACGCAGAGTTTCGCTGCGGCCGGTAACCACAGTACGTTCTTCAACAGCGACACCGCGCAAACAATCAGTTTTACCAATCCGGACACGTTGGCCGGATCACATTTTGCGAATCTGAATGTGCAGACTTTCTCGAGCGGCAGCCAAGGTTACATACTGACGCTGAGCACTGATGTTTATGTGACCGGAAACGCGACTCTCGATCCCAACGGCCCCGATCAGCCGGCACAGCTCAACGGCGTGGGCGAACTGATAGTGAGCGGGTCAATTGGATTCGGAAGTGGAAGCAGCAACATCGCTCCCGCGGCTGTGCGAGTGGGAGGTGCTCTCAACTTGACAACCGTAGTCACTTATGGCGCGGCCGTGACCGAGTTCTTTGGCTCTGTCGATCAGTCAATCCCGATGAGAACCGACTACCAATCGGTGTTGGTGACGGGCGACTCGGT
>CAZOJI010000062.1:0-18378 GCA_964580055.1 uncultured Gemmatimonadaceae bacterium | reverse complement strand
CCGGGGGTCTCGAGGCTCAGTTGTGCCTCTGGACAGCCCCAATCGCCCTGTCTATACTTGCCAGAGGTGAAACCAAATTGCTATCCCGTCATCACCACCTCTCTTGACTAAAAATCAGGAGGGGGGCTTTTTTTTGAACATAATTGCCATTCGTTGGTTATTGTGTGGCTCAAAATATAACAACCAAAACAAGGCGTAAAGCCAAAGGAGAAAACAAGTGGAGAAAACAGGTTTAGTATTAGCAAGTACTATCATAATTTTGATTGCAATCATGTTTGCTGGATGTAAAGATTCAGTGGGTCCGCAAGATGGTTCAGGGATTGATAATACTGATGCAGTAATAAACATCGAAACAATACTGGGTATTGCATCACCAGTTCGGAATGAAACTCCTGTGACATCAGCTACAGAAACAGACCAGTATACCGGAAGTGTTACATGGGACCCTTCTGATGGAACATTTGCTGCAGAAACCATCTATACTGCGACAATCACATTGACACCCAAAACAGGATATACTTTGTCTGGGGTCGCAGAAAATTTTTTTACTGTGCCAGGTGCGAACAGCGTTTCAAACGAAGCAAATTCAGGCGTTATAACAGCAGTATTTCCTGAGACTGAAGCTATACCTCTTGTAGGAATTTCCGATATAACCAGGACAGATAACGGCTTTTCGGATGATACCATTTCACTTTCCTGGACTACCGATGCTGCTGCGAACTGCATAGTTCATTACGGGCCATACCTGTTTTATGGGTTCCAAAAAAATTCTGAAACAGATGTGGATAAACTTGAGCACACCGTAACTCTTACTGGGCTTCGCCCCCACACATACTACAGCGTAAAAATCATTGCAAACCCTGACTCTGAAGAGTTTGAAGCTGGTGAACGAGCAGATCCAGATTGGGAGTACAAGACCAGAACATATTCCCGGGGAGAAATGGTTATCGGTTCAGAGCATGAGGCTATAGGTGCTTTGACCTTTTCCGATTCCGATGGGTACTACGGTCCTTTCGCTACAGGAGTACTTATCGATTCAGAGTGGGTTTTGACAGCAGCGCATTGTTTTGATGTTGATATGGACTACTACGGTCAGGTGCCTGATACTTCAAATACAGCCTTCTATATCGGCGGCAACGATGCATCTGCCGGCGATAACGCTACAACACCGGGAGAAGGACAACTATACCAGATTGAAGAGATAATTCCTCATCCCAATTATACAGGAGGAACTGACTACGACATTGCTTTGGTGAAATTGTCAGAGCCGGTGACCGGAGTTTCTCCCGCGGGGATTAGAACCGAATTCATGTCGCTTGGACACATTGGTGAGGTTTACATTACCGCAGGGTTTGATGAAAGTCTGACAAGAACTAAGAAGAAACATTATCTTGGAATTTCCTTTGTAAGTTCAGGGTCATTCTTGACTTCTGATGTGGGTTCTAGCCTTGGAGATAGTGGCATCATCATGTTCGATGATGATGGAAAGGCTATGGGGATATCTATTTCTGTAGAAGACCCGCCCTTTTCAGGCTCAATCGTCTTTACCCGAATTGATTATTATGCTGGATGGATCGGGTCAAATTTCTAATGATATTCTAATAAAATTCAAAGCCGCCCGTAAAAAAGGCGGCTTTTATTTAAAAACAATTACATGAAGAAAATTAAATCTGTTTCAACAAGTTGTCTACACACTCTACTATTAACAACCAAAGGAGATGTTTTAACAACAGGTTGGAATACTTATGGTGCACTCGGAGATGGAGATGCATATCGTTTCGCTGAAATACCCCCCCCCCCCGGGTGACAGCGGCAATGAGGATTGGTATGTCAACCGTGTGGCCGGGGCATTCGACGTTCCCGTGTTGGCGGCAATCGCAAAAGGGACCACCCTGAGGCGGTTGAGAACGTATTGTGTTGGGTGAAAAGCGGTCAGGAAGACGGTTCTTTGCTGCACTCTGAGAAGCTGTCCGGCGAGTCGTGTCTACGGTGGTCCGGTGCTGCTCGAGGCGGAAGTGGCTGTTTTGTGTCCGGCCTCGCGAAAACGGCTTTCGAGAATCCCGACTTGACCGAGTCCTTCGGGCATTAGAACTCCGCTGTACGCCGGATTGCCGAACTGGTGGTTCCCGCCGCTCTACTCTCTTACTCGCGATCCAGCACCGCTCGCACTTTGACGGCGAGGCCTTCAATGGAAAAGGGTTTCTGGATGAAGTTGACGCCTTCGTCCAGGATGCCGTGGTGGGCGATCACGTCGGCCGTGTAGCCCGACATGAACAGGCGTTTTGCGCCGGGATAGAGGGACAGGATGTTCTTGGCCAGGTCGCGGCCGTTCATTTCGGGCATGACCACGTCGGACATGAGCAGGTGAATCGTACCGGCGTGCTCGTTGGCCAGGCGGATGGCCTCGCCCGGGGTGCCGGCGCTCACCACGGTGTATCCCTCCCGCTCGAGCATCATGGCAGTCATTCTCAGGATCGCCGGCTCGTCCTCCACCAGCAGGATCGTCTCGTGGCCGCGCTTGGCCGGTTTATCGGGAGCCTGCTCCGCCGGCCGGTCCGCCTTGGCCAGGTGCCGCGGCAGATAGATCCTGAGAGTCGTTCCGTGGCCAGGCTCAGAGTAGACATTGATGAAACCGTTGTTCTGTTTGACCACGCCGTAGACCGTGGCCAGGCCCAGGCCGGTGCCCTTGCCGGTTTCCTTGGTCGTGAAAAACGGCTCGAAAAGGTGCGACAGCGTCTCGGCGTCCATGCCGCAGCCGTTGTCGCTCACGGCCAGCATCACGTATTCTCCGGGCATAAACCCGGCGTGATCGGCGCAATAGGCCCGGTCGAAAACGGTGTTGTCCGTTTCTATGGTGACCTTGCCCACGCCGGCGATGGCGTCCCGGGCGTTGACGCACAGGTTGGCCAGGATCTGGTCGATCTGGCCGGGATCGATCTTGACCGGCCATACCTTCTTTCCAGGAACCCAGGCCGTATCGATGTTTTCCCCGATCAGGCGCTGCAGCATCAAGAGCATGCCCGAAATGGTGTTGTTGAGGTCGATAACCTCGGGGGCCACCGTCTGTTTGCGGGCAAAGGCCAGCAGTTGCCGGGTCAGGTCGGCGGAGCGCATGCCGGCCTTCTGGATTTCCAGCAAGTTGGCATGGAATGGCTGATCCGGATCCATCCGCTTCAGGATCATAGCCGCATGCCCCAGGATCACCCCCAGCATGTTGTTGAAATCATGGGCCACACCGCCGGCCAGCCGCCCCACGGATTCCATTTTCTGCGCCTGCGCGAGCTGGGCTTGGAGCTTCTCCTTTTCTTGTTCCGCCCGCTTGCTTTCGGTGATGTCCTCGAAAGTAGTGTACACCCGGTAGGGCGCTTCTTCCCCTTCCCGGAACATTGGGACTGCACTGATGTTGATCCAGCGACATTTCTCGTCCCCGGGATCGAAAACGCCCATGACTTCGCCGGTAACCTCCTTGCCGGTGCGCAGGGCGACCATGGAGGGATGCTCGTCGCCGGGGAAATCGCAGCCGTCCTCGCGAATGGCGTGCCACTCGGGATCGTGGGATGTCCGGCCCATCATCTGATCAGTGGTGAGTCCGAGTATCCTCTCCGCGGCTGGATTCGCGGAGATGATCCTCCCCTCGGCGTCCTGGTATACGAGGCCCAGGATCATCGTTTCGAAGAGGTTACGGTGCCTTTCCTCGCTCTCCCACAGCGCCTCTTCGGCTTCCTTGCGCTCGGTGATGTCGAGCAGGGTTACCAGGGCGAGTGACTCCTCGCCCATATTCAGGGGTGTTGCAGAACAGAGGAGAGTCATCTCCCGGACTTCGCCGCCGGCGCTTTGGAAATAGTAAGGCGCCTCGACCTGCAAATGCGTTTCACCCGTTTCGAGGGTGTGAAGCACGGTATTGCGGATAACGCACTGGCCGCAGTATTCGCCGAATCCACAGCCCTGCGGATCATCAAGAGCGTGGAGGCATCGCAGCGCCTCGCCGCCGCGCAACCCCAGCATCTCCTCCGCGGGCCGGCCGGCGAATTGCGTGGCAAAACCATTGACCTGCCGAACGCGTCTTTCGCCATCCACCACCATCAGCACCAGGGGCGCGTTGCGATAGATTGCGGCAAGAAGGGCCTCCTGTTCGGCCAGGGCCCTTTCGGCCTCGACCCGTTCGGTGATGTCGACGAACGTTGTGAGGGTGGCGGCCTCGCCGAGGTAGTCGATCGCGCTGGAGTGGCACAAAGCCCAGGCCACCTTACCATCCTTGCGAAGGAGGCGGTACTCCGCCACCGGCGGAACCGATTCCCCGGCCAGGCGACGCTTGAAGTTGCCGAAGAACCGCTCGCGGTCGTCCGGATGGATCAGTCCCGCCAGATCCGATGCCCCCATGCTCAGGAGTTCGTCCACGCTGTAGCCGGAGAGATTCTCCATCGCGGCGTTGGCAAAACTGAGCCGCACAGGCTCGTCCTGAGCGATGACCACCCCCTGCAGCGATCCGTCAACCAGCGTGCGGTACTTTTCTTCGCTCGCGCGTATTGCCTGCTCTGCCTGCTTGCGCGCTTCGAGCAGGTCTTCGGTGCGCAGCAGCGCCCGTTCGCGCCGCGCCTTGGCGCACAGCTCGATGAGATATCCCGGCTCGAAGGGCTTGCGCAGGTGAGCGTCGGCGCCCCGCTTCATCCAGTCAAGGGCCAGCTCCGGCGTGGGGTCCGTGGTCATCATCACGCAGACGCAGTCGGGCCTGTCCGCGTGCTCCGCACAGGCAGGCCGCCCCGTGCGGACGGCGTCGAGCAGGGCGTCGCCCGTGCCGTCGGGCAGGCGGTAGTCCAGCACGGCCACGTCGTAAGCCGCCTTGGCGAAGGCCGCCTCGGCCTCGCGGACCGAAAACGCCGTGTCCGCCCGGTAGCCGTGGGCGGTAAAGGCTTTCGCGAGAATTCCGGCCAGGGACTTGCTGTCCTCGACGATCAGAGCCCGGGGCAGGGGGCGCGATTGCTTTCCCCCCAGCAGCGCCCGCGCCTGGGCCGTGAACTCCTTCCCGTCCACGGAGGAAGGCAGGAATCCGTCGGCCCCGATATCGGCGGCGATGCGCTCGGGATGGTCCCAGGCGAAAGCGGTCGAGAACACCAGGATGGGGACTCCGTTGAATGCCGCGTATTCGGGCGAGCGCAGCAGGCGGCAGAAGCGCCAGCCGTCGATGCCCGGCATGTGGAGGGCGGTGACGATGAGCGCGGGCGGGTTGGCTGGGTCCATGGCGGCCAGGGCCGCCTCGGCCCTCTCAAAGGCGGTTGGGTCGATGCCGGCCTTTTGCAGCAGTGCGGCCAGGATGTCGAGCTGAGTCGGGTCGTCGTTGACCACGACTGCCGTCGCTTCGGCCTTACTCTCGCTCATGTCGTTTACTCCCTGGTCCTCACAGTACGATCCGTTCGAGGCGAGCACGGCGCAAGTTTAGAAACCTACAGCCTTTTTCCTTGTCATGGGGTCTCCGTTTCCCCGGCGAGATCCGGATACAGCAGTTTGATGCATTCCGGGCAGCGGCCGTGGCTGAACTCGGCCTTGCTGCGACCCCGGACATGGACCTCTACCTGCTGCCGGAATCCTCGTGTCCGGCTGTTTTCAAAACGGCCGCCGACATGCTGCGACTGGTGAAATCGTCTTTGGCGATCAGGATGCGCATGGGCCGGTCCTCCTTTCACGAAATCAGTTCCAGCTTGCGCAGCTCTTCCAGCAGTTTCGCCTTCTGGATCGGCTTGGTCAGGTAGGCGTCGCAAAGACCAGAATACGCGGTGCTCACGTTTTTCAGGTCTCCCAAGGCGGTAGTCATGACGATCGTTGTGCCCCTGGACGAGGTGATCCCCCGCGCCTCCTCCTGCGCCCGGATGTTTCGGAGCGCGGCCTGCCCGTCCATCTCCGGCATCATGATGTCCAGGCAGATCAAATCATAGGGCTCGCCCGCCTCCAGCGCCAGGCGCACGGCTTCCACGGCCTCCTTGCCGTTGACCGCGACGTGCGACGGCCCGAAGCTCTTCAACAATTCCTGCAGCAGCAGGCGGCTGGTGAAATCGTCTTCAACGATGAGGGTCTTCATGTTCGTTTCTCCTTCCAATGGTTTCGGTGACTCAATACGTGTTTTCCATTTCTTCCCGCAGCCGGTCGAAGGCCCCAACCAACGCTTCCATACGCTCCTTGCCCGCATCCAGGTCGCCCGCCTTGCCCAATTGTTCCATCTCGAAGGCCAGGGCACCCAGGGCATCGGCACCCACGTTGGCGGCGGCGCCCTTGATGGTGTGGGCCTGCCGCTCGGCCCCGGCCGCGTCGCCGCATTTCAAGAAGGCATCGAGGGATTCGATCTGCCGGGGCAGGTCGTCCAGAAATCCGCGGACAATCGTTCCGGCCAGTTCCTCGTCGTCCATCAGCCTGTCCAGCATCCCCGTCCGGTCCCAAATCACGGGAGAAGGCGGCTGATCCGGTTCCGTCTCCGGCCTTCTGCCTGCTGTCTCCTGAATACTCACTTCTGACGCTCGACCTCCGGCCCCTGTTTCCTCCGGCAGCCACCGCTGCAAAGCGTCTGTCAGGGCCTGTCGTGAAACGGGCTTGGCCACATAATCGTTCATGCCCGCCTCGAGACATCTGTCCCTGTCCCGCTGCATAGCGTGGGCGGTCATGGCGATAATCGGAATGTTCCGATTGGGAATTGGCGATTGGCGATTGCGGATTTGCCGGGTGGCTTCCAGACCGTCCATCTCGGGCATCTGCACATCCATCAGCACCAGGTCGTAGGGCAGGGCCTCGAGCGATTCAATGGCCTCACGCCCGGTGGCCACGGCATCGGCCGAAAGGCCCAGCTTCTGGAGGATGCCAAGCGCCACCTTCTGATTGACGATGTTGTCCTCGGCCAGCAGGATGCGGCCCTTGCGACCCGAGAAGCCGGGCAGCGCCTCGCGTGCCGTGTGACGGGTGGCCATGGACCGGGACGCGCCGTCGCCGCCGCCGGCCAGCGCCTGGGAGAGCACACCCTCGAGTTCCTCGTGCCGCACCGGTTTGACCGCATAGCCGGCGAAGCCGATCTCCTGCAGGTGCTTCGCATCGCCCCGCATGCCCAGCGAGGTGAGCATGACCAGGCGCGTGTCCGAGAGCTTGCCGACGGCTTTCACGGCCCGGCCCACGGCCTCGCCGTCCATGCCCGGCATCTGCATGTCCACTACGGCCAGCCGGAAGGGGTCCTCCTCGCGCACGGCTCGATGAAGCGCCTGCAACCCCGAGGGCCCGTCAGTCGCCTGCTCCGGGCGCATGCCCCAGGAGCTGAGGCGGGTCACGAGGATTTCCCGGCTCGTAGCGTTGTCATCAACGATCAACACCCGCACCCCGCAAAGCTCGGCGGGCGGCGGCGTCTCTTCTCGTGCTCCCTCGGCTTGCAGGCCGAAGCGGGCCGTGAACCAGAACTCCGAGCCCTGGCCTTCGACGCTTTCCACGCCGATGTCGCCGCCCATCATCTCGGCGAGCTGCTTGGAAATGACCAGACCCAGGCCCGTGCCCCCGAACTTACGTGTTGTCGAGGCGTCCACCTGTGTGAACTGCTGAAACAGCATGCCGATCTTGTCCGCCGGGATGCCGATACCCGTATCCCGTATGGAGAACCGCAGCAAACAGGAATCCTCGCTTGCATCCTCGTCATCCATCACCCTGCTGACTCTCACCGCCACTTCGCCCTTTTCCGTGAACTTCACCGCGTTGCCCGCCAGGTTGGTGAGGATCTGGCGCAGACGGCCCGGATCGCCCGAAAGCCGTGCCGGCACGCCGGGTTCCGCGGCGCAGAGCAGCTCCAAGCCCTTCTCGTGGGCCTTGATCCCCATGGTCGCGGCAAAATCGTCGAGCAGGCTTTGCAGGTCGAAGTCCAGTGTCTCCAGATCCAGCTTGTTGGCCTCGATTTTCGAGAAGTCCAGGATGTCGTTGATGAGGCCCAGCAGCGACTCGCCGCTGGACTTGACGGTCCCGGCGTAGCTCCGCTGCTCTTCGGTAAGCTCGGTGTCGAGCAGCAGCGCGGTCATGCCGATGACCCCGTTCATGGGGGTACGGATCTCGTGGCTCATGTTGGCCAGGAACTCACTCTTGGCGGCATTGGCCATCTCGGCTTCGGCGGCCATGGAATTGGCATGGGCCGTGGCTTCCTGCAACGCATTGTTCGTTCTCTCGAGGTCCTGGCGCGCTGACTGGAGGTCCGCGATATCGACGAAGCTCTCCAGCAGGTGTTCCTCGCCATCGAGGTTGATTCGCGTGACTGTCTTGAGGACGGGGACAATCGTTCCGCCGGCTCGAGAAATCGTCCGCTCCGCATTGTCCACCTCCTGACCCAGGTCGAAAACGGGGCAGCTTCCAGCCTGAGCGGGACAAATGTACTCGTTGCAGACTTTCCCGGTCAGGTCTTGGACCTCGACCCCCGCCATGCGCGCCGCCGCGGGGTTGGCCTCGACGATGACCCTGTCGGTGCCGCGAACGAGAACGATCCCGGCCTGTACGGACTCCATCAGGGCACAGGTGCGGGCGTGGGCGTTGCGCAGGTCCGCCTCGGCCTTCTTCTCACCGGTGATGTCTCGCCAGATGCAGTAGAGAAGGTTCCTACCCTCATGGACGATGGGCGTCAGCGACACTTCCACCGGAAACTCCTCGCCGTTGGCGCGCCGGTGCATCCACTCGAACCGGTGATATCCCCGCTCGAAAGCCAGGCGCATCATCTCATCCGCCTTCTCGCGGGAACTGCGCCCGTCAGGCTGTGTCTCCGGCGAGAGTTCCGAAGGATGCGTCTGGAGACACTGCTCCCGCGAATCATACCCGAGCATGGACGCCGTGGCTTCGTTGCAGTCTATGAAGGTGTTGTCGCCGATGAGGAGAATGGCGTCGTCGGAAGCATAGAGCACCTTTATGAACCGCTCTTCGCTCTCCCTGAGCGCCTCTTCGGAACGCTTGCGGTCGGTGATGTCCCGTATGATGCCGATCGCATGCCAACCGTCATCCTGCTCCAAGGCGGATAAGGACAGTTCCACCGATATTTCCCGCCCACTCTTATGCAAACCCTCCAGCTCCACCGTCTGCCCCATCGCGCCGCCTTGGCCTGTTGCGAGGAAATGCTGGAAGGCCTTTTGATGCGCATCGTGGTAACGCTCGGGTGCCAGCAGCGCGTGCAGGTCCATTCCCAAGGCCTCGTCCGAGGAATATCCGAAGATACGTTCGGAGGATGGATTCCAGAAAGTAATGTTTCCGGACGGGTCCATCATAACGATAGAATCTTGTGCCGTTTCGGAGATGGCCCGCATTAGCGTTTCACTCAGCCGGACTCTCTCTTCAGTCCGCTTGCGCTCGGTGATGTCGACCTTGAACTCGGCCACAAGCCACTGCCCGGCATCGTTCTGGAAGGGGATGGTGTGGGCCTCGACGATGCGGTTGTTCTCGCGCGGCAGTGTTTGCTCGGTCACAACGACCCGGCGGCTCTCGAGCGCCTCGGGTACGCCGCAGCCGGGACAGGGCGCGTCCAGGCCCTTGAAGTATTCGTAGCACTTGCGGCCGGCGGGGTCGCCGTAGACCTCCTGCCAGCCCTTGTCCACGAAATGCACATTGAAGCCGGGATCGATGATATCGATTTGCGTTCCGGTAACACGCAGGACATGATCCAGCCGTTCGCGCTCTTCCCGCAGTTCCTCGCGCTGCCGGTACGCCTCGGTCACGTCGCGGAAGACCAGCACCACGCCGGCGACGGCCCCGGAGGCGTCGCGGATGGGCGCGCACGAATCGGCGATCTGGCGTTCCGTGCCGTCTTTGGAAATGAGCGCCGTGTGGTTGGCCAGGTCCACGCTCATGCCCTCGGCAAGGGCTCGCGGCACCGGGTTCTCGGCGGGCTGGCGCGTCTGGGCGTGGATGATGCGGAAGACCTCCTGGATCGGCTGTCCGGCGGCCTCTTGGTTCGTCCAGCCGGTCAGAATCTCGGCCACACGGTTGAGGCTCTCCACTCTTCCTTCTCGGTCGCAGGCAATCACCCCGTCGCCGATGGAGCGCAGCGTGGCCGAGAGGTGTTCCTCGCTTTCCCGCAGGTGCGCCTGCTGGGCGCGGATGCCCGCGTCGGTGCGGCGCAGCATCAGGAAGGTCAGGCCCAGCAGCGGCGCCAGGAGGACCGCGCCGGCAAGGCCGCCCAGCCAGCAGGCGCCGAGCGCCCCGGTCACCAGGATGGCCGGCAGCAGGACCGGCAACGAGCGGCGGCCACCGGCGGAGTCTTTCAGAGTCTGTAAGGGCTTCATCAATCCATCTCCATGCGAGGAACACCCGTACTCTCAATGATCGGCTGTTGGGCGCCGTTCCCGTAATGCCGGCGCTTTACGGAACCACCCTTCGACCCGGGAATCGCGCCGGCCTGTTCAAAACGGTGACTTTACTCACTGACAATTTGTTGCACAGGTGATAGTATTCGGGCGTTGTTCGGTAGCGGTGGTGCGGGGGTTCTGGGCAACCGAGTGCATCGGCTCAGGTTCGAGTGAATTCTAACCAAGGCGGCGTAAGTTACGGCAAATCAGTATGTTGACACGCTTTTCTCTATTGACAGGATCGCCGGGGACTCGCTATAGTAGTCGTTCGATCTTTCGCCGGGAGCCTCCCGGAGGGCGAAACCCGCGTCGGGATACCGATTGGGCATTGGCAATTGCGATTTGAGATTGACGCCGACAGGTGCGTGGGGTGTCTTGCCTGTTTGCGGGTTTGTGCGTCTAACGCGATCACCGTTGAAGGTCTGACGGTCCGGATCCAGGACGACGCCTGCATCCGCTCGGGCGAGTGTCTGTCGGAATGTCCGCATGACGCGATACGTGTGGTCGGGGATGTGGACAAGGCGGTGGCGCTGCTGGACGAGGGGCAGGCTGTACTGATCCTGGCCGTGGAGGCGGCCGCTTACTTCTATCCGCAGACGCCCGAGCAGGTCGTCAACGCCTGTTATCACGCGGGTTTCCGGGTGGTTCACCGCGGCATCCTCGGCGACGAGCTGGTGGCGGAGGAGTACCGCGGGCTGTGGGAGGATCTGGGTTGGGGCACGATGATCAGGTCCACGTGCCCGGTGGTGGTGGAGCGGATCCAGCGGGAGTATCCGGAGCTGGTGCCCTATCTGGCGCCGTTCGCTACTCCGCTGGCGGCCGAGGCCGCGTATCACAGGAACATGTACGGTGACGAGGTGGGGCTGGTGTATGCGGGCGTGTGCCTTGCGGACAGCAACGCGCACGTGGATGCGGGACTCACATTCGACGAACTGGAGGACTTGTTGCTCAGACGCGGGGTCGCCCTCGAGAACGAGCCTCTGCATTACCGCCGCATACCCACGGTGCGGGAGCGGTTCGTGAGCACCGCCGGCGGCCTGCCCATGCCGCTGTTGCAGATGGAGCCGCAGGCGAGTCGCAGGTTCCGCAAGGTTCGCGGTCTGGACGGTCTCGACGCGCTCGCCAGGGCGGTGGGTGACGACCGCATCGACCTCGGTTTCGTGGACATCCTGCCTTGCGAGGGTTGTCTGGCCCATCCCATGTGGGGCGAGCCGGAGAAGCTGTTCTGGCGGCGCCAGGTGGTAAACGAGACGGAGCCGCCCAGGTCGTTGCAGCCGGTGGTCGATCCGGCCGTCGAGGTGATGATGGAACGCGCCTTCGAGCTGCGCGGCAACGGTCACAAGCCGCCGGAAGTGGAGATCGCCGGCGTTATCGACGACATCGGTTACGCGCCCGGCGGCAACACCTGGGATTGCGGGGCGTGCGGGTTCGCGAGCTGCAGGTCTTTCGCGGTGGCGCTGTTGCAGGAGCGGGCGTCGTTGAGGCAGTGCCCGCCCTATCAGGAGCGGCGCGCCGAGGAGGCCACGCGGGTGGCCACGACGGATCACCTCACCGGTCTGGCCACGTTCCGCACGCTCAAGCTCAGGTTGGAGCACGAGAAAGCCCGCAGCGACCGCAGCAACGATCCGTTCGGCGTGCTGTTCGTGGATCTGGACAGGTTCAAGGAGCTGAACGACAAATACGGTCACGAGTCGGCCAACAGGGTGCTGGAGGGAGTGGGCAAGGAGTTGGAGTCGAGCATCCGCAGGACCGATCTCGCGGCGCGTTACGGTGGCGACGAGTTCGTCATGCTGCTGGTGAACACCGACGTGGAGGGTTCCTTCAGGGTGGGCGAGATGGTGCGGGAGTCGATACTGGCATACGGGTTGGCCGGGGGGTTCCAGCCGGCCGAGGTGACGGTGTCGGTGGGAGTGGCGTGCCACGATCCGCGGGACACGGCGCCGCAGGATGCGATGGGCCGCGCCGATCAGGCGTTGTACCAGGCCAAGGCGCGGGGCGGCGACATGGTGGTGGCCTGGGGTCACGATTTGAAACTGCGTAAAACGGAGAGTGGAGCTTGAGCCAGAACAGTCCGGAGCGGCAGCCGCTTGAATACGACCGTGACAATGGCGAGGCCGGGACCTCCAGGCCCGACCCTTGGGGTGTGAAGCGGGCGGAGAATCTGCTTCAGACTCTGCAGTCGGTGTTGTCGGCGCGGGTGGTGGTGTCGCCGGTGGGCGAGGTCACGGAGGTGCACGTACTGGCCTCGAGCGGCGTATCGCCCAAGCAGGTGGTTCGCAATGTCGAGAGCGCGTTGCTGGCGCATCTCGGCATCAAGGTAGATCACAGGAAGATCAGCGTGGCGCAGACGGCGGAGGTGGAGCCGATCGAGGCGTTGGAGGACACGGCGGTGCGTGCCGAGGCGCTGCGGCGCGGGGTGGTATACAAGACGTTGGAGCTGGCGGCGGCGGCGCCGCACCGGGTGCGGTTCGCTGTGACGTTGGAGGTGGACGGTCGCGAGGTGGTGGGCGAGGAGGAGGCGGCGGAGACGGCGCGGGCGAGGCTGCAGGCGGCGGCGCGTGCGACGGTGGCGGCGTTGGAGCAGGCGCTGCCGCGCGGCACGTTCCAGCTCGAGGGAGTGAAGACGGTGGAGGCATTCGGCGAGGACCTGGTGGTGGCGGGAGTATACGTGATCGAGGGGCGGGACACTCGGCTCCTCACGGGCACGGCGCAGGCCAGGGAGGCGCCGGAGCAGGCGGCGGTGCTGGCGGTATTGGATGCGACGAACAGGTGGTTTCAGGGGCGGCATAAATAGTTGTGAGCGGTGGTCCGGGCCGGCGCAGGCGCGGCCGGACCTGTTTGATAGAAGTAGTACCCGAAGGAAAGGGGGGTGCCCCGGACGTTGAGCTAGCCAGCTCATAGCGGAGCGGATCGGTCGAATTAGAGCGAAGCCTCGGGCATGCTGTAGCGAAGTATGCCACTTTCACGCGGCAAAGCCGCCAGAGAGGAGGTGACGCGTTATGCTCGGCTGGATCGCCACTTTGTTGGGAGCGTTGACTAAGCTGTTTTGTGTGACAGGCAACGTGAGCTGGTAGTGAGTGTGAGGTTCGGGATTCCCCCCCTAAGTTCGGAGCGAAATGACACTAACGGTGCGGCCTGTGCCAACATACGTGGGGGCGTTATCTCTGACAGCAGCGTCAATGTTGTTGTTGGCCGACTGGACGCAGCCTATTGGCGGTAAAGAATTCTGGAACGCGTTCACTTCGCTCATGGCGCTTGCGATGCTTGCAGAGGTGTTCTCCACTCAGCTGCAACGGTCCACGGCTACAACAGCCGTTTCTTTTGTACCCTATATTGCAACGATGATCCTTCTTGGTGGGCCTTGGGCCATGGCAATTGCCGGCACCACAGAGCTAATTGCAGAGACTCTCATACGTCGGAAACAGGCGATTAAGATCCTACACAATACAAGCAAGGAGATAGTGGCCATTGGGGCAGCTGGGCTGCTATATCACGCTGTCGGTGCCGCGCCTTCCGTCTCTGCGTTTCACCTAAACGTCTTCGGTTTTGTCGCATCAGTGACTGTCTACTTCGTTCTCAGCAACGGTGCAACAGCAACTGCCATTGCCCTGAGTACAGGCAGCGCCCTGAAGGAGATGTGGAGCCGGATCGTTGGGAAGTCATTCCTCTATGATTTGCTCGCGAGTTCCTTGGCGCTGATGCTAGCGTTTCTTTACGCGGAACTGGCGGTGTTTGGACTACTCCTTGTCATAGTGCCGCTGTTTTTCGTCCGCCACACGAATCAAATCAACAGTCAGCTAGAAGAGACTAATCGTGACTTGCTTGAGCTGATGGTTAAAGCAATAGAAGCGCGAGACCCTTATACTTGCGGCCACTCGCAGCGAGTTAGTCTACTCGCAGCCACCCTCGCCCGGGAAATCGGCCTCGGTTTCCGAGAGGTGGAGCGAATAACCACGGCAGCACTCTTACACGACGTCGGAAAGATCTATGAGGAGTTCGCGCCGCTACTTCGAAAAGATTCAGGTCTCACTGAGCAGGAACGTATGTTGATGGAATCTCACCCAGGTCGCAGCGCGGAGCTTGTAAGCACTATATCATCGATGAGGGGTGCGATAGAACAATACGTGCGTCACCATCACGAGCACTACAGTGGTTCAGGTTACCCAGATGGTCTTGCAGGACAAGAGATTCCGCTTGGTGCGCGCATCGTTGCGGTAGCAGACACGGCTGATGCTATGACGACAGATCGCCCCTATCGAAGAGCCCTTTCGTTCGAAGCGTTAGTTGCCGAGTTGCACAGGGAATCCGGGCGCCAGTTCGATCCCAATCTGGTCGATGCGTTCCGACGATCAGCCGCTATCTACGCCATGTTCAGTGACCGTAGGAAGAGACCAAGAACTGTGCCCAGGTCAGAACCACGCCCCTGGCGACTGCGCATAGCGCGCTAGGCGTCAGACTGTCACCTCCAATTTGGGGTCCTTCGGCTCGGCAATATGTGGAGTATCGAGTTCAGCGTAGCACGGACTGCGGAACCCGTTCATCTCCCATTTCCGGGTAAGCGTCCTTGATTACAATTGCTCCAGGTGTTTCCTTGGGGGTGGAATCGAAAGGGCTAACTCTAACGCCGAGCGCAGCCAGCCTAGCCAGTACGCCGAAGAGACCCAACTCAACTAGCGCGGTCACCGCATCGCAGCACTCACCCTCACCGTGATAATGCCCTTTGTACCAATCCTCGAACACTTGTAGCTCGAGCAAGTGAGTATTCGTAATTGACGTCGGAGTGCCCAACGTTATTGCATCGCCCTCACCCGTAACCGCGTAGTAGTGGCGACGCAATCGCCAGTATTGCCCCTGGTCTGGCACCAGGCGATGACGACTGCCCGTGTTCGAAAGTGCTTCGCTTACGAGGCCCCAAGCCTTGCTTGGATCACCGTTAGCCAGATGCAAATCGGCTTTTGTAAGTAGCACAGTGACCAGATGTTGCCAGAGTCCAGAGCGCTCGGCAGCAGAGGTTGCAATACGCAGGAACTCAGCTGCCTCCCCAAAACTCCCAATGGCGATCGCCAAGTTCGCCGCGTTGCAGTAAATGGCAGTGGAAACACGAGATGTAGAGATCTCAGAGTCGAGATTGATGGCATCCCGGAAGCAATCTGCAGCTTCGGTGAATCTGCCAAGGTCGTTTGATAGCGATCCGATATTCAGGAGAGCATTCGCATGGGCAACAGCATCTCCGCACCGTTCTGCAACAACCACAGCGGATTTGAAGGCGTCGAGGGCCCAATTGAACCGATCCATGTTAGAGGCGCTCATAGCCAGCCCAATCAATGACCTGTATTGCTTTGAGTCCAAGCGTAGTGATTCGAGTAACTGGGAAGCCGAGGAAAAGAAGTGCAGCGCAACCGAAGGTTCGCCAGAAACAAGACGACAGTAGCCCAATGTGAGGTTTGCAAGCCCTCTCACCTCGATATGCTGAGATTCTCTCTCAAGTTCGGTGCAAGCATCTTCGATCATGCGCAACGCGTCCCAACGTCCCAATTCATGCGCGATCTCAGCACCAATCTGTAGACTCTGGACGGCCAAAGGTCCGTTATCGACCTTTTCTGCCAGCACAAATGCCTTATGAGCGGCCGATGATAAAGTGTCGTAGTCTTCCGACAAGCGTCCTCGGTGAAGCGCTTCTGCTTGTAGATAAGCCGCGACAGCTTGCCGTGAAACGCCGGTTTCCTCGGTTCTGACGCTATGGAGCGCGTTCAAGGTGCATTCGTACGATCCTTGTGCCGAGTGAGCCTTCGCTAGGAGGATGGCGGCTTCAACATTGGTACGGTTTGGCCACTTGTCGCGCACAGCTTCCAAAGCACTTTGCGCTTCTTCGCCAGCACCACTAGCCAAGGCGAGGTCGGCGCCAATGCAGGCGAAACGAATAGCATCGTCGTAAGAATCTGCTCTCAAAGCGTGATGTGAAGCTTCGAGAGCCTGCTGCAGATGCTTCTGGCTGCGAGTCGCCTTGAAGTAGCTAGTGAGAGAGGCATGGTAGAATTGGCGCCTCTCTGCGGTCATCGCTACGCCGCACAGATAGGCGCGATGTATGTCGTTTCTCAGGTTCAACATACCTTCGTCCAGACGCGCCATCTTCCGTTCCACAAGGGTCAAGGCGCCGCGTCTCACAATCGTCGCATCGAGTCCAAGTATTGACGGGATATCATCCATCGGTAGCGCACGACCAGCGACAGCCAGCAGGCAGGCTAGGTGTAGCGATTCTTTGGGCAGCGCCTGGGATTGACGCTGTAGAGCTCTCCTCATTGTGTCAGAGGGTCGCCAGTGCTCAGACGCTAACTGCTCTAGATCGTCGACTACGGCGATCGAGTTTGCACCGTTCTGCTTCCAGTCCGCGACTAGCATTTCGGCCAAGTAGGGATTGCCCTGCGCAAGCTGAACAATACGCGCAATGACGTGTGAGTCGATCGTCTCGCTTGGTTCTGAATGTGAGCGCACAAGGTTGGCAGTATGCACATCGTCGAGCGGATCCAAGTGAATGACTTCGTGCCAATCAACACCCTCTAATCCCTCTCCACCGCCAGCCGCCACCTCGATCTCAGAGCAGGAGGCAGTTGCCAATAACAGCATCGGGGTTTCCACAAGCTTGCGGACAAGCAGGTGTAGAACCTCTCGGCTTGCGGAGTCCATGTTTTGGACGTCGTCAAACGCAACGACCACCAGGCGGTCATCGGCCACTGCTTCCAGCATATTCCTGATTGCCGAAGCGAGCCGCGGCCGCACTGTTTCTGGCTGAACATCTACGGGTTCGCGTATGCCCGGGTATGCGAGCTTTATTCTCGGAGCGACTAGGCTGGCTTCGGCAAGCGAAGCGGAATCTGTGGCACTAAGGGATGGATCACGAGAGAGTTGCTCAAGGAGGGCTGAAATGGCAGCAAATGGTATGGTGCTGCCAATCCTCTGGCATGATACTAGGTAGACCGGATCGTTCTGAGCAGCGAACGAAGCTGCCGCACATCGCAACACTGTAGTCTTGCCGATGCCCTCAGGTCCGACCAGCGCACACGCGCGAAACTGGCCGTTTCTCACTTCTTTCAACAGCCCGTCAAGGCGAGCCAATTCAGCACTTCTACCGATGAATACTCGAGGACTTGAGGTCTCGTTCGAGGATTCAGGATCTACAGGATCTTCAGGTTGGTCCTCATGAGGTCCTATCATGAACCCACCCTCGAAGCGCCGAAGCGTCGCGAGGACGTCAACGTGGGGCGAGCGACCCAGTTGCGTTTCGGATTCGCTTATGTGCTTGCGAAGAAGCCCAAGGGCACCGGACCAATCCCCAGAAGACAGCCTTTTGGCTACTATGGCTTGCACCGCACTGTCATTGAAAGGATCGATTCTGTACAATTGTTCGGCACGCTCGATTGCAGTCTCGAAGCTGCCACTAGAACGAGCCTCCTTGATTGCTGTGCTCAGTCTTGAACGTACCCGCGTCAGAATCTGCTCTCTGGCCAAATCAAGCCATTGTCCAAACAGTAGCCCTCCTACCTGCTCTAGACCCTCCAAAGGGATAGGTGGGGCCGCTGTCCTGAATGTGCTCACGGTTTCTGAATCAAGGTCCATCAGGACGGTACCGTGGAACTGGATCTCGTGCCGCGAGGTTGTGACCGTGTCAACACCTAGTCGAGCCCTGATATCAGTGAGCGCTTGGCGAAGCGACTGGCGCCCTCGGCTAGGCTCGCTTTCCGGCCAGAACAACTCGACCACTCTCGGTCGAGAAACAGGCTTTTTACTCGCCTCGAGTATGAGGTAAATCACCAAGGCGAGGTGTTTTCGGGTTCTGAATCGGATCGTCCCGGAGTCTTCCGCACGCAACTCTGGCAAGCCAAGCAAATTGAGGCGATAGGTCAGTGACATGAGCACGCCCTCGTAAAAACGAGAAACATAATGAGATGGCGTCGAAATACCGTCAAATCGTTATCTGGCATTCGCTTAGTTCGCTATGCATAATAATGTGAACAAAGTAGACGTGTCGGCTAGCGGGGCGAGAGAT
>CAZOJI010000061.1:0-21458 GCA_964580055.1 uncultured Gemmatimonadaceae bacterium | reverse complement strand
CCGCCTACAAGACTCCCTCGATCTCTGAGTACGAAAGGAGAGCTGCGGGCGGACAAACCCGCAGCTCCTTCTTCTCTCGATCGTGAGTGAGACTACTGCAGCGTCACAGTCACGATATTGCTCGGCTCTCCGACTCCCGCCTTGTTGACTGCAACCACCTCGTACGCGAGTTCGGTTCCCCGCTCCTGGTTGTTCAGCAACACCTCCGTGTCGATCGCCATCGCAACGTCACGCCAGCCGCCATTCTCGAACTCTCGGCAGCGCACCCTGTATGCCGACACTCTGCCGCCATCGATGGGATGCTTCCAGTCGAGCACCAGCCATCCCTCTCCCTGCTGAAGCAGTTCGAGCGACCGAACCTGACCGGGCACGTCGAGGGGCGTTCTTTCCTTGCGAGGCCCCCACCCAATCTGTGTAAGCTTCTCAGGAGCTTTCCTCCCGACATGTTCGGCGTAGCGGATATTGACTTTCATCTTATCCGCCAACTCCTCCAAAGCGTCGTCCTTGGTGGTGTAGGTCTCCTGTGCCGCGGCCTCCGCGTCGATGGTTGCCTCCTTCGCCGTGTTGTACTCCTCGAGGGCAACCTGCAACTCATCCGCTGGAACGGGTGGGTTCGGGAAGTCCTCAGCGGCAGTGGTGAACCCGTGGATCAGCTTTCGAGCCAATGCAGCGATCTCGGCTTCCCGCTTGGGGAATCTGGACATAACGGTACTCTCCTCTCTTGGGATACTCGTACTGCTTTCTATTGAGATCCCAGAGCGTCGCGCGCCGCCTGGGGTTGGCAGGCGTATTATAACCGGCAGGTGTCAACGCACCGTGAAATGGAGGGCAGCAAGCGTCAACGGCCCTGCCTATCACCTCGCCTAAGTCATTATCGGACAATGCCTTAGCGCTCTTCATCAAACAGCGGCTGAAAGGGCTTGACCCGGGACGATAAGTTGGTCCAGGAACCGTTACCGTGACCCTTCTGCCACGGGAGATCTATGCGGGGAGGTGGGTCAGCCGACATGGTCCCGCGAATAGATGCTCCAGGTGTCAGACCTTACCACGCCGATTGTAACTTTGCACCGAAGTGAGCAAACGGACGTGTTGCCTCGGAAAGCATTCCCTCGCAGGCGGAAACACTCCGCCAGCCGGTGCCGCCGCCGGCTGATGGAAGAAGAGTTGTCGCATTGGGAAGTAATCATCCCCCCGGAAATTGACATTGCCGCCAGGCTCATGGCTGGATCAAGTCGGCAAGCGCAGCCTTTCCCGAGCCCGGAGAACGTCTGCCCCGGGGTGGAGGAGGTTTTCTCCCGCGAGGTGAAACTCTCCAGCAACGAGGGAAAGCGTGCGATTGGCGAGGTCAAATTGCCCGAGGCCGTGGCAAATCTCACCCGGGTGCCGGAAAACTTGCTGCACGCGTCGGAAAGCTATCCCTCCATGGGAGAAAGTGTTCCATCGGCAATGGAAACTTTCTATCGGCGAGAGATAATTTCCCCGAGCCAAAAGTAAATTACCGGAGGCGAAAGCAAATCTCCTATCGGCAATGGGCGCTCGGGTATGCTCTGCATCGTCGAGCAGTCGTTATCGCTGCAATGTTCCACGCACTCGGTTGTGGGGACGTCCTCGGTGGTGCTGGGTGTTTCGGGGATTTGGCGGCCACTTTCTGGTTTGGCGGAACGTGCAGCGAGACAATAACCCGAGGAGCTGACGTGAAAGTGTTTGGACAGAATGTGTGACCTTCACGCTCTACCTCTGGGCAGGTACCACGCCCAGTGTGGTTGCGACGATGATCACTTCGTGAGATTCTTAGGATCATAACTGCCGTCCCGCGAATTGACATTACCATCATGGGAGAATGGCCATGAAACCGGCATTGGTTGTTTTCGCGCTTGTTGTAATCGCTATTGCTTCGCCGCCGGCCGCGGCCTGTCAAACTCGGACCGCATTGAAGACGGGGGAGCGAGTAACCGGCCAAACGAAGCAGTGCATGTATTCGGCTGCCGGCAGTGTGTACACCAGAACCATCAATCTCGGCGAGATCTGCCCGCCGCGCATCACGGTATCGGCTGCATCGAACCAAGCTGCGTCCGAACCCCGACCGGCCACGGCTCCTTCAGGGCGAACCATTCTGGCCGTGAACAGTGGGGAACGGTCGACAGGCACCGCCAAGCAGTGCACCTACGACGCTGCCGGAGTAGAATACATAAAGACAGTCGCGTCGAACGAATCGTGCCCGCAGAGTATCGAAGTGGTCGTCGGAGAGAGCTGCGGTCGCACGCAGCTCGACGTTTGCGTGCGGCGCGACACGTCCAGCGCGTCGCCCAGGGACTGAATCAAGAGGCTCTGCCAGCAGCGACGAAATAGCGCTTGACGCTGTCAACACGCGATTGCGCACGCTAGCATCGCCGCGGCCGGATTGGTCTCCGCGATCGATTCCGATCAGACCCTCCAACTGCTATTGAAGGGTGCGCCCTTAGAGTGTCGGTGCAGAACGGCTATCGCAATCAGCGGGCCATATAGGTTGGTCCAGAAAAAGAACAAGGGGCTGGACTTGCCGTCCAACCCCTTGGGACCCAACTCCGAAAGGAGGATAGTGAGCGAAACGCCTTTGCCAGTATGGAGGAGCGATGCAGATAGCTGTGACATTGAACCACATGGCGTCCCGCTCACAGAACCCATCTTAAAGTGGACCCGCCCAGCGCGTAATGAGGGTTTACCCTTATGTGGTCAGCTCTATTTGACCGGGATTCGGCCTCTTGTTCCATTGGGATTGGCTTCGGATCCTCGATGTCGCGGCCGTGGGCGGGCCGCCGCTTCTGCGGTGCGACAGGGATTCCTGCACGTAGGTCAGCGGGTGGATTCCCGCCAGCCTGTGTTCTTCGGCGGCGCCCTCGACGTACATCAAATTCCATCCATCGCGGCTTGCCTCCCGCTCTGTCTGGGCTGGGAGGAAGAGTGTCGACCGGCAGTCGCTCGAAGTATTGCGTACGCATTGAATGGTGTCCAGCTTCGGCCACTCGGCTGCATCGAAACTGCAATGGCGGTGAGGCACCGCAGGAATACGAGCGGCATATCCTTCTGAAACTTCGTGGCAAGAGCCCAACTGGTTACTGCCCAGCCAATAAGCGTCCCCGGGGCGACACGGTCGATTTGGGCTGGTGTATTGCATGTAGAATAGGGTAACGTTCTAGTAACGAAACAGGCGGAGCCGGGGCCTCCTTTTTTTTTTTGGGGTGATGGTATCATGATTGAAGAACTTCGGGCGAGATTGTTCGCAGAGGTCGAGGCGCTCAACCACGAGCTGCACGTTACATTGCCCGAGACTCTGAAGAAAGCATTGGAGCATGGCGATCTGCGCGAGAACGCGGACTACCAGGCCGCAATCGAGCGGCAGGGTGTTGTCGCCGCGCGATTGGAGCACGTGAGATCCCGCTTGCACAAGCTGTCCGACATCGACGTTGCCAAGCTCCCCACCGACAGGGTCGCATTGGGATCGCGAATCACGGTGGTTGATCTCGAAACGAATGAAGAAGAAGTGTACGAGGTCGTGATACCCGACGCGGTGGACATAGAGGACGGGCACATATCGGTTTCGTCGCCGTTAGGGCGCGCATTCATGGACAAGAAGGAAAAGGATGTAGTCACTGTTCGGTTGCCCATGGGCAGCCGAGAACTTCGCATTGAAAAGCTGCAAACGCTTCACGACCTGGCCGGCGAACATTTGGAGGGTGGAAGCGCGCTCGCCTGAGAAGGCACGACTGACTCCATACTGTCGGCACATATCGGTTCACATGAGAGTACCCGCACGTTAACCTTCTTACCGTAGAATGAGTACGTATTTACCTATTTTAATGCAGGAATCAGTGTGATTGAATTATGAGTGTATTGATAAGCGAATTGCCGTCCGATGCGTTCGCCCGGACCGACGAAACAAACGACACCGTCTTCTATGCCAAGGACCGCATGGTAGATCACCTCGACTCGCTGGCGCTCAGGACGATCGAGGACCTGGTGGGCGGTCTGTTGATAGAGGAAGAACCGGTTGTGCTAGACCTCATGGCTAGTTGTAACTCGCACATACCAATCACGGTAAAGCCGTCGCGGCTGGTGGGGCTCGGCCTCAACGAACGAGAACTCGCCAGCAACTCCGCACTGGATGAGTACCTCGTCCACGATCTCAACGAGAATCCTTTACTGCCATTCGAGGACGAGACCTTTGACGCGGTACTCAACACCGTTTCCGTGGATTACATGACGGATCCGGTCGCCGTGTTCTCCGAGGTAGGCCGAGTCCTGAAGCCCGGAGGGTTGTTCCTGGTTACGTTCTCGAATCGCTTCTTCGAGGAGAAGGTAGTGAAGATCTGGCGTCACGCGAGCGGAGAACAACGTATCCAACTGGTGCAGAGGTTCTTCGACGAGTCTGCGAGCTTTGAAGAGCCCGCGGTTTTCGTTTCGAGAGGCAAGCCAAGGCCCGCGCACGACAAGTATGCTCGGCTCGGCGTACCCAGCGATCCAGTATGCGCCGTTTACGCTGAAAAGAAGGGTGGAACGGGATCTGATCGACCGATCGTAACTGGGAGCTACAGTGATCGTCCGTTCGACGTAGAGGAGATCAACGAGCGTAAGAAGCACATCAAGGATACTCTCGAGTGTCCATATTGCAGTTCGAGGCTCGAGAAAATCGAAGTTCCGGAGACTCCCTTCACAGAATGGCCCAGCAAATTCATACGTGTCTGTTTGTGTGACGAATGCCCATACTTCCTCTTCGGTTGGGATGCGATGTCGGATCAAGGTAGCACGGGCTCGTACAGGTTCATGTACGAGCCGACCCTGGACAACTGCTATTCCGTTCCGGTCACGAATCGTGAAGAACTGAAAGAGTATGTAGTAGACGACAGTTAGGGGGTGGAGTGCAATCGGTTGGGTGGCGTTGCCTGTGTCCCGGTTGCATCTTTGTGCCCCATGACGGAGCAGCCTCGCTACCCGCTTGCTGAGAGGGGTTCCCCGAAAGAACTCGAACAGGAGGTCGCGCAACTCGACCAGTTGCGGCTAAGTCCGCCTCTGAAGCGGGGGTGGGGTTACCTCCGGTTGGGTGGACCGGGTTTCATCGACGCTGCAACGACTCTGGGCGCCGGTACGCTTACCGCTTCGATGCTTTCCGGGGCCATGTTCGGTTACCGGACGATGTGGTTGCTGTGGGTGTCGATGGGGCTGGGGATGTTCATGATGGCGGTTGCGGCCCGCTTCACGTGCCGAGGCGGCTTCCGCGTGATAGTGGAGCAAAACCGGCGCCACGGATGGATTGTCGGCTCACTGTTGACCGGTCTGTTGGGAACGGCGGCTGTAGCGATAATCTTCAACTACGGTCAGTACAGTCTTGGCACACACCTGATCGAGTCGTTGGCCCCGATGCTCGGTTTCGAGTTTCCGCGGCAAGTCAACTGGGTGCTCTTCCTGATCGTGACCAGTGCCATTGTCCTGAGCTACGGTCAGCGCGGTCGCCGTGGGATCAAGCTGGTCGAGAGTTTCATGAAGCTCTGCATTGCCGTGATGCTGGCGAGCTTCGCGATCTGTCTGGTATTGGTGGGGGTGGATTGGGGAGCTATGCTGAGAGGTGTCTTCGTGCCTTGGCTCCCGTCGGGAGTCGAGGGCGTGGATCTCTTCGTTGCATCATCTGCTGCTGCTATCGGTGTGATGGACTGGGTTCTGTTCCAGTACGCAGGATTGGCTCGGGGGTGGGGACGGAAACACGAAACCCTAGCCCGTTTCGACATAGTTGCTGGCCTCTTTCTGCCCTTCGTGCTCATCAACTTTCTGGTCGTGGCTGTATTCGCAGGGACATTGCACGAGGTTGGCGGTACGCAGCCGGAGACCGCTACCGAGTTGGCGGGGGCGTTGGCACCGCTGCTGGGTCCCACCTGGTCGCAGGTCCTGTTCTATGTGGCGTTCCTGGCCGTGCCCGTAACCACTACTGTCGGCATGAGCCTGGCAGGTGCGATCGCAATCCACGAGGCGTTCGGATGGGAACCAGATACGAGTTCCTGGCGATGGCGAATCTGCGCCTTACTTCCGCAGGTCGGGTTTCTCGCGGTCTGGTACCCTCGTCCCGTCTGGCTGGTTATCGCAATTGCTGCATTCCTGTCTCTCTCCAACAACGTAGTCGGTTGGTCCTTCTATCTGCTGTTGAACGATCGCAAGGTGCTCGGCGATGATCGCTGCAAGTCATACGGATGGAACATTGGTGTCCTGTTGCTCATTTGTTCGCTGAACGCAGTGGCACTCATCTACGTATTCAACCGTTTGGGATGGTGGATATGATTGTCGATATAGACAGGAGATTCGGCCCGTTTTCCGGACGTGTCTGGGGCCTGATCGCCAACCTCGTCTCCAATGCTCTGGCGTTATACGGGATGGTTGGTTTTCTGCGCGACGGTACGCACGTGGTTCATCTGACGCTTGGAATAGTGGCGACGGCCGCGTGTGTCCTTCTATTGGCTCAACCGAGCCGTTGAGGAGGGAGTTCATGGCGTCCAAGACCAAGATAAAACTTGGCTTCGTCGAGTATGACAAGGAGGCGCTGAGGGCGTTGGAGGCGGAGGCTCTTGGAGGGCTGCTACGCGAGCGAGTACACCACAACATAGAGGTGCCACTCTATCCAACGCTGCTCAGAGGAAGGGACAAGCCAAATGAAGGATTCGGGCTGCAGGCCCAGATGGTGTTCGACGTTTGGCGTGAAAAGGGCCTTCCAGAGGACACTCCTGATATGGAGTGGGTAAGACGGTACTTGGATATCGCCGCCAGAATCCGCGCTGGCGAGCCCGTTGATTTGGATGAGCGGCTGCCGGAGCCGTTCACGGACGATGAGATGCGTGTTGTTAGGAAGCTCATCTATGGACGTCGCTCGATCCGCGACTGGGAGGACCGTGAGGTGCCGGAGGAGATGGTCGAACAGATCCTCGAAGCCGGACGCGCGGCACCGATCGGATGCAACCTCGGGCATTTGAAGTTCGTCGTGCTAACAGATTCCGAGGAAAAGAAGTGGATTTGGAGCGACATTTCCACGAAGAACGCGGCCGTCATTATCGTGGTCTGCCACGACAACAGGATCGCCCAAACCGTGGGGCAGGATCGACTGGTGCCGCAAAACCCCGGATTCGACGCCGCCGCAGCTGCTGATCATATGCTGCTCATGGCGCACGCTCTGGGTCTTGGTGCTGTCTGGCTCTCGGAGCTCAAGGAGACGGAGAAGACTAGCGACACGGGTGAAGAGTTCAGGAAACGCTACGGCTTGCCGGATCACTACGAGGTTGACATGCATATCGCGATAGGGTGGACCGCTATTGGCTCCATCAAGTCGGCGCGCCCCTCCCTTTCGGATATGGTCATCCGCGGCACCCGGAATCAAGGCAAGGGGGAACAATGACAGACGACGACGTCCTGCCGGATGCTCTGACTCTGGAGGAAGCTGCAGAGCAGGTGGCTCTCGCGAGCCGGAGACTCGGTTTGCTGCACCTGGCTTTCGGTGAGCAACTGGTGCGGGAGTTCGGCGAACGAGAAGGTAAGCGGCTCGTGACACGGGCAATAGAGCGATATTCGAGTATGATCGGGTCTGCCAAGCGAGAACTGGCTCTGGCGAGAGGGTTGGAGCCCAGTGCGGCCTCTTTCTTGGAGATGTCCGATCTACCCAGCATCGGCATGCACGAGAGGGTGGAGGAAGTGGAGGTGGAAGGTGAGAAACGGTACAGGGCCTACGGATGTATAATGGGGCGTGTGTGGCGGAAGTACGGTGCGAATGAGTTGGGCCGCATCTACTGCAATGTCGATCCTGCCAGCTCCATGGAGTTCGACCGCCGCTGCAAGCTCGTCCACACGAAGGCCATACCCGACGGGGATGAATACTGCGAACTCGTAATGAGGCCGACAACGGAGGAAGACCGGGCGGATTTTGATTCCGGGAATACTGATTGGAAGGCGATCGAAATGCGAACAGGAGATCAGCATGGATCCCAATGAAACGCCAAAGTGCGCGGACTGCGCCTGGCGCAAGAAGGCCGAGGAGAAGCCGAGGTCCTTCATGGGCGTACTCTGGAAGGTGCACACCAAGATTTGCCCCGGCTGGAAATCGTATCAGCGTTGGTTGAAAGAGACGGCGCCGCAGACCACAGACTGAAGCGATCGCTACCGGCGATGCAAGATGGGCTGATGGATATCGTTGCGGACTTTGTGCTCTAAGACAGGTCCGCCAGAGACTTCATGAAGCGCCTCAGAAGAGGCCGCGAGCGATTGGAAGATCGGTAATGAACTTCATATTTGAACAGATCCGCACGGGTGGCGATAGAAACTTCGGTTATCTGATCGGCGACCGGGCAGCGAGAATAGCAGCTCTAGTAGACCCTTCCTACGATCCCGAGGCGCTCATCAAACGCGCGGAAGCTCAGGGGCTCGATGTTCGATACATCATCAACACCCACGGTCATTCCGATCACACCAATGGGAACGTTCACGCCAAGAAGCTCACAGGCGCTCCGATTGTGGCGTTTGAGGGCTCTACGACGAACGCCGAGATCGGTGTGCGGGACGGTCACGTTATCGAGGTGGGGGCCTTGTCTCTCGAGATGATTCATGTGCCCGGGCACACCGAAGATCACATTGTGGTCTATCTCGAGGCTCAGAAGGTTGCAGTTACCGGCGACCACCTTTTCGTCGGCAAAATCGGCGGTACGGCGACCGAAGCGGCGGCAACGGCCGAACACGAGAGTCTCACGAGAAACCTGATGAGGTTTCCGGACGACGTGACTGTCTGGCCGGGCCATGATTATGGTTGCCGTCCCTCGTCGACGATTGCTCTGGAGAAGCAGACTAATCCCTTCTTGCAGCGCCTCGGAGATATTCAGGAGTTTCTGAAGCTCAAACGCGACTGGGCCGCCTTCAAGGCTCAGCACGGTCTTGCCTGAAATCTCCTTCTTGCGTTGCTACGGTGACTCGTCGGGTCGCTCGCCTTCGCTCAATCTCGACATCAGCGAGCGCAGGCTGTCTTCCGGCATTACGGCGCTTGCGTAAACCATGTAGCCGTCGAGACGCCTGATCCCGACTACCGTGTCCGGCGGAGTGACGTCGATCTGGACGTAGGTGGACATCCTCACCGTGGTGTCGCGGTAAGCCTCGATAACGAGGGGGTCGCTCCAGTCCAGCAAGTGAACGACTCGGTATCCAGTTCTACCGTCTGATTCCACCTCACTGACCTCGTCTACCTCGAGGCCCTCCACCACTATCGGGTTGCCGGCGACAGTTGGTGAAGCTAGCTGCTGTTCTGCTCCGGCGGCGTCGAGCGCCACCGTGTCGGGCTCCAATTCCTCGGGTATCGTGGGCGGGGCCTCGATCTCCGCGGCTGCCGCGACACTGCCGGCGGCCGGCTCTTCGAAGGTATCCACTGCCTGCGTTTCCGGTTCCGCAGCTTGTCGCTCGCTTTGCTCGGTGTCCGCCACGACCGGTGCGCCTTCCGCAGCAGCACCCGCGGCTCCTGGCGTCTCAACGGGACCGGCCGTGTCCACCATGGCGGCGGGTTCCCGGGTCGGTGTTTCGGGAGGGGCGCCACCGAAACCGCCACCAACGAGGAAATACGTCGCACCAGCGCCGGCGGCCGCGCCGATCAAGAAACCAACCAATCCCGCCAGAATCGGTGATCTGGATTTGGTCGACGGTTCCTGCGGAAGTGTCATGCGCGGCGGACGTGTCGGGCGCCGCACCACCTCCACCGGTTTCTCCTCCTCACCTGCTGGTGGGGTAGGGGAATCCGACGGTGTTTCTTTCTCGACAGCTTCTGTAGTCTCGTCCGTCATGGCAACGGTGGACTCGTGGTCTTCGGCCACAGAGGCGGGCTCCTCGAGCCCTGTCACCGGTTCTTCCTCGAGCCCTGTCACCGGTTCTTCTTCGAGCCCTGTCACCGGTTCTTCCTCGAGCCCTGTCACCGGTTCTTCTTCGAGCCCTGTCACCGGTTCTTCGGGTCCACTTACCCGCTCTGCGATTTCTTCTACCGGTTGTTCGTCTTCTCTGTCCATCTCATGGGAGGGTGTTTCGTCACCGGGAGCCTCATACCCGTCTGACGGGAATCTCGCGGCTGGTTGGAGTTCCTCCTCTGGAGCCCATTCTTTTGCAACTGCTTCTTCGGTGCTCGGTTCCCTGATATCTGGCGTCCATTCGGAAGAATCGACTTCCACAATGCCGGGTGTCTCCGCCGGCTCCTCTTCACGGCCTTCCACTGACGAAAGTGCATCTGCCATCAGCAAGTCGAGGCTATCGTCCTTCCCGGATTCGTCGTCCTCCGATTGTTCAACCGGGCTCTCCTCGCCTTCCTCCTCCGTCAAACCGGCCGTTTCCATCGTGGGACTCACGTCGGTAGTCACTTCGACCGCAGGTTGTTCGTCGCTCTCCCGGGGAGGAGCGTCAGTGTCAGTTGCCTCGTCCTCGTCCTCGCTTGGAATCGCGCTCAGTAGTGAGGACTGCCGGGGCATACTGTCGAGATCCAACATTGGTGGAGTGAGAGGTTCGCCTTCTGTCGCGGGCTCTTCCGAGACCGGCTCTTCTTCGGCCTCCGTACCGTGCTCAGCTTCTCTTTCTGCGGCCGGTTCTTCCTCGGCTTTCTGGGGCGCTTCAGGTACACCGGTGAGTTCTCCGGCAAGGTCATCGGTTACTCGCTGAAGGTGGCTCGAGACTCTCTCAGCCGCCTGCTCGGCGCGGTCCTCGATTTCAAAAGACTCGAGCAGACGCTCGAGCATCGGTTGAACCTCGCTGTTCGACCGTCCAGCGAGGTCGTCGAGGGTTTCGAGGGCTCTGTCCATATTGGCCAATCGTGCATACTCCGCCAGGACATCTCGCGCCGAGCCGACATGGCCGTGTTCGATGAGTAGTCGCGCAAAGCGCGTGTACACGTCCGTACGATCTGGAGCCAGTCGGACGATCTTGGCGCATAGAGAAGAGACGCGCGTTGCAGCGCCGGTCGACGAATAGTGCTCCGCTGCCATCCCAAACGAGCTGACAGCTTCATCCGAACGCCCCAGCTTGGCCAGGAGATCCCCGGCCTTCACATACAGTGGAAGGACCTTGATGATGGCAGGAGTTCCTTCCAAATGCTTCAGAATGTGCTGGTAGACGGTGAGTGCTCTTTCGACTTGACCCTGCTGCTCGAATGCGCGAGCCTGATCCTTGAGATCGGAGATCGTTGGCACGGTTCCCCCGGTTCCACTTTATTGACTATAGACGTTGTGTAAAAAGGTATCGTGGGGAGTGGCGTCTGCAAGCGGTGAGTTGTCCGACGTTCACACGAGACTATCTTCAAAAACGCTCGGGAATGGTTGGAATGCGAGATGGATGAACGAATCGTACACCGGATGACCTGGGTCTTGGCGGCCACGGCCATAAGTGCGGCAATGCATCCCTGCGGTGCTCAGAGCGACGGTAACGCCCCGCTGCTGCTGGAGCTTCCAGCTAGCACCAGAGCCCTGGGATTGGGAGGTGCGTTCGTCCTGAGTGCGGGTCAAAGCGACGCGATCTTCTACAACGCGGGTGCGCTCGTGGACGGCTCCGGGGGCGGCCTTGCCGTGCAACGCTACGGCTCCTCCAGTACGATGGGGGCTGTTTCCGCGGCAACGGATTGGGCGGGTGGAACTCTGGCCTTCGGTGCTCAGGCAATTTCTTACGGTTCCGCAACTTCACGTTTCGAAGACGTCACCAGTGACGCAAACGACCTGCTGAACGACGCATCGCTTGCGGTTTCTGAGCTTGCTGGGTCCGTCGGGTACGCTCGCGAGTTGTATGGGTTTCGTGCGGGAATTGTGGCAAGAGTCATAGAGCAGCGTTTCGGCGGTGGGCGGGATGAGACTGCTGCGGCCGACATAGGAGTCATCAGGGAGGTAATGGGCATTGCTCTCGGGTTGAGCGTCCGGAACATCGGGCCGGGACTGGGTATCGGGGGTGGAGAACTGCCACTGCCAACGAGAGTGACCGCTGGCGCTTCAACACCAAAGGTCCCTGTCGGTCCGCTCGATGTGTTGATCTCCACCGCAGTGAGCCGGCGACGTGACGGCTGGATTGTCCCGTCAGGTGGATTGGAATTGGAATGGTGGCCTATTGTGGGCCGAACGTTTATCGCGCGATTGGGATTGAGGCGTGTGCCGGGGGATGGTGCGAGCCCTTTTACGGCTGGCTTGGGCTTCCGTGGCGATCTTCTGGCGATCGAATATGCTTTTGAGCAATTCGAAGCGCCCGGAGCTTCGCACCGGCTGGCGCTGAGTTGGCATTGAGTTGTTTGGTTTTTACCGAGTAGAGGCATGGAGGGACCCGAAAGCGAGGCGGCCGGCAGGGGAACAGCGGTGTTGGGTCTAGCGTCGTGCGGTTGGCACCCAGCCGGGAAACGGTCAGGTCAGTAAGAGCATATGGTTCAGTGAATCTCCTTGGGCAATGATTCCAATTGGCGGCCCTCACCTCGATGCGGATACTCTCGTGAAGCTTGGGGACAGCGCAGAGAAACCGATATCATCCACTACGACGGTGCCCGCCCTGCAACGGTCGAACACAAAACTCAGCGACTTCAGGCGCGCAATGTCGATTTCCGGATTCTGTTCCAGGAAGTCCTTCAGCATGATCGAGTAGCTCTGCAGGATCAAATCGAAGTTTTCTTCGTAGCGCCTGCGTTCTATGTCTCGCCTCCGTAGAATGTAGATATCCAGGGGCTTCCGAATGGGACCGTACGGGCTCAGTGCGACGCTTGCCGAATCGCCGTCTGAATCAGCAGCGACGATTGTCAGGTCGATCGGTGCCTTATCGTCTTTCTCGTTCCCGTCTTTCCCGCTTTCGGGCGATGAATCCTCGGCGTTATTGGACGGCGAGCTTTCTTGTGTGGCGTCGCCGGATCTCGTGCTTCGGGGCTCAGGTATGTCATTTGTTGGAGCCAACAGGAAGTCGAGGGTGGTTTGCTCCGTCAGTGACCAATCGGCTGCCAGAGTGGGCGGGAGGTCGATCGTGTAGAATGAAGGCCTTGCCTCCGAATTGTAGTCACCGTCGGCTGAATTGTTCCATCCCAACCAGACCGCCTGGTTCTGTTGCGACACGGAGGTGTTGGACCGGTTCCTGGAGCGCAGCATGAGCCGCGATTCCCGCCAGGTGGCGAGGCTGTCGCCATGCAGTTCCACACCGGGCGCGGTTCCCGTGGTGACATCTATGTCTTCCTCGAAGGTCGCGAGAGGCCTGAATCCGCTCGTCTGAAACCTCGTGATGTACATGGTTTTTGGAAGCCAACCGCCGATCACTCTGTGGTCGCGGAAGATCGGGAGGTAGCGGTGATCGTCTCTGAGTGTTGCCTCCAGGAAAGCGCTGACATACACCATCCCGAACTGACGTTGTTCCTCGGGGCCAAGCAGCGGCCGAAGGTCGAGGATTCTGGCACTGCGAGGTCCGTTGTCCTTGTTGTTCCAGACAGTGTTCCACTGCCCATGGTTTGCCCTATAGACGTAGATCGCGGTCTTGAGATACGGATTGTCGCCGGTGAATCGGACTCTGTGGTATTGCCGCAGTCCGTGGAAACTGGTCACGTCACCGTCGTGCGATCCGTGAAATACCATGTAGTTGACGTTCTCAACCGGCACGTGACGGCCAGTGGGGAGGTATTGTCCGTCAACCGGCGCAATCGCTATTATCGAGCGGATGCCGAACCCGAAATCAAATTGCAGGGATGCGTCGTCGGGGTAGTAACGCAGGCGATTGAAGGCCGCGGCATGTCCTACGGCCTCGCCGCCGCGGGAATGACCTATGAGCGCAATACGGCTCATGTCTGCCTTGCCGAAGAATGGATTCGCTTCGTCGTCGTTGAAACTGCGCCAGGCCTCCAGATGTTTGAGCAATAGCCAACCGCGTGCATCGTTCTCGCCACGCACACCGCCGTTAACGAAGTTCATGTCTACCGAAGTGAATATGATACCACGGCTTGCTAGCAGCTCACCCAGGTACCCGTAGCCGGGATCAGAAAAGTCTCGAGGGTTGTGATTCCCATGAACGATCAGAACGAGGGGGAATGGGCCCTCTCCATCTGGATACCATACTCGGCCGTTGAGCGGCAACTCCTTGGTGCCGAATCCCCAGTAGCGTTCGCGTGCCGATGCTCGGTCTCCGAAACTGATCAGCTTCGACGCATCTACGGGCTTGGTCCTGAAAGCCACCGAATCGCGGTATTCGATTCTGTGCTCATCCGTTCCCGTTCCGTAGAATAGACGCGATACCTCATATGGCCCCTTTTGGGCGGGATTGGGTGCTTCGAGGAGTTGGCTCGAAAGCACGACGTCGGCGTCGCTAGGTGCTAGCCTCATGGCGGGGTAGCACCCGAAAGCGCCAGTCAACACTGCAAATAAGACCGCGTATCTGAGGGATCGGGTCATGGAATCCTCGTGACATGAACAGCTCGGTGCGGCATGTGACCACGTTTCTTTTCGTTTTCCTCGCGCAGGAATATGTTTGATAGCGTGCTTCAAGACCAATCCCTGAGGGTTCTTTGTCGCTACCGTAATGCGGTGTGTGCGTTTCGTCTCGCCAGCATAGTTGCTTTTTTATCTTTGTAGGATCCTTTGCGGTTGGGTGCTCAAATGGGGATCGTGGGTTTGAGGTTGAACTGACGCCACAGATCCCGGAACGAGATTCCGGTAGGTCGCTGCGCCGATGACTGCGGCGTACGCTCGGATGTGAGCTTTCACGTCCAACGCGACACTATTTCCCCATCTTGCCAATTCGCGTTACTTTCGTTTTGCACAACCACAGTGAGGAACGGATGAAGCGATCTATAGCGGTGTTTTTCGTGGGTCTTCTACTACTCGCCTTCGCAAGTCCGGTGCGGGCGCAAACGTTTCCTACCGACGATCCGGTGCTGGAGGCAATTTGGACCGAGGCTGTAGAGAATACCCAGATTTACGAGATGGCTCAGGTTCTCATGGACTCCATAGGGCCGCGCCTCAATGGCTCACCTCAGCACCGAGCCGCCAACGAATGGGCAGTGACCAAGTTCGAGAGCTGGGGCATCGAAGCCCGGAACGAGCAATACGGCACGTGGAGGAACTGGCGTCGCGGCATCACCCACGTCGACATGATCCGGCCTTGGGTGCGGTCGCTCGAGGCGATGTCGCTGTCGTGGAGTCCCAATACCGATGGGCCGGTTGAGGTGGAGCCGGTATTGTTGCCGGAGTTCGGCAGTGAAGCCGAACTACGGAGCTGGCTGCCGATGGTAAACGGTAAGTACGTATTGATATCACCGCCGCAGCCCACGTGCCGTCCGGATCATAACTGGGAGGAGTACGCAACCGAGGAATCTCTCCATGCGATGCGCTCGGACCGACGCGATGCCATGCAAGCCTGGAATCAGCGGGTGCGCGGTATCGGTGGAGAAAGGGAGTTGGTCGCGCAGCTCGAATCTGCCGGAGCGGCGGGAGTGTTCAAATCGCGTTGGTCTGGAAACTGGGGACACATGAACATCTCGACGTCTCCGTCTCATAACATCCCGGCCGTCAGTTTGGGATGTGAAGATTACAGCATGTTGTCGAGGTTGGTGGCTAACGACCAGTCACCTCTGATCCGCGTGAACGTGGAGTCGGAAACCCTCCCCGACGGCCCGGTATATAACACCATCGCCGAGATCCGGGGTACGGAGCTTCCCGAAGAGTACGTACTCCTCTCTGCGCATCTCGATTCCTGGGACGGCGGTACTGGTGCCACTGATAACGGCACGGGCACCGTCATCATGATGGAAACCGCCCGGATCATCAAGCAGGTGTTACCCAATCCCAGACGTTCAATAGTGGTTGGGCTGTGGGGCGGAGAAGAACAGGGGCTGAACGGATCCCGAGCATTCTCCGAAGACCATCCCGAGGTTGTTGAAGGACTCCAGGCGTCTTTCAACCAGGACAACGGCACGGGTCGAGTGGCTCGTATCTCGATGCAAGGCCTGACTGGCGCGGCTGGACTGTTCGGCAAGTGGCTGGCGCGGATTCCCTCCGACGTTACCCGGCACATCGATCTCTTCATTCCCGGAACTCCGGGTGGAGGGGGCAGCGACTATGCCTCGTTCGTATGCCACGGTGCGCCGTCATTCAGTCTCAGTTCGTTGAGTTGGGAGTACCGATACACTTGGCACACGCAGCGCGACACTTTCGACAAGATCGTGTTCGACGAGGTCAAGAACAACGTGGCACTAACCGCAATGCTCGTCTATCTGGCTTCCGAAGACCCTGAGCGTATGCCAAGGGAAATGCGCGTGATGCCCGTGGTTCAAGAAACAGGGGAGAGGAGAGAGTGGCCCGCCTGTAGGCCTGCCAGTAGGGCGTACGAAAGAAGATAGGTTCGAGTGTCGGTATGCGGCTAGCCAGGTATCTCGGAAATGGCGTCGAGTCGGTGGGCGTCGGTCGGTAACCGATTCGGCCAGCAGGTTGGGGAGGCTATATGGCCAATGCCCAACCTGCCTGTCGCCTGTATCGCCGCTGCCGCTGATTGAGTTGACGTAACGCGCAGAAGCCGTTTTTCGAGTTTGCGGCTGCTTCCCGCCCGCCCTACGCCAGGCCCACTCCAATCTTCCTGACATCCAGAGGTAGTCCCTTGCCTTCGTCCAGAACCAGGCAGACTGCACCTGCTGCGCACTTGCTCTCGCAAACACCGCAACCCATACACGCTTCCCAATCGACCATGGAAACGGCATCTACGGTGATGGCATCAAATGGGCACGCTGCCTCACATTCGCAGCATGCGATGCAGAGTTCACCGTCCACCGTAGCTACGTATCCGGACGATGCTACCATAGGTACACCGTGTTTCACCATAGCCTCTAGTCCGCCGCAACAGCAGGGACAACAGTTGCAGATTGCATAGAAACGATTGTCGCAGGCGTCTTTGAAGTAGGCCGTGTGCACGTGACCACGCTCGTGCTCCTCCTTCAAGATCTGCAGGGCTTCTTCCTGCGAGACCGCTCTGGAACGATCAGGGTGGTGATCCAAAGCGAAATCACCACCTCCCACGAGCATACACACGTCGGTAGGGAGACAGGGATGCTCTCTCGCGTGGCGGCACGGACATTCGAGCAACACGACTTGTGGCGGTCCCTCGAGAACTATGTCCCTGGCGGTAGGGTAGGGGATGACTTTGTCTAGATCGGTTCTCTGGATATCGTGATCGAGCGTTACTATCGCCGAGGCATGCTCATTCGTGATTACCTTGCCGTGATAGTGATCCGCCCACCACCGCTTGAACCGGGGCGACATGCGAGGCAAGATGGTTTTCACCGCGATGCTGATATACTGATAAGGGAATCTACCGTATATGTATCCGTGAAGGAGCGTGAGAATGCCGCTGCGCGAAGAAGACCTGGTGCCTGATTGACCTCTGGTTTGGCGGATTGCGGATCGCGTCGAGGGTAGCATGAGATGACCGCGTTCCCCTGCTATCCACAGTGCGGCCAGCAGCAACAACGGAACAATTGGGATCAGCAGCAGCCAGAACATGGGTGATTCTATTCGCCATGGCTACTCCACGCAACGCAGTGCGACGGCCGCGAAACGTATCCGCATTCTCTTGCTTGCCGATACGCATATCGGATTCGATCTGCCTGAGCGGCCGCGAATCCAACGTCGACTCCGTGGCCACGACTTCTTTGCCAATTCCGAGCGCGTGCTGGCCACCATTGATTGCGAGACTCACAGGGGATCCGAGTTGGAGTGGGAGTTCCGGGAGTTGCCGGCTCGAGCGATGATGATGGGGTACCTGAACGTGGAGCGGCCTGGGCATCTGGAGCTGCGCGATGAGTTCTCGCAAGTTTTGAGTCGTGTGCCGGAAGACGCGGTATTGCAACTGAGGTTGCGGGGGAACCCGCCTGACGACGCCAGGGTAGTTGTCGCGACGGAATATATCAGGCGTTTGGCTCCGCCCACGATGAATCTGGAGGTTGCGTTGGCGGACGATACGAGCCGCCAGCGGTGGATGGGAACGAAACCATGCACCTCACGCTCACGTATCGGACCTTAGGGCGCTAGATTGTCAGGGGTTATGACAGAGAACAGACAGGAGCCGGAAGGCAAGAAACAAAGCGAAGAACAGGCGAAAGTGCGCCAGACCTTCAGTGAGTGGGCCTGGGGGTGGGTGAAATCGATTGCGATCGCTTTCGTGATTTGGTTCTTCTTGCAGGCGTTCCTCTTGAAGTCGTTCATGATCATCTCGGATTCATTGGAGCCGACGCTGAGGGTTGGTGACGCGCTGTTCATAAACAAGGCACTCTACGGCGCCGAAGTGCCGTTTACCGACTTGCGAACTCCAGCGATACGGGAACCGAAGAACGATGACCTGGTTGTATTCCATGGTGTGGAGGAACCCGTCCTCACGATCGTCAAGAGAGTGAGAGGAGTCCCAGGCGACACGCTTCAGATGCGAAACGACTCGTTGTTCCGGGACGGTGAATACGTACAGGAGCCTTACGTCCGCCATGTGGACCCAACAGCCGAAATGGATCATGCTCAACGCCTGAGATCCCGCCGCTGGCAACTACCTCATCTCGTAGACACCGTGGACGTCGATTCCTACTTGCCCGGCCTACGGGACTGGGGGCCGTTCGTTGTGCCGGAGAGCCACGTCTTTGTGATGGGTGACAATCGAGACGCATCCTACGACGGACGCCACTGGGGCTTTCTTCCGCGGGAAAACATCCGGGGGCACCCGATGTTCATCTATTACAGCTACGATCCCGACGACTGGCGGCCTTTTCCGTTCCTGACTGCGATTCGTTGGAACAGAATTTTTCATCGACCGCAGTGACGTGTCGTTGGATGGCTTTCGGAAGGCCGCTGTTCTACCGCGGCCGCCGGCTGAGTGGCACCGCGAGGGTGGCTATGATCAGCTTCCAGCGGTAGTCCAATCCCAGAACCAGGAAAGCGAAGGCCTCGTGTGATTGCCTGACCTGACGGTGGATCCGTTCCTCCACGCGCGTCTCTTCGCGGATCTTCCTTGCCAGTGCTTCCCGTTCAGTGCGCGTGAGCGCTGGTGGAACAAGGCAGGCAGTCACCAGGGCAAGTGCCGAAAATGCTGAGCGTAGATGACGTTGCACTCTTCCGGTTCCGGATATCAGTCGATCATGAAGTTACTCATGCCTCCCGTGATGTGGATACCCGGGCGCTCGAATACCGCCTCGACATCTGGTTGCGTTCGGCTTGAAGGGAAAAGGCGCGCCTTCACCGAAGAACTCCGTGTATCGAGCGAATCTAGATGATCAACCCGATGAGCAATCCGGTGATGAGGATGAGCACGGCAAGAATCCCCAACACGACAACTACGATGGTCAATACGGCTTTCCAGCCGATCCTACTGAGAAAATCGAAAATCCCGATTCGAAGAATCGCTTTCAGCCACCCCAGAAGTAGATCCAACATGCCTCGGCGCTCGCCTTGATAGAATCAACTACAATACGTTCTGTTGCACAGCATTGTTTCGGATTGTAGCTGCCGCTGTCCGTCTTCGCGGAGTGCTGCGCTACTTTGAGGTGCACTCAGCAAGCCAAACCTCATACGCTCGGACAGGTTCGTACCGCATCGCGGCACGGTCTGAATCGTGTGGAATGAGCGCCTCGCGCAAGCGAGTTCCATAACCCCCACCCTATTCAAGACCATGGATTGACCAGCCGATAGTATGGTCAAGCGACGGCCTTGCGCTGCTCGCCGGATGGCATCACAAAACCAATTAATGCTCTCGATCCGGAGGGTGCTGGAGTGGACAAAGGATCACTGGTCGGGCTCATCGTCGGCGTCGGATTGGTACTAACCGCGATCTTGATGGGCTCAGGGCTCAGTACTTTCTTCAACACGGCGGGTCTGCTCATTGTGTGTGGGGGAACACTGGCCGCGACTGCGATCGCGTTTCCCGCTAAGGAGTTGAAACTGATAGCTCAGGTCACTCGGCGTGTCTTTCGAGAACCCGGCAGCGAGATGAAGAGGATTACGAAGTTTCTCATCGATGCCGCTCGCGTCGCCAAGAAAGACGGCAACCTCGGGTTGGAGAAAATGGTCAGCAACGCCCCTACAAAACCGGTGGCAAAAGGTCTCCAGTTGATCGCGGATGGTGCCGACACAACGACCGTTCGTGAAATCCTCAGCATCGAGAAGACGTACATGGAGGAACACCACCGTGTGGGTCAGCGGATATTCAGCGAGATGGGCAAATTCGCTCCTGCGTTTGGGATGGTGGGTACTCTGATCGGCCTGGTTCAGATGTTGGCGAGTCTCGCAGATCCGTCGGCCATCGGGCCGAAAATGGCAGTCGCGCTATTGACCACCTTTTATGGTGCCGTTATGGCGAATCTGGTCTTCCTGCCGATCGTGACCAAGCTGGATCGCCGCATCAAGATAGAAACGATCCAGATCGAACTCTCCATCGTGGGTTTGGTCTCTCTGCTGCGTAACGACAACGTGGCCATCATGAACGACAAGATGGAAGCGTTCATGGCCGAACAGGAAGGCTCCACGAACACCAAGGACAAGGATGGGAATAAGAAGTCTGAAGCCACCAAGAAAGCCGCATAGGTAAGAACCGTGCCGTGGTTGACGAATCCATCTTAGCTGGAGTTCCAAGTGCATCAAGAGACTGAGCAAGAAGTGCTCGCGCCTGAAACCACCGATGCACCGGTGGAGGAAGGTGCACCATCTTGGACCATGACCTTCGGCGACATGATGAGCTTGCTGCTCTGTTTCTTCATCTTGCTCTTTTCGATGTCCGAAATCGAAGTCGAGAAGTTCAGGCTCGCTGCACAGTCGCTGTCGGGCGCGATGGGTGGATTGGTTGCCGAGCCTGTGGAAGAACCTGTCGGGCTGACCCCGGACACGACGACTGAAGTAGCGTTGAACGACGAGGAGCTGCTCGAGATGGCCTCAGACAAGATCCTCGATGAGATCGAAGCTGCACTGCGACACTTCATAGAGCAAAACAACCTCGAGGAAAATCTGGTTGTCGCCCGCGAGGAAGACGGGGTGTATCTGCTGATCCAGGACGTGGCGCTCTTTGAGCCTGGACAGGCGGTAATCCACCCCCTGAACGAATGGATCGTCGAGCATCTGGGACTGGTAACCATGGGGATCGGCCTGCCGTTTCACGTCTCGGGTCACACTGACACCATCCCCATAAGCAACCGCAGATTCCGCTCGAATTGGGAGTTGTCAGCCGTCCGTGCAGCCGGAGTCGCGAGGACTCTGGTTGCGATGGGGCAGGATCCGTTGCTGGTGAAGGTGGAGGCATTCGGCGAGTTCAGGCCAGTGGCGTCCAACGATACGCCTGAGGGACGGGGACGGAACAGACGTGTAGAGTTGTTCTATTCGCGCCAAGACGTTTTGAAGTCGGAGTGGGTACTAGAGGAGGTGAAATCGACTACCGAAGCGGCCGGCGTTGCAGATTCGTCTGATGACGGAGGCTCCTAG
>CAZOJI010000060.1:0-21509 GCA_964580055.1 uncultured Gemmatimonadaceae bacterium | reverse complement strand
CCACGTTTCTTCCCCTATGGTCCCCCGCGGGAAGCGGGGGTGGTGAGGCTTGACAGTGGCGGTACGCAAGCGTAGTATCGCGGAATTCGCGAACACGACCCTTGCGGGTTAGGCTGTTTGTAGCATGCGAGGGCCTTGGTTACGCCTTTGGGATTCGTCCCGAGGAGGCGGCTTTGAACGGCTATCGCGATGGTGCGTCTGCGGATTCATCGGCAGACTGTCATTCCTCACTGAGCTTCCGCTCGGACCTCTCGGAGCGGGTGCGTTTCCGGATACGTACGAACGGTGACTACCACTTTGCGCTGCGAGTGCAGCGCAATTCTCTCAATCCTTCCAGCCGGAGGTGAGTATGCAGTTTAACAAGTGGAGATTCACCAAAGCGGCGCTGGCATTCGCCGCGGTCGGAGTGCTGATGGCACTCACTGCGGGCGCGGCGGCGGCGCAAAGGGTCGGCACGATCCGGGGGGTTGTGCACGACGCCGGGAGCCGGCAACCCATCCAGGGTGTGCAGGTCATGGTAGAGGGCACTCGACTCGGCGCGGTCACCGACGCCGAGGGCCGGTTTGAGCTGGCAAACGTACCCGAGGGCAGCGTCAATTTGCGCGTCCGAATGATCGGCTACAACACACAGATGATCGAGACCGGCGTATCGCCGACCCAGCCGGCCACCGTGGAAGTGGCCATGAGGCAGTCGGTGATCCAGCTCGACGCAGTAGTCGTGACGGGAACCGGTGCGGCGGTCGAAAAGAAACAGCTCGGCAACACGATTGCCACTGTGGACATGTCTCGCATCGAGTCCGCCCCGGTACAGACCTTCTCCGAGGCGCTCGCGGGACGTGAGCCGTCGGTGAGCCTCTCCGCGGGTAGCGGCTTGTCGGGCTCCGGCGCCCGCATCCGGATCCGCGGCTCCAACAGCCTCTCGATGTCGAACGAACCGGTGGTGTATCTGGACGGTGTCCGCATCGACAACGGCACCGGGATGAGCAACGTGAACACCGGAGCCGCGCAGTCGTCCATGCTGGACAACATCAGCCCCGAGTCGATCGAACGGATCGAGGTCCTGAAGGGTGCAGCGGCTGCCACGCTGTACGGCAGCGAAGCGTCGGGCGGCGTGATCCAGATTTTCACCAAGCGCGGGAGCCAAGGCCCTCCGCGGTTCAGCTTCCGCATCGAGCAGGGAATCTCGATGGCGCCTGACGCGTTCAAATACCAACATGGTTTTGCCCGGACCGCTGGACAGGCCGCCCGCCTCGATTCGGTGTACGGGGGAACCGAAGACTGGCCCAGCGGGGGCCTCGGCACTTACGAGGTTTTCTCGCGTGACTTCATGGGCGACTTATTGGAGACGGGTCGCAACCAGGTCTACTCGGCGAGCGTGACCGGTGGCGGGGAGTTGGTCAACTATTTCGTGTCCGGGCGCTTCCAGCACGACAACGGCGTCGTGGGTTTCGAGGAAATCGGGCCCGCCAGGGACATGAACCGTAAGGTCCAGGGCAACGCCACGATCACCGTGTTCCCGCGGCAGCGCCTCTCATTCCGGGTCGGTGCTCTATATACCGATACCAGGCAGGACATACCTCAAAACGGCAACAACATCTACGGCGTGCTTCCGTTGATCCAGGACTCCAAGCCCGAGTTGGCGTACTGCGCGCGAGACGAGAATGGCGATATGATCCTCCCATCAGGTACACTGGGAAGACACACGCCGGACTGCAAAGGCAACGCGTGGGGGATGACCGCTTTCATGACACCCCGGGAGTCGATGCAGCAAGAAACGGGTGCGAACTCGGAACACTTCAATGGGAACATCACCGCTTCTTATCAGCCGATGGCCGACCTGGACATCGAGGCGACGTTCGGCATCGACGTGACCAACAGCCGTACTTCGCAGATGGCGGCGTTCGGATACGATGTGGACGACTTCACCGGTCGTAGCACCGACGGCTATCGGTGGATCGGCCAGCGCAACAACCGCGAACTGTCAATCGACTTGAAGGGTAACTGGACCAGGCGGTTCGGCACCTTCTCGTCCCAGTTCACGGTCGGCGTTCAAGGCTTCATCTCCACCAACACGAGAACGGGCTCCGACGGAGTCGACTTTCCCGGCCCGGGCCTCAAGGTTGTAGAGGCCGCGGCGAACCAGGTTGCGTATGAGACCTGGATCCAGGTAGTGAACACCGGCCTTTTCGCTCAGGAACAGATCGGCTTCAACGACTTCATGTACCTTACGATCGGCGGCCGGTGGGACAAGAACAGCGCGTTCGGTGAGAACACCGGTGGAGCGTTCTATCCCAAGATTGGTGCCTCGATCGTCCCCAGCGACATGCCGGGATGGAGGAGCACACTGCTGTCCACGTTCCGAGTGCGCGGTGCTCTCGGAAGATCCGGCCTGCAGCCGGGCGCGTTCGACCAGTTCACCACATATCAGCCCGGTGCGGTATGGCTTGGTCCGGCACTGTATCCCGACAACCTCGGAAACGAGAACCTGGCTCCCGAGAAGGCCACGGAGTGGGAAGTCGGTACAGAGTTTGGCCTCTTCGAAAACGTACTGGGGTTGGAGGCTACATACTGGAACCGCCTGACCAGGGATGCGCTGGTTGAGCGGCAGTTTCCGCTGACCGGAGGATTCTACAACGAGCAGCTCGACAACATCGGCGAGCTCAAAGGTCAGGGAGTGGAGTTCAAGGTCGACTGGCTGGCGTTGGACAGACAGAACCTGACCGTCAGCCTCTTCGCCTCCGGCTCCTGGATCAAGGAGCGTATCCTCAGCATGGGTGTTGCTCCGCCTATCAAGGTGGGCGGAAGCTACCCGCGGTACCGCAACTACCTGCGGGGTCCCGAGGATTGGGACAACGACGGTACGATCGAATACTTCGCGCCGGGCGCCTACTTCGGTGCCGCATTGATCGATTACACGCCCGGTGAGACCGTTCCGTTCAGCCTCGACGGCGGTGCAACCCAAGCGTCAGAAGCCGAGTTCAGGGAGTGGCTCACATCACAGGAATCGGTCTTCTTCAACGACGCCGAGTTGCAACCGTTGCTGCGGGACGACGACGGCGACGGGGACCTACTCGACAGCTATTTGGGCAAGCCGTCACCGGATTGGACCGGAGCGTTCGGTGCCAACATCAACTTGTGGCGGAATTTCGATCTCAACAGTCTGTTCGAGTTCAAGACTGGCAACTATAGTATCACGAACCTGACCGACGCATTCCGCAAATCGAATGCCCTCATTGGGCGTAACACGCCTGAGGCGGCCCAGGTGGAGGCCACTCTGGAGAATCCGGCCACTCAGAGCGACGAGCAGGCGCGTTTCGACGCGGCCATGCAGTGGGCTACCGAGCTGAAGGCGCTCAACCCGCACGCGGGCCTCAACACCATCGAGGACGGGAAGTTCTTGGTGTTGCGCGAGCTCAGCTTGACTTGGAGGGCGCCGCTGGATGTAGCGTCGACAGTCGGGCTGGGCAACCTGTCGGTCACAATGGCGGGCCGCAACATGTATAAGTGGACACCCTACACGGGAATCGACCAGGAGTCGAACTTTCAGGCACGCTGCGTCGGCTCCGGGGTCAGCTGTAACTTCGGTGACAGCATTGACGCTTGGGGGCTTCCGCTCCCGCGTCGCTTCACCATGTCCGTTCAGTTTGGCTTCTGAGGGGGGCGATAACGATGACTAGACTAGACAAACCCGGCCGCTCGCCATATGCCACCGCGCTGCTGATATTCTGGTTGGGGTTCGCTGTCGCCGGCTGCAATTCCTTGCTGGATGTCGACAACCCCAACAACGTGATTGGTGACGACCTGCTCGATCCGACGGCCGCGACATCGGTGGCAAACGGGGCACTGTACAGTCTCATGTCGGGCTACAGCTACGTGCTCCTCGATCACGCCACGGTGTCGGACGAGCTCATCTGGGTCGGGTCCCGCGATTCGTTTCAGAAGCTCGAGCAGGGTTGGATTGAAGATCCTCTGAATGAGTTCACCGATCAGGGCTTCAGGGAGTGGGCTCCGGCCCGGTGGATGTGCGATGAGGCCATCGAGATCCTCGAGGAGCACCAGGCTAACGGCGCGCTCGAAGACATAAGGGACCTGGCACGGACATACCTGTACGCGGCATTCGTGTACACGAACATCCCCGACTTCTTCGAAAGCTGGGCTTTTTCCGACCGGACGTATTCGGGGAAACCCGTTCCCGAGGATCAGATGAACACCCTCTACGACACGGCGGACGAATACGCCGCTAACGGTCTGGCACTCGCATCTTCCGGTGATTTGCGGATGCACCTGCTGGCGATGCGGGCGCGTGCCGCGTTCGCTAAAGGCGTCTGGAACCAGATCGGTCACGGTACGGTCACGACCGGGCTCATGAGTCCCGGCGATGCGGAGACCGCCGCGGGATACGCCGAGGCTGCGCTCGCCATCGACGGCTCCGATTGGAGGTTCGACCTTGTGTACCAGCCCGCCGGCGCGTTCGGGGACGCGCAATATTCGATCAACGAGCGCCTCGAACTGCGGTTCAGCGATGAGTACATCGTGACTGACGCCAGCGGCAAGAAACGCGATAGGACCGCTCCCGGCAATGGCGTAGCGCTGCTGGACCCGATCGACAACATACCGGACCCTCGCGTCGACGAATTCTTGACACCGTTCGAGGACAATACTCAGTACTCCGGCTTGACGCTGCTATCCGCGCGGGCGATGTACTTGATAGTCGCCGAGCACGAGTTGCTGGAGGGCAACACCGCGGCGTTCGAAAACGCCATCAATACCGTGCGGGGCTTCTCCGCCACACCGTTGACGGATTTCGTGAGCGGTGGGGCCGGCATGCCCACTGACCAGGAGATCCTGATTCACGAGCGCCGCACGAACCTGATATTCCAGGGATACCGCCTGAACGACATGTATCGCTTCGACATCAAATCTCCCCAGTGGCAGACTGCCAGCACGGCGTATCAACAGCCGGGTGCTCAGTTCCCCATCACGAAGGCCGAGATCGACGCCAACTGCTGGATCAATCCCGACTGGCCGGCAGATGTGGAATGCGTGGAACCCGGCGGAGATACGGGTGGGTGATCCATCGGGTGATCGATAACACCTGAGCCGCAGCTAAGCTGCAGAAAACCGGAGGCGGGTCACGGTAGTTCGTGGCCCGCCTTTTCGATCGCCGCTAATTGGCAGGGGTCGGGTCAGCCGTCAGTGCTACGGCTGCCGCGATACGCGAACCGGTTCGAGACTGTACATATCGGAACCGCTCGTCCCGTTGCCCAACTGACCTCGAGTACCGCTGCCCCAGCAGTACACCAGATTATCGGTGGCCAATCCGCAAGTATGCTGCTGACTGGCGCTCAACGAACTGAAGCTCAGGCCAGCCGCCGCGCGTACCGGCGTCGTGCTGCAGGCGACAGTCCTGGGTGGGCCCTCCGGGTCCGCGAGGTTGGCTGATGTACACTGCTCGTTCGTAACGGCGCCTAGCTGGCCGCTGTGGTTGAATCCCCAACACCATCCCTCTCCCGGAGTGCGTATACCGCAGCCGTACGCCGCGCCCGCGGTCACTTGCAGGTAGCCGGTGCCCTGCTGCGCTTGCGTAGGAACTAGCGAAGCGCTGCCTCCGTCACCCAACTGGCCATACTCATTGCTGCCCCAGCAATACAGGTCCCCATCCGGTGTCACACCGCATGTGTGCCTTTGACCGGCGGCGATGGCGAGAAACGCCACCCCCCCCGCCACGGGCGTCGGTTCGGCGGTATCCTCGGTCGAACCCGAGCCCAGTTGACCGTCCTCGTTTCTTCCCCAACAATAGGCTTCTTCGTCCACGGTGACGGCGCAGGTATGAAAGTTCCCCGTACTGATGGACGCGAAGACCAACCCGCCGGCCACGGGGGCGGGCGTGAGTCTGTCGCTCGTCGTACCGTCGCCGAGCTGCCCGAACTCGTTGTAGCCCCAGCAATAGGCAATACCGCCGGCAGTGAGGCCACAGGCTGAGGTCGCGCCCGCCCGGACCTCGGCGAAGGAAATACCTCCTGCGACCTGCGTGGGTTGTTGAGTGCCTTGCACTCCTCCGATCCCGAGTTGACCGTTCGCATTCAGGCCCCAGCAGTAGGCTTGGCCTGAGGGCGTGACGCCGCAGCTGTGCCCGCCTCCGGCGGAAATCGCGGCGAAGGATATGCCACCCGTTACCGCGGCAGGCACATCCACGTCGTTGGTCTCGCCGTTGCCGATCTGCCCCTCGCCGCCCCAGCCCCAGCAATATGCGGCGCCGCCGTCGGTCAGCGCGCAGCTATGGGCCACACCGGTGCTCACCGACACGAACCGTGCCGTGGGATCGGGTCCTATTGCCGCGTCCGAGCAACCAACGACGAGGATCGCCGCCAACAACGTTATCGATGACCGTACTCTCGGTTGCCTGCAAGCGCTCATGAGTCAACTCCGGGTATTCGATCCAAGCGCACCTTCTCGTCGCAAAGGCCGTAGTACACAGTTGTAGCGAAGCTTAGCGTCTCACGCGACCGCATAGTGCGGCCACCGTGCAGATGAGATGCCGATAAAGATTTGCCAATCCGCGCGAGTTCGGATCCAGCTACGGTACGATCGTGCCGATCGGTATTGGGATCACCCTGTCGAATTGCGGAGCGTCTTTAGATCCGGGTCCCTCTGCGCCACCTCCCAGCTCTATCGCAAGGTACAGCGCGGCCAGGGCCCCGACTGCGATTGCACCCGCCGTAATACCGGACCTGACCGGCATTATTCTCCGTTCCTCGAGGCGCCCGAACTGCGAGCGGTCAAAATAGAACACGGCACCATTGGTGTACTGGTTGTGTCCGTACGCCGAGAAGACACGCTCAGAGTACAATGCAAGCGAGTCGCCTTCACTCTCGAATACGTTTCCCTCGATTCTGGTAACGTCGTGGACGGTCGTGCTTCCCAATTCCAGCGTCTGGGGAGGGGCCAGCTCAATCCGTACTTCTGTACCGTGGTCGGGAAGCGGAGTCGAATCGCCCACGTGGACGTACTGCGCACACCCACTGGAGATGAGAGCCAGCGCCAGGATCGAGTTCGTAGTTCGCACGAGCACCTCCGAGGGATTCGTCTTTTCTCGTTTCGCCGCCACCGAGCCACCCGCTCCTTAGGCATTACGGGGCTGCAGTTGCTGGCCACCGCCGAGCATCCCCGGTAAGTTGGGAGCACTTGACACCCTCGGCGTAGATTTACTTTCGTCGCTGGCTTAATGCAATACCTTCGCGGGGGTTCAAAAGTCACCCAGACGGAGAAGGGAGCGCTGTACGGTCAAGGAAACACGGTGCGTCAATCAGACTGCGCCCCCGCGGAGGGAGATTCCTGCATCTGCAATCGAGGCGAATCGCCCGTGAGCTGGCTGGCTTCCTACGCCCGGCGCGCCATTGGCTGCTTTCTGATACTCGTCACGATAATTCCATTCTGGCGCCTACTGTCCTCGTCTTCGGCGCCTGTGGCGCAACAAGCAATACGCCTGACCGACTCATACACCGCCCTTCTCGTAAAGGGTACGGCCACTCTGCTGGTCGTCGCCGCGGCTGCGGCGTTGCTGGTATCGAAGGACGCCGTCGATCGCTTGTTGCGTCCCGTGGGAGAGTGGCTTGGCTCTAGGGGGAGTGTGCGATACGCCTTGGTGCTGGCAATGGCGTCGGGCGCTCTGACAGTAGCGGTATCGTGGTACTTCTGGGATACCAGGCCCGCGCTCATCGATGCCCTGGCCCAATTCGTTCACGCCCGTTACTTCGCGGCAGGACTCTTGGCGGGGCCTGTCGGAATGCCGTACGAGTTCTGGATAGTCTCGAACACTTTCGTGACAGAGAACGGCTGGTTGTCGCAGTATCCGCCCGGGCACGTTGCCGCCCTGGCCGTAGGACTCGCGTTTGGAGTAGTGTGGCTGATATGTCCGCTACTGATGGCGGCCACCGTCTTCTTCACCTCACTGACTGCCGAAAGGTTGTTTCCCAATGACAGGGTAGCGAGCCGTGTGGGAGCCTTGCTCTTTGCCGTGAGCCCTTTCCTCCTGTGCCTGGCGGCAGCCCACATGAGTCACGTCACGGTGGCGGCTCTCATTTCGGTAGCGGCTTACTGTGCGGTGAGAGCGCGAGACGAGGTGTGGATTTGGGCTGTGGCCGCGGGGCTTGCCGTAGGTGCCGCTTTTGCCACACGCCCGCTCTCGGCGATAGCCCTTGGATCGGTCGTCACTGCGGGCCTTTGGGCGACGGGTCTGACCGGCCGCGAGCGACCGGGGCGCTACTTCGTGAAGAGGCTCGCCGCTTCTTTCCTTGCGGCCTTGCCGCCGGTTCTGCTCGTCGCGGCATACAACGCCATTTTCTTCGGCAGTCCGTTCACGTTCGGGTACACGGCGAGCTTCGGCCCCAGCCACGGTCTGGGCTATCATGTAGACCCTCTGGGCAACCCGTTCGGCCCTGCTGAAGGATTCGCATACATGAGCTCGGACCTTGCGGCGTTGGGGTATATTCTGCTGCGGACGCCTGTGTCCGTGACTCTCCTGGTGGGGCTCTTTCTGGCCCTGACTCGGCGGCTGTCAGGAGAGATGAGGATGGTGACGGCTTGGGCGCTGGTCCTGGTCGCACCGCTCGCGTTCTATTGGCATCACGACCTCATGCTGGGTCCGAGGATGATCAGCGAGGCGGCACCGGCCTGGTGTCTCCTGGTGGCGCTGAGTGGTTTCGGGTTAGTGAGAATGGTTCCTGTGGAGCGGGCGTTGTTGGGTGGCAGGTTCTCACCTCGCGTCTTCGTTGCGACCGCTCTCTGTGGCGCTGTTGTGCTGGGTCTCGGTTTCTTCACGCCACGAGACTTGCGCAACTATGCGAGAGTCTTCTCTGCGCCCACTGCGACGGCTCAGCCGAGCTTTCCAACTCTGGTTTTCGTACACGATTCCTGGAGCGACCGGATCGTGGCCAGGCTCATTGCGGGCGGCATGCGAAGTGATTCGGTGTCGGCGGCTTTGTCTCACAACTCCACATGCCGTCTGCATGAGTTCGCCGATGCGTACCTGCGCCGGACGCGCGACGGTACAGCGTCCGCTCTGCCGCCGTTGGAGTTCGGACCTGGCATCTCGGACGGTTCCCAACCGGCGGCGTTGGCGAACGGTGTGGTGGTGCGAATGCGAAGGGACGAGCAGTTGACTCCCGAATGTCGAGCCGAGGCGAATTCGGATCGCGGCGGGACGGTACCGCTGATGCCGCTGTTGTGGCAGGGTGACCTGCCGGGAATCCCGGGCAACGGTGCCATGTTCGTGCGCGACTTGGGTCCGGAGTCCAATACCAGGCTGGTCGAGCGGTTTCCTTACCGTACGCCCGGTGTGCTGTACCGACGCTTCGAGGATGGCCGGCCCGTACTGGTGCCCTATCCTGAAGGAATGGAGGCACTGTGGGGCGAGAGAAGGTAGAAGCCGGCAGCGCAGAGACGGCGCCCCCGGATTTCCGGATCCATGCGCACCTATCGACCTGGAACGCGGCTCGCTTTGGTTTCGACGACTATCGCACCGCCCGACGCGCTCGGACCGAACTCCTCCACGGCACTGCGGCCGGTAAAGATCTCAATTTGGTGGATCTGGTCCGCGGGAATAGCCCCCAGGTAATGCGTGTCGTTCACGGCGACACCATCCACGATAATCTGAATAGTCACCACCTGACACGCTCCGGCCGCCGGGCATTCGGGGTCCGCGGTCCTCGATGGTATCGTTATTGCGCCGCCCGCCTGATCGGAGGTATGCTGGAGATTCAGGCGCGTGCCGCTTCGCACGACCACGTCCCATGCCGTCCTAGCGCCTGACTCGGCTATGTCGCCGGCCGTGATCAAACGGCCTTTAGACCGGGGCGAGGGAAAGGCCGCATCCCCGGTACTTTGGGAAACGCAGCCGGTCAAACCAATCAGCCAGATCCCGGCGAGCAAGAAGGGGGTCGTGTTTGAATTGAAGAAGCGCACGTTGCACTCCAGTGAATGCCTATGAAATTTAATAAGCCTCGCCTGCAAAGGTGAGCCGCGTTCTCTTTGCTCACGGGCTCGTTGGTTGATTAGGATTTCTCACTCGACGTCGTCGCATGCCCGCCTTCCCCCTGGAGTTTCTAGAGATACGTGACACCTGTCCCAGTCTCCGCCCTGCTAGCGGCGAAGCATCGTCCCCCGGGTCTGACCCTGTCGAACCGGAATCTGAAGCCCGCGAATTGCTGACCTGCCCCCCCCTCCCCGGCACCAAGGGTCAAGTACAGCGCCACGGTGCCGACTGACAAGCGTCTCCAGGACAAACGAAGAGAGTCGATTTGGCATAGCGAATCAATCATGGCTCACCTCCGTGCCGCCGACACTACGGCCCTACTCAACTCGATGATTTTGGCGCTTCCTCACCTGGGGGAACCTGCATCCCATCCAGCTTTCGGTACAACGTGCCCCGGCTGATTCCCAACAGAGCCGCAGCCCGGCGCTTGTTTCCTTCCACCTTATCCACGACAAACCTCAGGTACTGCTCTTCCACCTCCTTCAGGGTCGGGAGTTCGTTTTCGTTGATGAACGGGAGGCCGTTCGGCGATTCTGAGGGAAGGTTGCAACCATGGATGCCTCTGCCGACTTTTTCCGGAAGGTGAGCAGGTTCCAGTGATTTACCCCCACTGAACGTGACTGCCCTCTCTATCATGTTTTCCAGCTCCCGGACGTTTCCTGGGAACGGATATGCCCTCACGTTCCTGAGAAAGTCGGGAGATGGCGTAGGGGGGCTGAAGCCGAGGCGCCTGGCGTGGCGGTGGATGAATCGAATGGCCAGGAGTTCCACATCATCTCCCCGTTCTCTGAGGGGGGGGACCGTGAGTTGGAATGTCTCCAGACGATAGAAGAGATCTCTTCGGAAACTGCCCTTTTCCATGGCGTCCTTCAAATCCTGGTTCGTGGACGCCACCACCCGGACATCCACCGGCACGGTCTGATCGCTTCCCACTGGTCGGATCACTCCTTCCTGCAGGACCCGAAGCAATTTGGCCTGGAGGGAAGTAGGCATCTCGCCGATTTCATCCAGAAGGAGGGTTCCCCCCCTGGTTTCGTGGAAAAGCCCCCCCCGAGTCCGGTCAGCTCCCGAGAAAGCGCCTTTCAGGTGTCCAAAGAACTCGCTCTCGAGAAGAGACTCGGACACGCTCGCGCAGTTCACTCCCATGAAGGGGCCCTTCGCACGGGGGCCTTCCGCATGTATCGCACGGGCCGCCAGCTCTTTGCCGACACCGCTCTCCCCCATGATCAGCACAGGCCCGTGTCCCTTGGCCACCCACTTCAACTCCGCGAAAAGCTCTCGCATGGCCGGACTCCTACCCTCCATTCCGTGAAACTCGTCCCCCTCCAGCATCTCCCGGTACCGGTTCACCTCCGAGCGGAGATCCCTGTTTTCGAGCACCCGGGCCACGCGGAGAGAAAAGTGATCCAGGTCGAGGGGCTTGGTGAGGAAGTCATCGGCTCCCTCTTTCAGGCACTGGACGGCCTGATCAATGGTTCCAAAGGCGGTGATGACGATGAAGGATGGAGGATTCGGGATCTCCTGCACCCTTCGCAGGAGAGTAAGGCCATTCGCTCCCGGGAGCCGGAGGTCGGACACGACCAGGTTCACCTGGGTCTGGTTGAAGACCTCCAGGGCATCTTCCACACTTGCCGCCGGGCGCACATCCAATCCCGCTTCCTGCATCTCTTCGGCCAGGAGATCTCGGAGGGCGTCATCGTCCTCCACAAGAAGAACTCTGTCCATCCTCCTCTCTGTCATTGTTCGTCGCCCTCACCACGGGGAAACTCCAGGCGGAACCTGGCGCCACCCAGACTGGAGGACGAATCCACCGATACGTGGCCACCGTGCTCCTGGGCCACACCGTGGACGATGGCAAGCCCGAGTCCGGTTCCGTCTCCCGGGTCTTTGGTAGTGAAAAAGGGCTCGAAAATTCTCTTCTTGAGGTCCTCGGAAATCCCCGGGCCCCTGTCTCCCACCTGGACTACGGCATTCCCACCTTCAACGAACCATTCCACGTGAACCCGGCCACCTTCCGTGGCCTGAATGGCATTTCTGACGAGGTTGCTGATGGCCATTTCCACCCGTTGTTGGTTCATCCGGACAAGGGGTGCGGGAACGGGGCCTGACATCTTCAGGTTGAGGTCTCCTGTTCCGATTTCATCGGATGCCGAGGCAACCCCGGCACCTACCACCCCATCCAACCGTGCCCAGATTTTCTTCCCGGCACCGCTCCTACCAAAGGCAAGGAGTTGACGGACGATGGACTCCATCCGGCGGACTTCGATTCTGATCTCTTCAAGGGCCCCACGGAGTTCCGGGTGGATGTCGGTCCGTCGTAGAGCCCGCCGTGCCTTTCCTTCCACCACGCTGAGAGGGGTTCCCAGTTCGTGGCCAACCCCGGCGGAAAGGACTCCGATAGCCGCCATTTTTTCCGCTTGTGCCAGGTCTTCTCTGAGTCGCTCCTGGGCCGCTCGGCGGTCCTGCACTTCCTCCTCCGCAGACTTCAGCGCATCCAGCATGGAATTGAATGCGACACCCAGCTCCGCAAGTTCCCTGGGGCCCGCAACCTCCACCCTCCGGCCGCGGTTCCCAACCTCTACATCCCTCATCCCTTCTCGGAGGCGGGCCAGTGGTTCCCCGATGGAGCCACGGTGGCCCAGAAGGATAAGAGCAGCCATGAGGGCCATACTGGCCAGAAGGAAAAAACCGGCCTGAAGTCGGAGTCGTCGGATGTAGCTGTCGATGTCACTGCGAAGGCGGGTCACCTGAAGGAGCCCCAGGCTCCGGCCCCATGCGTCGGTGAGAGGCACGAAATAGGAATAGACGCGACGACCCGCTATGGAGCCGTACTCCCCCTGGCGATCTCCGTCCAACACCGACGAGTCCAGATCATAGAGACCTTCCTCCGGAAGGAACTCCCCCATGGAAGCCCGACGTTCGCCGTCAGGCCCATACACATAGGCTCCGTAGACCCTTCGGATGCGGAAAGCTGACCGGAGGGCTTCCGACACGATCTCGTCCTGGTTCCTCTCCATGGCATGCGTCACGGGGAGCCGGATGGCTCGGGCGATCATTTCCATGTCTTCCTGCATCCTCGCTTCGGCCTCCGCCTCGATGGTCCGAAGTCCCAGGAATACGGCGCTGCCCAGGATCAGGAGCGCCGGAAGAACGACCCCCAGGATGAGGTGGGTTCGGAGGCCGGTATCGAGGATTCTCAACCGGGAAAACAGGTGGAATGGCACGTCTCAACCTAGAACATGTGCCATTTCTTTACAACCGGAGTGGCCTTGAGGAAGCCGGTGCGAAAGAGACGTGGGGCTCCCCCGGAAGGATTGAAAGCCGGAAAGACGCCTATCGTCCCTGGGTTTGGGCTTTATCTCCCGAATGCTCTTTCCTTCGAACCTTCGCTGGCATGCCCGTTGCCCCAAGAGAAACCGAGTTTGAGGATTTCATCCAAGAAACGCAGCAAGGAGAAACCCATGCGCAGGCCAATCAATCACCTCGTGACCTTCGCCACACTTTCACTTCTGGCCCTCTTAGCTGTACCCCAGGCCGAGGCGCAGCAACCCGGTGATCCGCCCGACAGAGAAGAACTGGTGACCTTTACCAAGGCCTACATCGCAGTAATGGATGTCAGGGCAGAGATGGAGGCCGAGATAGCCGGGGCCACTTCCCAGGAGCAGGCCCAGCAGATCCAGGAGCAAGCCAGCCAGGAGATGGCCGCCGCCGTCGAGGACCATGGGTTGACCCAGGAGCGATACGGCGCGATTACCAACATGCTCAACGCGAATCAGGACCTGCTCCAGGAGTTCCAAGAGATCTACAGTGAGTTGACAGAGGGAAGTGGGGGCCTCGTTTTCTCATAACCAATCCGGGTATGGCACCCACTAGGCCCACTGCCAACAACAGTCGATTGGAGGAACCCTCGTTCGCCTCGAATGGAGCCGGACGGGGGTTCCTGTGATTGGGGTTCTCTGGCCCGGGAATTCCCGTTCCGGTTCGTATTCTTCTCCCCGGAGACTGGCTCTCGGGGTGGTGTCCCTTTCTCTTTCCCGTCCGTGGAAGGACGGCGACCCTTTTCTTCAAGCGGTCTTCGTGATCCAAGTGCCCCTGAACATCGTCTTGAAGGCGCCCTGGTCATGCCCGGGATCATGATCGAGGGCGGTCCGGGTCCACCGCTTTCCCTGGATGACCTATGTCTTCGGAGGGATGCTCCTCCTGACGGCGGCCCGCATGCTGGTGGTTCGCCACGACAATTTGGACCCGGATCGGAACCTGCTGGTGCGGTTTGCCCGGCGGCTCTTTCCTCTCACGGACGGGCTCCGGGAGCAGCACTTTTTCGTGCGGGAATTGGGGGGATGAGACATGATTCCCCTCTTCGGTCTCCGGAGGTGGATCGGCTTCTCCGGACCTCCCGGCGGGGACCACGGGAAAGAGACAGGGCTCAACCAGGGAGGCCTCGGGGTTTGTCCGGTTCCGGCTGACGCTCATAACCGAGCCCAAGACAATCGACCGCATACTGGACCATCTGCACCGCGCCCGAGCAGTACGTCGACGCCAACGTCTCCTTTCGCGAACCGCCATTGGCGCGAGTTGCTCGATATCGTACATCACAGAAACGTGAGTCAGACCACCAATTATGTTATGCAATGATAGCTCAATTGATAGGTTGGCTGCCGAGTCACATTGGCGGCGTCTATTGGTTCGCGATCAAGGACCTGTTCGCCGTCCGCGATCCGTTCGAGGAACAGATTCTTGCGAAGCAAGCCGGTATTGAGCAAGAAGCGCTCAGGCTATACAGGGACAATCCGTCGCAAGCACGCGTCTATCTGACGGAGTATGTCCAAACGCCGATGGAAGACGCGGTCGAACAATACCGCGCGCTGAGGTATACACTAATTCACAAGGATAGGAATTGACATCGAGGTGTCACGTGTCCAAGATGGTGTGATTTGTCGTGATGAGACCGTGTATCACCGGTATGGCCGGAGGCGAACGCAGTCGCCCACGGTTGCGAAAGCAAGACAAGGGACGTATTCCCCAAATCGCTGTGAGCATTAACGCTTACCTATGAAAACCGTCGGCTCCTACCTGGCCGCACTGGCGAGCGGTGGTACCAAGCTGCGCCAACAGCTGGCTCCGTTTGTCAAATACGTGGCCGTTCTCACTTTGGTTGTCCTGTTCTATGCCTTGTTGTTCCACGTGATCATGGCGTGGGAGGGCCAGCAACATTCGTGGTTCACGGGGATCTACTGGGCGCTGACCGTGATGAGCACTCTGGGGTTCGGCGACATCACGTTCCACAGCGACCTGGGCCGCGCCTTCAGCTCCGTGGTGCTGATCACCGGGATCGTGCTCCTCCTCATCATCCTGCCGTTCCTGTTCATCCGCTTCGTGTACGCTCCGTGGCTGGACCAGCAGAGCCGCGCTCGAATTCGAGCGCTTCGTCACGTGCCTGACGACGTCTCCGATCATGTGCTGATCTGCGCCAACGATCCGATCGCGCTGGGTCTGATCCGCCGACTCGAGTTGGCGGGCATGAGGGGTTACGTGATCGAACCCGACGCCCAACTCGCGACGCGCATGCGCGATGCGGGGTTGCCGGTGGTGAGCGGCCAGATCGACGCCGTCGAGACCTACCGTCAGGCGGGCGCGGAGCGGGCGCGGTTGGTGCTCGCCAACGAGTCGGACATGATCAACTCCAACATCGTGCTCACCGTGCGCGAGGTGTCGGGTTCGGTGCCCGTCGTCGCTCTGGTCGAGATGACCGACTCCGTAGACGTGCTCGAACTGAGCGGAGCAACGCATGTGCTGGCGCTCAAACAGCGACTCGGCGAGCATCTCGCCAACCGCGTGAGCGCGGGGACGGCGCATGCCAACCCGATCGGCAAGTTTCACGACCTGCAGATCGTCGAGTTCCCGGTCCACAACACTCCACTCCAGGGCCGGACCATCAGAGAGACGGCCCTGCGCGAGTATACCGGCGTCACGATTGTAGGAGTGTGGGAGCGTGGGCGTTTCCAGCCCGCTCGGCCGGACTTGGAGTTGTCGTCCTACAGCGTACCGGTCGCAATCGGCACACAGGCGCAAGTCGATGAACTGAACGACGTGCTCGCGATCTACGACGCCAATCCCAATCCCGTGCTCGTCATCGGAGGCGGCAGGGTGGGGCGGGCCGCCGCACTGGCGCTCAAGCAGCGGGAAATACCAGTCAATGTCGTGGAACGTGATCCGCAACGTGAACCCAGGCTTCGCGGCATTCCGGAACGGCTGATCCTGGGCAATGCCGCCAATCTGGAGGTACTGAGCGACGCAGGTATCGCCAGCACGCCGTCGATTCTGCTCACGACCCGCGACGATGCGGTGAATATCTACCTGACGGTGTATTGCCGGCAGCTCAATCCCGACGCCCGCATCCTCACGCGCGTCACGCACGAACGGAACGTCGAGTCCATTCAGCGCGCCGGCGCGGACTTCGTGTTGAGCTACGCGTCTTTCGGGGTGCAGACGGTGTTCTCCCTGGTGAATGGACGCGAGCTGGTGATGCTGGGCGAGGGAGTGGATCTGTTCTACGTGCCGCTGCCGCCTTCGCTCGCGGGCAAGACTCTCGCCGAGGCGGGAGTCGGCGCGCGCACCGGGCTGAACGTAATCGGCATTCAGAAGGACGGGCACGTAGTCACGAACGTGCAGCCAGACCGGCGGCTCATCAAGGGCTCGACCCTGGTCGCGCTGGGCAGCCCGGAGCAACGCGAGAACTTCGACGCTGTCTTCGGGTAGCGTATGGAGGCGGCGCGGACACCTTCGCGCAGGAGGATGCAGGGCGGTGAAGTCAACGCTCGGCCGCCAGTGCACGATGCTTTCAGGACGAGCAATCAGCCTCAGGTTGACAGTGCCATCACGGTTCGTCAGCGCGGCGGTTCTCCCGAGCTTCGCCGAATTCGGGATAGTGTTCCTTCAGGCAGTCCGGACAGAGAGAGTGCGTAAACTGCGCGTTGGAATGTCGGCCAATGTAGGATTCGAGCTGGTTCCAATAGCCCTTGTCGTCTCTGATCTTCTTGCAGTAGGAGCATATCGGCAAGAGCCCCTGCAACACCGAGACCTCCGCCAAAGCTTCCTGGACCTTCGACTGGAGAATTTGCTGATTTCGCTTCAAGTTGTAGACGCGACGCCTATATGATGCGAACGCGATCAGGCCCAGCGACAAGACGCATGCGGCGTAAAACCACCAGCGTTGATAGAATGCCGGCCGCAGATAGAACTCGAGTTCGGCCGACTGACTCATCCACTCCCCCTCTCTTATGGAGGCTTGGACCTCGAATCGGTAGTTGCCCGGCTGAAGATTGGTGTACTGAGCCACCCGGTTCCGCCCGGCATCGACCCAGTCCCGGTCGTACCCGTGCACCATATAGCGGAAAAGCGTCTTCTCGGGCGCAAGGAAGTTCAGAGCCGCATACTCGAGCGCCAGCCTCCGGACCCCCGACTCGAGCGTGAGTTCCGCGCTCAAGGGAATGTTCGCGCCGTCGATCGTAATCCCTTCAATTACGACCGGGGCCGATACACCTCCGGATAGTCTGTCCGGATCAACCACTGCAATGCCGCCTACGGTCGGAAACCAGAGCCGGTTATCGGTGCGAGAGCGCAAGCCCCCGGGCGATCCCCCGTTGCACTCACGGTTGCGCATGCCGTCGGTTTCGTTGAATGCCAACGACTCGATTCGGTCCAGAGACCCACTCGCGTAGGACTCCAGATCCGACATCTCAACACGGAATATTCCCGTGTTGCTGCTCATCCAGAGGTCGCCTCTACGGTCTTGCAGAATGTCGTAGATCGCGTCGTTGTGGAGGCCGGTCTCGGCCGTGTAGTTGACGAATTCGCCGTCTTCGAAACGGGACAAGCCACCCCCATAAGTGCCAATCCACAAGGTCCCGTCTGGAGTCTCGTGAATTGTGCGGACGTTGCTGTGAACCAGCCCATCCGCCACAGTATAGGTGTGCAATGCACCGTTCTGTAGATAACTCAGCCCCCCGTACGTCCCGAGCCAGAGCCGCCCGTCGCGATCTTGGTGGATAGCGCGCACTACTTGCGACGGCAATTCGGCATTCCTCTGAAATGGTACCAATCGATCGTTCTGTACAAACAACAGGCCCGCGCCGTCGGTACCGATCCAGACAGTGCCTTCGAGATCCTCGTAGACGACACGTGCTGATGCGTTGGGGAAGCCATCCGCCGGGCCGAACGTCAACAGGCGTCCTCCAGCAACTCGGTGAAGAGCGACATCAGAGCCAATCCACAAACGGCCGCTACTGTCTTCGAGAAGAGCCCTGAGCCGCCCCGTGTTGAGCCGTGAACGCCGCAGCACGTTTCGGAATTCCCCTTGCTCGTAGTAGTCTACGTCACCATAGTATGAACCGATCCAAACACCGCCGTTTCGACTTCCCTCAAGGCAGTAGACGATATTGTTACTGATGCCGTCTTCCTTGGCAAAGTTGGTTATCGCTGCCGTTCGCAGTTGATGAAGGCCGTTCGTTTCGGTACCAACCCAAAGGCTACGCCCTCGATCGACCAACAGTGCCGAGACGATGTTGGCTGCTTGGCCACCCTCTAGGCGAAGTGTGCTGACCTCATCGCGACGAATGCGCGACAGTCCTTCCAGGGTTCCTACGAACAACGTGCCGGCCGCGTCGCAGTGAAGCGATGCAACCCAGCTACCAAGAAGGCCCTCCGAGGCAGAGTGAAGGCGCATCTCGCCCTCGGTGGCATGATAGAGTCCCGATGTCGTTCCCACCCAGATGCCGCTGCGCCTATCCGGAGCCAAAGCGGTTACGTGTCGATTCGCGAGCTCGGCTGCAGCGACCACATCGGCTCTTCCTTCGAAGATAGTGGCGAGTCCGGACGACGTGCCCACCCACACTTTGCCCGTGTCATCGATGAGCAAATCGTTGACACGGTTGTGGGGTAGGCCCTCGGCGGTAGAGAAGGTTCGTACGCTGTCGTTCCTGAGATAATTCAGTCCGGCGGCTTCAGTGCCTATCCACAGACCTCCCTTCGAGTCGAATGCGAGAGAGGTCACTGTGTTGCTGGAGATGCCGGCTTCCGTTGTGATCGAAGTGGCTCCACCAGGCGAGAGCTGATACAGACCACCACCATAAGTACCTACGAAAAGCCGGCCCGGACTGGCTTCCACGATGGCAGTCACATGGTTGTTGCGAATGCCCGCCAGACTGTCTCGATCGAAGATGGTGAACTCGAGGCCGTTGAACCGGACCAGCCCCTCCTGTGTACCGAGCCAGATGTGTCCGCTCGCGCTCTGTATGATGGCCTGTACGGAGACCTACGGGAGTCCATGCTGGGTCGACCAACTGGCATGCGTGAGGTGGTCGAGAGGCTCCGTGGCGTCCATTTCGCCGGGCAAGCGGCTGACCGAGAGTTCAGGATTGGCTCCTTGCGGAGGCGGACCTGTAGAGTCGGTCTCGTCTCGAGCATCATCGCAGCCGGTACTCAAGAGAAGAAGCGCGACAGCGAGTTTACGGCGATGAGTAGGACGTACCATGGATCTTCAGATCTTAACACCGAGGTACGTCTACCGCTACACAATTTGCCCGCCGCCAGGCGAGTGTTGCCGGACCCTTTGGCTGACCCTGTCAGCAGCAAACGCTTAGCCTGCAAACCCGTCTTGCGCAACGGGGGGTACGAATGACTTGTTGGGTATCGGGGTGGAAGAGGGGAGCGGGGAGCGGGGAACGATGAGTACCGGTCATTCGGTTTGATCCACTGCGTATCCACGTCGAACGGCCTCTTCCATTCCGGCGACCTCATCGTCCTTCAGAGTAGCGAATTGGCTGTCGCGTTTTTGGCGTGACAGTCGTCCATTGTTCTGCAGACACAGGCGAATGAACAGGTCGATCTTGCGATCCGGCATGTCCACTATGTTCTGAATCGCGGCCTTGGTTCGGTCGTAGTTTGCCAGGAATGTGAGTTCCTCAACCAGCTCGGTATCGATGGTGGTCTCGACAAACGAAAAGAGCGCCTCCGCCTGGGTCGTCATATCGATGTATCTATAGAAGGTGGTAGTGTCGTTGTTGACTGTCATCCGTCCACCGTCATCGAGTGTGTAGTCGATGACGGACATCAGCGGTCGCGAAAACGCTTCGAGGGAATCGTCGTACGCCGCGGACTGTCTGAGCATCACCGCTGACACAGGGAAGATCACCCCCTTCGGCGTAAATCCGTGCCGGGCGAGGATGTTGTGGATAAGGAATCGGTGGATGCGACCATTCCCGTCCTCGAACGGATGTAAGAACACGAAGCCATAGGCCACAGCCGCCGCGTGAACCACCGGCTGCACACCACTGTCCGCCATACGCCGGTGAGCTTCAATCAGACCATCCATCAGGCAGTCGATATGCTCCGGCTTGGGGCAAACATAGCGGGCTCGCTCCTGACGCCAGGCGATTGTCTCGCCGACGTAGTTCTGCGCCTCTCTGTAGTCCGCTTCGGCGAAGCGCGGATCCACGATTTGGTTCTGTAGATCGATCAAACGTTCTCTTTCGACGAAGTCCTCGCGCTCAGCCGATTGCAGAAGAGCTACGAAACGTTCTATTCGATCCGAGCTTGGCGCAATGCGCTCGATCTCAAACGAGGATTTTGTCTCCTTCGTGTACAAATAGCTGAGTGCCCGTCTCAGCAGGTCTACGGGGTAGGACTCGAGGATCTGCCTACAACGTTCGGCGAGGTTGGCGGCTTCGAAGCCGCTCATTCTCTCCGTACGACGCACAAGCGGGCAGAAGCCACGGCCTCCCAGCAGGTTGTCGTTGATCCGCTGGCGACGGACCTTCCGAGATCTTTCGCTCGTGTAGTACTCGTTGATATCGAGCAGATCGACGTAGTTGCCTCGTCTTAGATCGTCTAGTGAAAGGCGACTCCCCATTAGAAACTCGTAGAAAAACCAGAGTCTTCGAGCGTATTTCCCGGTCGGCTTGGATTGGATGTAACTCAGGAGATCAGCGACATCGACCTTTCGAAAGACCTCCGCCAAAATCGACAGGTTCGTGCCATCGTATTTCAAAGCGAACTCCAGATGGGCGCCCGCTGTGTCGCCCGGCCAATACGACGCCGGATAGGTTTCCCTGACGATGTGTCCTTTCGCCTCAACTCGATGCGAACTGCCAAAAACAACCAGCGATTCGTGCCAATTCGGAAGGACGTCGACGTTCAGCATCTCGATCAGCGCTGAATACCCTGCCCTTCGGACTGTCTCTGAACGGGCCGCTGTCATCTTCATTTCCTGGAGAACGATTACGGTGTCGCCAAAATGGTTATCTAGAGCACAACAGCCATGAAAACAGTTGCCCCGTGCTGTTCGTTTCAATCAAAAAACACAGAATCGATTTTTCGTCCCGAATAATCGGTAGAACGCAATTGATGCGCAAATTTTTGATTACGAGGACTTCCCCACCATAAGATTGCGGGACGCCGCTCGACGAAAAAATGCAGA
>CAZOJI010000059.1:0-21527 GCA_964580055.1 uncultured Gemmatimonadaceae bacterium | reverse complement strand
GAGTGGAGAGTGGAGAGTGGAGAGTGGAGAGTGTAGAGTGGAGAGTGGAGAGTGGGGAGGGCGGAGCCAGTTTGGATAATGCGAGCGCCGAGCGTTTCCGACCTGTCAACCAGGAGCTTTCCCTGATTGCGTCCGGCCGCGCTCCCCACCTACCGCTCCCCGGGGTTGAGCGATGTGGCGGTGCGGCCCCGCTCCCCGCTCCCTGCCACAATAACGCCCTACCGAGATCGGTCGTCAGATTATCTCCAGCACCTCCATCCTCACCCAACCTACCTTGCCGTCGGCAAGCACGATTTCGGCCCACCCACCGGACTGCTGGTCGATGCGCGCTTTGGTGCCCTCGTGTATGGTGAACACCTGGAGGGCCTGGTCAGCACTGGGGGCGCTGTGCACCGCCACCTCGTCGGCCAGCACGATTGCCTCGGTTGGTTCAGCCAACTCGAGTTCCAGTGCTATCAGGTTCAGCCCGAAAACCAGGGTCAGCACCCCCGCGACGAACGCGACGCGCCGTCCCCAGAGATCCAACGTCCCACTTCGAACGAGGATCACGGCAACGAGTGCAGCCATGCACATCAGGTAGAAGAACCCGACAATCACCATCAACCACGAACTCGGCAGTGCGTGTACCCACCAATCCAGCACTCTCAGTGGCCAGAAACCGGGCAAAGGCGTGATCTCGTCGGCGGTGAGTGATTGCGCCAATTCCAGATTGGCTCGAGCGTCATCGTCGCGAGGATTCAGTTCCAGTGCACGTTCGTAGAAGAGAATAGACCGCCCCAGATCTCCCAGCTTGAAGTAGCTGTTGCCGATGTTGTAGTAGAGAGCGGCGCTTTCGTAACCGGATTCGAGGATCTGGACATAGCTGGCGAGTGCAGCCTCGAAATCTCCGTCTCGATACTCCCGATTGCCTTCCTCGAAGAATGACTCCTGAGTGGAGAGGAGGTTGCCGGAGAACAAGACCAACGCGCACAGCAGCAAGGGGGTCCGTAGCGCAATCATCCGGCCAGCTCCCGGTCTAGCATCGACATGGCGGATTCCGCCCGTTCCAGGAAATCCGCCATTTGGCTCTCGTTTGGCTCGGAAGGCGCGAACCGCTGCCGGTCACAGTGGTCGAGGCAGGCGAAATAGGCTTCAATGGTTTCTTCGGAGACCGAAGATTGCCTCAACGATTCGGTCACTTCACCCCTGATCATGCCGGCTTCGGCAATGTTGAGCTTGTCGCCGAGGAACCCCTGGAGTGCGTTGGCCACCTCAGCGTAGAACTCCTTCTGCGTATCCGCGCTCAAAAGGCTGCGCGCTCCGGCCAACCGCTTTCGCGCCGCCCTCGATGCCCGGCGCCTTCGCGCATAGGCTACGTCACCCTCCAACTTCATTCGATGTCGTCGCACGCCGTAGGCGCTACCGGCCGCGAGCATGGGGACGAACAGCAGTATCCAGAACGCGGCGCTGTCGAAAAGAGACCTGTCTGCCCGACTGAACGAGGGCGTTTCTATCTTGATGAAGCGGATGTCATCTCTCAGCGTCGCTACTTCCCCACGTGCCCGGCTCACCACTCCCGGCCCGCCCAACGCCTCTCCAGTGATCACGATCTCGATCGGGGCTGTCACAGCGGTCCTGTAGGTTCCCGCAGCAGGATCGAAGTAGTCCAGGCGCACCGAGGGGATGGTCTTCGTCCCCGGAGCGCGCGGGATGAGGACGTATTCGTAGGTCTTGCTGCCAGTCACGCCACTCTCGCCGCGCGCAACTCGTTCCGTTGTCTCAGGCGGATATACCTCGAAGTCTCCAGGAAAGTCTATCTCGAACTCGGGCAACGTGCGCAGATTACCTTCTCCCTCGATCCTCACACTGAACGTGAGCGCCTCATTGGTCTCCGCCGTTGTCTTATCCAGCCCCGCCGAGAGATCCACGTCTCCCACGAATCCGCTGAAACCGGAGGGCCGCCCCTGCTCCGGCAATGGCCGTACGTCGATCTCCAGTGGATCAGAAGTGATCAACTGTGACACGTTTCTGCCGAAGAGGCTGCCCCCTCTGAAGAAGTCGTCGAACAGGTCGCGCGAGCGCCTCACCCGCACCTGGGTCTGCATCGACATTGGATCGATCGTCTTGGTGCCCGCACTGGTCGGGAACAGCGCCATCTTCTTTATGGTCGCCATGGCATATTGCCGGCCGTCGCGCACCGTGTTAGTCACGGTCGGCGAGCGCGGCTGAGGATACTCTTCGACCCAGAATCCCGCCGTGTTCGGTTGTCTGGTGATCTCGTAGCCACTCACGTTCACTCGAGTGAAGATCTTGTATTCGACGATCACGGGCTCGCCCCGATAAACTGTCGTCTTGCTGGCTGTGGCTTCCAGGAACAGATCTTCGGGGGAGATGCCGCTCTCTGTTGTGCGCGGTGCCGGGCGACCGGGCGTTGCCGGCGTACTCGGCGGCGACGAGGCGGTTACCTCGATGCTCAATGGCTCGGTGTCGAATTCACGACCACCCACCTCTACCTGAAAGGACGGTATCGTAAACGTGCCCTCCTTGATGGCCTGGAATCTGTATTGCACCGTATGGGTTACCGACATGCGGCTGTTCACTATGTTCATCTGTGAGGAAGTGCTGCTGCTCAGGTAATGGGCGAACTCGTCCATGTTCGGCAGCTCAGGGTTGGCATCGAGCTGCTGAGAACCCGACACCTCAACGCTCAGAGTAAACGGCTGGTTGAGCCCCACTACGTTTTCACTCAGGTAGGCCCGCACCGAGATATCCTGAGCCACCGCGGGGTGCACCGGGATGAGCGCCAGCACTGAAGATGCAGCCAGGGTCAGGAATCGCCGGTGCGGCACTACCAGTCCTTCTTGACTTTCACGCGCGGGCTACCACGCGCAACTCGACGGTTGATTTCACTGGGATCCTCGTTGATGGCCTGAAGCAGCCGCTCCACTTCTTCCCTGCTCATCTCGTTCGGCTGTTGTTGCTGTTGCTGCCGGTCTTGCTGTTGATCCTGTTCTTCTCGTTGATCCCGCTGCTGCTCCCGTTGGTCATCCTGCTGTTGGTCTTGTTGTTGTTGTTGTTGTTGCTGCTGTTGCTGTTGCTGTTGCTGTTCCTGCTCCTCCTGCTGATTGTCCTGCTGTTGATTCTGCTGTTGCTGTTGTTGCTGCAGTTGCTGAAGTGCGAGCTCTAGATTGTGTTTGGCGTCCTCGTCTCCCGGTTCGAGCCGCAGCGCCTGCTTGTAGGCGTCGGCGGCATCCTGAAGCTGTCGCTGCCGGTACATGGCGTTGCCGAGATTGTACCACGCCTGCGCCTCGAGGGATTCGTCACCTGTCTCCAGGGCCTGCCGGTAAGCGTCCAACGCCCTTTGAAACTCTTGCGTTTGATAAAGAGCGTTCCCCTCGTTGAACCGTATCACCGGAGAGTTGGGGTCTTCGCGCAGCGCTTCGAGGTAGTGTTCGTGCGCTTCCTCGAACCTTCCCTCCTCGTAAAGCCGATTACCCTCGCGCACCTCGGCGCGGCCTGCCTGCGCCCACCCCACCGATGGCACCAACCCCAGAACAAGGCCAAGTAACAGGAGACGGCCTGGGAAAACCCATCCGCGGTTACTCATGCGAACCTCCCGGTCCATTCTCCCCGCGGCTTGCGGCGCTCCGGCACCAGCACCTCCAACACCATCAGCAGCAAGGCAATCCCCAGGAAGATCTGGTATTGCTCCTCATATTGCGTAACCTGTCGAGCTTCGAACTCCGTTCCCGCCATTTCGCTTATCTCATCCGCCAGTCTGTCCAGCTCGTTCTCTCCGGGTGTTGCGCGCAGGTACCTGCCGCCAGTTTCGCGCGCAATATTCTCTAGCGTCGCCTCGTCCAGACTGGTGGTCACTATCTCACCGTTTTCATCACGTTTGTAGCCGGTGCGCCGCCCTCGCTCGTCGAATACGGGAATCGGCACACCGTCAGGCGATCCAACCCCGACCGCGTAGATACGGATTCCCTCCTCGACGGCGCTCTCCACGGCCTTGTCGATCTCGCCCTCGTGATCCTCACCGTCAGTGATGACTATCAATATGCGATGCTGCCGCTCTCCGGCCTCGAATGCATCTATCGACACCCTCAGAGCTTCAGCCAGATTGGTGCCCTGCACCGGCATCAAGCCAGTCGACATGGCGTTCAAGAAGAGAGTCGCCGCCCCATAGTCAACTGTGAGGGGACTCTGCACGAAGGCATCGCCGGCGAACGCGACCAGGCCGATCCTGTCACCCTCCAGCCCTCTGATGAGCGTTCCGACCGCGTGTTTGGCCTTCTCGAGCCGGTTCGGGGCAATGTCTTCAGCTAGCATGGAATTGGACAGGTCCAGCGCAACTATGATGTCCTGGCCTTCTCGTCTAACCGTCTCGACCCGAGTTCCGAACTGAGGCCGAGCCAGTGCCGTGACGAGGAGAGCCAGGATGGCGATTATCATCACCGATTTCACACGCCGCGCCCCATGGCTCACATTCGCACTCAACCTCCGCATCAGCTCCGACTCGCCAAACCGCTCGATCGCCCGCCGCCGGAGCTTGGATGCGTACCAGAAAAACAACGCCAGCGCCGGCACCAGCAGGTACGCCCACAACAGCTCCTCGAATCCGAACTGAAACATGCTCCCCCTAAAGCCTCTCGCGGCCGGTCACGGGATCTTCCTCAGTACCGTGTTACCCAATCCTACCTCCAGCACCACCAGAACCAATCCGAACCCCAAAGGGAAGAAGAACAGCTCTCCGTAGTGCGTGTAGTGCTCGACTTCCACCTCGGTTTTCTCCAGTTCGTCGATCTCCCCATAGATGGCCTCCAGACTCTGCCGATCTGTGGCCCGGAAGTACTTTCCACCGGTCTGCTCCGCCACCGCACTCAACGTGGGCTCGTCGACGTCCACGCGCATCCTCATGCGCCGCCGCCCGAACCTGGGATCTTCAATCGTGATCGGAGCCTCTCCACGTCTCCCCGCACCTATCGCATAGATCTTTATATCCAAGGCCTGGGCCATTTGTGCGGCCGTCAAAGGATCGATCTCCCCGCTGTTGTTGCGACCGTCCGTGAGGAGTATGATCACCTTCGACTCGGCGTCAGACTCCTGTAGCCTCTTGACGGCGGTGGCGAGTCCCATGCCCAACGCCGTTCCGTCCTCGGCGATCATACTCACGTCCAGTTCGCCCAGCAGACTCTGCAAAACGTTGTAATCCAGCGTCAGAGGAGCCTGCGTGAAAGCCTGCCCGGCGAACACGACCAGGCCTATACGGTCGTTCCGCCGCCCCTCTACGAATTCCGCCGCCACCTGCTTCACGGCCTCGACACGCGTCGGCTCCAAGTCTTCCGCGAGCATCGAAGTCGAGAGGTCGAGCGCCAGCACTATGTCGATTCCCTCCGTGACAACCTCTTCGCCGGACACTCCGGTCTGCGGTCGCGCGAAGGCGACGATCGCCGCGGCAAGGGCGAGAGAACGAAGCACAAAGAGCAGATGACGCCAGCGACCGGGGTTGGACCTCACAGCCGGCAGCACCAGGTCGAGACTGGAGTAACGAACGGAAGCACCTATTCTGTCGCGCCGCTTCCAGTACCATAGTGCCAGAACCGGAATCACGAGCAGAAGGGCGAAATACTGGGGATCGGCAAACCGATAGAACATGGTGTTCAACTCACTCCCGCTCCACTGTTCACGGTCGCCGCGTCCGAGTTTTTTCCTTTACCGGCGAGTTCCTGCTCAGCCTGCGCGCGATCCGGTGCGCGGGTTCCATCTACCAACCGCCGCGCCATGGGAATCATCTCCCGACACGCACTCATGTCCGGACGATGCTTCGCGAACTTCACGAGGTCGGCGCGATCGAAGAAAGGCGGAAACAGATCGTAGACCGCCGGCTCCAGCCCGACTCTCTCCAGCTCACGCAGAACCTCGTATGAGGTCATCTCCAGTGCGTCGATCGGATAACGAGCCTCCAGATAGGCGCGCAGGATCTCCGAGACCTCGATGAAGAACTGCTTGATCTCACCGCGCTCCAGCAGCCTCTTCTCCTCCAGTCGATCCAGTGCCTCATAGGCGACCTCGTGGGCGGGCCGTGCGGGTTCGCGCAGCTCCGCGCTAGGCTGGGAAGGCTTCTCACGGGCTCGATAACGCCGGTACAGCCAGTATCCCACACCCACCAGCGCCCCGATCAGGAGCAGCCACGGGATCAACAACAGCCAGTTGCGGGGTATCTGGAGCGGCGCTTTCACAGTGCGGATGTCTCCGCTCTCGTCGACACCCACACTCTCGACCACCACTGAGATCGCCTCAGTGAGCAATATCTCGGGTTCAGCACCCGCGGAGTCGGACACCGCAACATCCAATGCCGGTATCTGCAGCTCCCCAAGCTCGAACGCCGTGAGCACATAGTGTTGCGTGGAAGTCTGCAGGTCATTGTCCGAGACCTCGGGTTCTCCCGCTCTCGTGCCCAGGACCTCGAAGGGGCCCAGTGTGTCGGCGGGTGCCGGCCAGGCGACTTCCTGGCCGGGCGCGTGTCGCACCGCGATGGTTAGCGTCAGCCGATCTCCAACCGAAATAGCGTCCGTATCCGTATGAGCGCTAACGGATGGCCGCACCTGGGCGCCGGCCGGTAGGACCCACATCGTCATCGCCGCAACGATATACCAGGCGCGTCTCACCGGAACCTCCGGGCGCGCTGGTGGAAGAAGCGCCGCAACGAGTCGAAGTAAGGCTGTCCTGTTTCGACACGGATTACATCTACGCGGGCTCTCCGGAAGATCTGCTCCCGTTCCTCGTGCAGGCGAGAAACATGGGATTCCAATGCACTCCGAAACGCCGAGTCCGACGTGTTCACGACCAGATGGTCACCGGTTTCGGCATCTTCGAACTCCGCGTATCCCACTGGCGGCAACACGGTTTCCCTTCGGTCGCTCATCTGGACTGCGATCATGTCGTGACGGCGTCCGGCGATGGAGAGCGCTCGTTCGTAGCCGAACGCCAGGAAGTCAGACACGAGGAACGCTACCGAACGACGTCTGGTCACGTTGGTCAGATACTCCAGCGCCATCGCTACGTCAGTGCCCCTCCCCTGCGGCTCGCGGTAGAGCAGCTCGCGGAGCACCCGCAGAACGTGCCTGCGCCCTTTTCGCGGAGGCACGAACTTCTCGATCCTGTCGGTGAAGAGGATCAGCCCAACCTTGTCGTTGTTCTTGATCGCCGAGAAGGCCAGCAGCGCACAAAGCTCGACGGCGATTTCTCCCTTCAACCTCTCGCGAGTGCCGAAGTTCCCTGAACGGCTCACGTCCACCACCAGCATCACGGTCAACTCGCGTTCTTCCTCGTACACCTTTATGTAGGGGGAGCCTACCCGCGCCGTCACGTTCCAGTCGATGGCACGGATGTCGTCGCCGTACTGGTACTCGCGCACCTCGGCGAAGTTGATGCCCCTGCCCTTGAACACGGAGTGGTACTCCCCGGAAAAAACCTCGTTCACGACGCCTCGAGTCGCAATCTCGAGGCGGCGCACCTTCTTCAGGATCTCACGTGGAATCATCAGCGAGCTTCGCGTTGCCCCGCATGTTTTTGCCCTCTCCGCGAACCGGAGTCGGCTGCCGTTCCGCGCACAGTGGTCCCATCGTGCCGCTCACCGGCATTTACACCGGGAGCGACGACGTGCACGGCGTTCGTGACAGGTCGGTGGTGTCCGCGTCCCTTACACGCAAACCAACCTCCGGACACTACGGCACCTCCACGGCGTTCAGCACCTTGGTGACCACGTCCTCGGAGGTTATCTCTTCCGCCTCGGCCTCGTAGGTAACGAGTACCCTGTGGCGCAATACGTCCATGCCGACCGCACGAACGTCCTCGGGCGTCACGTAACCGCGGCGGCGCAGGAAGGCGTGCGCTCGGGCCGTCTTGGCGAGGTTGATCGATGCACGCGGAGAGCCGCCGTAGGCGATCAGCTCCACCAGTTCGTCGAGACCGAACGCCTTGGGATCTCGCGTGGCAAACACCAGACTCACTATGTACTTCTCCACCTGGGAATCCATGTAGATCATGTCGGCCGCTTTTCGCGCCTTGACGATCTCGAACGGCTGAACCACCGGCGAAACCTCCGGCTCCGAGCCCGTGGCCATGCGACGCATGATCTCCAGTTCCTCGTCCTGGCTGGGGTATCCCACCGAAAGCTTCAACATGAACCGGTCGATCTGAGCCTCGGGGAGCGGGTAGGTTCCCTCCTGCTCGATCGGGTTCTGCGTGGCGAGCACCAGGAAGGGCTCGTCCAGCGGATAAGATGTCTCGCCAATGGTCACCGTACGTTCCTGCATCGCCTCCAGCAGCGCCGACTGCACCTTCGGCGGCGACCTGTTTATCTCGTCCGCCAGTATGATATTGGCGAAAATGGGCCCCTTCTTGGTCTTGAACGAGGAATCCTTGGGATCGTAGACCAGAGTTCCGATGAGGTCCGCCGGCAGCAGGTCCGGCGTGAACTGGATACGGTGAAACCTGGTGTCAATGGCCCGGGCGAGCGTCCGCACCGTCATCGTCTTGGCCAGCCCGGGCACACCCTCCAGAAGCACGTGTCCGTTGGCAAGCAAGCCGACCAATAGCCGCTCCACCATGTATTTCTGGCCTACTATAACCCTTCCGACCTCCTCGACCAGGCGGCTGACGAACGCGCTTTCCTGCTGGATCTTTTCCTGGATGACTTCGATATCCTGATTCAACGTCGGTGTCGCCATCTGCTCTCCTTCTCACGTACACAAATTCCCGCCATGGCTTCCAGGCACATGCCGGTGCTGCTCGACTTTACAGTAAATGATGCGTGCGAAATTGCAATCGTCGCGCAACGGCTCGCTGGCATATCCGGCCTCAACAATACGATATTCGATAATGCCGCTGCGGCGAATGATGCTCTATTCCCCCACGCTTCCCACCAACAGGACGGAGACACATCTTAGTTGCCATGCGAATCCCGTACAGGTCTCTGACATTCTGGATTTTCGTGGGGCTCTTCGCCGGCATGATCTGCGGCAAAGTGTTCGGCGAGGCGATCGTGCCGATCGGCGAGCCGCTGTCCGACATATTCCTGCGGCTGCTGCGCATGGCGATCATGCCGCTGATAATCACATCGCTGACGGCCGCCGTGGTGTCGGTCGGCGAGCGCAAGAACCTCGGCATTCTCGGCGCCAAGACCCTCGGGTACTATCTCACCACCAGTCTCATGGCAATCCTCACCGGCCAGATCCTGGTTAACATCTTCAAGCCGGGCGTGAGTTCTACGATCACACTGGACAAAACCGTCCAGGCCGTTCCCGCCGCCGAGCAAAGCTTCACCGAGCTGGTGTTGAACATCATACCGGAGAATCCGTTTCAAGCTCTTGCCGAGGGGCAGGTGCTGCCGGTGATCTTCTTCTGCATTCTGTTCGGGTACTTCATCACGCAGCTAAAAGATCCCTACAAGTCTCAACTGGCCGATTTCTTCCAGGCGGCGTTTCAAGCCATGATGAAGATGACCCGGATGGTTGTCTGGACGGCTCCGCTCGGAGTATTCGGCATAAACGCGACCATAGTCGCGACTACGGGGTTCGATGCATTCCGGTCTCTGGGATTCTACTTCCTGATCGTACTCGTCGGTCTGTTCATTCACGCAACGGTCACGCTGCCCCTGATCGTGTATCTCGTCACACGCCGCAATCCCTACAGGCATTTCAAGGGCATGCCCCCGGCACTGGTCACCGCGTTCTCGACCTGCTCCACGATCGTAACTCTGCCCCTGACAATGGAGGCGGTCACTGAGAACTCCAAGGTCTCGGAGAAGATCTCATCGTTTGTGCTGCCGATCGGCGCCACGGTCAACATGGACGGCACCGCACTGTACGAGTGCGTGGCGGTGATCTTCATTGCGCAGGTGTACGGGATCGCGGTCTCGTTCGACCAGCAGTTGGTTATCGTGTTCACTGCACTGCTGGCTTCGGTGGGCGCGGCGAGCGTACCGATGTCGGGCCTGGTGATGATGTCCATAATCCTCGGGGCCGTGGGTCTGCCCCTGGAGGGGGTTGCCGTCATCCTTGCAGTGGATCGCGTGCTGGACATGTTCCGCACCATGGTCAACGTGCTGAGCGATTCCTGCGGCGCAGTCGTGGTCGCGAAGTTGGACGGCGAGGATGTGCTGTGGAAGGAGGCATCAAGAGAGGCTGCTTGAGTGTGGGCGGAGGCGCGCGTGACCGATTGTCGACCCGTTAAGATTGGAATGCCAGCTTCAGGTCCTCGTGTTCGAATGCAGAGGCCATCAGGTCGATCTCTCCCCCTCGAATGCCCATGTCGGCGGCACGGTCCGCCCAATTTCGGGTCACCTCGGCGATCTCCCGGGCGAGCCAACGTGCTTCGTCATCTTCCAAATCGAAATACGACGCAACCTCGAAAGCAATCCCCAGCGATGCTGTCGTGTCTTCGGGGTCCACGCCGATCGCTGTGGAGAGAAAACGTGGCCTTTTCTCAACCGGCATCGGGTTGATGTCGTAGGCGGGCGACAAACGCCAACTGTCGGCGCCTGCATACAGAAAGCCGTGATTCCTCAAATGGTCGTCCGTGTTGGACACTAGGACGTTGAACACCAAGCGCCTCCAGAGTTCGCGCAGATCGCTCCGTGGGACCGCTCCAAAGCGTCGGATTGCCTCGGCTATCTCCAGGTAGCTTCGGGTGTCCTGGTCCACTGCATCGAGCATGGTCATCGCCGAGAGAAACGGAATGCGCCATTCGCCGGTGCGATCGAAGCGAGACAGCAGGACCACATCGTGGTCGTCGATTGACAGGAGTCTCGAGCGAGCTGCCGAGATGCCGGCATCGCGTGCCAACTCGAGAGCGAGGTGCTCCCACTTGCCGACAGAATGGGTGTCATCATTCTTTGGAAATTTTGCGATGGAAAGCGTCCCATCGGCGTCCAACACCGACGCCTTCGGCCTGGCCCCTCCGAGTGATGCCCCAGGAGCGAGCAGAATCCTCAGGTGTTCCTCTCGCTCGGGGTTTTCAAGGAATCCTCGCGCGGCGGCGGCCAGCCGCGGCAACTCAACCAGAGGAGGCACTGCCACCTCATCCGGTGCAGCGAGGAACTCTCCGCCTTCTGTCATCGCGTATCTCAGCGCTCCTTGCCTGGCAACATCCGCAACACCTAGCACATAGTCGAGATCGGCCAAGAAACGAGGAGCTCGCCCCTCAGCTCGCGCTCTCAATCGCTCGGCGTGGGATATGAGCGTGCGTCCCCACCGATCGGGCGCCGAATCGGCAATGGCACCGAACAACCTGTTCTTGTGAAATACACCACCCGAAGCCAGATCCAGGAGCGGATCGACCGCAAACGCAAAACCGCTGTTCAACCACGAACCAGCATAACTAAAGGATGATGCCGCCGGTCTACCCCGGCCATAGACCATCCATAAGGAACCGACCAAGTGTGTCTCGCCGTCGAGATCGACATACACGACCACGTCCGGGGTACTCATTCGTCTTCCTTACCTGGCGGCTGCGGGCGACGCCTCTTGGGCCAGCGCACACGCTTCGGCAGCTCCTCATCGGAGAGCGTCAACCCCAATTCATCTCTGGAAACATCCACAATCTCACCAAGCCGGCCTGCAAGATCGAGTACAAACAGAACGCTCGCGTAATACCCAATTGCGGTCCCGGGGTCGCCTCGTTCAATCTTGGTCAACGTCGTAGGAGAGATCAGTGCCCGGTCGGCCATCACACGTACGGGAATCCGGCGCCGTTTGCGAGCGGCACGGATGTCAGCGCCGAGTTTTTCCAACACGCGCTGGACTCGAATCGGGAGGTTCGGTCGACGTCTGGGCATTGAACTTACATACCATTTTTATGGTTTTTAAGCTAATTATGTCACGTAACAGTGTCATATAAACATAGAAATGTCAACGCAGGAAAGGCGCTTCCTGCGGAGCAGTTGTGGTCGTGAAGTTGGACGGCGAGAATGTGCTGACGAGCATCTCCGAAGGAGTTATGCGCCCGTCGAGATTCGGTCGATCCGGCTCTACGAGTCCCCGGCTAACCGCTACTGTCCCATCACCCTATTCAAGGTTTTGACGATCTCGTCGAGCATGTAGGGTTTCTTGACGAAGCCGGCAAAACCCTTGTCGGCCATGTGACTCTCGAGGTCCGAGGTGCTGTAGCCGCTCGAGAGAAGAACGGGGACACTGGAATCCACCCTTTGAAGTTCCGCGATCGCCTCCTCGCCGCCCATTTTGGGCATGGTCAGGTCGAGAATTACACAGTGGATTTCGCGCGTATGGATTCTGAAGATCTCCACGGCCTCAGTGCCGTCCCTGGCGATCTTTACGTTGTAGCCAGCCATCTGGAGCATGTCCTTGCCGACTTCCAGCACCGCGGACTCGTCGTCCACGAGTAGGACCGTGCCGCTCCCGGCGCCGACTAACTCGGCCGCTTCGCTGTCGGGTTGCTCTTCCATCTCTTCTACGCATGCGGGCAGAAGCACCCTGATCTTGGTGCCCGTCCCCGGTTCACTGTCAACTGTCAGAGCGCCCTTGTGGCCCCGGACTATTCCGAACACCGCGGCGAGGCCGAGCCCGCGGCCGGTGAATTTCGTGGTGAAGAACGGGTCGAACATCTTGTTGATGGTTTCCTCATCCATGCCGGCACCCGTGTCCGAGACCTCCACGAAGACGTAGGTGCCGTCGGCGCAACCGTCGGCGATCCTGGCTTCATCGAACAAGGCTTTGTCACACTCGCGCACCCCGGTCCGCACTTTCACAACACCTGTCTGTTCCCGTAACGCCTCCGAGGCATTGGTGATGAGATTCATAACAACCTGGCGAATCTGAGTAGCATCCACCTTGACGGCCGGAAGCGTCTCGCTCAGCTCGTAGTGCAGCAGAGTCGTTTTAGATACCGACGCGTTCAGCAAGTGGCCCATCTCCAACACGAGGTTGCTCAGGTTAACCCGCTCCACCAGGAACTTGCCTCTACCCGAGTAAGCGAGCATCTGATCGGCGAGCTCGGCGGCGCGCGTTGCGGCCCCCTGAATCTTCAAGACGCTGTCCCGCGCAGGGGCCGCGGGCGAAAGCTTCCTCATTGCGATGTCGGCGTACCCGATGACCGCCATCAGCAGGTTGTTGAAGTCGTGCGCTATGCCTCCGGCGAGAACGCCGAGGCTCTCGAGCTTCTGCGCCCGCTGCACACGTTGCTCCATCTCGAGCTTCTCGGCTTCCGCTTCCTTGCGCTCGGTAATGTCCTCGTGGTTGCCGATCATCAGCACCGCCTTACCGTCTGCGTCACGCTCGACCACCCGTGCGTTCGCTCGGATCCAGCGGTATTCGCCCGAAGCCGTGCGGAGGCGGAATTCGTTATCGTATTCGTCGGGTTTGGTCTCGAGGTATTCTGCAGCACCGGCGATCGCGCGATCCCGGTCGTCGGGGTGCAACAAGTCTCTCCAGCTCTCGAAGCTCGCCGGAAACTCCCCTGGCTCGTAGCCCAGCATGGTGTAATAGCGATCGCTGAAGAACAGCTCATTCGTCTTGAAGTTCCACTTCCAGATGCCGCCCGTGGTCGCCGCTAGGATACGGCGGGCCTCTTCTTCGCTCTGCCTAAGCGCCTGCTCCGCGTCTCGTTTCCAGTTGCGTAGGCGTACCGATTGAATGATGCCCGCGCAGGCGCTCAAATAGGGCGCTAGAAACTCCGCCAGCTCCTCGTCATACCCGCCTGACCGGTTAGCTACCCCGGCCACACCGACTATCGTATCGCCCGAGACTATGGGCAGGCCCATGAAGCTGTGGATCGGCGGGTGCCCCTCAGGCAAACCGCCCGAACGGGGGTCGTGCGGAGCGTCGTTGGCGATGACCGGTTTCTTCTGGAGCGCCGGCAGGCCCGCCAAATTCCGGAGGTCACGGAACTCGAGATCGCGAGATCGAAGCTGTTCATACAGGGCGGTGGATTCAGAATCCCAAGAGAGATTCGACATGGCGAGGCTGAGTTTGTAGGGTGTGCCGTCGGGTTCGTACAGCACCTCGTCCAGGAAACCGAACTCGCTGTTAGTCATCGACATGAGAGTCGAGAGCAATTCCTCGAAGACGGTTTCAGTGTCTTGCTCCTCGATGTGCAACGACTGCGCCTGACGTACCGAATCTAGAAGGCTCACAACGCTGCTCAGTTCTTCCTCAGCCTCCTTCCTTCTGCTTACGTCTACATTGGTACCGATATAACCGGTCACCTGTCCGTTCTCGTCTAAGATGGCTACGGCATACCCCGCAACCCAGGTGATTTCACCCTTTGTGTTCACAAACCTGTACTCGTCATTCCATTCCGACCGGTCCCTAACCATCGCCTGCCAGCTCTTGAACACGGCGTCGCAGTCTTCCGGATGCAGGCTGGCTGTCCAGCCATCTCCCAGAGCACCGTCCAGCCTGAGTCCCGCCATTTCGCACAATCTGGGGTTCACATAGGTGCATTTGCCGTGGGCGTCAGTCTGGTAGATGCCTGCCGGTGAATATTCCACTAGAGTCCGGTAACGCGACTCGCTGGCACGCAGGCCATCTTCTGTACGTTTGAGGTCTGTGATGTCGCGAGCCACGGTGTGCATGTACCAAGCACCTCTCACCATGACCCGTCTGTTGCTGAATTCGGCGCTCACCTTGGTACCGTCCGCTCGCAGAATCGGCGCCTCGCTGGTAACCTCCTCGCCGGACATGATGCGCGAGTGATACTTGTTGTATACATCGAGGTCGGGAGCATCGTGCAAGTCCGGAATCCGCATTTGCAGCAGTTGTTCCCGCAAGTAACCCGTCATTCTGCACGCCGCTTCGTTGACATCCACGAACCGGCCTTCCGCGTCGCTGATGAAGATGGCGTCGCGCGAGCCCTCGAAAGCCACCTGCTGAAGCTCGAGTGACTTACGCGCCGCCGTCGAAGCCCCGTATTCGGCAGGTTGCTGCGCGGCCCGCTCCTCGAGTTCCCCATTCCGTCTCCGCAGCGCCACCAGTTCCTCGATCAACTGCGCCTTGGTCTTCTTCTTGTCTTGTTTCATGGCGAGTCCTCGACTGCCCGCTTCGAGTTCGTTCGGCCCGTTTCCAGACCACAACAATCGGGCGCTGAGGCTGCCGCCGCGACGCGCAGCACTACCCGCCGCTGCGGTGCCGCGACAATGCCGCGATCCCCGTGCGCTGTACTGCTGATGATATCGCGACCTATCACTCGGTCGCGTCGAATTCTCGATGCAGTTAGTCCAAGGGTCTCACGCCGACCGGCACCTCAATCCCTCACGCGACGAATGGCGGCGGCCAGGTCGCTGCAGAGAACGGGCTTGGGCACGAGTTCGCGGATGCCCGCCTTTCTGGCCACCTTGTCGTCCACCAGATCGCTGAACCCGGTGCAAAGAACCACTGGTACGTCCGGCCTCAACTGAAGCAACTGTCGCGACAGCTCTATTCCCGTGAGGTTGGGCATGGTCTGATCGGTGATAACGACGTCGAACCTGGAGGGGTCGGAGCGAAACGCCTGGAGAGCCTCCACGCCGCTGGTCCGGGCTTCGACGCTGTAACCCAACTCCTGGAGATCCTGCTTCACCAGCTCCACGAGCATGGGTTCGTCGTCCACGAACAGCACCCTCTCCGTGCCACGCACATCGCCGGCTTCGGCTATTGCGCCATCAGCCGGCAGATCGCGCCATCTGGGAATGGGCATCAGCACCTCTACACTGGTTCCTTCGCCCGGCGCGCTATCGACGGTCACGGCGCCGCCGCCGCCCTCCACTATTCCCCTCACAGTGGCCATTCCGAGCCCCGTACCCTCCCCCGCTTCCTTGGTCGTGAAGTACGGGTCGAATACCCGTTCCAACGTCTCGGGGGTCATGCCGCATCCTGTGTCTCTGACCACGACTCGAATGTAGTCTCCCTCCTCCAGCAAGGCGTGCGAGGCGGCGCGCACAGTATCGACCGCGGTTTCGTCCACCGAGATCTCCAAAACTCCGCCGGTCTCGCGCATGGCTTGATAGGCGTTGGTGCAGATGTTCATTACCACCTGATGCATTTCCGTGGTGTCGCCTATCACGGCCCGGCACTTGGGATCGATGTCGACGCGCAGATCGATGGTGCTCGGCAGCGAGGGCCGAAGCAGCTTAACCGCCTCCCTTACTATCGCATCCATTTGCACTGGGAGAAATCGTCGCTCCGTCCGGCGGCTGAACGCGAGAATCTGCGAAACCAGCTCCGTTGCCCGGTTGCCCGCCTCGATCACCTGCTGCAGGCTGGCCGAGACCTGTTTGTCTTCAGCGGTTCTGCGCTTCGCGAGTAGGGCGTACCCCAGCATCGCCTGGAGCAGGTTGTTGAAGTCGTGCGCGATCCCGCCTGCGAGGGTCCCTATCGCCTCCATCTTCTGGGCCTGGCGCAGTTGCGACTCCAACTCGACTTCGTGAGTGACGTCCCGCTTCACTCCGACATAGTTGGTGATTCTGCCCCTCGCATCCTTGATGGGCGAGATCGACGCCTCCTCCTCGAACTCCGAGCCGTCTTTTCTCTTGTTGACAATGTGGCCGGTCCACACCTCACCTTTGGTCAAACGACTCCACATCTCCTCGTAGAAAGCGCGATCCTGGTTGCCGCTCTTGAGAATACGCGGATTTTTACCGGCAATCTCGGCGCGGCTGTAGCCGGTCACACGCTCGAAGGCGGGGTTCACGTACTCAATCGTTGCGTCCGAGTCGGTGATGACAATGGACTCGTCTGCCTGGTCCACCGCGGCAGCCAGTAGCGCGTTCTGCCTCTCCGCCCGTTTGCTGTCGGTGACGTCTTGCCCGGAGCTGACCGTACCGATGGCGCTTCCTTCTGCATCGTACAATAGGGCGGTGTGCCAAGAGATGGTGCGTATCTCGCCGGCTCGAGTCAGGACATCGTCCTCCACGTACTCGAAACCCTCGTACTCCCCTGCCAATATCCGCTTGAAGACGGCACGGACCCTGTCACTGGATGCCGGTGGCAGGCAGGTCTCGAACCACTCCCTGCCGAGCAGCTCTTCCTCGGTCTCGAAACCGAGAGTCTCCCGGCCCTTGCGATTCAGCAATGTCACACGCCCCTGCTCATCCAGAGCGAGCAGAATCGCTCCTGCAACGTTGAGGTACTCTCGAGCGCGGTTGCGTTCCTCGCGGAGAGCCTCTTCCGCCCGCTTCCTCTCCGTGATGTCACGCGAAACGATCCAGAACCTGCGCGGATCGGACTCAGGCACCTCATCGACATTTGATTGCAGGTATACCCATTCGCCGCTGTCGAGCATGCAGCGGCATTCAAGGGCGCGCAGCGGCTTTCCTTCCTCGAGCAGACGGTTCCATTCCCGCTCAACGCCGGCCTGATCTTCGGGATGAATCTTCGAGAACAGGTCCGAACGGTGCTCATCGATACCGCCGAACCTCGCCCGCCAGGCCGAGTTGCCCCAGAGGGTTACGGCATCCGCGTCAATTATGCTGATGAGATCGTGAGCGGCGTCGAACAGGAATTGCAGACGCCCGCCCATCAGCTCCTCTATCGGCTCTGCCCCTGTCTTTGCACCGTCATCTGCCATTGCCGCACCTCCGCTTCACCATCATGGAGAAGACAGCCCCAGAATATCAAGGTATCCCTCGGGACGCTTCGGGAAAACCCGGGTATTCGTTCACACCGTTGCTGTTCTTTCTGGAATTGCGCATCACAATCTGCCAGTCGGTTTCGCGTTGTGAGTGCAGTCGGGAAAGAGGCCACCCGGTTTGTGGAAGAAGGCAGGGAGCGGGCTGGCGGACGGCAAAGAGCACGTCCGTTCGGTCGTGATCCTGTCGAGATTCAGCGAGCTGGCAGTTACCACTGAGTTCATCGGCAAAACACCTTTAGATTCAATCGGCGCCGCCGCCGGAGGCTTGCCAACCGCGCCCCTGATCCTGCCTTTGGGGGGAAGAGACGGTGGAGGGACGACTCTGTTTGTCATCCCTCCACGCTCGGTCTCGGACCGGCTAGAAGTTCGCCAACGCTTCCATGTCGTCATCGTCGTCGAAGGGAATCATCTGCTCGGCTTTTCCATCTTGCTTCGGAGCTGCCGCCTTCGCCGCCTGCTTCGCTTGTTTTTGACTCGTACCAATAGCCCCGACCACGCGTCCGCCGCCGTTTTGCCTGCTGAGCTGGAAGCGTCCAACGGTAGCGGCAAGCTCCTGTGCCTGACTGGAAAGTTCCTCGGCCGCACTGGAGGATTCCTCGGAGTTGGCCGCCGACTGCTGCACGACCTTGTCCATCTCGGCCATAGCATCGTTGACCTGCTCCACTCCCCGGGCCTGTTCAGAACTCGCCGCAGTGATCTCCGTGACGATGTCGGTCACCTTGGTGATCGATTCCACGATCTCGCCCAGGTTCTCATTGACGTCGCCGGAGATCTCGCCACCCTGTTCGGCGAGTTGCACGGATTCCTTGATCAACCCTTCAGTCTTGGTCGCCGCTTCCTTCGCCCGCAAGGCGAGGTTGCGAACCTCTTCGGCAACCACCGCGAAGCCGCGTCCGGCGTCCCCAGCCCTGGCAGCCTCGACCGCGGCGTTCAGCGCCAGCAGGTTGGTCTGGAAAGCTATGTCGTTGATGTCCTTTATGATCGCGGCCGTTCCTTCCGATGACGTGCGGATCTGGGACATCGACTCGATCATCTTCGCCATCGCGGCGCTGCCCTTGTCAGCCGCTTCCTTGGTCGCCTGCGCCAGCGTCTTCGCCTGTTGAGTGTTGTCGGCATTTTGCTGTGTCTGGCCGGAAATCTCCTCGAGGCTGGAAGAGGTTTCCTCCAGCGAGCTGGCCTGCTCCGAGGCTCCCTGCGCGACCGCCTGCGAGCTGGACGCGATCTGCTGCGCCGCGGCAGCCACCTGGTCCACCGCCTCAGCCACCTGCACCATGGCGTCGTGCTGCGACTTGATGCCGCGGTTCAGATTGTCAGCGATCGCGAGGTAGTCGCCCTTGTAACCTTCTTTGGTCTTAGCGGTAAGGTTCGCGTTGGCCATCTCCCTGCCAACGGAGATGATGTCCTCCAGCACTTGCTTGCGCTCCGATATGTCGACCACGTACTCCAACGCGCCCACGATATTGCCCTGGGCATCCTTGACGGGAGCGCCGGTGTACTCGATCGGTATGTTGAGACCGCTCGGATCGGCCACGGTCTCGGCGCTGAACACCCCGTCCTTGGACATCGCCTGCGCGCAGCGGCACTCGGCCGTGCGGCAGTGGGGTGTCTTGAACAGGTCGTAACACTTCTTGCCCTTGGCGTCTTCGGGAGTTGTGCCCACAACGGACGCCCCCGCCTTGTTCAGCAGCTTGACGGTGAAGTCTCTGTCGATCTCGATGATCGGCGTGGGCAGATTGTTGAGGTTTTCCGCTTTCTGCTCAGCCTCATCCATTGCACCTCGTTGAACGTCGAGCATCTTGTTCAAGGCGACGGCGAGATCTCCGACTTCGTCCTTGCTGCTGATCTCCACGTTCTTGTCGGTTCCGCCGGACGCCAGTTCCTCCGCCGTCTTGGTGATGCCGACGAGCGGATTCGCTATGGAGCGGGCTATGATAACGCCGAATACGGCCACGACGGCGCCGAAGATGCCCAGCAGGACGAGAAGAGTGTTCCTCGCGCTCGTCGCCGCGGCCGTGGCCTCGGACTCGTCTATTTCAGCCATGATGGCCCAGTCGACGCCGTCGAAGTCGAGCTTGGCGAAACAACTGTATACCGGGACGCCTCGGTAGTCCTCGATTGCCTGACAATCAGTGGTTCCAGAAAGCGCCTGCTCGGTCCCGGTCGTACGCACCTGTTGCTTCAGAATCGTCGTTTCGCTCGAAAACCGAGAGTCTGACCGCAGCAGGTAGTCGGAGCCCACGAGGTAGGTCTCACCACTCTCGCCGAGCCCCGCGTTCTCTTGCATGATGTGGTTGATGGCGTCGATGGGGAGCTGCAGGGCGACCACGCCGTGCAGTTGCCTGTCTACCTGGACGGGGGCGGCCACGAACGCTGCCGCGGTGCCGTTGGACGGTGCGTATTCGTCGAAATCAACCAGCGTCGCGTCGCCGGCGGCCGCTCCGCGGAACGCCTCCGCGAGCCCCGAGGACCGGTACTTACCGGTCAACATGTTCTCCCCGAAATCCGCTTCGTGGGTCACGGTGTAGACGACGTCTCCCTCCGGCCCCAACAGAAACAGATCGTAGTAGCCGTACTCTTCCATGTAATGGCTGAACATGTCATTCCATTTCTCCTGCACATTCTCGTATTGTCGGCTCGCTGGCCCACTCGAATGAAAGGCCCGTTCGTAGTCATCGAGTGCCGCGGCCGCGTCCTCGAAGGCGGCCAGAACCTGCACGTCACTCATGCGCTCGCCCATCCAGTTTTCGATTTCCGTCTTGCGGGTTTCGCGCAAAGCGGTGAGCTTGTTGAGCGCCTCGTATTCCAGAGCATCCTTGGTGTTGGTGTAGTTCATCCAACCGACGATGGTCATTGGCACCAGGCCGATCACAAGGAACAGCGCGATCAGCTTAGGACCGATTCTGATGTCCTTGAAGTTGAAACTCATTTGCCCGTCTCCTTTTCCCCTTCCGGGATTAGCGAAGATTCTTTGCTGGTCACGCCGCTTGACTCTCGGCCGCAGCAGCCATCAGTGCGTTGCTCTCCTGGGTCGAGAGAATCCTTCCTATGTCGAGCAGGAAGATCACCCTGTCCTCGGACTTACCCACGCCGAGAATGAAGTCGGTATCTGCCGTACCGTTGCCCAGATCCGGCGGCGGTTCGATCTGGTCGCCCGGTATGTCCAGGACTTCCATCACCTGGTCGACCAGGATCCCCATGGTTACGTCGTTACCGTTGCTGTTGAAGTGGACGACGATTATGACCGTCTGATCGGTGGATTCGACCTTCTCCATGCCGAACACCAGCCTCAGGTCGGCCACCGGGATGACCTTGCCCCGCAGGTTTATGACCCCGCGGATGAATTCTTTGGTGCGCGGGACGCTGGTTATGTCCATCAGTCCTATGATCTCCAGGACCCTCAGGATCTCGAGCCCGTATTCCTCGTCCGCCAGCTTGAAGGTCATGTACTTGCCCGCAAGCCTTTGAAGCTCCTCATCCACCACGGCTCCGGACGCGCCGCCCCCTAATGTCGCTTTGCCGGTCGTCATTGGGTTTTCTCCTCGAAAATGAGATTCATGATTTGAGTCCATCGCGGTTTTCCAACCATCTATTCCTGCCTAACATCCACCAGCGGTCGCCACCTCGAAGGAGTCACACCTCGATGCCGGCAGCACACACACGCCAGCGGCTAATCTCCGTTCGGTACGTTCCCAAGCTTCTTGCGGAGACCCCTGGCCAAGCCAGGCATCTATCGCCTCAGGTTCAAACCACCAGGTTCCATCGACGTAAATCGCAGGAATACTCCGTAACTCGGCCATCCATATGAGCGTGTTCGGGCGCAGCCTGAGCATCCTCGCAGCATCGTTGACAGTGAGCAGGTTTTCGAGTTGCATGTCTCTTCCTCTCTCTTCCGGTGTGAGCTGCGGGGGGGGTTGAGCCCC
>CAZOJI010000058.1:0-22042 GCA_964580055.1 uncultured Gemmatimonadaceae bacterium | reverse complement strand
TCGTCGCCCCAACCGAACTACAACCCATCGTCAATCGCACCAACCCGAGGTTCTGAAAAAGGTTGTCTCGCCTTCCGGTCGAGCTTGGTTACCGCGACGACGAACCTTCTCCACGTGATTTAGAGTTGCGAGACGTTTGCGGTGTGATGTAGCAGTTCGACTTCGATCTAGACTACAAAGACTGCCGTGCTTCCCCTAAGCGAGCCGAGGCCCCGGCTCGCGGTCTTCTGCTGCGATGACCTCCCGCACTCTTTCGCTGTCCAGACCGCGATCTGAAGCATAGTCAATCAGGTATCGGTCTAGCTTGTTGCGCGCCGCGTTTGAAAGCGTAGCGGGTGGATCGTCTTTCTTTGCCAGCTTGATTATCTCGCTCAAGATCGGAGCGAACCTATCGCGCAAGGCCCACAGCGACTGATAGTGTTCCGTGTAATCGATTTCGCCGCTGCGCAGCCGAGCATCGAAATGCTCCTGTATGCGACTCACCTTGTTGCGGTATGTGAGACAGGATTCGTATACAAAACGCACCGCAGGGTTTCGGAACCGGTATTGAGTGTAGTACAGATGTGACTGAAGTCTGTTTTCTTCGTCGATGGGCACCTGAGAGCAATGCTCGCTGTCCTTCAAGTATTGCCGCTCGAGAGTGGTACCAGGGAGCACTGCGAGTTTGTTGGCGAGAGAATCGAGCGTACCGTAACCTACGGTCTCCGAGATAACCTCGTGGTTCCGTTCGAGTTCGTCCAGCGTCGTGTCTTTGTCGAACATGATAAAGCCGAACCGCGGTGTGACTCCGTGTTTTCTGAGTAGCTTGACCACTCCGTCCACGTCGGGGTTTGCGGTGGTTTTCGGGAACTTGCTGTAAGCATCCAGTTGGCGTTTGGCGAAGCTCTCGACGCCGAGGAACAGCGCTCGAAAACCGGCGGCCGCCAACAGTTCGACGAGCGGTTCATCAAGGGCGTCCACCCGACAGTCGCCTTCGAATGTTACCCGGTGTTTCTGGTGTATGAGGTGATTACAGAACCCTTCGATGAACTCTCTGTCGCGCCCGACAAAATCCATGTCGGACAGCCAGATGTGGTACACACCATGGTCCTTCACCAGCCGATCGACTTCTTCGAGTACCTCGTCGAGGTCGCGGCGCAGATACTTGGATTTGAGACCGTGCTTGTCGAAGGTGTTCACCGCGCAGAACGTGCATGCCCACGAGCAGCCTCGGCTAGTGATCAATCGGGCGACGCCGTAGCGGGGTCGGTGCACCGGTATCCCGACGCTGGATAGAAACGCCTCGCTGCCCCTATTGGGGTTGAATCGCACCGAATCGCGATCGGCCCGATAGGCCAGACCCGGGATCTGCTCGAGGGAGGATTCCGCGGCGATATGCTTGCACAGTTCCGCAAAGGTGTATTCCCCGTGACCCATCACGATCGAATCGATCTCCGGGAAATTCCTCAGGACCTTCTCGTAGTGAAATGTCGGGAAGTAGCCGCCCAATGTTATGTGCCCGTCGTAGCCTCGGTTGCGCGCGAGCTGTACGGCCGCGATAGTGCTTTCGAAGTTGGAGCGATTGACCGAGCAGCCGAGCAGGCTGCATGGTGTGCCGTTGCCGAACAGCCGATCGACTACGGCTTCAGGTCCATCCCAGTCCCATGTGGCGTCAAAGTAGTCCACATCGAAGCCAATGTCGGCAGCGACCTTCTCCAGGAAACCCATTCCGAGGTGCTCGAGGTAGCTCCATGACCTATGGGTCAGGTAGGGACTGGTCTGCGTGAGGAAGACTTTCATAGTGCAGCCGCTCTAGATGCTCTGCCCACCGTCGACGGTCAGTACGGCGCCGTTAATGTACGCAGACGTCTCACCGCATAGCATCACTATGGCGCGTGCTATCTCCGCCGGTTCCGCCACGCGCCCGAGAGGGATGCCCCGAGCGAGCGCTGCGTGACGCTCCGGCTGGTCTAGAACGCTCGCCGTCATGGGAGTTCGGGTGGGTCCGGGGCAAACGGCGTTGCAGCGCACGCCCTTCGAGCCGTAGTCGCTCGCGATGGAGCGGGTCAGCGCCAAAAGCCCGGCCTTGGCTGTGCTGTAAGCGGCCATACGAGGCATGGCCATTGTTGCTGCCGTGGACGACACATTCACGATCACTCCACTACCATGCTCGACGAAATACGGAAGCACGGCTCGGCACATCCGAAATGCCGCCGTGAGATTTGTGTCCAGAATCTCTTCCCAAAGGGCGTCGCGCACCTCATGCAGTGGCACGCCTTCTCCTGGAACGCCGGCGTTATTCACCAACAGGTGCATTTCACCGAAGCGCTCGAGTGTTCGCCGCACGATCAACTCTGGCGATGCAGAATCGGTCAAGTCACAGGCGACGGTAAGAGCCTCTGCACCGGCAGCCGTTGCGAGTTCAGCCGTTTCCTCCAACATCGGCCGGCGGCGGCCCACCAGCATCAACCTGGCGTTACTCTCCGCCAGCAACTCGGCTGTGGCGCGACCGATACCCGTGCCTGCCCCAGTGACGATTGCGACGCTGTTCATCGTCACGGCATTCATATGCAGATAATGGCATCAGAGATCGTACTCATTCTTGACGGCCGTTCTTCCTCTCTTCTTGTAATGCTCGAGGCGCTGGCGCTTTGCGAGTTCTTCCGTGCTCTCGTAGTGGTAGAAGCCCGAGAAGATCGTGGGGTAGTTCACGATCAACTCGTAAACTGGATCAAATGCCGAGTCTGCTACGTAACCATTGGGCCGCACCTGCTCGTGACCGGTGATGACATACGTCGAGTAATGGTCCTTGGAGAAGATGAGCTTATCTCTGTGTTCACGGTACAGCGGTGAACCCGGCAGAGGTGAGTACTCGAACAGCAAGACGGTAACACCCGCCTGCTCGAAACGGGTGATCCACTCCAGAGTCTCTTCGAAATCCTCCACGGTCTCGAACGGGTATCCCCAGATGAAAGAGACGTGTACTGACGGGAAATGCTCCACGGACTTGGCGGATACCTCGTATGCATGTTCGATGGTGAAACCCTTTTGAATCCGTTCCAGCGTTTTGTTGGATCCCGACTCGATGCCGTACCTGATCTGTTTGCAGCCGGCGTCGACCATCGCGCGCATGGTTTCCTCTGTCGTCAGGTCGACGCGGCCGAAACACTTCCACTCGATTGGGAACGACAGGTCGCCGAGTCGGCGCAACAGGTGTTGGAACCGAACGGGCTTGAGAGGCAGAATGTCGTCCTGAAATAGGAACATCTTTCGACCGGAGCGCTCGTGAACCAGTTCGATCTCCGTCAGGACGTTTTCGATATTGCGAAACCGCACTCCACCGTTGCCGAAGTTGTAGGGCTCGGTACAGAACGCGCACTTGTACGGGCAGCCCCGTGAGGTGATCACGCTTGGTGCGGCGTCGTAATGGTCGAAGTCGATCAGCGAGTATGCTGGCAGGGGCAGTGAGTCGAGATCGGTCGGTACGTTTGGAGCAATGTGCCCCGATGTCTCGCCGCGCAATACCTCGATGATGCTCAGTTCTCCTTCGCCCTCCACCACCGAATCCACGAATGGAAAGGCTTCGACAATCTCGCCTGCCACGGGGGAGGGACCGACACCACCGAGCACTATATGCCGGTCGGGGTAAACGCTTTTGATCTGTTTGGCGAGATGAATACAAAACGGCACCAGGTTCGACATGCAGCTGAGGCCGACGACAGGCGCGGGTTCGGCGAGTTGCTCGACGAACAGATCGGCATCGAAGGCGAGTGCCTCGCTGAATGTCTGATAATCGATGAACTCGACGTTGTACCCTTCGCGTTCCAGGCATGCCGCGATAGTCAGCAGTCCCAACGGGAGGTACACCTGCCGATCGACGCTGTTGCCCAGGTTTACCAACATCAGATTCAGGTTGATCAGCGTGACGTCAGGCGGCTCGTCAGGCCGGGTGCGCGCCGCGTACAGAGAAGGAGTGGTCTCGCCGATGGCGTTGTCGTTGAATCGTTTTTTCGTTTTCACTGAATGCGATACAACCTGACGCGGTAAAGTCAGTTTGGCGTCATATTTTCAAGGGCAACGTCGTCAAATAGTTGTGTTGTCAGCCACGCACGCCGGCTACGGCGGTGCTCCCTTGGTCAGAGTCTTCGTCGTCGTCATCATCATCACCGAAGAGCGAGTCCACTTCCCTCTGCAGCCATGCGCCAAGATCCAATAACCAGCCACCCCCAGCGACAGCTTCGATTTCTGCGTCCTCGAGTTCGCCGTCATGCACTTTCTTCGCGGTTGCAAGGACGGTTTTACATTCCTCGGCGCTGAAGTCGAAGCCATTCTTCTTACCCAACTCCACCGCCGCGGCGATACGCTCATCTTTGGTCTCGTTCCGAACGCCGAGTTCAGCTTGGAGGCTCGAATCCTTGGCTAGTTGATCGAAAAACTTCGCTGCGGCTTCTGTGCTCATAATCCACTCCTGTCAGAGATGTATGGTTACCGGAGTCCTTTCTTGATGCTGTGATTTGTCGAATATATTGACCTGCCCGAAAAGATCAAACGGGAATACGAACATTCTGGGAGACATAACTCCTGACGCGGAGTTCTCCATGAACGTAGGTAGTGAGATGGGTGTCTCGGTGTTCCTGATAGGTATCCTTGCCGGCACGCAAGCCGGCGTAGCACAACGAGTCGTCGAAGTCACCAGTGTCAACGCCGGCATGCTTTGCTTCCACGCCTGGGACACGCACGGCTTCGGACCTGCCGTTCCTCCACCATGCTTTACCGTGAACTGCCTGATCACTATCAGGTGCGGCACTCGTTTGGTCTATGGAAGAAGAAGACGAAGGCCGCCGAACCGCGCGGCTGGGTCACATGGCTGCCAACACAGTCTGCTTTGCAGGTGTATCGGATCGGCATGCGGCGCTTCTGCTTTAGCTGAGCGTGGGGCAATCCTGGCTGCAACAGAGTAGTTTCCGTGATGGAGTTACGAACGCATAGGTGTGAGTCATTGCTCACAGCTCGAATACTCTGGAGGAGAGAATGAGACACAGGCTTTCTGTCGCATGTGCGGTCGTCGTATTCTCGGTCGTAGCGTTCTCGTTGAGTGCTCAGGAACGCGTTCACTGGGACGTCGTGGCGCAAATCCGAGACGAGGGATTTGAGAATTCCTCGGTGGTCGAGTACGCCGGCTACTTGGCTGATGTGATCGGCCCACGACTCACCGCCTCTCCGAATATGAGACAGGCACAACAGTGGCTGCTGGAGCAGATGGAGGCTATCGGTCTCACGAACGTGAAGCTGGAACCGACAGGCGACAACACGATCGGGTGGGAGATCGAACGCGCATCCATCCATATGCTCGAGCCCGACTATCAGATGGTGATTGGTTATCCGTTGGCGTTCAGCAAAGGCACCTCCGGGCCCGTGATTGAGCGGGCCGTGATTGCGGACATCAGGTCTCAGGAAGACCTCGATCGTTTCAGGGGGCGCCTCAACGGAGCGATCGTGCTAGCCACGCCCAAGATGCCGGTGACTCCGCGATTTGTACCGGATGCGTTCCGTCACACGGAAGAGACGTTACACGCTTACGAGACCGAGGGCGTAGATCTCAACATGCAACGGTACGGTCGAGGACAGCCGCTGCAAACGCGTTTTCGGCTCGATGACGACATCACCCAGACCGAGATCGATGAGTTCTTCAAGTCTGAGGGTGTGGCTGCGGTGCTCAAAGCCAGCATTGGCAGCGACGGAACTGTGGCCGCAGGTGGGGTTCCGGGCAGTCGCGGGAACCGATCCCGCGAAGTTGTTGAAAACACTCTCCCAACCATATCAGTGGCGGCTGAACACTACAACCGGATCTACAGGATACTCGAACGCGGGATTCCGGTGACGATGGAGGTCGACGTACGGGTGAGCTTGGATGACAGCGACACCGAGGGTTACAACCTGCTCGGAGAGATCCGCGGAAGCGACCTGGCGGACGAAGTGGTTGGGATCGGGGGGCATCTCGACTCGTGGCATTCCGGCACGGGAGCGACTGACAACGCCGGTGGTGTCGCCGTCGCGCTGGAGGCCATGCGGATTCTGAAGGCGCTCAATATAGAGCCCAGACGTACGATCCGGGCCATGCTGTGGACATACGAGGAGGGCGGATTACGCGGTGCGCGTGCCTACGTGCGTGACCACTTGGGCAATCCGACCGATGGCATCAAACCGGACTACGACAAGTTCTCAGTCTACTTCAACATGGACAATGGAACGGGACAATTCCGCGGTGTCCACATAAACGGCAATTCACTGGTGATACCGATCTTCGAGGCCTGGATGAGGCCGTTCCACGACCTCGAGATGAAGACGATTTCTCAATACTACCACAGAGGTAGCGATCAGTTCGCGTTCGATGAAGCCGGGTTGCCGGGATTCCAGTTCGTTCAGGACCGGATCGATTACCGGGCTCGGACGTGGCACCTGAACATGGACACATTCGACCACGTGCTGCCCGAAGATCTAAAGATCAACGCCGTCGTTATGGCCAGCTTTGCCTATCACGCGGCCATGCGTGACGAGTTGATGCCTCGACGCCCGTGAGCTAAGAAGGAGAGCGTAGGCGGTTACTAACTGTGGACTACGGCAAGATCCGGCCTGTCGCATCCACCCTGACGGATAAGGTCCTTCCCGCATGCTCGGCGGGATCGACTGCGTGCATCAATGCCGTCACTCTTCCATTCTGCGTCAACGAAGTGATTTCGACATCGACCGGGACGCTGTTTGCGAGACCGAAGTGAATCGGCAGCACATTCTGAGAATTGTAGCCGGAACCGGTATCCATGATGCCTGTGCCTAGCAGAGTTCTAGTGCCGGCAGCGTAGAGGCGCACTTCGGCCCCCGCGCGCGTTGCGGCACCTCGTTCATCCAATACCATCACCTGAAGTGAACGCGATCGACGCTCTGCAGAGAGCTCATTTCTCAGCAGATGATGCAAACCGTCTGTTGCGGCACCTGTGAGTGAGAGGTCCAGGTCGCCGTCACCATCAAAATCCACCCAATGAGCCCCATGGTCCGAATCGTGTTCGATCAAGATGATCGGGGTGACGTCGGCGAAACGTGAACCATCGTTTTGAAACAGATAGTCGCGGTACGTGACGTCACGGCCAATCGTCCCGTTGATGAAAACATCCGGCATACCGTCGTGATCGAAGTCGCCCCACGTGCCGGTATCGTAGCGACTGTCGATCGCGAGTCCGAGTTCCTCGGCGACATTCACGAAAGCCTGCCCGTCGTCGTTGCGTAACAGCCCATTGCGACCGTAGTTGACGACGAGAACATCCAGGTCACCGTCGATATCGTAGTCTGCCAGGCAGGGACGAATGCCCCCATAGCTGTACTGGAGTGGCCGTCCGCCTCTGTCTGCGCCGAGTTCCGGGGCAACGTCGATGAACCAGGAACCGTCATTGCGGAACAGACCGTTGCGATCGCCATTCTGGTTGGTGACGTAGAGATCCAGATCGCCATCTTCGTCGAAGTCAAACCACACGGCACCAACCGATCTGCGGGGATCGTCGATGCTCATGCGGCGGGATACGTCTAGGAACGATCCTCCCTCGTTTCGAAAGAGGTGGTTGGGGCCGTTGCGAACGGCAACGAAGAGATCGACATCGCCATCGTTGTCGAAATCGATCCAGCTCACCTGACGAGTGTTGGTGACGAGCTCGACGCTTGTTTCTTCCGTCACCTCCGTGAAGTGTGAACCATCCCCGTCGTTGCGATACAGCATGTTCGACCGCTCCTCCGGTGGCGCCAAACCGACATAGAGATCGAGGTGTCCATCTGCATCGAAATCACCCCATGCCGCTGCACGGGTGTTCTCGAGATTCGCGAGTCCAACCTCGGCTGCCACGTCTACAAACACCCCCGCATCATTGCGGTACATGCGATTGGCGTTTCCGGAACGGAAGCCGACGAACAGGTCGTAGTCACCGTCGTTGTCGAAATCGGCCCAGGCATTTGTCAGTGATTCGGGGGCACCAAATAGCTCCGGCTGCACCAGCTCGAAATCCGGAATCTGGGCGTGAGCGATCGGGGTAAGGCCCGACACAATCATACCTGCCAAGAGAAGTCGTTTCATCGCATCCGCTCTTTGTTCTCATGGTCCGCCGCGGATGGACACGGAGTCACGCGGACTTCGTCGGGGGGTGGGGTAACCCGACTGATGTGTCTTCCGCGTACCTCCGTGTAAATCAGCGGCAATTTTCTACTCTGCCCTTTTCAGCATTGAAATCTCAACATACTTGTCTGGGTCGGACTTTCGCAGTGCAGGTGCTTCATCGTAGGGAATACCGTGGGGGTCGACCTCGATGCACACGGCAACACCACCCGCCATCGTAACGGCCAGCGGCTGGGCACCTCCCATCCCTCCAAGCCCACCAGTGAGGACGATTCTGCCAGTGAGATCGGCGTCGTAGTGCTTTTCGGCAAGTGCCGCGAACGTCTCGTATGTCTCCTGGAGAATCCCCTGGGTTCCAATGCATATCCAAGAGCCGGCGGTCATCCGGCCGTACATCATGAGGCCCTTTTTCTCCAGTTCATCGAAGTGCTCCGAGTTATCCCAGGCACCCACGAGATTTGAGTTTGCGATCAACACACGCGGCGAATGCGGGTGAGTCTTGATCACTCCCACCGGCTTCCCGGACTGCACCAACATCGTCTCGTCGTTGTTGAGATCCAGCAGGTGCGCACAATGGCATCGAAGCATTCCCTGTTGCGCGCCGCCTTACCCCGCCCACCATAGACCACGAGTTCATCCGGGTTCTCTCCATTCTCGGAGTCCAGATTGTTGCAGATCATGCGCAGCGCGGCCTCCTGGTACCAACCTTTGCAATGAAGCTCGGTGCCGCGCGGGGCGCGCACCGGACGAGGAGTCCCCAAAACCGATCTGGAGGTCCTTCGGAATCTCGTCTCTGAGTTCCGTCGTCATCATGTGCCTCCTCGAATCCTAGTAAGTCGCTAGCTCGCCGACTTCCGATTCCACAGCTTGGAGCACAGTGAGGTCCCTAACCAATTCCCGCATCACGTTGTGGTCTGGATACAGAGGACGATCTTCGTCGAGGTGATCAACGTGTTCCCGAATCGCCCGGTGAGCTGCTTTCGTTCCCATTCCGGGCGCGTACTCTCGGTAATCTAGTGCCTGCGCCGCTGCCATTAGCTCGATTCCGAGTACTCCATTTGCGAGGTCGAGAATCTGCCTCGTCTTCAGAGAGGAGTTCATCCCCATTGATACGAAGTCCTCCTGATCCGCTGCCGCGGGAATCGACTGGAAAAACGCTGGTGCAGACAGCGTCTTCTGCTCGACTATTTGTGCGTCTGCCGTGTACTGACTGAGCATGAGACCCGAGAACATTCCTGCGCCTTTGGTCAGGAACGGTGGCAGGCCGGCTGAAAGGGCAGGATTCGTCAATCTATTCATGCGCCTCTCAGAGAGCACGCACACCATCGTTATCGCAGCGCCAAGCGTGTCTATAGGCATGCTCACAGGAGTGCCTTGGAAGTTCGCTCCGGTGAGCACCACGTCGTCTCCCGGCAGAAAGATCGGGTTGTCGCCGACGCCATTCGCCTCGATCTCGATCTGTTCTCGCGTCCACCGCATTTGGTCGCGTGCTGCACCAATCACCTGAGGCGTCGAGCGCATGCTGTACGCGTCCTGAACCCTGACCTTTTCCTTGCCGGAGAGTAGATCCGATCCATCCATAACCTTCCGCAGATTGGCTGCACATGTTACTGCTCCGCGAAATCCCCGCAGTTCATGGATCCGCGTATCGTACGGCTTCATGTTGGCCTTGAGAGCCTCGAGTGACATCGCTGCCACGATCTCGACCTGTTTCAGCCAACGTTCCGCATCGTAGACAGCTAGCGCACCGATCCCGTTGAGCAGATTCGAGCCGTTTATGGTCGCGAGCCCGTCTCGTGCGTGCAGGCCCGGGGCGGGAATGTCCGCTCGCTTCAGGGCAATCCCTCCAGGCAGGCGCTCACCCTCGAAGTAGGCTTCCCCTTCGCCCATCATCAGTAGAGCGATCTGACTCATGGGAGCCAAGTCGCCGCAGGCTCCAACCGATCCTTTCTCGCAGACCACCGGGGTCACGCCGCGGTTCAACATTGCGATGAGGGTTTCGGTGATTTCTGGCCGGCCTCCGGACTTGCCGTGGGCGTGCACGTTCGCGCGAAGCAGCATCGCCGCGCGCACGTGATCGACCGGAGCCGGGTCTCCGATTCCGGCAGCGTGATTGTAGATGAGATACCGTTGAAACTGGCGGATCTGATCCTCGTTGAGGACTACCTCGGAAAACTCTCCGATCCCTGTGTTGACCCCGTACATGATCTCGCGGGCCTCGATACGCGCTTCGAGGAAGCTGCGGCAACTGCGGATCCTCTCGACGGCATCGGGGTGCAGCTCGACCTTCTCGCCGCGCCGCGCCACGGCCTCGATGTCTTCGATGGAAAGGGAAGTGCCGGTAAGAGTAAGCGCCATCCTTAACCTCCTGTTGCTTCTGCTCGGGATCGCAAAGAGCGGAGACCCGAGCAATTCGGGTCGGTCGCTCCCACCCACCCCGCAGCAACCGGAGGTCCGGTCCGCGTACTATCGATTAAAACCCAATATGGCGGGGAGTCAAGGGGCGTGCTGCCTCGTCTCGACTCCCGATTCGAGATCGACCCTCGTGGGCCTCAGTTCAGTGAGCAGGTTCTCAGATCGAACGCTGCAGCAACATCCTCCCAAGCGAAAGCAGCCAATCCACCGTCGTCATGCACTGCGACGATCGCTCCTTGGCCCAGTTCGGGAATTGGGTCCTGGTGCAACCAGATGCCGTCCGTGTTCGCCGTTGTCTCACCGGCAAAGCTTCCGATGTGAGAAAACGTCCGGCGCTCCAGTAGATGAAAAACGGTACGCGTTGTGCCCTGATCCGTGAGAATCCAATAGCCCTCCGAATTGCACCGGTAGAGCATCACTCCTTCTGGATCGCCGGCGCGGAAGAGTCCATTCGCTACGGATCGATTCATGTACTCGCCATCCAGCCCGTATACCTCGAGTTCGAAGTTGTGCTCGTCCACTATCAGCAGTAGACCGTGTTCCCCGTCCAGTTGAATAGTCTCTACGACGAAGAGCGCTCCCGGACCGTCTGCTTCTCCAAAGGACCGAACGTACGTGGCGAGTGGTTCACCATTCGATCCGAAACGAATCTCATACTGTTTCACGCGCTGAGTGAAGTCGCCGGAGGGGTCTTGACCGTCAGGTAGGTCCTCGTCGTTGCCGTAGTCGTCAGTTACGTAGACGACTGTCACTCCGTCGTCTCGCGTGTAGAACGCGATCCCGTACGGTCGGATCAGCTCGTTTTCTCCGAAGAAGCCGAGCGGTTGGAATTCCGGTAGCGAGAGCATCTGCACCCGATGGTTGTCGCGTTCGACGACGAACAGGATATGGCGAGTCACTGCGATTCCGTTGGGACGATCGAACTCACCTAATTCACTTCCCGGTCCACCAATGCGCCGCAACAGCGAACCATCCGATGCATCGTGCACCCACAGATCGTGGGTGCCCTTGGCGGTGGAGATCACCCAATTCCCTTCCGCACCAAGCCAGATCGCGGGAGAATCGAGGTTGCTGGTACTGTCCCAATCGGACAGCCACCGCTCGGGTACTATCGTTACACCCGTTAGATCGGTCGGTACCACCTCATCTTCATCGCTTTCGCCGGCCCTCGAATCAGAATCCTCCTGAGGCAAGCAACCAAGCCCGAGGAGGATCACGAAAGCGGCAGGGAGCTTCAAACCGACCGTTGGAAACCGCCGCATGTTGTCTTCCTTTTCTTTTCTTCTCCAAATGAGCCAACAAGAGTGCGGCAACTTAATGCGCAGTTGTCCTCAACGGGAGTACCATTTGCGCGCTCGAGCGAACCGCAGGCGCGGTGTCTTCCATCTCGAGAAACCCGAGACGAAACCGTTACTCCTGCGTGACCGTGAGTTACAAGAATCTCCTCAAACGCTGCGTATGTTTCCCGGCTCCAAATGACGCCCCCAGAAACGCCGACTCGGGCTTCGTTCCGGTGAGATGCGCCGGATTTCGTATCTAGAGCGTCCGGCTCTTCCTCGCACCGCGGACCTATTTCGGGCACGACCCTCATTGTAAGGAGGATAATGATGAATCAAACAAGTGTTCATCGCAGGATTTGTCAGGTTGTTCTTGCCCTGGCGCTCACCTTTGCCGGCGCGGCGATCCCACTCGCTGCTCAGACCGGGCAGATAACGGGACAGGCAACGCAAGCCGAATCCGGCGTCCCTCTGGCTGGTGCAGAGGTCCGCGTCGTTGAAACCTCGTTAGTGGCGACAACGGACGCCAACGGCCGGTATGTGATCCCTCAGGCCCCTGCGGGTCAGCAGACTCTACAGATTGCCTATCTCGGGCGGCAGACCGTCTCTCAGACCGTGACGGTCAGGGAGATAGAGGTCACCACTATCGACTTTTCGGTAGAGGTCGCTGCCATCGCAGTCCAGGGAATCTCGGTACTAGGCGTCCGCGCGATGACACAGGCCAGGGCTCTCAGTGAACAGAAGAGCGCCGTGAACATCGTAAACGTGGTCGCCTCCGACCAGATCGGGCGGTTTCCTGATGCTTCCGCTCCCGAAGCTCTCCAGCGCATTCCGGGCATCACAGTGGAACGCGACCAGGGCGAAGGCCGCTATATCAACATCCGTGGCGGCGCGTCGGACTTCACGAACATCAACCTGAACGGGGCGACGATTCCGCCTCCGGAGGGTGACGAGCGCAGGGTGGCTCTGGACGCGGTCCCCGTGGACATCCTGGAATCCATAGAGGTGGCCAAGGCCATCACCCCCGACATGGACGCACAGGGTATCGGTGGTGCCGTGAACCTCATCACGAAGAAAGCGCCAGAGGTGCCCATGGCCTCCCTCGACCTGGGCGGTGGTTATGCCCCCATCCGCGAGCAGCCTTCTTACGAGGGTGTGCTCACTCTCGGCCAGAGGTTCGGTGACGATTCACAGTTCGGCGCCCTCTTCCTCGGCTCGTACAGCCTGCGCGACTTCGGGTCCGACGACATCGAGCCCGAGTGGGACTTCGGCGATCCGGGCCTCAGCGACGACGAACTGACGGAGTTTCAAACCCGGTACTATTCGCTCACCCGCCAGCGCATCGGAGGCACGGCGTCATTGGACTATCGGTTCAGCCCCACGTCCCAGGTTCAGTTCACGGGGACCTATACGGAGCACCAAGACACCGAGCAACGCCGTCGACTCATCCACGTCGTCGAAGACGAAGAGATGGGGTACGAGCACAAGTACCGCCGCGAAAAGCTCCAGATCGCCAGCGGGAGACTGGACGGCGACCATCTCATCGGAAACGGTATTCAGTTCGAGTGGGGTGTGAGCTACAGCCGCTCGGCCGAAGACACCCCGTTCGACAACGAGCTGATCTTCGAACAGGGAGACGTGACGTTTTCTCCGGACATCAGTGATCCGCAGATGGTTCTACCGAACCCCGCAGCGGGCGCGCTCTCCAACCCATTCGAATTCGACAAGCTGGAAGCCGGCACGAGCAACACCACCGACACGGACATGTCCGGCCGACTGGACCTCGAGATCCCCTACAACCTTGGACAGTCGGCCACCGGTGGACTCAGGTTCGGCGTCCTGTTCCGGGACAAGTCCAAAGACCAGTGGGTGGAGGAGGACGAGTACGAGCTTTCCGACGGTGACCTGCTCCTCGGCCAGGGAATCGGAGAGGCATTTAGCTTCACAAACTTCGTTCCTGGCGATGCGTACGGATTCGTATCTTCCTCCACGACACCCGACGACGTGAGGTACTTCGTTAGGGACGAAGGCGGCCAACTGGAATCCGAAAAGGACATCGAGGCGGATTCGGAAGATTTCGACTTGAAGGAGAGAGTGTTCGCCGGCTACATCATGACCGAGTTGAACGTGTCGGAGTCGTTCATGCTCATGCCTGGTGTACGCTACGAATACACGGACTTCGAGTCCGACGGGTTCGATTGGGATTCGGAAGCCGAGACCCTGACACCGACATCGTCGGAGAACAACTACGGGAATCTCTTCCCGCACCTGCATCTCCGGTTCCGCGCCACGGACCAGACCAACATTCGTGCCGCCTTTTCGAGTGCCATTGCGCGGCCCAACTACTTCAGTCTGATACCGTATAGGATTCGCGACGATGAGGATGTCGCGATCGGGAACCCTGATCTCAATCCCACCACGTCTTACAACTTCGACCTGCTCGTAGAGCACTACGACGCACGTATCGGCGTGCTTTCAGCCGGCGCTTTCTACAAGTCCATCAACGACCCCATCTTCATCTTTGTCGAAGACAACGAGTTTGATGGGGATACCGAGCAGCCGAGGAACGGTGAGTCGGCGCACCTGTTGGGAATCGAACTCGCGGTGCAACAGCAGCTCCGCTTCCTTCCGGGATCCTTGAGCGGCCTCGGGATATACGCCAACTACACGTTCACCAATTCCGAGGGCACTCTACCGGATGGTCGTACAGTGGCGTTTGCGGGCCAGGCCGATCATGCGTTCAACACGGCCCTCAGCTATGAATTGGGGGGGTTCTCCGGTCAGGTCAGCTTCAACCACCGCGATTCGTACGTGGACGCGTATGGGGAAGAAGAGGCCGAGGACGAGTTCGTCGGCAGCCGGCATCAGCTCGACTTCTCGGCCAGCTACGCGGTGAACATGCAAGGTACCATCTACGTGGAACTGCTGAACGTCACCAACCAGCCCTTCGTTCTCTATCAGGGATTCGTGGAGCGTGAGCGTCAGCGGGAGTATTACAAGCCCTGGGGGACCATCGGCTTTCGGCTGAGTCTCTGACGTCGTCGGTGCCTCCTCACCTGACCCACCAACGGACCCCAATGCGCGCCCAGTACGGCGCGCCAGGGGTTCGCATCTCCGAACAGTAGGACCTGAGCATACACGATTGTGAAAGTCGGATAGCGCTCACCCGAACCTGCTCGGTTTGGGCTCGGGTGTCGCCGCCGGAGATAGACAATCACATATCCGATTCGTCGGCGCTCGGTCCGCAAATCTGTGGCATCGGCACTTCACAGAGCCTCAAGAACACGGAAAGCTGGCCGCGGTGTTTAACGTTGTGACTCATCAGGAATGCACGCGCGACTCCCGCCTTGGGCATGGATAGCAAAACCTGATCGCCTTTTCTCATCTCCCACATCTCCAATGGGTTTACGTCGACATTAACATGAGTGGGTGGCGTGGCTTGATCCTGATTCCTCGGTTGCCTGGAGTCGCGACCGCGGCGCGGACAGCGGCTGCCGATAGGGTAAGAAACCTCCACAGCAAGTGCGTCGAACATACGCGGGCGAGAGTGACAACGATGGGGGTGCTCATTTGATCTGCTGGAACCTCCCATATGTCGCCGATCGCCACAGCCATTCGATGGGACCGAACCTGAAGTAGCGCATCCAGATTAGGGACGCAACTATCTGAATGCTCCAGACGGCGAACACTATCAGAATCTGTCCCGTGCGCTCGACACGACCGATCAATGCGAACCCCTGGCTGTAGAATATCGTCGTGCAGATCAACGTTTGTAGGAGGTAGTTCGACAGAGCCGTGCGCCCCACCACCGCGAGCAAGCTCTTCAGCCGAGCCAGAACAGCGGCTCTACACAACAACATCACTAGGCTCACGTACGCCAGGCCTACGAGCAACGATCCCCAATAGTTGAACTGCGGCCCAAAAAAGAATGAGTACTCAATAGCCCAATCCGCCGCCAAGTTGCGGCTCATGCCGTATCCCACCAGGGGAAAACCCACGAGAAAACCGAGTGCAACCAACGTCACGTAGAACCTCGCTGACCGTTGGGCGCTGAGCACGCCCCACTTGTACAGCGCCATTCCGAGCAGCATGACGCCGATCGTGCGCCATCCACCCCAAATGGCGAACACGAACGTGTGAAAGAACAGCGATGCAAAGACTCGGTACTCCATCTGCTCCAGCCAGCTACTCCGAAACGCCTCGAGCTCGGCGTTGACGGCTTCGGCATCTGGAGCCCAATAATGCATCATCCCTTGAATGCTTTCCTCAGGCCAATATGGCATGCTCCAGCCGGACAGCAGGTACACCGCGGTTGGAACGGCACAGAATAGGATGCCAAGTATGAGAAGCGTCTTCGGTTTCTTGTTGCGAAGCAGAAAAACCAGGAGCCCGCAGAGAGCGTACACAACGAGTATGTCGCCACTCCAAAGGAGGTACGCGTGCATAATCCCGATGACGAGGAGAACCAGAATGCGGCGATAATGCCGGCGAGCCGGCTTGCCTCCTTGTGCCGAAACTTGATCGCTCATGAGCACGATCCCCGCCCCGAATAGCATCGAGAAGATCGTAATGAACTTCATGTCGGCGAGCAGGTGGATGAGCTTCCAGACCAGGCCGTTCAAACCCGTGAGATCACCATACGAGGAAGGATTCAGATACGCGGCATGGATCATCGCGAATCCCTGAATGTTCATGATCAGTATCCCCAGGATCGCGACTCCGCGCAGCACATCGAGTGATTGAATGCGCTCTGCTGGAGAGACGGGGGCGGGGGTGGTGATCAGCGGTTCGGTCATCGGTCTTTCTTGTTGGCAGAGGTGCCGCGCCAACATCCCGGTCAAGAGAGAGGAAGTTAAGGAGGTGGAATGTCCAATGTCCAAAATGGATTGTCCAACGCTCAACGTCCAACATGGAATGTCCAATGATGAAGTACTTGGATATTGGAAATTCCTTGTTGGAAATTGAACCTTCCACTGAATCTTCCGGGCTCGCATCTCCGTACGGTGCCTAGCGTTGTTAGGAATTAACTCGCTAGAAATTGGATTCAGGCTGGAGTTGCACGTGGCTAAACGATCGTTGGGCGAATTCGAGCAGCTGGTCCTGCTCGCCATTCTGAGAGTAGGGGAAAGTGCTTACGCGGTCCCCGTAATCAACGAGATAGAGATACAGACCGGCCGCAAGGTTTCTCATGCCGCCGTGTACATAGCACTGCGTCGTCTCGAGGAAAAAGGCCTCGTGACCTCGAAACTGGCTGACTCGACTCCAGAGCGGGGAGGACGGGGAAAGCGGTACTACCAAGTGAGCTCGACCGCCCGAGACATGCTGCTGGAGTCCCGCGACGTTTTGAATCGCATGTGGGACGGCTTGGAGATGGTGAATTGAAGGGACCGTTCACTGCCGCTTCCGGATTCCTCGCAGGCGGAGAACGATACCCACCTCGAGCCGCTGAGTTTGTGTTATCGCGCATCCTGCCGAATCGATCGCGTGACGAGGTGCTCGGTGATCTTTGCGAGACCTATTGGCACCACGTAGAAGTCGGCGGCATCGAGGCCGCTAGCGGCTGGTATTGGAACCAGACGGTTCAGTTTCTGGTCCGTATACCACTGGAGCGAACGTCCCGGATCTCGAGACGTCCCAACCGTACAGACGGGTCTTCATTCGGAAAACGTTTACCCCCGATTCGGGGAGAGTCACCAATGCATGCTTTTCTATTCGACCTCCGCTATGCTGCCCGAACCCTGTTGAAGAACCCGGGCTTTTCGATCATTGCGGCGTTGATCCTCGCGCTCGGGATCGGCGCGAACGTGGCCATGTTCAGCGTTACAGACGCCGTGCTGATCCGCAGCCTGCCGTACCCCGATTCCGAGAACCTGGTGCTGGGCAGGACAACCTATGATGAGCAACTATCCTGGAACGTATCGGCCCCCGATTACTACGATTACCGCGCTCAGAACCAGGTTCTGGAGTCATTAGGGGCGATTGGGTCGTTTTGGAATCAGTGGACGATTACCGGAGGCGACGAGCCGGAGCGGGTGCCGGGTACCTATGCGAGCGTAAACTTCTTCCCGACCCTCGGCGTTCAACCTGTAATAGGCAGGCAGTTCACCGCCGACGAAGCGGAACTCTCCGCCCCCAACGTTGCCCTGATCAGCCATGGCTACTGGCAGAGCCGGTTCGGAGGCTCGCACGATGCCATCGGCTCTACATTGGTGATAAACGGGCAGCCGAACACGGTCGTGGGAGTCATGCCCGCAGGATTCTACTTCAGACATCCGGTAGACATCTGGCGGCCCATGCGGGACGGCGGTCCTGCAACCGGAGTGCGGCGCTTTCACAACTGGACGCTGGTAGGACGTTTGAAGCTCGACGTGTCGCTGGCGCACGCACAGTCTCAAATAGACGTAATATCGGCTCAACTCGAGGAGGCGTATCCGGACTCGAACCGTGACAAAGGACTGCGTCTCATCCAACTGCATGAAGCGCTGACCGCCCAGTATCAGGACCTGCTGTTCCTTCTGATGGGTGCCATAGGATTGGTGCTGTTGATTGCGTGCGGCAACGTGGCGAGCCTCCTCCTCGCTCGTGGTACTGGCCGCACCGCTGAGCTTTCGGTCCGTTCTGCGCTCGGAGCATCGGGTGCGCGTCTGGCAAGGCAGCTCCTGACCGAGAACACTCTTCTCGCGCTGGCGGCAGGTGCTCTCGGCGTCGTGTCTGCGGTGTTCTTCCAGCGCGTACTGATCAGCTTGATGCCGCTGGATGCGCTGGGCATTCGAGAAATCGGTCTTTCTGCATCCATGCTCGGATTCGCACTGCTGGTGTCATTGCTCACGGCGTTGGTCTTCGGAGTAGTCCCTGCGCTTGCCGGTGCCCGAGCCAATCCCGTCGAGGACTTGAAGGGCGGATCGCGCACCTCGGCGGGAGGGAGTCGCACAAGGCTGCGCAGCGCATTGGTAGTCTTCCAGGTGGCTCTGTCCCTGGTGTTGCTTATCGGGGCCGGTCTGTTGATGAGGAGTTTCGCTCGGCTACGCGCGGTGGACCCTGGCTTCAACACCGAAAGCCTCTTGACTACACAGGTCGATCTGCCGCACAGCGAATACGGTACTCCAGAGAGCCGAATACGATTCTTCTCCGGTCTCCTCGACGAGATTCGCACTGTTCCCGGCGTATTGTCGGTTGGTTCCATAAGCATGCTGCCGATTCGCGACCGCTACAGCAACGTGAGGGCTTGGGATCCCGAAAACCCGCCGGCCGAAGGAGCCAGGCCGCCGCTAGCCGAGCAACGCGCGATCCTGCCGGGATATTTCGAGGCGATGGAGATACCCATACTTGCGGGCAGAGACATAGAGGCCACCGATGATTCCGATGCACCGTTTGTGCTGGTGATCAGCGAGACAATGGCGAGAGGTCTTTTCTCCGATCAAAACGCCGTCGGCCGACAGGTAGCCGTAGATGTCGGGGCAGAGCAACCGGCCATAGCCGAGGTGGTCGGTGTGGCCGCGGACGTCCGCTCATTTTCGTTGGATTTGGAGCCACCTCGACAGATGTATTACTCGATGAGGCAGATGCCATACTCGACCATGCGGTTTGCCATTCGCACCCGGGGAGAGGCGGCGGCCGTCACCAACGCGGTCCGGCAGGTTCTGCGGGCGCGCGATCCCAACATTCCTCTGGCTGAGGTCGCGACCATGGATGAGATCATCACGCGGTCGGTCGGCGGCCAGCGGGTGATAATGCTCACACTAACCTTGTTCAGCTCGGTTGCCCTGTTTCTCGCAGCCTTGGGTCTCTACAGCGTGCTCGCCTACTACGTAGCACAGCGAGGACACGAAATCGGCATTCGCCTCGCCATGGGAGCGTCGGGCGGCAACATCTTGAAGCTCGTCCTCAACAAAGGCCTGATGCTCGTGGGGATTGGCCTGTTCCTGGGTCTGTTGGCGGCACTCGGCACCACCCGTTTGATGCAACAGCAACTGTTCAACCTGGAGCCGACCGACCCGGTCACATTCGTCTCAGTCAGCTGTCTGTTTGCGGGTGTAGCGATCCTCGCATGCGTGATTCCCGCCGTTCGGGCGGTGCGAGTGGATCCCGTGAAGATGTTGCAAGCGGAGTAGCGGGCAGCCTCCGCCCAGGGCGCAGCGGCGCGGTGAAGACGGTTCTTGTCCGTCATTGGGTGGACAAGCCCCGGTCTTCCTGACAGACTTCGGCATGAACCCACAACGCAACGCCCCATGCCCGTGCGGTAGTGGGAAGAAATTCAAGCACTGCCATGGGAGTCCGTCTCAGAAGAGACCTTCCCCCGAGGAGGCTGTGTGGCGCCGGCTGCGCGACGCCCTGGAGGATTTCCCCGCTACGATGCTCCGCTTCATTCACATGGCCTACGGAGACGCAGCCCTGTTCGAGGCGTGGGCCGAATTCATTCTCTGGGACGAAGATGCGCCGGAGTTCGATCCCCACTCTTCTGAACTCCAGATCTTCATGCCCTGGTTCTTCCACCGGTGGGCACCCGACCCAATGGAAACGCGCGTCCCGGACGCGAGCCTGCACGACCGGTCGCCCACGAGCGTCCTGCTCGAGCAAAAGGGACGGCACATGGATCCGCCGATGAGACGGTATCTCGAGGCGTGCGCCGCCACGCCGTTCAGCTTCCACGAGATCCTGGCCGTCGAGCCCGGCCGAGGGTTTTGTGCGCGGGACATGTTCACGGACGATGAACGCGATGTGATGGAGCGCTCCGCGTCCCGAACGATGGAGCCCGGGGACATAATCTTCGGCCATCTCGTCACCTCTGACGGGATCACGCTGATGGAAGCGTGTCCCCCGCACACCCTTCCGCCACGCGAAAAGATCGCAATCGTCGATCTCAGGGAGCGCATCACGACCCATCATGGCTCCATCTCTTCAGATGCGCTCCGCGAATGGGACATGGAACTCCGCGAGATCTACCAGGACTACATGTACGAAGTGAGGAACCCGCCGACGCCGCGCATCAAGACCACCGACGGGGAGATGGTAGTCCTCCACAGCATAGGCTTCGAGGTCCCATCTGCCCAGGCGGCTTTCGACGCGTTGAAGCGCCTGGCTCTCGACGAAACAGACGAGGAGCTGTTGGAGTCCGCCCGGCTTGACGCCGCAGGACGGGTACAGGAAGTCTCGTTCGATTGGAAAGTGGCAGGCAACCCGGTGCATCGGGGTTGGGATAACACCGTTCTCGGCCACATCGAAATCGACGGCGACCGGATGGTTGCGAACGTCAACTCCGCGGAGCGAGCGGCCCGGCTGCGAGAGTTGGTTGAATCCCTCTGCCCGGACGCGCGACACACGGGTACGGAGGTACAAACTCTCGAGGAGGCCATGGCCAGAAGAGAGACAGGTGAAGAGTCACGCGGAGACATGGACGCCGAACTCCTCGCCCAGAATCCGGAAGTGCGGGACCACATTCGGGCCATGACCGCAGAGCACTACGAGGAGTGGATACACCAGGAGATTCCGGCATTGGGCGGCATTACTCCGATGGATGCGGTGAGGGAGAGGAGCGGCCGCGAAAAGGTCGAGGCCCTGATCAAGCAGCTCGAGCGTGACGGCCGGCGTATGAATCCACCGCTGGACGAGGCGGTCCCTCGGAGGCTGCGGCAACGGTTGGGGCTGGGGGACTGAAGCCGAGCGCCGTCGTTCGCTCCGGGAAGCAACGGTGGGCTCAGCGCACGGACCTCAAAGACAGAAGAACATCGGAATTGTCCGGGACCCTGTTCCGTTGGCCCTCTGCCAAAACGGCAGCAATCGTAAACATCACATCGGTGATTGCACGCTTACAGTCATCGATATCGAATTGCAGACGACGATTGCGATTTCACAATCATCGATTGTCAATTTACATCCGTCGATTGCTAACTCACCGAAGGTGATAGTCAATTGGCAATGATCGTTTGCAAACGCACAATCGGTCGCGGTGAATTGTTTTCGACGATCACAATTTGCAGCCGGCGATTGTAAGCTCACAATAGCCGATTGCAAATTCGCGACCCCTGATTGTTCGATTACAATCACCGATTGTAAATTCGCAATCATGCGTCGTCCATTCAACAACACCGACTGTAAACGCGCAACCGCCGTCATAACCAGCGCTTCCGACAGTCGAACAGTGTCTTGTGAACGTGTCCCGCCGAACGGACGCAATGGGAATCTCGTTTCGTCCCTGGCAAGTATGATTGCGTAGGGA
>CAZOJI010000057.1:0-24531 GCA_964580055.1 uncultured Gemmatimonadaceae bacterium | reverse complement strand
CTCAAAATCCCGTGGGGGCAACCCCGTGAGAGTTCGATTCTCTCCTCGGGCATCTTCAACAAAGACAACAACTTACAGCACTGAAAAGCCGCCCGAAAAGGCGGCTTTTTCATGCCCGAAAACGCCAATCTGCCCTAGAACTGCCCTAGTTCTGCTGGGCTTTTTTCCTCTGGAGACGTTTCGACAGGCTCACCACCTTGCCGACACCCTCGCGCAGATCCTGCTCGCTGGTGATGGCGTAGCGCTCGTAGATCTCGTCCGTGCGGTGCCCGACGAGCTCCTTGGCAACCGATCTCGATACGCCAGCACGCTCGAGCTGGCGAACGGCGGTTCTCCTGAAGTCGTGAGGGATTCGCTCCGGGTGGCCGGCGCGCTTGCATGCAGATCGCCACGCGGCCCGGAAATCCTTGATCTGCTCGCCACGGCGGTTGAACACCCACGGAACTATCTCGCCACGGGCTTTCTGCCACTTGTCCGTGTACTCCCGCTGGTGTTTGAGTAGCGCCTTCAACTCCGGAACGATGTCGAACGGGAACGTGCGGCCGCGGCCGGTTTTGGTCGTGCCTGGCTCGAGGCGAACGACGCCGGCGTCGAAATCGACCTGCGACCACTGCAGCGTCAGGACTTCGGATTTGACGCGCCAGCCGGTGTAGAACGCGAATTCCGCCCAGGCCCGGTGATGCTCGGGCAACTCGGCCTTGACGGCGTGGAACTGCTCCGGCTCGAAGAATCCAATGCGTGTGTTTTCCACCTTAAGGACAGGGAAGGGGGGGCGTCGATCGAGTTTCTCTGCGCGGATCGCGAGGCTCATACCCTTCTTGAGGACCGCCAACTCGTATTGGATCGTCGATTCTGATGCCTTCTCCTCGCGCCTAGCGGCCACGTATGCCGTCAAGACGTCCGCGGCTATGTTCTTTACCCGGTAGAGGCCGAGATGCCGTTTAAGGTGCGTTAGCGCGCGCTCAGCACGGGGTTTCGATCGCATGGAATGGTAGTGGTTCTCGAGCATCCCCTTCAGATCCTCGAACGTGAGCTTCTCGGCCTGGGGCCCGCGATACTTGCCGGCCTGGACCTCTCCGAGGCGCTTGTTAAGGAGTTTCGTCGCGTCGGATCGCTTGCTCGACTGTGTCGATTCCTCGTGCTGTTTGCCGTCGACCGAGTAGCGGATGTACCACACGTTTCCGCGCTGCCTGATACTGCCGCGGCCGTGGACGGTCGTCTGGGCCGGCTTTTTTGGCTCGGTCATGGAATCACTCCTTGTCCAGCCAGCGCCGCGATGTGCTCGTTCATTGTGCTGCTCTCGTGCTCGGTGTGCCTGCACGGCTCGCCTCTTCGACTATCTGTCGCGTGCGTTTGATGTGATCCCAACTCAGGCGAAAAGCTAGATCGATCGGCGTCACGCCCAAGTGGCCTACGTGCACCGTGGTTTCGCAAAAGATGGGGATGCCGGCCTTCCGCACCTGAGACGAGAAGTACACGTCCTCGGCGATCCCCTCGTCGGTCGCCACGAACCATGGAGGGGGGACCCTCTCGAGCACCGTGCGGCGGATGAGCAGCGCGGCGGACCCTGCCCAGTCGATCTCGACAATTGGGTTTCTTGTGCCGCCGTAGGTACGGAGCTCCGTGAGCCCCCCGGCACCGTCTCTGTATCCGCAGCAAGTCATGTACGGCGGTCTGCGCCGCGTGCACACGGCTGTGACGACGTCGTGGCCGCACTGGAGGAGCTTCTCGATCGTGTCGGGCGGCGGAGTCATATCGGAATCGAGGAAGAACAGCCACTCGAGCGCCGCGTTGTCAGGAGACAGGAAATTTTCGATCATCCTGTTACGCTTCCGCGCGATGGTGGACCCGTCAAGTCCTAAGTGCCAACGAGTCCCGACCGGGGCCCACAGCTGGAGGCACGCCGCGGCAAACGCAGTCCACACCCAATCCACCGTAGGAACACAAACACATCCGGGCGCTAGCTTGGCCGTAGCCTTTTGGCGCTTGGCGATGCGCTTCGCCTGACGAGACCCGCTCATGGTTGCTTCCTCTTTAGATCCCAAACCCAGGCTTCAAGATCGTGGCGGGTCGGACTCGGTAGTCTGCGCAACTCCAGCTGCGTTCCGCAGTGGGGGCAGGTAATCAGCTTGCCATCCACATGGTCAGCGTGTGGGACGGAGAGTACGAGTTCACAATGAGGGCAATCCCAGTCGGTTGCCTCCATCATTCCTCCCTCTTCTCGATCAGCGTGCCGGGGTGGACTTGGAGGGCGTTGGCGAGTTTTTCGAACACATCGAGGTCAAGAGATGTAACCTTGCCGGTTTCGATACGGGACACGGTGGCCCGGGTAACACCAGCGCGCTTCGCTAACTGGTTCTGGGTCCAGCCGCGCGATTCGCGAGCCTCTCGGATCCGAATATGAATCGGTGCCACTGTCATAGCTCCAATGTATTAGGTATCGTACCAATAAGCAAGCTACTCCCCTTGACGTGTGTATGACATCTCATACATTTACAGGACACAGAGAAGGCCAGCCGGCGTCCTTGCCCAGGTTCATCCGACTGGCCCGTAACGAACCCCGGAGGGTTCTCTGCCAATCTACGGATTGCGGCCCCTCCGGACAACCAGGAGGTATCATGCGAGACCCGAAAACGCCCACGACGGCCGAGGAAACGGCGCAATTCCTTCGCCAATGGGGCAAGCCGACCGACCTGGCGCTCATCGGTGAGGGTGAGACCGGGACCGGGGGCACCTCTGGCTATCCGAGCGACTGGAACCGCGGAACCAAGGTGCGTATCTACCGCAACAAGACGGGCGGCTATGCCGTGTCCGTCGAGATGTGGACGCAGTGGCAGGGCGAGAGTGGACGCCTGGCCGCATGGACGGCTGACGATCCGGAGAGCCTGCAACGTTCGCTACGCAACGAAGCCGGGCATCTCAGCGGTGCCGAACTCGAGGCGTGGATGGACGCGTGCTCTACTGACGACGATCTCGCGCCGTTCGCCTGCGAAGCCATCTAGTGACCTGATCGAAACTTTCTGGTTGAATCGGAGGTCTAACCAATGTCAAGAAAACTACCCGCCACCGTCGACGAGGCGGTGGAATACATTAAGCGTAGGTGGGGTGGCGACAAAGAATCGTCGCTGTCCGACATCCTGGCGAATTTTCGTCGCGACACGGTCGTAGCCCGCAGTTTCATCGTGTCCGCGGACAGTGCCGATGTTTATCACAGCGAAGACATGCGGTACGCGCTCGAGCGGGCGAGCTACGATTTGGTTCTGGCGATCGAAGAACTCGAAGAAGAGGTGGCAGAGTGGGAGGTCTACGCGAGAGCCGTCGAGCTCCTGGGCGGACGTGAAAAAGTCCGTGAAATTGAATTGAAGGAGGGCTGAGCGATGTTCGGACCCAACTATTCCGACGGCCTTGGCAATACGAAGTTGGAACAGGCCACGGCGCTGATCGTCCAGCTCGTGAACCGGGCGCACATGTTGCGCATCCTCGTTAACGACCCTGGGAACGGCGCACCCGACGCCGAGGAACTCGAGTGCGCTGTCATGCAGTACTTGGAAGACGTGCTTGAAGCTCGAGAGCGTGCCGCCGGGCTTGGCCTTTGCTGTCCGTGCGGTTGGGACCTACTGGACCCGTTGTTTCAGTATCAGGGCGAGCAACGCCTGTTCCCTACTCATTCGGTGGTGCAGGCCGAAGGCTGACCTCATGCGCGGTCGCGCACCGGCAGGCGTGGAGAGGTCAACCTGACACAGAACCGGAAACTTTCAGACGACGACGTGCGGGCGATTCGGGGTTCCTCTGTGTCGTCCGCCGTGTTAGCGAGGCAGTACTCCGTCAGCGAGTGGTATATCCATCAGATCAAAGCTGGGCGAGCGCGCAACAACGGCGATTACCCGGTCCAGGAGCCCCGACGCATTAATCGGAGCGCGGCGGACCAGGAGGCGAGGCCAGGGCAGTGCCAAATCTGCGGCCTTAGGCTCCATCGTCAAAACATCACGACGGACGGTGATGGCAACGAACTCGAGTGCTGCGACAACGGGCACCGGGTGAGGCGCGGCCGGGGGCGTGACAGTCGAGAGGGCCGGTAAGAGAGGTCAGGGCGCGGGAGGTTGGCCTTCTCCCTTTTTCGGTTTGGAGTAGTCAACCTCAGGGCTGCAGTCGACGGTGGTGTTGGGTCGTGGTTTTGGATTGAGAACGTCGTCAAACACGCCAAGAAGGGCCTGATGGTTGATCGAGGCCTGGCCGCGTAACCACGGGCCGAGGATAACACGGAATGCCCTTGCCAATGCCGTGCCGGCTTCATCCCAATCGTCTTGTGCCGTGACAGGATAATCAGTGTCTTGCACATCGTGTACGAGCAGCTTCGCTTCCCATGTCGATGGTTGGGTGAGTCTCTGAACGGCCGGTAGGATATTGTAGTACTGGTCCATTAGATCTGCGCCGAAACGCCCTTCCTGAATTTGGCGGTTTAGGGCTTCACGGCAGGCGAGTAGAAGCGCTCCCTGTTCGAGCTGTGTTTTCGGAGGCGCGTCCGGGTCACCAAGTGGTACGTGTTCTCCGGCTTCGTTGATAGTCCAGCTCCGATTCGGTAGGTCTGTTTCTCCGGTTAACCACCTGACGTCGACAGCGACCTCCTCGGCCAGCTTTTCCACCACGCTGCGGCGAAGCGTGTTTGTCCTGCCCGTTAGAAAACTGCTGAGCGTCCGCTGGTTGGCGCCTGGTGTTTTTCGAAGCGCATTCGAGTTCGCCAAACGGTTCGCGCTCGTTCCCAGATGATCGATCCGCGCCTGCAGTCTCTTGCGGTTCACCCGGGTTTTGGGATCGTGTTCCCATCCGGCATTACGTCGTTTTGTGGTAGCCATTACCAAGTTGGTGCCTTTCTGTTGTGGTGTGCGCTTTCCGTCTGTACTGTGGTACCACACTACACACGTATTACGTTCCCGTTGGAAAGTCAAGGCAACGAAATGGCGAGTAATACCACTAAAGCAAGGCGCGTCAAACCGATTCGTCTATCCGTTACCGAAGAGAGGGCAATCGTTGATGCGGCAAGGTCGGTCGGCGTTGACAAAGCATCGACCGCAATTCGCGTGATGGCCTTGCATGGGGCCGCAAATGTCATGGCGTCGGTCAACGGTCGCGAGACGATCGCCCGCATGAGCCAGGAAGCGCGCCTGGAGGCGGAAGCGGACGAGCTCGCGTCGCAATGCGGAGGAGCGTCCTAATGTTCGGCACCACGAAGAAACCCAAACGCCCAGTATGGGCCAAGGACGGGCGTGTATGCGTCATCACGAACAACAACCGCCGGATGACGCTCATACCCGAGGAAGCCCATCGCACTGTGGCGGCGGGTAATGCGCAAATTGCACCCGACGACGAGGGGGGGCGTGAGCTGCTGGCCGAGTGGCTCCGAGTAAACCCGCAAGCCGTGCCGAAGGTCGATCCGCTCCGGGAGAAGCTTCAGGGTTTCGAACGGGCGGCTCAGACGGCCCAGGCGGCTTTCAAGGAGGCGGAGAAGCGGCGCGATGGGCTCCTGGCTCTCAGGAGACGCGCGGCAGAGCGGGGGGAGGACATCCAACGCGAGGCACGGCGCCAGGGTTTGCTACCCGAACACGAGCGCACTCTGCCGGACAGTAGAAGATCCTGGACTGACGAGGACGACGCCGCCCTCGAGCAGGCCGAGGCTGAGTGCGTCAGGGCTGCGCGAGATGTCGAAAAGGCGATCGAGGCATTTGACGGGAACGTCGAGGCGTTGATTCGCGATGAGCTGGCGCCGCGGTTGCTGCAGGAAGCGGACGAGTTCTACCGCCAGCTGCGCAAAATTGGCAAGAGGTTTTCCACCGAGATCTCGCCAGCTGCTCAGCGCTTCGAGGCGATGGGCTCGAGTCAGGACGTTCTCGACGCCGCCCTCACGGCCCGAAAGCGACTTCACAACGACAGGAGCTTCAGGCGCGATGATTCAGACCAGCGCCAGGCGCTGAGGTCGCACATCCGGAGTCACGAGAAAAAGATCGACTCCGACACAGCGTTGGGCTATGCGTTGTGGCGGACTTTCGTGTGGACGGGTTTCGACGCCGGGAAAGCGTTTGACGACTCCGGAATCATCGGCACGTCGCCGATCCGTCTGGATGAGTTTTTCCGCCTAAAGCAAAAGCAACGACCAATCACGGCCACAGTCCGGCCGGCAATGTTCGGCTGATAGGAGAGACAATGCGAGTTGATAAGCAAACGACGCTAGTCCAAGTTCTGGAAAAGTTCTTGGATCGCCCGCTGGCTGAACCGACGCGCGAGGCGTTCGCGGAGACGACCGTGCATCAGTTTTGGACGTACTTCCACGAGACGGCGCCGCGCCCAGTCGAGCGGTCCCAGGTGCCGTGGCATGAGTCGGTCTGGGAACTCGCCGCGGTCGCCGGCAGGCGAACGACGGGTATCGGTCCCCGCTTGGTCGCTGAGCACGGACCCGCGCCCAAGCCTGGGATTATCGAGGGCGAACTGGGCAAACGCGAAATGACCGAAGCCGAGATCGCGAGCGCAGGTCCGCGCCTTTTCGGGGATGACCTCGATACCTCGGGGATGTCAGCCGACGCGATACTCGAGGCCGGCCGAAGTGTTGGCCTGGTCCCACCGGATCTCGCGGGCCTCGATTTGGCCGAAGCCAGGAAGAAGCTGTTCGCCGAATGATTCGCGGTCGTACTCCCGGACCGCGACGTCGGTGGTCGTCTCTACAGGGGCCAGGCGGCGCATCTCGCGTCGAGAATCCTCACCCTTTGAGCGGGCAAGGCCGTGTCTCCTGGCAGCCACGGCGCCACCGATCCACCGGCGGGTCGGAACGCGGTCGCCGAGCGGCGTTTCGACCGTCGTTAGCGAAAACCCCGCAATCCGTAATCGGGACCGGCTCTCGGCGGTCGGTCGCCCCCCGCACCGGAGGATGCCTTGAAGCGCATCACCGCTGAACGGACCGCCCAACTCCGGCACGTGAGTACGATCGAGCGCAAGATGAAGCCGCAGATCGCGAGATTTCTGAACAAGCTCCAAGACCTCATGAACCGCGAGGAGTGGCTCGAGGCGTTCCGTAACGGCGACATCCCCTCGGATGTCGTGGAAAAAAACCGCGAGCGACTGGAGCAGCTGCGCCAGGAGGTTGTCTACGCGATGTCCAATCCGGAGCACCGACTCGTCGAGCAGGTCGACCCCAACGAGCTCGCACGTATGCAGATCGGCGAGCTCGTGCAGGGGCTCGAAGCAAAACAGCTGGCGGCGCTGCGGCGGCAGCTTGCGCTGCTCTACGAGCTCGGCCCCACGCCGGCCGTTCTCGAGCTGGTTGGGAGAATCACAGGCCTCACCGAACGCCAAATCGAGCAAGTCGCGCGTGCGAGGCAGGTCAGCCTCGAGGCGGGCGCGACGCCGCAGCAAGCTTCTCGTGTTGCGGCGACAGCGGCGTCGCGTGCCAGGGCATACCGCGCGACGCTCATTGCGCGCACCGAAGCTGTACGCCACGCCGGGAACATCATCCAAGCGCGAGGAGCGGAGCTGGCCGCCCAAGGGAAGACTGTTAAACGGCTCTGGTTGAGTTCGCGAGACGAATATGTCTGCCCGATTTGCATTCGAAACGACACCGGAGAGTGGATCGGTTTACACGAGCCATTCCCGAGCGGCCACAGCACGCCACCGGCGCATCCAGGATGCCGGTGTGTGCTCGAGCTGTATGTCGGAGACGAGGAACCGAGACTCATGAACTTCGAGCGAGGGTTAAGATGACTTCACCGCACTCCAAACCTGAGCAGAGGCAGATAGAGTCGGGCGCCTACCTGGCGTCGTATGACGGCCTCGAACTCGAATTGCCCAATGGGCGCGTCGTCCGGGGGAAGGTCCCACCGCTCAAAAAGGCGTTGCACTTCCTACACCTCGCCGACCGCATGGGCGCCGGCGACAAGCGGGCCCTCAGCGAGATCGTGCGAACGTTTCCGAAGGCGGTGAAGCTCGAGAAGGAGCTGAACGAGCTCACGATCGCTGAGTTCTTGCAGGTGTTCGACGATTTTTTTGGCCTCCGGCGGTCACGGGACCAAGGCCCGAAAGCCCAAACGCCGCCGACCGAGAACAGCGAACCGACGTCGATGATCTAATTATGGAATTCGTCGTCACTTACCATCACGCGCCGGCGCCGGAGATGCCGTGGCTCGCGTTCCTGCTGATGGTTACGCGATCGTCACAAGCGGCCGCCCGGGAAGTGCTCCAGTTGATGAACGCGACGTCGTTGGCGATCGGCAGCGCGTTCGGTGACAGCAGCGTACCGGCCAACGTACGCCGACTCGAGTCTTTTGCATATCCCCGCTCGAGCCGCCGTCCGGCGTTCATTCAAAACCAAGACTCCGGCACCGGGGAATAGGCAATAATGTCCCAAGACGACATCAAGATTCACATATCGACAACGGGCCAAGGCTCCGCCAATAAAGGCCTGGGCGCGGTACGCAAGGGCCTGAAAAGCATCGGCGCTGCCGCGAAACGCGTGGCGATCGCGGCTGCGGCGGTCGGGACGGCCACCGTCGGCGCGGTTGCAGCGCTCGGCCGAATGGCGCAGGCGGGCGGGAAGATCCTCAATGTGCAACGTGCCTTTTCCCGGGTCACTGGAAACAGCGCCGGCGCGCTCAGGGAGCTCCGCGAGGCGACGCACGGACTCATAAAGAATTACGACTTGATGACCGGTTACAACCGCGCCCTGGCGTTGGGTTCCGCGGAGAATGTTGAGCAATACGGAGAGTTGGCGAAGACGGCACTCGCATTGGGCCGTGCGTTAGGCGAGGATGCAGCATACGCGCTCGAGAGTTTGAATCTCGGCATTGGCCGGCAGTCCAAGCTATTTCTGGACAACCTGGGCATCGTGTTGTCGGTTGAGCAGGCCAACAAAAAATACGCGAGATCGCTCGGAGTTACTGTCGAGCAACTGAGCGAAGCGCAGAAGAAGGAGGCGTTCCGGACAGCCGCACTCGAGGCCGCGCGGCGCAAGGTGGCCCAACTCGGAGGCGTCCAGGAAACGGCCGCCGACTCCGTGAAGCGGTTGTACGTGAACCTCGGCAACTTCAAGGATCGCCTGCTTGCGCTCGTTGCGCGGAGTCCCCACGTCCAGCGGTTTTTCGAGAGTATGGGCGGTATCGTCGAGAACCTGGCGACCTCGCTCAGCGGGTCCCGGGGCGACATCCAGCAGGCCTTTGGTTTGATCGGCGAAATCGCCGGCAAAGCCTTCGCGATCGCGTTCACACGCTCGACGACGTTCCTTGTCGACAAGTGGATCGAACTCCTCATAAAGGGCATGGAGAAAATCCCGGTCATTGGAAGGCTCGCGACTGCCGGACCAGGCGGCATGGGCATGGAGCGTTTGCAGGGCCTGCTCGACGACGTGAACGACAAGACCACTGAGTGGGCCGCTGGCATCGCCTCGGCGGCCGCCGAGCTCGACGAACTCACCGACTCGATCCGAGAGAACAATGCCCAACGCGACCCAGCTGCTGCTGCGCCGGCCGCCGGAGCGCCACCGGCCACCGGAACCGCCCGATCGACATGGCGCCCCCCGCTCGTAACGCCCGCGGGCCCGCCAATCCAGCAGGCGCCGGCGGGCGTCGGGCAGCTGCTTGAGACAACCATTGCAAACCGCAGGGCCGCAGCCGCCTATGAGTTGCAGTCGAACGCCGCAGAGCTTGCCAAACAACGAACCCAGGAGATGGCCGTTACCGTCATCGGCGCATTTACCCACATGGCCCAGGCCGCACAACAGGGCTCGCGCGGCATGCTCGGATCGCTTGTGGGTGGCGTCGCCGGGGTACTCGCGGCCGTGCCGGGCGTCGGCACGGTGGCTTCGGCCGGGATCCTGGCCGGCGGCGGTTTGCTCGCCCGCCTGGCCGGCGGCGGCAGGGGGCCGTTGCCGGTCAAGCTGGATTCGTACTCGTCAACGGCCCTGCAGCAACGCTCACGCCGCGAAGGGCCCGACCAGATCACCGTACAGATACTCTCGCCGTCCACCGGCGAGCTCCTGGACGAAATCATCTACGAGATCGGCAGGCGGGAGCGGCGCGACGCGATCGTGCGGATCCCGGGCCTCGGAGGTGGCTGATCCCATGACACCAACGCACAGTGATGCAATTGACGAACTCGAGATGATTAGAGACTGCGCAGAGCACATGCTCGATCTGTTCAACGCCACCGACGGAAGCGATGAAGCGATGGTGCAGTACGTGCCGGCGATTGCCTCGAGTGCGATGCGCATGAGTGATGCGATGCGCGTGATGTACGAGTGGCAGAAGGCGTTCAGCACTCGTATGCTCGAGAAACGGCGCAACTGACGATGCTGGATCTCGAACTACGCCTCACTCGTTTCGTCCGCGAGCTCGAGGACCAGGCGACCGCGGACGCACTGCGCGGCGCGGCCGGGCCCGCGGCCACCAGGCGCGTGATCGTCCGAGATCTCAAGGAGCTGCTCGGCCAGTGGAGAAAACAGCAGGAGAAGGCGGCGTGAAGAAGGAGGAGTTCCGCTCCGAGCTCGAGCGGCGCATCGCTTACGCGCGATGTATCCAGTCGACCGCGCCCGTTGCAACAGTGCTCGAAGATGTTCTGACCGTCCTCAACGACCTCGAGATCGGCAACGGGCAGGCTGAAAAGCCCGATCGGATGCTCACAGTCAAAGAAGCCGCCCCACGTCTGGATATGTCGCCGGCGTGGCTGTACCGGAACGCCGACTCTCTGCCGTTTGTGAAGAAGTACCCCACAGGATCTGTGAAGATTTCCGAAAAGGGCCTCGAGCGGTGGCTAAGTCGGCAACGGTGAGGAGGCTGGAAATTGTCTGACTCCTATCATCCCGTTATGAAGAGTGAGAAGTTCGCTGCGTGCCGAGTGTTCGACGCGAGCACGAAACTCAAGCCGATCGACAAGCTGATTCTGAGTCATATCACTCGACTCGATAACGATCAGGGCGCGTTCATCTCCCAGCGAAACTTGGCGAAGCGCGTCGGGACTGCTCGAGCTACAGTTCAGCGCTGCATGGACCGACTGCAGGATCTCGGCTTGCTGAAGGCCGGCTATACCGAAGATCGGCGTACGAAGACCTGGTACGTTCAGATCCCCAGCGAATGCTTGTCGAGCTCACACAAGGACGCTCAGATATTCGAGTGTGCGACACGACTCGATGCATCGATTCAGGACCCAGAGCCGATGCCAGGCCCCGACGACTGGGAAGACGTCAGAGTGAGAACCAGCCTCAACCGTGAGGCCAGTTCCAACGAGCAAACCAGCCTCAACCGTGAGGCCAGTTCAGCCAAAACAACTGGCCTCATTTCGAACACACTGGCCTCAAAAATGGGCCGAACTGGCCTCACCCATGAGGCACCAACTGGCCTCACCCATGAGGCCGCCATCTCAGACTGTATTGAGTCTGTTAAGACTGACTACCAGCAGACTGAGGCGCCTGACGGCGCCAACTGCAAGGCTGGCGAGCGTGTTCAAACACGCACAAACGAGACTGACCAAACGACACAGCCCGCGAAGCGACAAACCCTCTGCCGTGAACCGCCAGCAGGCTACAACCGACACCCCCAGCTCGAGAATCAGCTCATCGACGAGAAGACAGGCCGAACACTCACGTTAAGCCAGTCATGGAAGATCATGATGGATGCCCAGGAGGTGGCATAATGACAACCCAAAGTGGACTGGAACTCCGTGCCGAGGTCGAACGGCTTCAGCAGTGGATACATGACCTGCAGTCCGGGATGTATATCAACTGCGTCTATTGCGGCCATCGATACGGGCCAGCCGATAACGTGCCGGCGACGATGGCAGATGTGTTGAAAAAACATGTGGAGCAGTGTCCGAAGCATCCAATGTCTGAGCTCCGCGCCGAGCGGGACGAGCTGAAACGGGAACTGGAAGCAGCGAGAGTGGGGAACTGATGCCGTCTCGAGATCACCCGGGCCCTCGAGTTGGAGGGAGTGAGCCGGAGAGGCGCTTGAACAGGCGTTGCTAACTTCTTGTTGGTGTCAAATTTCCATACACATGGGAGAGCCGAAAAAAGAAGATTCTAGGGCATGTCAAGGGCAGCGTGTCACTAAGTTGTTTGATTGCAACGAGTTACCGGGGCGCTCGGGATTAGAGATCCCGTGTGATATGGGATGAATTCAACCGCCGGACAACGTGCAAAGAACCATAACTACCGCTATTGGTAGCGAGATCGAGGCCAGCCGTCTTGGCTGGGCCGTATGGCTCGAGGCCGAACGGCTGGGGCCCGGGTGGTTTCTCGTTACCGGTGGAGCCGCGCCTCGCACAGTGCCGGAGTGGTGCGGCACTGGTGCGGCACCAGTTCAGAAACATTGCCCTCCCCGGCTCTGCCCAACGGTGATGCGGGGGTGAGGTGAGCGTTGGCTGACAAGGCTTGGAAGGCATTCGAACGCAGAGTAGGGAAACGACTCGGAGGAAGGAGAATCCCTGTGACTGGAATTGATCGGCACGGCGCCGACGTCGAGACGCCGTTGTTGTGCCTACAGACGAAGCTCGGGTACCGCATGCCGCGCTACCTGCGCACCTGGCTCGATGGAATCGTGTTGGCCGCATGGAGAGCAAGAGGAAAGTCGGTGTGGTCGTATGGAAGCCACTCGGGGCGCATGATGACGGCGCTGTCGTCATGATGCGGCTGAAGGACTTCCAGGACCTCCACGGGAGAATCAGCAGCTGATGCCGAATCCAAACATCGGACGGTACGCCAAGAAGGCCGGGAAGGCATCGGGCGCAGCCAGGCGGAAGCTAAAACCTGACGAGATCCGGGAGGCTCTCGGGGACCTGAAGACCGTTGAGGACGCCACCAGGTGGCGGCAGCGGATCGTGTACTGGATGACCGAGGGCAAGATGCCTACCGGCTACTCCGGCGCGATCGCGCAGTTGATCAACGGATTCATCCGCGACCTGGAGCTGGCCTACGATCGCGATCAGATCGAGCGTCTCGTGAAGGAGAACGACCGACTCACGGCTCGTGTGAAACAACTCGAGACCGAGAACGCGCGGCTCAGGGGCGAGACTGGACTGAAGGCCGCGAGATGAGAGCGACCAGGCGCCGCGAAATGCGGCGGGTGTTGAGCCGATCGGAGGAGATCGGTCACGTGGTTGACGTCAGCGATCCGATCGCGGAGTACTGGGACCGGCCGGTTGACTTCATGCGGGCGTTGGTTGATCCGGAGACGGGTGAGCCGTTTGAGGTCTACGAAGCAGAGGACCGGTTTCTTGAGCACGCGCTGACGCTGCAGGATGACGGCACGCTGCCGTGCCCGGAGCTCGTGTTTTCGGCACCCAAGAAGAGCGGCAAGACGGCGTTGGCGGCCGTGGCGCTGCTCTATGTTGTTCGTGTGATCGGTGGGCGGTACGCAGAAGGTTATGCGTGCGCCAACGACTTCGACCAGGCGCAGGGGCGTGTGTGGAAGGCATGTCAGCGCATCATCGAGGCGAGTTCGCTGCTTCAAGGGACGGCCGAGATCTTGACCGGGAAGGGCGTGATCACGTTTCCTGCGACGGGTGGGACTATCACGGCGCTGCCCGCGGATTACGCCGGCGCGGCCGGCGCCAACCCTTCGATCGTCGTATTCGACGAGCTGTGGGCGTATATCAGTGAGTCTGGGCGCCGGCTGTGGGATGAAATGGTACCGGTACCGACGAGGAAGGTTTCGGTGCGGCTCACCGTCACGTACGCGGGCTTCGAGGGCGAGTCTGACCTGCTCGAGGAGCTGTGGGAGCGCGGCAAGAAGGGCGAGGAGATCTCGCCTGCGATGTATCGGACCGATCGGTTGCTCATGTTTTGGACTCACAGGCCTGTGGCGCCGTGGCAGACGGACGCCTGGCTTGAGCAGATGCGTGACCAGCTTCGGCCGACGGCGTACACGCGAATGATCGAGAACCGTTTCACGTCCGGGGAGTCGGGCTTTGTGGAGATGGATTGGTGGGATGCGTGTGTGGATCAGGGGCTCCGGCCGGTGGTATCGGATCCGACGTTGCCTGTGTTTGTTGGCGTGGACGCGAGTGTGAAACGTGACGCTACGGCCATCGTGGCGGTGACCTGGGATTGGACCGAGCAGAAGGTGCGGCTCCTGCGGCACAGGATCTTCCAGCCGAGTCCGGACGAGCCGCTCGACTTCGAGGCGACTGTGGAGGAGACCGTGTTGGAGCTCGCTCGAGCGTTTCCGGTCTATGCTGTGCGGTATGATCCCTACCAGCTGGTGAGTTCGGCGCAGCGGCTCGTGAAGGGCGGTATCCCGATGGAGGAGTACCCGCAGACGGTTGACAGATTGACAGCGGCGTCATCGAACCTGTACGAGCTCGTGAAGGGCGGTAACCTCTGGGTATACCCGGATCCGGATGTGCGGTTGGCTATCTCGAGAGCGGTAGCGGTTGAGACGTCGCGCGGGTGGCGCATTGCGAAGACGAAGACCTCTCACAAGATCGACGTGGTTGTGGCGCTGGCGATGGCGTCGCTGGCGTGTGTCGAGGCCTGCGCCGGCGGTTTCCTGGGCGACGAGGTAGACGAGGTTGTGGAAGGATTTGTGGTGTGAGGAGGTTGTTCCGTCAATACTAAAGCGCTCTAGGTGGTCCTGGGCGGCCACCGGTCCCGAGTACTGCCTTGGTGGCGTCAATTAGTCTTCCCTGGATCTCCAGTAAGTCCTTTTGGTCTTGAAGCCTGTCCCATTCATCGTTCTCAGCGTCGTACGCGGCAGAGCCGTATGAATTGAGAGCGAGGCCAAACTCATTTAGGATCCCGTTGAGATGGGCCTCTTTGCCATCATCGAAGTCGAGCATCAGTTGTGCTCTGTGAATTAGCGACACTACCTGGCCATATTGCGGCCTTGTGTTGATCTGTGGATCAGAACGGGCGACAATCTCGCCGACGATGTCACGCACCCCATCCCTCCAGCGATCTTTACGGCCAGCTTCCGTTTGGAGCTCAATTAGGCGGTCCATTCGTAGTAGGGCAAAAATCTCTGTCACAATTACAACGCAGAGCATGCCAGCAACTGTTACCAATGCCGCTATCACGGTATCAGACAATGGTGTCTCCCTCTGTACCCGTGGGCAAAGATGTGCACTGGGAACGGGACCGCAAGGCCCGCTGGCTGCTGGCGTGGGCGTTTTTCAAGACTGCCCTAGTTCTGCCCTAGAATCTTTGTAGAAAGGTGCAAAATTTGTATACACGCAGGTCACGAGATACAACAGCAGGAATACCAGTTAAGTGTATATGCGGTATGACTTTAGATGTCGGGCTGTGTTTGTATCCTGTGTACCTCTTTTGACGCCATTTCGGGCCATTTGAGAACTCAAAATCCCGTGGGGGCAACCCCGTGAGAGTTCGATTCTCTCCTCGGGCATCTACAAGGCAGGACAACGACTTACGGCACAAAAAGGCCGCCCGAAAAGGCGGCTTTTTTGGTCCCCAAAACGCCAAATGGTCCCTGTTCGGTCCCTATCCGGATTTCAGGTCCAAGATTCTCGGGCCTCTCTCGCCCTTCGAACGCTTCTTGCCGAGTGCCCCGAGCTTGGCCGTGCCTTCGCGCAGGTCCGCCTCGGAGACGATCGCGTAACGTCGATAGATGGCTTCGGTCTGATGTCCGACCAGGGCCATTGCAACCGATCGTGGAACTCCTGCGCGTTCGAGATTCCGGACGGCCGTGCGTCTGAAGTCGTGGGGGATCTTGTGGGGGATCTTTGCCCGTTTGCACGCTGCCTGCCACGCAGCCCGGAAGTCCTTGATCTTGTGCCCCTCTCGATGGAATACCCAGGGGATCACCTGACCGGTGCGTCTCTGCACGGCATCCGTGTATTGGCGCTGGTGTTTCAGGGCTGCCTTGAGCGCGGGAAGGTTACCAAACGGGAACGCACGGCCATTGCCGTTCTTGGTCTCGCCCGGCTCGAGCCGGATCACCTCGGCGTCAAAGTCGACGTTGGACCATTGGCGGCTCAACAACTCGTTCTTCCGCCATCCAGTGATGTAGAAACACTGCGCGAGCGCTTGGAGTGTGTCGGGCAGTTCCGTCAATAGCGCCTGAAACTCTGAGGGCTCAAAGAACCCGGTTCTCGTGTTCTCAACCGTCAGGGCAGGGAAGGCCGGGCGCCGATCCAGCTTTTCCGCTCGGATCGCAAGGCTAAAGCCCTTCTTGAGAATCGCGAGTTCGTATCTGATCGAGCTCTCCGACGCATCTTCCTCGCGTCTGGCGTTCAGGTAGGCGGTTAAAACGTCCGCGCTGATCCTCCGGGCCAGGTACAAGCCGAGATGCCGTTTTAGGTGCTTCAGGGCGCGTTCGGCTCGATCCTTGGAACGCATCGCGTAGTAATGATCCGTGAGCATGGTCTCGATGTCGTCGAAGTTCAGCCGCTCGGCCTCCGGGCCTTGATACCGCCCGCTTGATACTTCGCCAAGCCTCTTACTCAGTAACCGCTCAGCGACCTGGCGCTTCGTTGTCTTGGCTGACTCCTCGACACGTCCGCCCCGCCCGTCAGGAAACCGAATCCAGAAGACCCCATGTTTCTCGCGAACGGAACCGGTTCCGTATGCGCGCTTCGCTGGCTGGTTGTTCTTGTCGGTCATGATTTTTTGCCTCGCTTGGCGGGAAGTCCGAGCTCGTTTTCGGAAAAGTTCGCCGCCAGTGTTTGAGCTCTTTCAATGGCTAGCGGGCGCCCCAATAGAAAGAGCTCTGCCTTCAGAGCGACGCTGAGGTATTGGGCCAGTTCGTCGTTCCGTCCCTTTGTGGTCGCCCGCTCGAGTTCGTCGGGCCAACGTTCGATATACCCCGCTTCAGCGTCGCAAATTAACGGCTCTATCGCTCGTCGGAGTGCCAATTGGTAACGTGCCATCCGGGGCACCCACCCAAGCCCCTGCGCCTTCTTGCCGAAATCTGTGAGAATCTCCTTATGGGGGCTGCGTCCGTTCATATGCCGGAGCAGCGATTGGAAGGCCAATTCTCGAACCACGGCCTCCCACGTTGCGCCTTTTCCCTTATCGAGTTGCGCTTGCGCGATTGGTTCCTCGTACTGCGTGCCCACGATCTCCACGTTAAACCGCTTCAGGTGTGACTCGAGCCACGAGCGGTATTGCTCCAGGTAGCGTTCTGTTTGAGGGTCAAGAATCGCCCTGCGGAATTCATCGTGCTGGTCACGGGGAATAATCATCAAAAGCCGCGCGTAGAGGTCGCGGTTGATTCTGTTTCCAGTCTCACCGCGGATCAGCCGGTAAAGGTGTCTCCGGTCGATTCTCAAGGCGTCTGCCGCGTGTTGTTGTGTTTCAAACAACTGAACCGCGCTTGCGACAAAGTCAGCAAGAAGGACCTTGTCAAGAACTTGGACCATCTTCATAAGATGCGCCTTTTGCGTGCCATTTTCACCCGTCCATGTCCCAAGGTTTTTCATTGACTCATTAAACCGGCATAGGGTATTGTATGTCCGTGGGACACATAACGCAATATGTAAGGGGTAAAAATGTCGCAATCCGAGTTTCAAACGTCCGTCGAAGCCGCTCACGAAGCGGGAGTGAGCAGGGAGAGAATTGTCCGGTTGGTGCAGTGCGGGACGATCGAGGGGCAGTTGGTCGCTGGTCGATGGCTCGTTGAACGCGCGTCTCTAGATCGTTTTATCTCGAATCAAGCCGAAAAGAAACCGGCCCGCAGGTAGCGCGCACCGATGCCGGACTTGTCTGCCTTGCTCCATGACCTCGTGCGCCGCCGCGATGATGCAGCGGCGATGCACGCGTCGGCACCGGTTGCTGCGGTACTCGATACCGTGATCGACGAGCTTCGGGAGATCGACGTGCCACCAAATGGCAACGGCTGCGAGGAACCGGCCGCAGATCGAATGTTGCGGGCTGGCGAAGTCGCCGCCCGGCTCAACATCGCCCGGCGCACGGTGTACGCAAACGCGGCTGGGTGGCCATTCACGCGCAGGTACCCGACGGGGGCGATTCGATTTTCCGAGCGCGGTCTGGACCGTTGGATCGGACGGCGAAAATGACGACAACACCAACCACTGACGGGGCACGCACCACACGGAGCGAGAGGGCGATTACTGCGCACCAGGACTACCGCCGCGGTGGCTACCACACTCTTCCCGTACGGCTCGAGAAGTTCGTCGACGATCGAGGCGAGGAGAAGAAGAGGCCACGCTTCCCCGGCGACAGCTGGACAACAGCGCTGGCAACCGATCCGGCACAGGCGGCGAAGGAGGGGTTCCTCGATCTCGCGATCGTCAATTCGAACGTTGCGTGTCTTGATTTTGATAAGCGCCCGGACGAGTCGCCAGAGGGGGTTGAGACGCGGATGCGAGTCGCCGTGACGGAATTCCGACTTGGTGACGCAATGATCGAACGGACAGGCAACGGTTTCCACGTCTTCGGCCGCGTGCCGCCGGCCAATGGCGCCGAAGGCTGGGTCCGGAATACGAAACCGCCGGGAGAAATCGAGGAAGTCCGGGTTGATACAACGGGCAACACTGCCGGGCTCATGACATTCGTCGCTCCGTCGTTCCACCCGGTGACGGAGACGTCGTACGAGCGCCTCACGGCGCTTCACCCGGTTGAGGCTCTGCCGGTGTTGCCGGTTGAGTTGCTGAAGGCGAAAGGACAGCCGGCGGCGGGGCGCACACCTACCCCCCGTGCTGCGAGCGGGAACGGGGTGTACCGAGGTGACTTCGCCACACTCGATGTGGTGGCGCTGTTTCGCGAGGCCGGATTGTATGGCAAACACATGGGAGGCAACAAGCACGGTGTGACGTGCCCATGGGCCAGCGATCATACAACGGGGTCTGACGGCACCGACACCGCCGTCTGGACGGTCGGTGCGGACACGCAGGTGCCAGGTTTCAAATGCCAGCATGAACACTGCGCCCACCGCACGATGGCGGACGTCAGAGAGTTTTTCGGGCCAGAGGCCGTGGATCGGCACTGCAGTTCTGACTTCAAGCCGCGCGATTGCGGCGAGTCAACCGATGCCGGAACTCTCGCTCCCTCGATTGTCGAGGAAACACTCGGCGCAATCGATGGGGGCTCAGACATCGACAGTGTCGGCGCTGCGCTGAAGGCGTACGCCGATGCCGCGCGGCATCTCCCGCCGATTAATCGCGAGCTGGCCCGCAGCACCGCGATTAAAACCCTTAAGGCCCGGAACGTCTGCGATTCCCGGCGGCTCACTGATGCCGCATTGCGCGATGCGAAAGTCTCAGGGACCGACGATACGGCGCATCCGACCTCGGGCGGCATCGTTGCTCTCGAGGACGTCGATCCGTGGCCAGATCCGGTGGACGGCGAAGAGCTATTGGATGAGGTGTTGACAGCCATCATGAACCACATTGCAATCGGCGAACACGCCGCACTTGCGGTGACGTTGTGGATCATGTTCTCGCACGCGCACGACTGTTTCGAGGTCTCGCCGCTACTTGGGTTGACCTCCCCCGAAAAGCGTTGTGGGAAGACCCGAACGTTGATGTTAATCTCATCCATGGTGCCGAGGCCCCTACCAGCGGCAAACATCACGGCCGCGGCTCTATTCCGAGCGGTGGAGCGGTTCCGCCCCACCCTACTTGTCGATGAGGCCGACACCTTCCTGCGCGAGCGGGAAGAATTACGGGGCATTCTGAATTCCGGGCACCATAAGCCTGGCGCGGTAGTCGTCCGGACCGTTGGTGAAAACTTTGAAGCTCGGACGTTCTCAACGTGGGCGCCGAAGGCCGTCGCAGCGATTGGAACCCTCCCAAGCACGATCGAAGACAGATCGATCATTATTCGGATGAGACGCCGGAGACCTGACGAGCCAGTCGGGACCCTGCGGCTCGACCGGCTGGGGGGATTCGAAACGCTGCGTCGTAAGGCAGCCCGCTGGGTGGCAGATCATAGTGTTCAATTGCGCGATCTCGACCCGGCTGATATGCCTGTGGGGCTCGACGACCGCGCAGCCGACAATTGGCGGCCGCTAGTCGCGATTGCCGACCTCGCAGGCCCTTGGAGCGCGAGGAAAGCACGGCAGGCCGCGGAACGCCTCAGCGGCAATGAAGATGGCGATTCCACGCCTGCGATTCAGCTACTGGCCGACATACGAGACTTGTTTCGTATCAATGGAACGACTCGCCTATCGTCCGCCGCGATTGCTGAATCGCTAGCCGAACGGGAGGAGCGATCCTGGCCAGAGCGGAAGGGAGGGAAGCCGATCACGCCACGCCAGATTGCTCGACTGCTCAGTCGGTTTGATGTGAAGCCACAAGTCATACGTACTGGTGAAGGGACCCCTCGAGGGTACCTTTTCGATCAGTTTACCGACGCGTTCGCCCGTTACCTCCCTTTTGATCCGCAACATCCGCAACAATCCAGCAATGACGCGGGAAAACACGGGTTTTCAAAGTGCAACACGCACCCCCCTGTTGCGGATGTGAAAACCGCCGAAACCCCAGTAAAACCGGGCGTTGTTGCGGATGTTGCGGATCCCACGCCCACCGGGCGCGGCGCGCGGTCTGTGAAGGCCAGCCAGGAGGATCACAGACTATGATGTGTCAGGCCGTCACATATGAGGGCTGCCCTTGCTCGCGGCCGGCCGATCTTGGTTACCGCTGGTGCTGGCAGCATCGGCGGTGCAAGTCAATCGAGTGCGTTGGTGGGCCGTTGGACGGCGACCTGGTCGTAACTGGTGGCTGGCACCGGCTCACGGTGTGTCGTCTGCCGTCGGGTGGGTTTGTGGTATATGGCCCGCTCGTGCCGCGAATCATGGTTGAAGCCGAACGCGTCGTTGGGTGGTATCACCTGGACGATACCGTCGTACGGTGGCAGCCCGGCGGCCCGTTTAGAGCATGGAGGCTCGAGGCGGATCCGACCCGCGTTCTACTCCGTCCGATCCCGGAGGGTCAATGACAAGCATCAGTGAACGGCGCGAGATGATGGACGCCGGTATTTGCTTTGTGTGCCTGCAACCGATCCCGGCAGCTGGCGCCGTGTATCACGTCATGCTGGGCGTGTTGGCACACCGAGGCGAATGTTCCGACCTCGTCAATGGTTTGTACAAAGACTACACCCGCTCACGACGCGGCAGGTGCCGGGCGCCGGGCGTCGTGCGACGGCTTGTCGAGGAGGCACGTGGGAGGTCCAATGACAAACGCCAGTGAACGGCGCAAGCGCGCTTTGGAATTTGACCTGCTCCGGCCGGTCGATGAGCCACCACAGACTACAATTCAGAACTCAAGCCCCGCGAGCGACCTGCGGACCCCGTTGGTACCGCTCCGCGTGGCTTCCGACGCCCTCAGTGAGCTCTGAGAGCCAGCGGGGGTCCTTCCTTGCTTATCCCTAGCGGGTACCGGACTGGTCCGACTCTCCGCTAGTTACGAGATTTTTTTGATGCACTTCGCTACGCGGTAGGTAGATGCCCAAATCCAAAGCCAAGTCTAAGGCGCAGGACGCGCCGGCCGCGTATTCTAGTAAGGTCATCGCGCAACTGTTCGATCTCACCCAGCGACGTGTCCAGCAACTCTCCCAGAAGGGTATCATCCCGCGTGCCGAGGGGGGCGAGTACGAGTTGGTGGGTGTGGTGCGTGGGTACGTGCAGTATTTGCGTGAGCAGGTAGAGCAGGCGCACAAGGGCGAGCACACTGAGCGACTGACTAAGGCGCAGGCCGATCTTGCGGAACTGAAGTACCAGCGTGAGCGGGAAAACGTGGTACCGATCGCGCAGTTCACGGCTATTATCGAGGATCTATGTACGCGGTTCAACGCGCAGATCGACGCGCTACCGCGTAAGTGGGCGCCCGATCTACTGGAGTGCGATGATATAGGGCCGATGGTGGAGAAATTGGACACATTGAAGGAGGAGTTGCGCGCGGAATTGCGTGTCGAGGGCGGCAAATGATCGCCAGATATAATGCTCTTGCAATTTGCGAGACTTTGGAGGTTTCATCGTGATGTATATCTCGAGGATAGCATGTGAGTTGATTGAAGCCGCCCTAGACCAGCCGTTTCCAACGCTGGAGCTGCGAAAAGCACTCGAGGACGTGCTGCCGGTGTATGAGCGCCAGATTCAGGGCGACGTGCAGGTCAGGCGCGAGCCGCGGGAACGCCGCGCATGACCACCGCGATTGACCTGGACCGCTTGCGTCGGGCGGTGTTCTTGGACGCTGTGTGAGTGGGGGGGGATCCGTTATCTCCGACGTCTGGAATTGGGGCCTAGCGAGACCGGAGTGTCTAGGGTTACGATTCATGACCGATGTCAGGTCCACAAGAGCATTCTCAAGTATCCATACCGGAGTACGATCATTTCAGTTGTTGGGGTGCATTCTGGTACGAGTGCGCCGATCGTGGCGCGATAATTGCGCTTGACGGAACCGTAACGGAACGGTAGTGTAGTGCCACTCAAGGGCAAGAACCCAAGGGGCAATCAATACCATGAGAAACAGTACTAGGAACGATACGCCATTGCCGCCAAAGAAGCGGTCGCTTGCGTCTATCGTCCGGCTCAAGAGAGACCCCACCCCCCCGCCAGATCATGCGGAGTTCCAGGCGTTGCAGGATGCGGGTTTCCGTGCAGTGAAGAAGTATCGGGACGCGCGGCGCAGACGCTCTGCATAAGAGTGCAGTGTTGTCTATGCATACAGAGGTCCGGAAGAGAATTTCGGACCTCTTCTATTTCTAACACAACGGGCTCAATAATCCGTCGCGAGGTGAAGTAACAGTGAAGCGATTTCCCGGGGAGGTTTACTACCTTGACCCCGAGGCTGGCGGTGACCCTGGCGTGAAAGTCCGACGACATGTACTACTCACCGAGTGCGATGAATCCAGTCCGATATGTACGTTCGCATACTGCAGCACCCAGCCAACCGAGGCCATGCACTCCGCGCCCTACTACCTCTTAGACCCAAGCAAAACCAGATATACCGGCACGGGCTTCAACAAGGCCACCTATGTTTATCCGGCGAGACTCGTAATCGCCGCTGTGGACCAACTCGGTAGTCAGGCGGGGCGGGTTGTCGACGATATGTTGCACATTAGAGAATGCTTACGGGATGCCCTTGGTCTTGGGTCTGGGACGGGGGCTGAGCATGGGCGAGCCGCGGGAAGCATGCGCGGGCAGATTGTGGCGTTGACGGCGGGGATGACTGAGCAGGCTGAAGCCACACACGCCGTGATAGTCACCGAACCGCGCTACTCGATGGAGTTACGACACCAAACCGTCTTACCCATCAACGACGCAGAGGAATTTGAACCCCGTCACTATGATGTGTTAATTCAAGACGCCGAGTGGCTGACACGATGCGGACTGCCATACCACAACGCAGTGTTGAGTGTAGAGTTTGTCTGGTCGCTTTTCTACCCAGAGCATGTGAGGGATGAAACCGGGGTCGTGGTGGACAGCGCAACCATGAACGAAATCGACGACATGCTTCAGTTACGATTCGGGCTCTAGCACGCAGCATCGCCTGTAAGCCTCGATCGACTCCCGGAAAGGTAAGGATATGGGCAGTTGCTCGTCCGTCTGCGACGCATTGAGGGCGTGCGCACGACGACGATATACACGCATGTTCTGAACCGTGGAGCGCTTGGGGTTCGAAGCCCTATGGACGCGATTTGACCTGTTGACACGCTGGTTGCCAGCACCGGCGCCGGCGCGTATTATCGGGTTAAGTTCCCGCAGGCTATCTGCGGTGTAACACCAGCTTCACGCGGTCCAACCTGGGGCTTGGTATGGACTTACTCATCACAGAATCTTGCAGTCCATCTCCTTACCAAGCATTGGCGCGCTGGATATTTCGTTACGCTGGTCAGGAAAATTGGATAGTTAGAAAGCGCAGGAAACATGTCGTCACCTGAGGACCTCGCTGCGAAGAAGACCTTCATCGAGGCATTCTTCGATCACTTCCGCCAGAAGGCCAAGCTCACCGATAGGTTGTCCCAAGAGGGACACGATGATGAAGCGCGTTTGCTGGTGTGTTGCTACATCGAGGCGTTGGGCAACGCGCTCAACGGGATTACGAGCGGCGGAGCACGCGGTTTCGTGACAGCGCTGGTAGAACACGGCGGAGTCCCAGAGCTAGCGTTGGTGCACCCGAGACTTCTTCAGCGTTCTATGCCCTGGAAGAGTGCGTCCAAATCCGTCCGAATTGAGTTGGAGCCATTCTTTGCCCGACTCGCTTCGGATGAAGCACTCTCAGACGATGAGCTGTTCGCAGCGCTCGGGTCTAGCGTAAAGGCAGATTCTATCGCGTTCCTCAAGATCGAACTCTGGCGTGCCCGTATCGCGATGGTCGCATACTCGAACATCAGGAGCATGAATGCCCACTGGTTCGGAAGCCCAGGGGCAGTGAGCTTCTCCGAAACGAAACACAAAGGCAAACCGCTCTCAGAGATAGAACTCTCGACCCTCAGAGCGGCGCTTGATCGCATCCTAGTTCACGCGGAGGCGCTCTCGCTCAGGACGAACAAATGGTTCGGCCGATTCTAGGCAATGCGCTTTCTAACACTTATAAGGCCTCCGAAGTCAACCGGGCGTAGCTAGACAACGTGGGGTGTGGTGT
>CAZOJI010000056.1:22243-25097 GCA_964580055.1 uncultured Gemmatimonadaceae bacterium | reverse complement strand
ATGGGGTTCAGGGGGTCGTGGGTTCAAATCCCACCGTCCCGACTTGTAATGGCCGATGGGGCAATAAGTTAGCCCTGTCGGTTTTCTACGTATCCGACATGGGGTTCCAGTAGGGTTCCAGTTCCTACCCCGATTTGACCTGTCCGTAACGACTTACGGGATCGGGCTCTGCTGATTTGTGATCCGGAGATTCCGGAGGAGTCCCGTTTCTATCCAACGGACAGGCTTTCCTAGCATAGCTGTCCCGTTGATGCAAACCTCGGCGGCGTACGGACGCTTGGACTCAGTGCAATCCTTCCCCTACCTGTCTCGTGGTTTGGTTGAACTCGACTCGATGTGATCCTCGCAAGTACCGCCCGGCAAAAGAGTCGTCAGCTCTACGTCCCGTCATTCGCCAGTCGATTCGATCTCTTCGATTCTGGCGAAGTAACTCCTTAGCTTCTTCAATATCCGACGCTGGTCGGCTTCAATGCGGCAGAGAGCGCCGTGGTACCGCGCATCGGAATACCACGGTTTCATATGCTCTTCCAGGAAGCGCCGCCGCTCCTGCAGTTTTTGAAACTCCAAGAGGGTTCGGTCGATTTGGGCTTTGGTGCTTTCATAGTTGAGGGTGTTGCCACTGGGCACCCCCAATCTCAAGACAGCCTTGAGCTTCTCGAGCACTGTGGCCCTCCGCCCTCCGGGTAAGGTGAGAATCCGGCCGACCTGCGACCCCTTCAGGGATTGTCCACACTTGGCGTGAGTCCTGACAACGTCGGAAAGGCTTGAAAGCAACTATCAGACCGAAATGTGATTTCCGTTACAGTCTTTGCGCACTGTGCTATGTCGAAGTCTGACAGTTGGTTCCGTAGTCATGCTTGAACTGGTGTGAAGACCGCATGACGTGCTGTAATGGTTCGACCACAGCACAAGCCCTACAACTTGCTGCCCTGCCACAACGAAGCCCGCGAAGCTTCGCACCACGCGAGGTTCCCGGAAGCGTTCATCGACCCGCATCCAGAACACGACGAGTTCGACCACTGCGTAACCCGCAAGCAGAGCGAATCCGCTCAACCATCCATAACACACCCCACATTGCGCTCGAGTCACCAAATCCATAGCTTGTTTAGTGGCTGTGTACCGTTTACGGTGTAATTGAGCTTAGATAGGGTGCATATGCACAATATAAGTTACACTTCTGTCACAGATCGAGAAGCCCTGAAAACCATAGGCGAACGCCTGGCGGCGCTGCGAAAGGCTCGCGGTCTGACACAGTCCGAGGCGGCTGAACGTGCGGGACTCGGTCGCAATACCCTGTACCGAGCGGAACAAGGCGACAATCCAACGCTTCTCACCGTGATTCGCCTGCTTCGCGTATATGGAAGGTTGGCCGGTCTGGAGAGCTTCATCCCGGCATCGGAAATCTCGCCCATGGAGCGCCTGAGGAGGCAAAAGGCGGAGCAAAGTGGCTGACGACGCTGAAGTCTATGCCGAGGCCGAGGTCCGCCTCTGGGGACGTACGGTGGGGGCCCTAGTGGAGCTGGAAAACGGTAGAATCCTATTCGAGTACGCGGAAGAATTCAGACGCAGCGGACTCGAGATCTCTCCGTTCTCTCTGCCGTTGGATTTGCAGGGGCCGCAGAGCTTCGAAGAGCTGATGAGGCGGGAAGCGTTCCTGGGACTTCCCGGCGTATTTGCCGATGCCCTCCCGGACGACTTCGGGCGCAGCGTTATTCGAGCCTATTACGAGGCTCGCGGCGAGGCCCGCCGAGGAATGAGCGCCGTTCAGCGCCTTCTCTACATCGGCGAACGAGCGCTTGGCGCGCTCACGTTTCATCCACCGGCCACGGTCCCCACCCGGCGCGCCGAGCAGGAGTCGCTAGAGGTACAGGCGCTTGCACATGACGCCAGGCGAATCGTACAGGGCTATGCCGAAGTCGCGATTCCTGAGATCTACCGAATCGGCTCTTCGGCCGGCGGGAGGCGTCCCAAAGCGATCGTGCACATCGATCCCGAAACCGGTACGATTCGATCCGGGGGGACACCTAGGAGGCCGGGAGAAAGGGCCTGCATCCTCAAATTCGACGGCGTGGGCGGTCACGGACCCGCAGGCTCACTGGGGGCACCGCAACACTACAACCGGGTTGAAGCGGCGTACCGCGAGATGGCTGCGGCTGCCGGCATAGACATCAACGACATCGAAGTCCTGGCGATTGGCGGATACGCACATCTCCTCATCCACCGATTCGATGAACATGACGACGTGCGACTGCACCAACACACACTCGGCGGCCTTCTCCACGTCGACTACAACGAGCCTGGAGCAAGCTCCTACGAGGAGTACCTTCGCACGGTCCTGAGACTAGGAGGAACCTACGATTCTCTCGGCGAGGCATTCAGGCGTATGGTCTTCAACGTGCTCGCCGTCAACCAGGACGACCACGTGAAGAACTTTTCATTCCAAATGGACGGTAACGGCAAATGGCGCCTCACGCCCGCGTACGACGTCACCTTCGCGCGTGGCGAGGGGTGGACGCGCGCTCATCAGCTTCGCATACGCGACAAAACCACCGGTATCCGCGACAGCAACCTCTTCGACATCGCCAACGAGTTCGGCGTAAAGAAGCCGGCGCACATCCTGGAACAGGCACGTAACGCGATAGCCGACTGGGAGCGGTATGCGAACCGCTACGATGTTCCCGCAAATGCCGTATCAGCCATACGCCAGGAACTCGATAGGAGAGATTCGGAGCTCCGTAGCTGAATCCCGCCCGACCGGGATCTCATAACTCCGTGCGTGCCCCGGAGAGCACGAGGTGGACGCTGGGCTTCTCCCGGGTGGTTCGTTTCCGTCGTTGGGGTTGTGCGAAGGGCT
>CAZOJI010000056.1:0-22143 GCA_964580055.1 uncultured Gemmatimonadaceae bacterium | reverse complement strand
ATGGAACTGTATCTCGTGCAACACGGGGAAGCGCTTCCCAAAGAATTGGACGAAACGCGGCCGTTGACCGAACTTGGGCGGGCCGAGGTGATGCGAGTAGGTCGTGCCGCCCAGGTTGCGGGTGTTGACGTTCCCGCCATTTACCACTCGGGTAAGCTGCGCGCTCGTCAGACAGCGGAAGTCCTCGCCGAGCAGTTGCGAGTGACTGAAGCACCGCTCGAGCGCGACGGCCTATCCCCCAACGACGACCCGGACCTGATTCTAAAGGAGCTGGACTCGCTGGGAAATCAGGTCATGTTGGTCGGCCACATGCCGCACGTGAGCCGGCTCTGTTCTCTGCTGACAACTGGTGATCCCGATCGGCATCCGGTGAAATTCAGGATGGGCGGCATCGTGTGCCTGGTCAGAGACGGTTCCGGGCCGTGGCAGTTGGGCTGGATGCTGACGCCCGAAGTCGTGCCGCCGCCGGCATGAACTCGCGGAGGGGCGAGAGGGGCCACGCCACGCGCGGCCAACGCACCGCGGTCCCATCTCTTCAGCGGGTTGTTGTGCTGCTCTCTTCGTTTCGATCAGACCGTCAGTCAACCCGCCCGCACCCATATGCTGGAAGAAGCCAGATTGTTGCCCAACTTCCACTCGATTACGTCGCCCGCTGACACCAGCACAGGCGGAGCCGCATATCTCTGGGTCGAACCTATGGGTGCGGCGATGAGCTGTACCTCAGTGTTGGCTGAAGTGATCCATCGCGGTAGCTCGAGCTTTCTAGTCGAGAATGAAGTGACGGTCCCGATTCGGTCAAAGGAACCGCTCTCGCTCCGCGCATAAACCCGCACGTCCAGCCAGTTGCCGTTGTCCACCACTACAGTGATTTCGGCGGCCCTGACCACGTCTTCCGGCGTCTCCGATTGTGCGTGCAGTTGAACCGGCAGCGCCACGGCAGCCAAGCCCGCTGCTGTCGTCAGTGCTGCAATTGTACGAATCATGGCACCCTCCCTTCCGCCATTTGCGTATGGCTCTTGTCTAAACCATACGCTCATTCGTTACGCTATCTCTAAACCCGCGGTGCTCCTGTGCTCCCAAGCACCTGGCTTTGCGGTGCCGCATCCAATCCACACCACGTGAGTGATTTGCGACTACCTGTCATTACACTTCTCCGGCGCGTCAGTTGCCGGCCACTGATCGCGCGCTTCCGCCCGCCGCGCCCCGCCCCCGGCTTCGTGCTGTCCTTTCCTACGGCCATGTCGGCAACTCCGGCGGCACTTCCGGCAGGTTCACCGGCCCTTATCTTCTCGACGTTCCATTCAACGCAGCGATCACTGCGCCCGTCAGCCTCGCCGCGTTGTCCACCGCAATCCTCTGGTATACTTCGGCGGTCTCGTACGCAGCTTCGTCCGCCGCGTCGCTGATGCCGCGAATCAGGATCAAAGGCGTACGTCCCATCTGCCAGCAGACCTGTGCTACAGCGGCTCCTTCCATCTCAATCGCGTCTCCTTCGAATTCGGCCGCCAGTTGTTTCTTCTTCTCGGAATTCGCTACAAAGACGTCGCCGGTTAGTACGGTCCCGACCACGATGCGAGGCGGCCGTTGCACCGGCCGGACGCGGTTCAGTTGAACGTGTTCTGCGGCGCGTGCCGCAAGCTCGAGCAACGTCGTGTCTGATGGGAAGAAGACGGGGTTCCTGGTGGTGTCGGCAGCCGGGCGCGCTCCCCAGAGTGTCAAACCATCGGCGCCGAGCGTGCCCAGGTCGTGTTGTGCAGCCCTCTGACCTATCATCACATCTCCGGGAGCGAGATTGGGCGCCAGCGCTCCGGCGATACCAGTGAACAGGACTTCGGACGGCTCGAAATGCTCGATGAGGAGAGTCGTCGTGATTGCCGCGTTCACCTTGCCGACGCCGGTCTCCGCGATCACGACGTCTCGACCGTTCAGCGTGCCCACGGTGAATGGGATGCCCTGAATTGTTCGAAGATCGGGGTGTGCGAGTTCTTGCAGCAGAGGCTCGACCTCGATCGGCATCGCACCCAGAACAGCGGTGATCGGTTCGTCTCGATTCTGACCCAAGGCCGGCGCAGTAACACAAGCCATCACCACGACAGTCAATACCGCGTAAATGGGCCTCGTGGTTGATGCGAGTCGTGACGTCATTATGCTCATTCGCTTCTCCATTTTGAGCGGTTATGGAGTAAGCAGTGTACAAGGCTGTCTCTCCAGAAGCGACGCGCGCTTCCGGGGAGCGCACGATCACACCACTGCTCGGGGAGACCTTCTGAGTCAGAACCGATCTGACGATCCGTGATGGACTCACAGGAGTGCGTGTTGACGCTGAGATTCAAGCACCCGACATCTCAAACCAGCAACGGCACACGGGGTCATGATTGACATACAAAAAGACAACGGCGAGCCAAACAGCTCGCCGTTGAGATCTCAGGGCCTCGGTGAGACATGAGCTGTACGCTCCTATGCGCCACCTTCTCCACGTTCGTGAATGATCGGCGTCAGCATCACCCTGCCGGTCCCCGTGGCCGTCACGTTCTGAAAGGTCGATCCGGAGCTGAACAGCAGACTGACGTCGTTGAGGTCTCCCTCGGCCTCGACTGTGAAAGTCAGATTGGTTTTGATGCCCGTTTGAGTTCCAGATGGGATCTCCACCAGGTAGTCCTCGCCGGCTTCAAAAGTGGCCGCGACACCCAGCTCGATAGGTCCCTTGAAACGAATCGAAGCGCTGTCAGTGAAAAGCCTGACGTTGGCGTAAGTGCCTACCTCGACTTCGCCGGATGCGATCACGAGTGGCGATTCGCCCTCGGTCGGCAAATCCATGAGGTCGAGCAATACGGGTTCGTCGAGGTCGAGCGTGACCCACGATCCATCTTCCTCTTCATCTCGGCCCTGCGGCAATAACTGGATGGTTGTCACTCTGATGGCGAGCGTTTCGACCATGTCAGGCTCGACCATAGCCGCTGATGCTCCGGCGCTGACAATGCTTGCGGACCAGCCGCCCACCACTTGAGCCAGAATGGCGTCGGTCTGTTGCATCGTGATGTCGACATCTCCGGTGGCTTCGGGGCCTCCATCGCTGCACGCGACAGCAAATGTCGCGACCAAAACTGTGCCGGCGAGGCGCTTGATGATGTTATTGCGCATTCTCTTTCCCTCCATCAGTCAAAATACGAATCGGTTTCGATACTTCCATGGCTTGCGGACTGTGACGTCCCCCCTGCTACCATATAAGACAACCTCGGCAGCGGCGACGTAACATGCGGATTTATATCACGTTACCTTTGTGAGTGCCGTCACGAATACCATGTCTGGGCAGTCAGTGCCGCTCGAAACAACCAGTATGCCATACGGCGTTGCTATCCGCCCCCGTATTTCTACCGACGTGCCGTTCCGCAAATGTCCGAATGCAGCCTGTTTGGCTCGGCTACTAGCTTCAACCAGTTCCGATTATGGCCGGAATGCCGAGTTCCAGCGAAATCAAAGGGCCGTAAAAAGGAGAAGTGTGAGTTGCCCACCAGCGTTGTTACTACGACTCCCTTTCTCGACGCATGCCGCTGCCAACCGGTCGAGCACACGCCGGTATGGATCATGCGGCAGGCAGGCCGCTATTTGCCTGAGTATCGGAAGATCCGCGAGCGCGTCGACTTTCTGACCCTCACCAAGACGCCGGAGCTGGCGGCGGAAGTCGCACTCATGCCAGTACGTCGCTTCGGGATGGACGCAGCCATTCTGTTCAGCGACATCATGACTCCCGTAGAGGGAATGGGAGTGGAACTCGGTTTCAATCCGGGTCCGGTGATCGCTTCACCGATCAGGACGCGGCAACAGGTGGATGCGCTGAGTCTGCCCGACCCGCGAGAGAGCGTACCCTTTGTCCTGGAAACGGTGCGGTTGCTTCGAGACAGCCTGAAGGAATCGATACCGCTCATAGGTTTCGCCGGTGCCCCGTTTACGCTGTTTTGCTACCTGGTACAGGGACAGGGCTCCAAGACTTTCGCGGAGGCGAGAAGCCTCTTGTACGCGGACCCCGATACGTCGAGCGCGTTGCTGGACAAGCTCGCGGCCTCGACCGCGGCGTATCTGCGTGCACAGGCCGAAGCAGGTGCTCAGGCGCTGATGCTGTTCGATTCCTGGGTTGGTCTGCTGGGACCATCCCAGTACAAAGAGTTCGGCGCTCCCGCTGTCCGCCGCATCGTCGAATCCCTGAAGCCGCTGGACGTGCCGTTGATCTACTTCCCGAATCAGGGTGCTTCCCTACTGGAAGAAGTAAGCAAGATCGATGTCGATGTCGTCGGCGTCGATTGGCGCACTCTTCTGTCACGGGCGAGAAGAGACCTTGGACCGGGTGTCGCGGTGCAGGGCAACCTGGATCCCGCCGCTCTGTTTGCCGCTCCCGAGGAACTGGAACGCCGGATAGACCTCGTTCTCGCAGATGCTGGGCCTGAGCCGGGTCACATCTTCAACTTGGGGCACGGCATCGAACGCACGACCGACCCCGATGCCGTCGCGCGCCTGGTGGACTACGTTCACGAGCGCACTGCTCGGTGATCGACGGTCATGGCTACACCGTACATGGTTACGGAAGAGACGCTGCGACGCTTCGACAAACCGGGCCCGCGCTACACCTCCTACCCCACAGCCGTTGAGTTCAATGCGGGCGTAGTTGAGCGTGACTACCGGCGGCATCTCCACGAGGCCGACGTCGAGGGGAGCGAAGCACCGCTGAGCCTGTACTGCCACCTCCCCTTCTGCGAGCACCGCTGCCTGTTCTGCGGGTGCCACGTGGTAATCACGCCTCACCGCAACGTCGCTCAACGGTATCTCGATTACGTGAGGGGCGAGATCGACATGGTCGCGGAGTTGCTTCCGCGCCGCCGTTTGGTGGCACAGATGCAGTGGGGCGGCGGAACGCCCACGTACTACTCACCCGATCAGCTCGCCGAGCTGTTTCAGCACCTTTCGGGACACTTTACGTTCGCTCCGGACGCGGAGATCGCGATCGAGGTCGACCCTCGGGTTACGACCGGCGAACACCTGGAAGCACTTGCCCGTTTGGGTTTCAATCGGCTGAGCCTCGGCGTGCAGGACCTCACCCCCGAGGTGCAGCGGGCGATCACGAGGAACCAGACGCTCGATCAAACCCGCGGCCTGATGCGTAAGGCTCGGGATGTCGGATTCAGCGAGGGGATCAACATCGACCTGGTATACGGTCTCCCTGGGCAGCAACTCGAGACTTTCACGGACAGCCTGCACGAGGTGATCGCGCTGCGTCCGGACCGGGTCGCCGTATACTCGTTCGCCTACGTTCCCTGGATACGCGGTCATCAGAAGAAGATCGATTCGAGCGTGCTGCCATCTGCGGATCTCAAGCTCAGGCTCTACCTCCGCGCAATGGAAGAATTTCTCGGCGCCGGCTATGAACCCATCGGCATGGACCACTTTGCGCTTCCCGACGACGAGCTTGCCATAGCGGCGCGAGATCGGCGGTTGCATCGCAACTTCATGGGTTACACGGTGAAGCCGGCGGCAGACATGGTGGCATTTGGAATCTCCGGTATCGGCGACGTGCAGTGTGGCTATTTCCAGAATGCGAAGAAACTGTCGGCCTACTATCGCTCGCTGGATGATGGCCGCCTGCCGATAGAGCGCGGCTACATTCTGAATGAGGATGACCGCATCCGCCGCCACGTGATCACGCAGCTGATGTGCAATTTCCACGTCGCCAAAGCCGATGTGAGCAGGCGCTTCGGTATCGATTTCGATGAATACTTCTCGGAATCGCTCGAGAAGCTCCTGGAGCCGGCCAGAGAAGGCTTTGTGGAGTTCACAGAGGGGGCGCTCACGGTCACGGATGCCGGCCGGCTGTTTGTCCGCAACGTGTGTATGGCTTTCGATCGCTATTTGGAATCCAAGGCGAAAGACAAGCCGGTTTTCTCGAGAACGGTATGACGACCAGCGCGACCGAGTCGTCCCAAACCCTTCCTCTCCCGGGACCGCTGCTGCCCAACAGTCGAGACGTGAGGTCCGGCTTTGCCATGGCACGCAACGGACCGGATCGCGCTAACACCGGTGTGCTGCTGCTGAACATGGGCGGGCCGGACCGGCTCGGCGCGGTGCGTCCTTTCCTGAACAATCTCTTTGCGGACCGGGAGATTATCCGCCTTCCGGGTGGCCGTATCGGTCAGAAGCTGCTTGGTCGCCTGATAGTACGAGCGCGCCTGGCGGACGCAATCGAGAACTATCACGCAATCGGCGGAGGCTCGCCGATCGTACACTGGACAACGAAACAGATGGAGATTCTGCAGGACCGGCTTTCACGGAAACTGGAGGACGCTCCCAAGGTGGGCATGGCGATGCGCTACTGGCATCCGTTCGCCGACGAGGCTCTCGCCGATCTCGCGGCAGCCGGCGCTCAGCAAGTGGTCGGGCTGACGCTCTATCCACACTACACCCGCGCGACTACCGGCAGCAGCGAGGTTGACCTATTGGCGGCCAGCGACCGTCTGGGACTGGACCTAGAGATCTCATTTATCAGATCCTGGCACGATTACCCCGGCTACCTGGATCTTTGGGCTAGCCTGGTGGAGGAGACTCTGGACGGTTTGCCGCCGCCGGTCAGAGAACGCGTTCACCTGCTCGTGTCGGCTCACGGTCTTCCGAGGCGTTTCGTGGACCGCGGCGATCCCTATGTCGAGCACGTGCGGGGCACGCTGGAGGGAGTGCTGGCGCGAATCAAAGACGCGCCGCCGCACCACCTGGCGTTTCAGAGCCGCACCGGGCCGGTGAAGTGGATCGGGCCGGGCACGGGAGAGGAGATTCAACGACTGGCCGCGCGCGGGCACGATGCCCTGGTCGTGTGGCCGATATCGTTCGTGTCGGATCACATCGAAACCACCTATGAGTTGGGCGTGCTCTATCGCGAGCAGGCCCGGAAAGCCGGGATCACGGAGTACCATATCGTGCCCAGCTTCAACGCTCACCCGAAACTAGGCGGTGTTTTGGCCGGCCTCGTGGTTGACCATCTCGCGGACTCCGGGACGTCGAACGGACCATGAAGCGGGTGGCCATAGTCGGCGGGGGAATCGCCGGACTCGCAACGGCGTTGTTTACGCGCGACCGAGCCCGTGAAATCGGCGACGAAATTGAAGTAGTCGTACTCGAGGCGCAGGACCGGCCGGGCGGCAACATTAGGACTGATCGCTTTGACGGGTGGGCGATCGAATGGGGACCAAACGGTTTTCTGGACAATGTGCCGGCCACGCTCGCCTTGGTGCGGAGGCTGCAACTGGAGGACCGTGCGCAGCGGGCCAACGAGCGCGCCGCCAAGCGATTCCTCTGTCGCGACGGACGGCTCCATCTGCTGCCGAGCGGACCGGTCGGCTTTCTGAAGAGCCCGGTGCTGAGTTTCCCGGGACGCTTGAGGGTGTTGCGGGAACCGTTCGCCAGGCGCAAGCCGCAGGGTGCGGACGAAACTATCTACGAGTTTGCGCGCCGGCGGATAGGGAGGGAGGCCGCGGACGTGTTGATAGACGCGATGGTTTCGGGGGTGTTCGCCGGCAACATCCACGAGCTGAGTCTCTCCTCCACGTTTCCCAAGATGGCCGCGATGGAATCGGAGCATGGAAGCCTGACGCGCGCTATGCTCGCCAAGATGCGAGAGCGTCGTGCGGCACGACGCGAGCTGAGGACCGGCTCAGTACCAGGCGACCGGACGGCGGAGCTGACGCGCCCTGGAGGCCCTGCCGGACCGGGGGGTACCCTTACTTCTTTCGATTCGGGCCTCGATCTGCTTCCCGCGGCACTCGTTTCTGCACTCGGCGATTCCGTGAGGTTGGGCGTCGGGGTCAAGCTTCTGGAGCATACGCGGAATACTCGGTGGCTGCTTTCTCTGTCGGACGGCTCCCATCTGTCCGCCGACGCGGTGGTCCTGGCTGTACCGGCGAGTCGTGCTCAGAAGATCGTCGAGAGAATCGACTCCGAAATGGCGGCGCTGTTAAGCGAGATCAACTCGGCGAGCCTTGCCGTTGTGGCACTCGGCTATGATGCCGCGGCCGCCGGCGGTGCCCCGGACGGGTTTGGTTTCCTTGTGCCGCGGGGAGAGGGACCGAGGATTCTGGGCTGTCTCTGGGATTCGAGCTTGTTTCCTTACCGCGCACCTAACGGGAAAGTGCTGTTGCGTGCGATGATTGGGGGAGCACACGATCCCGAGGCGGTTGAACTGGAGGACGAAGATCTTCTCGGCATTGTGCGGGAAGATCTTGCATCCACCATGAGTCTCAGCGCCACTCCCATTCTCGAGCGGATCTATCGCCATCCGGGCGGCATAGCACAATACCGGGTGGGACACGGCGAGCGCCTCGCGTCCATCGAACGGAAACTTCATTCACACCCGGGGCTCTGGATCGCCGGGAGTTCTTACTACGGCGTGGCGATGAACTCCTGCGTTGAGAAGGCGGCCAAGCAGGCGCCGGAGATTGTGGAATGGCTGAAAAAGCCAGTGAGAATTAGCTCGATGGGGGGTAGCGCATGAAGCGGGGTAGAGCATCCAATTAGTCGATGCTGTGCTGAAACTCCCTCGACAGTCACTGAGCGTTGACAGCACCACTCAGCTGTCGATGAGCCCCGATTCCATTGCAAAACGGGTCAGCTCCGCTACGCTGCGAATCCCGAGTTTGTTCACCAGACTGTCTCTGTGACTCTCCACCGTCCGCGGGCTGATACCCAACTCTTCGGCGATCGCTTTGTTGGTGCTGCCCCGCGCTACCCATGCCAGGACCTCCCGCTCTCGTGACGTCAGTTCTCTGAGGAGCTGCTTGCGGCGTTCTCGTGCCTCCTCCCCGCGGAGAGCGGCGCTGAGTCCGGCGGCCACTCTTGGGCCGAAAAACTCCTCACCTCTGTGCACGGCCCGGACCGCACGGCGTAACTCGGCGGCGCCAGCGTCTTTCAGGACGTAACCGCGCGCACCGGCCCGCATCGCCTCCAGCACGTACTCGCCTCGGTCATGTATCGTGAGAATCAGGATTTTGGTTTTCGGTAACTCACCGAGAAGTCGTGCGGTCACTTCGAGACCTGATTCTCCGGGAAGCGTAATGTCCATGAGGACTACGTCCGGGTCGAGCTCCCGGGCCATCGATATCGCCTGCGATCCGTCAGCCGCTTCCGCCACGACGTCGAAACCATGTGCGGCTGAGAGCACGCTTCTTATGCCTTCCCTCACCACCGTGTGGTCGTCCACCACGAGTACGCGCACCGTCGTGTCACGCACTTCCCGGCTCCTCGATCAGCGGTAGTTCCACTCGCAAGCTCAAGCCGGTCGTCGAGTTGCTCTGCAGTGCCACCGCTCCACCCAGGGCCGAAATCCGCTCGCGCATCCCGACGAGCCCCATATGGCCGTCGAGTTCCAGGCTTTCGGTGTCCTCACCAGACCATCCTAATCCGTCATCGCAAACAACCATCGAGATCAGGTCTTCGCTGGCCTCCAGGGAGATCTCAACCGATTTGGCTTTGGCGTGTCGAGCAACGTTGCTGAGTCCTTCCTGTAACGCTCGGAACAGTGCCAATTCCGCCTCGTCCGAGAGATCGGGCAGCGCGTGCGGTATCGTCAATTGCGTGATCAAGCCACTCTGATCTCCGAAGTCCGTAATTACAGCTCGAAGTGCAGGAACGAAGCCCAGATCGTCCAACAACTCGGGTCGTAGATCTCTCGTCACGTTGCGGACGCTGCGGATACCCTCATCCACCAGCGACATCACCCGGTCGAGTCGCGTCTGTTGTTCCTGGTCTGCGTTTTCCCTCAGAACATCCAAGTGCAGCTTGACCGCGGAGAACACCTGTGCTGTCTCGTCGTGCAGCTCGCGGGCGAGCCGTCTTCGCTCTTCCTCATGATGCTTGACCATTCTCGCGGCGAGGCGCTCCAAGTCGCCGGTGCGGGCCTCGAGCCGGCGATTCAGCTCGGCGCTTTCCAGGGCCGCGCCCACTTGCTGCCCAAGCGTCACCAAGAAGTGGTTGTCCAGCACCGCAAAGGGATCGGAGATATCGCTTACCATCACGAGGACGCCCCAGACCTCTTCTCCCCGTATCACCGGAAGAGCCGATATGTAAGCCATGTCCGCTGGGCTCTCACCGTTGGCGTTGCTCGAGCCGTGTTCGATCTGAGGGTCGCGAGTTTGTACCGCTCGTGCAATGGCACGAGCGGTAACTCCACCCGGTTGCACCGTCGGCCAATCTGCGCAGACTCCCACGCCACCAATGAAGCGTCCCCGGCGTCCCGCCTCATCGTTCCGGAGCAGGTACATCGCGCTGCCGCGCACACCGGCGAGTCTCAGTGGCCGTTGCAACAAGTTGGTGAGACCGTCTATCTGGTTTCGCGACCCTCCAAAATGCAAATCTCCCGACAGCGCTGATAACATGCCGATGCCGCGATGCTGCTCTTCCACCACCAGTAGTAGAATTCCGGTACCCATGGCGAGAATGAAGAGGATGTCGAGGTAATAGCCCCACGGATCCCATGCACCGCGCGCGCGGAGAAACGGGTAGTCGAGGTGATGCAGGCCCCAGAGGAACAGTGTGACCGCGAGGGACGCCGCCCCGATCGATTTCACCTGCCTATGGTAGCGGAAGAACACCCAACCGGTCCAGAGTGTGGCGATGCTCAGGAATGCAACCGCCGGCAGCGCCGCCAGCAGGAAGTTGTCGAGCCGGTAGATGGCCAGGTACGACCACAACACCGGGAATAGCGTCAACCACAGGTAACGGTTGCGCCAGGGCAATTGGCGTGAGAACACCAACGCGGTCCAGAGCAACGCCAATGCGGTCATGCCCGTCATCACTTGATGCCAGTAGAGCCACACGCGGCCTGACGTCAACACGAAGCTGATGATGGCAGCAAGACGCAAAGCGTACAGCGACCAGGCAAACGCCCAATACGCGAAATAGCGCTTGCGGTAACGCAGGTAGAGCATCAGACATACGAGGGCGAGCCCCAGCGTTACCACTCCCTGCAGCATCATCGCAAACAACTCAGAACGGGCAGCGGCGGTGACGGTCAGATCCATGGAAAGAAGATAGCACTCAGGTCCACGTCTGCTTGGTCAAACTGCACGGCGAATTCCGGGCTTGGATCTGTCCGTTGTTGAGCGAATTACCCCGTTGCATCGAGAAAGGCAGAGTTGTCTATGAATGTATGGGTTTGATGTCGCGGCCGCCGCGCCACAAATTGTGTGTAGTGACCGGGAAAGGAAGCAAATGATGGTCAAGAGGCTCATCGCGGGTGTTGCTCTGGTATTTGCCGCCGTTCTGGTCGGTGGACGATCTCACCATGTACGATTTCGACGCCACGGGTGAGGTGTTCGAGTTCGAAGCCAAGTTCGAGGACGGATTCACGAAGATCGAATTGGACGACGATTGATGGTGGCCTGACTAAGTGTTTCCGAAGAGCGGGAAAGAAGAGTAAGGGAATCTCCGCTTGCAGAATTCGGGCATTGACGGCTTCCGAGAACAGTTGGTTCTCGCAGGTGTCCGATAGGTCTAGGTGCTGCATTTCCAGTAATGTCTGAAACCTGTCGTTTGGCCCGCCAGCCATGGAGTTATCGAGATGGGACGTGTTTTTGCATTGGCCTTCGTTTTGCTGCTGGCAACTTCTCTATCCGCCGGCGCTCAGCGTTGGCCCCTCCGAGACTCGATTGCCGAGCAGATCGACCAGGTGTTCGATTTCGTCCGGGTGGGTGATCCCGGCTGCGCTCTCGGTGTTGTCCAGAACGGTCGCCTGGCCTTCGCCAAGGGATACGGGCTCGCCAACCTCGACTGGAGAATCCCGATCTCGCCCTCGACGGTATTCGACATCGGTTCGGTCTCCAAGCAGTTCACCGCGGCGGCTATCGCGTTGTTGGATATCGACGGCGTGCTCTCGATTGACGACGAGGTGCGAGAGTGGATCCCCGAGTTGCCGGACTACGGCCCGACGATCACGATCCGGCATTTGCTCAACCACACATCCGGACTTCGCGACTACCTGACCCTGATGAGTCTCGCGGGCATCGACTTCGACAACGTCTTCGACGAATTCGACGCGGTGGAGCTGATAGTCCGCCAGCGAGGGTTGAACTTCGAGCCGGGTTCGGAGTACCTGTATTCCAACTCGGGGTATCTGTTACTGGCGAACATAGTGCGGCGAGCCACCGACAAACCTCTGCGCCAGTTCCTGGAAGAGCGCGTTTTCGATCCGCTGGGAATGTCTCACACAATGATCTGGGACAACAACACCGAGGTAGTGCAGGAGCGCGCTACCGGCTACGGTGGCGGGCCGGGCAAGTGGTCCATGGATCACGCGTGGAACTTCCAAATGGGAGGTGACGGGCAGGTGATATCCTCAGTAGAGGATCTCGCAAAATGGGATGCCAACTTCTACGACCCGGTAGTGGGTGGGCACGCTCTGCTCGACAGGCTGCACACCCGCGGGGTCCTCAACAACGGCGACACGATCGACTACGCGCTCGGTCTGAGCCTGGACGAATATCGAGGGCTGCGGCGCGTACAACACGGCGGATCGTGGGCCGGATTTCGAGCAATATTGACGCGGTTCCCGGAGCAGCACACCAGCATAATCGTGGAGTGCAATCGCGGGGACGTAAACGTCGGGTCGTACGTCAACTACGTGGCCGACGCGGTGCTGGCTGAGCAATTCACGGAAGCGGCCGCCGACGAGGAGGGTGGCACTGCACTGTTCGAGGACCGCGAGCCGATCGAGCTCGCAGGCGATCAGCTGGCTAGGTGGGAGGGTGTCTACGTTAGCGACTTTCAACCGCACGAGGTGGTCGTCTTCGTAGTTCGTGACGCCACTATGTTCGTCGACTTGCGGGGCCGAACGTTTCCAATGCGGGCGTTTTCAGAAACCGAATTCGCAGTCCAGGGATTCGACGTTATGGTTGAATTCGCCGAGGACGGTGAAGTGGTTACTGCTAACGCTATCGGTAACGTGTACGTCCGAGCCAATCCCCCCGATATCCCAGTTGACCGGCTCAGGGCCTACACGGGCAGTTACTGGAGTCCGGAGATCGCCGCAACCTACGAGGTGACAGTCGAAGACGGCGAGCTAATGCTTCGACGCGCCGGACGTGAACCCGATCGTCTCGTTCTGCTGGGGCTGGACGAATTCTATGGTGCGGGACTTGGCATAAGGTTCGCGAGAGAGGGCCGGCGTGTCACGCGCTTCGCGATCGACGCCGGCCGCGTCAGGGGAATCGTCTTCGAAAAGCAACGGTAGGGCGTGGTCCGGTAGGTGACCACTGCTTCTGGTCACCTACCGTCCTACCGTCCTACCGCCCTACCGCCCTCAGTTGGCCGTGTCCTCCTCCGCCACCGAGAGATAGATGCCGTTGAACACGAACTTGAAGGTCTCGTGCGGCTGTCCACGGTAGAGCACCTCGGGTAGGAAGACGTACAGTCTTCCGTCGCCCACATCTGCTTCGAGGGCCGCAAGGCCGTTGCGTATGTGCGCCTGACCCCAGGCCCAACCGCTTCTGAGCGGCATGTTCGAATCGTACCAGGCCACCCGGCGGGCACCCTGAGCCTCCGCGCCTGACTCCAACCTGAGCACGGGGCTGCGGACGAACATGAAGTCGACGTGTTGATCGACGCCGTAGGTGACCGGATTGGACTGGTCCACTCGTGCCTCGAGTATCGAACCGGGAATGAAGTACTCCTCCATCGGAAGATGTTCACCACTCACGTCCACCAGATGGTCTCCGACAGGTAATCCGAGGTGCATGGCCAGGTTCGCGGAACTTCCGATCGTAATGATTGTACCGCCGTCCTCCATGAACTCCCTGAGTCGTGGTACCGTGACGTCCGTGCTCACACTGCCCAGGCGGTCATGGTACTCTTCCGGGACATCAGAACGGTCGAAGTTCTGAGTCGAGTATCGACCTTCGTCTGCCGGGGTATCGTCCTCAGGAATCGCGCCGTCCGGAAAGATCAAAACGTCGAAGTCGCGCTTGAGTCTGCCCTGATCCAGCCTGGGCGGGAATACTACCTCGAACGGGAACTCGAACTGCTCGAACAGCCAGCGAGTCCATCCGGAGGGCATCGATCCACCGTAGCGATCCCACAGCCCGACGCGCACGTCGTCCATCCGGAGCGCTTGGGTGCGCGGCATCTGAGCCACGCCATGGAAGTCGAGGCCCAACTCCGTGGCCATCTCCTGGAGGCGTCCTTCGGTGCGACGCCCAGAGCGGATGTATATGGTGCCCGCTGGATACCGATTACCGTCTATGGTGACGGGCTCACTCAACCAGTAGACGCGTTCGCCGGATTGCATCAGACGATTCATTACAACGAATGCGTCGACATAGTCGTGGCTGAGCATGAAGCCACGGGCTCCGCGCGCGTTCGATACGGTGCCGGCCGGTGGATCTGCAAAGTCCTCCAGCTTCTCGAACGGTCCGTCGAACCCGTCGAGTATGCGATCGAACTCGACACCCATCTGGAATGCCAGGGTCCAACCGGTGGCGTCGTACGGAGCGATAGGCGGACCGCCGGGGTAGGCGAAGTCGTTGGGATGGTCTTGAGGCTCGAACATGTCCATTACGAACGGCCTGTAAGCCTGCGCGGCCATCACCACGTACGAGCCCGCCGGATAGGCCTTGCCACCGACCCGGAAATCTGCCGTTGCCCGGTGAATGGCCACGCCGCTCTTCATGAGCGTGTTCACGAACTTGGTGGTCGTGGCGAAGTCAGCCTGGTCCGCCGGGAGGATGTAACCCCTGGGATCGCGGTGATCCGGATCGTGGAGCACCTGATCGTATAGCTCCGTAGGTGCGCCCGTCCGTCCGCGCCCGAGTTGCACTTCCCGGCCTTCCATCGCCTCCTCGAGGGCCGCGATCCTCTTGGGATGGATCGTCCAGTAATCCCTGCTGCCGCGCTCGATTGAGTTGTTCGCCATTACGTACTGGTCGTGCAGCAGCTTGGTGCGGTTTCTCGAAGCGTAGTCGATCACGGCGCGGTCGATGGTTATGGAGTAGTCGATCGCGTCCTGGAAATGGAACGGCTGCGGCGGAACCGGATACGGCAGGTCACTGTGAGGAAGCTGCCGGTCAGGCACCAAAGGTACCTCCATCGGCGTGGGATGCCCGATTATCTCCGTGAGCAAGCCGATCATGTTATGCCAATAAGGAGTGGTCCTCTGGCCGCCGTTCCACCACGTCGAATAGCCGGCCCCCGACCGCATCGTGGAGCCGGGCTTGTCTTCGGCGATCAAACGAGAATGCATGGCCGACCCAACATTCTCGATTCCCATTATGACCAGCGGGTCGATGTTGTAGTTGAACGGATCGCGGAATGGCGGCACGAATACTATCGTGCCCACCGGTCCGGTCTGGTGCGGATTGTACATGATCTGCGGGAACCACTCGCGATACAGGACGCGACTCATGTTCTCCGTCTCGGGCAGGTTGTTCATGTACGCGTCGCGGTTGTTGTCGTGCCCGACGTACTTGTGGTAAAGCCTTGGTAGCCCACTCGTGGTACGATCTTCGGGGTTCTCGTGACGCATGTACCAGCCGGATACCAGCTCCATCCCATCGGGATTGGCGTGCGGTGCGAGCAGAATGACGTCATCCAGGAACCGCATCGTTTCTTCGTCCGTGCGGCTCACCATCTGGTAGATCAAGACGGGCAACTGGTGCGTTCCCACGATCTCGGTGCCGTGCAATCCACCGTCGATCCAGACGACGGCCCGACCTTCTTCCGCCAGCGCCCGAGCCTCGGCGTCACTGACACCTTCCGCCATTGCCAGGCGCGTGGAGATCTCCTTGTAGCGGGCGAGATTGCGATGGTTCTCAGGCGATGTGATTATCGCCATCAGTTGCGGCCGTCCCTCCGCCGTCTTGCCGATCTCCTCCAAAACCATCCGCGGAGATTCCTCGGCCAGAACCCGCATGTAGGACTCGAATTGAGTGTACGTGACGAGGTGGTAGTCGTCACCGATGTTGAAGCCCAGATGTTCCCTCGGCGAGGTTATCTGTGCCTGAGCGAAAGACACCGCTGCCGCTGTCAGTACAGCGAGTGCGGCAACGAGCTTGAGAGCTGATCTTGGACGCGTAGCATTTTGCATGCATACACCGCCTTTCTGAGGATGCACTTCAGTGAGCAGGAGTCAACGAGCCTTGCAGTCCTGATATATAGAAACTTAGTCACATGCACCGAGAATCAAGGCCGGTGGTGAAGATTGGTCGATCTCGGCCGAGAGATCCTTGCTCGTTCGAGGTGCGGTGCGGGTCGTGGGTGAATACGGGCCCGAAGATTACCGCTACACCTTGAAAGGTGACGTTCTCTCTGTGCTGGACCCGTACGGCTCGTCAATGCAGTGCCAGCGCATGGCCCAGGCACAGCGCACCCAGCCGCCAGGCGGCCAGGGCGGAGGAGGCACAGGGTTGGAACGACTGCTCCAGGGTGAGAAATGCGCGTACACCAGCTCTCCGGACGGCGGATTCTCAACCACACGGCGTCTGTATTTCGACGGCAACGGCAGGTTCCTCTATGCGACGCTGAGTGAAGTCGATGTGCCCGAGGCGATCGGCTACGGCCAGGGCCAGGGCGACACCGGCTCATATCGCGTGTTGGGTACGAACCGCCGCGACGAAGTGCAGCTCACGTTCGACAACGGATCGACGGTCGTGATGTACGTGCACCACTTGTACCAGGGCACGATCATGGAACTTTGGTACGACGATCTGGTCTACGCGCCGAGCCTGTGCCCAGGAGGATAGGGGAAGCCTCAGGGAACATCTAGCCACAACACGCGTCGATTTGGTACAGGAAACTCGTGTGCCCGGGGTTACCGTGATGCGTGTTTTTTCCTTGCCTCCTCCTGACCGCCGAGGCCACATTATGGGCATGGCTGCGCCGATCTACTATTCCGCCGAGGTGGTGCGATACCTCCCCGAAGACGGGAAACGCTACGAGACCGTGCACGGAGAGCTGCTGGTGACTCCGGCGCCACGAGCTTGGCATCAGGTCGTGCTAGGCCGCCTGTTTCTTGCGCTCGGTCAATACCTGGCGGAGCATCGGGTGGGGCAGTTGCTTTCCTCGCCTGCGGATATCTCGTGGGGTCCCGACATACTGGTGCAACCGGATCTGTTCGTCGTAGAACTACAGGAGGCTCGAACTCTCGACTGGTCGAAAATAGAGACGCTGCTTCTAGTCATCGAGGTTCTGAGTCCGAGCACGAAACGCTTTGACCGGTTCACGAAGCGCCGCCTATACCAGGAAGTGGGCGTCCCGGTTTATTGGATTGTGGATCCCGAATCCAAGGCCGTCGAAGTGTGGGATCCTGAGAGTCAATTCCCCACAATCGAACGCGAACGTGTCGAATGGATACCGGAGTGTGCTGCAGCGCCGTTCGCGGTCCAGCTCGATGAGCTGTTCGCGCCGATCTGACCCCGGGGTGCCCGGCCGTCAAACCTGACCCCACTCTACCAGAGCAGTCAGCGGACGTTCGGCAGGTGTAGCTGGCCGGACTCGATCACCCGCACATCCCGCCGTTATACGACTCGGTCGAGGCAGCTCGCAGCGGGCTGGAGCGGTTGGGCAGAGAGCCGAGACGGATGCGGTAGCCTGATTCAAGGCTGCGGTTTTGCGTTATCACCTCTAAACCAGCGGTAAACACGTCACTCCCGGCCATCAGGCAAGCACGAACCGTAGGCCCGTCGCCACGTCTCTCGTCCTCGTGTCTACTTTCAAGCGTGCTTTCGCAAGCTATTGTCAGTCAACACTTTAGCTAGCCAGAAACAGCGTAGAAGCAAGCAAGACATGGCTTGCGGAAGCTGTTTTGCTGCTGCCATTACGTGATTGGCAATTGACAATCTATAAATGGCTATTGGCATCATTGCGATGCCAACTGTCTATCATAAAACATCGATTGCTAAACATATAATGACTATAGACATTGAAATATAGTCGAATGACTACGAATAAAGGGCAATTGACTATGAAAAATATTGCGTTGACATCATTTTTATGTCAGTAGTACAAATACATTTGTCTATTGATAACATATCGATGTCACTGTAGTTCTTGTCATTGCCAATTGACATATTATCATTGTCAACTGCCATGAGGTAGTTGACAATTGGATTTCACCGATTTGAAGTTGCTGTCTGCCAAGTTCAGCCACCGAACCAGCTAAGCAAACGAGTCTGTGCTTCGACAAGCGACCGGCGGACGGATTGTGACGCGAAAGGAGACAGACGTGCGAAGATTCCCGCGCAGAGAGGCAGACATTGTCGCGCTGGCGAACAGCGTAATCAGCGGATTGACCGAACAAGCGGACGATTTTTCTTCGCCGCCCTTGCGTCCGTCCGAATTGCAGAATCTGGTCGACTCGTACCACAAGAGGCGGGATGAGATTGTGGAGGCGAGATCCGCGCTTACAGAAGCCGTCAAAGCGAAGGACGAATCTTTGGCCGCCTTGGTTAGCGGAACGAAGAAGGTGCTGCGCTACGCCGAAGACGCCGTCGACCACCACGACACGAAGCTGAAGGCGCTCGGCTGGAGGACGCGCCGCAAGGCAACGCCGTTGCAGCCTCCCGGCCAGGTCAGAGTCCTCGAAGTGAAAGAGGAGGGCCGCGGCTGGGTCTCGTTGGCCTGGGAGAAGCCGAGCGACGGAGGCAAGGTCGCCGTTTACCTGGTGCAGGCCCGTCGCGGCGACGACTCCGATTGGTCTGATGCCAATGTAGCGTTCGAAACGAACGTGGAGCTTTCCGGGCAAGACCGAGGAGTACAGATGTTCTACCGGGTGGTCGCCGCCAACAAGGCCGGGGAGGGAGTGTACAGCAACGAGGTCGATGCATGGCTGTGAGCAGCGTGGACCCAATCCTCTATCTACCCTAGCGAACACCCCGCAACGGGCGCATTTTTGCCGTCGCGGCCGGAATCGGCGGTTCCGGCCTCTGGTGCCGTTTGCCTTTGGGCCACTCTACTCCAAAACAGTGGGATAGCGCAATGACACACCGGAAGCCGCATGCACCGTTGCTCACGCTCGCAGTTCTTCCCTTGCTCCTCCTGCTCTCCTCATGCAGCCGGGAGGTGACCACACCCACCGAGTTCTTCGGCCACGAGATCGGTGCGGATTACATTCTGCTTTCCTACGACCAGTTGGTCGACTACTGGCAGGTGCTGGACGAGCAGTCGGATCGCATGTCGATGGTGGATATCGGTCAGACTGCTGAAGGCAGGACCATGTGGATGGCGATCATCACCTCCCCCGATAATCACCGGCGGCTCGATCGCTACAGGGAGATCTCGCGGCGGCTGGCACTGGCGGAGGGTCTCACCGATGAGGAGGCACGCGACCTGGCCATGGAAGGAAAGGCCGTCGTGTGGATCGACGGTGGCACGCATTCCTCTGAGGTCGTCAACCATCAGGCGGAATTCGAGCTGGTCTACCAGATGGTCAGCCGCGACGATCGCGAGATACGGCGTTACCTCGACGACGTCATCCTGCTCACGCTCGTCACCAATCCGGACGGCATGAATATCGTGGCCGACTGGTACATGGGCGATCCTCAGAACCGGAATCCGTGGCGGTTGCCCGAGCTGTTCCACAAGTACATCGGCGGTGACACCAACCGCGATCACTACATGTCGAACCAGCCGGAGACCGAACACATAAACCGCGTGCTGTACCGCGAGTGGTTCCCGCTGATCGTCTTCAACCAGCACCAGACCGGGCCGCAGGGAACCGTGATGTTCCTGCCTCCGTTCCGCGACCCGTTCAACTACGAGTACGATCCTCTCGTGGTGCAGGGAATCGAAGTGGTGAGCGCCGCCATCCAGAACCGCTACCTCGCGGAGGGCAAGGCGGGGGCGGGCAGCCGCTCGATGGCGGGCTTCTCGACTTGGTGGGAGGGGTGCCTGCGCTGCGGAACCTACTTCCACAACGCCATCGGCCTGCTCACCGAGATCAACGGCAGCCCCACGCCGATGGAGATCACCTTCATTCCCGAGACTCAGCTTCCCAAGACCGACTATCCGATGCCCATCGCGCCTCAGGAATGGCATTTCCGTCAGGCGATCGAGTACATACAGTCGGCCAATCTCGCTACCCTCGACGTGGCGTCGAAGTATCGCGAGGACTTGCTCTACAACCGCTACCTGATGGGCCGGAACTCGATAGATAGAGGAAGCCGCGACTACTGGACCATCACACCGGACAGGATTGACTCCGTCCAGGCGGCAATCGAACGGGACGGTGCGGAGATGGAACTGATAGCTTCCGGCGGTTCCGGGCGCGACCGCGGCTACCCCACGGAGTATTACGAGAGCATTCTGCGCGATCCAGAGTTCCGGGACGCCAGGGGATATATCATTCCCTCCGATCAGGACGATTTCCTGACCGCTACCAAGTTCGTCAACGTGCTCATCAAGAATGGCATCGCGATCCACCGGGCCACCGAGCCTTTTGAGGTCGCCGGGACATCCTACCCGGCGAGTTCATTCGTGGTGAAGGCCGCGCAGGCCTTTCGCCCGCACGTGCGCTCGATGTTCGAGCCCCAGGATCACCCCGATGACTATGCCTACGAGGGCGGACCGCCGACACCGCCCTACGACGCCGCGGGCTGGACGCTGGCATACCAGATGGGTGTCGAGTTCGACAAGGTGCTCGACGGGCTCGATGGTCCATTCGAGTTGATCGAAGGTTTTGCGGATCACGGCCAGGGTACTGTAGTCAATGCCGATGCGCCGGGATTCCTATTGAGCCACCACGCGAATGACGCCTTTATCGCAATGAACCGCCTGATAGCGGCCGGGCACGAAGTCTATTGGCTGAGCGACGAGATCGAGACCGGCGGCGAGTCTTTCGCTCAGGGCACCATATACATCCCGGCCGGCGATGGCACTGCGGATCGGCTGAACGAGATCGCTGCCGAAATAGGCTTGGACTTTGTGGGCGTGGAATCCGAACCCACTGGCAGCGCACTCAGGTTGACACCTGTCCGGATCGGTCTGTGGGATCGTTACGGGGGCTCTACGCAGTCCGGGTGGACCAGATGGCTGCTCGAAGAGTTCGAGTTCCCGTTCGAGGTCGTCTATCCGCAGAGACTGGACGCGGGCGATCTCAACGATGACTTCGACGTGTTGATCTTCGAGACGGGCGCCGTGTCACCGGAACTGGATCGGGCCGGCGACCCGCGCGCTCAGGCCGAACAGCCCGACCCCGAGACTATACCGGAGCAGTACCGCGACAGACTCGGATTCATCTCTGAGGACCGCACCATCCCTCAGCTCCGCAGATTCATGAACGCGGGCGGCTCGGTATTGGGTATTGGAAGCTCCGCGAGCCTGGGTTATCACGCTCGGCTCCCAATCCGTAACGCCCTGGTCGACAGGGCCACCGGCAGGCCGCTCCCGTTGGTGCGCTACTGGGCTCCCGGCTCGGTACATCGCATGCGTGTGGACAACACGAATCCACTGGCGTACGGTATGCCCGAGCACGTCGACATCTACTTCAACAGGAACCCCGTTTACAGGGTGACGCCGAGCCGCGCGGTGCGCAGGGTGGGGTGGTTCGACAGCGACAAGACCCTGCGCAGCGGTTGGGCGCTCGGCGAGCAGTACCACGAGAACGGGGTGACGGTGATCGATGCAGACGTCGGCAGGGGCAAGTTGTTCCTGCTCACGCCGCTCATCACCTTCCGCGGGCAACCGCACGGCACGTTCAAGCTGTTGTTCAACGGCATCTATTACGGGAACGCCGAACGGGTGAGACTCTGAGGTCTTCTATGAATGGAGTGGTGATTCGGCGGCTTTGCTCAAACAATCTCGAGACTGCAGTCTATCTCCCCAAGTTTACTCGGCCGCGCCGCGAGCCGACCCTTCGATCCGGCAGACGGCGACTGTGCGTCGCAGTTGCCTTGGCCTTGGTTCTCGCCTCGCCGGCGACGGTACGAGCATCCCAGGTCGCGACTAGCGTCGCCTCGGACTCCATTGCAGCCGCGATCCACCGCTTCGAGAATCAGCTCGCCGTCGCCGCGGACGAGGTCGGATCGATAACCGCTGCCGTCGCGGTGGGAAACTCGGTGATCTGGGCCAGGAGCTTTGGGTACGCCGACGCCGATGCGCAAACGCCGGCCGGAGTTGAAACGATCTACC
>CAZOJI010000055.1:24374-26693 GCA_964580055.1 uncultured Gemmatimonadaceae bacterium | reverse complement strand
GCCGCTCCAGCACGGCATCGTACAGAAACACCAACGCACACAATGCCTGTGTCTGAGTGGACGCCGCCACCGCACGCTCGGTTCGCGGACTAAGCCGCCTCAACCGGGCCTTGCACGGCGAGTTCCGTCATACGAGGATTAGCGCCGCGTATCCGGCCGGGGCGCGAGAAATGAGCTTCCAGCCGCGGGTGGGCAGTCAGTCTCGGTTTTCGAATCGGAGATGATACCTGCATTCTCATACCTCGGAGACGAAAGGGTGGGTCACGCTCGTTGGAAGGATTCGCGCCCCCTCTACCGGACAACCCATGACCCGTCGTGGAGTGAGGGTGCCGCATCAGGAAGCAGACCACGGGCTCGGCCATGCGGAACGAGCTAAGGCAAGTGCACCCGGAAAACCTTGTTGCTCCGACGCACTGCGCTCGATTGAGGCTGGTCAAAGTAGCACGATGAGTACTGCAGTGACGACAAACACCAACACCACTACGCCCGCGACAACAAGGCGCTTTCTTCGGACACGACGACGGCTCTTTCGCCTGGACGGCGTAACGAGCACGGACGGACGCTTGGAGCCTTTTTCATCCGTCATATGGAACTTCCCCCCTGGAACCAATGGCGAAGATAAAGCCATGCACATCGCATAAGAAGCGGGGCCAATTCCACGCGTTCACTACAGAGACGGAAAGGCGCCGCATGGACATCCAAAGTCGAACGAGCCACAGCAAGCGTCGAAGCGGTACTTCCCGAGACCGCCGCTGCTTGATCCAGGTTCGTTTCCGGGGGTGGCGCCCGCTCCCCGTCCCGATCGTGCGCTGTTTCGGCTACCGAATTGGCCGCGACGGCCTCAGTATGGGCGCCAAGAACCTCCAAATCTCGCGGCGGGACTCCTTCGCAACCGGAGTATCCAGCCTGTTGAAGCTATGGCCACCGGGAACATCCTCATAGATCTTGTATTCGAACCCGGTCTTGCCATTTGCCTGCAAGGCCTGAATCAAACGCTGGACTTCCAAAACGTTCACATCTGCATCGTTGGTATTGGTGTGGATCAGCAGCGGAGTGCCATCGTACTTGTGCGTGTTCCATGACGGCGACCTGCGCCGGTATTCCTCCACGTTCTCGTAGGCCGTTTCCCCGATGTGGTGGTCCGCAGAATAGAGATCCCGGTAGCCTTGCGTCTTGTAACCCATTCGAGCAATCAAATCGCTCACAGGTACCCCGGCATATGCCGCGGCGTAGGCATCGGGGTGGTCGAATATGTTCATCAGAGCGTGAAGGCCGCCGTGGCTCCATCCAACGATTCCCACTCTGTCTTCATCCAGGAAATCGTAGGTCTCGAGCATGAAGCTGCGTGCCGCGTAGGTGTCCTCTATCTCGAGTCCGCCGTAATCGATCGTTCGATAGAACCCGCCGCCGTACCCAGTGCTGCCACGGTACTCGGGAGCCACCACGGTGTACCCCTGCCCCAGCATTTCGCGCAGTACGTGGGAGTAACTGGAGCCGAAGTTCGAGTGCACTCCGCCGTGTGGAAACACGATAAGAGGCTGTGAGCGCGAGCGATCGAGATCTTTGGGAATGAACACGTAGGCGCGAATCCTCAGCGGATTCCCCGCACCTTGCGCCGTTGGATTCGGCTCGTACCGGCGCGGCGGACCGGTAAACGAAACGAGATCGATCTCCGCTATGTCACCCACTCTGTGGAAGAACATGATGTCGTCGATGCGGCGGTTCACTACATCGAGTTCATGATTCAATCTCTCGATGTGGCGCTCGAGCATGCCTCGTATCTCGGCTATCTCGTCGGACGACTGTGCGGAAGCCGATGAGGCGATCGGTCCGAACAGCAGAAGCAGCGTTAGAGCCTTTAGCGCAGTGATTAACAGTCGTTTGGGAAACATGGTCGCTTCTCCATTCGCTGATTGGGAAGGATAGTTGTTGCTCTACAGGGAAAGTTAAGGCGAGAGACTCTCGATCATCCAACTTCGAGTTCGCCAGTCAATCGGTTTGATAGCCACGAGCCAGAGGGCGGTTCGAATCTACTTGAGCAAAAGTTGACGCGTTGCTTCGCGAAAACCGTGCAGGACCGCATGTTCAGGAGCCGTTCTTGCGCAGCTATCGCCGATCATTCTGGGATTTGGCGAACTCCGTCTCGAATTTCAAACGATCCATTTCGAATTTCGAATGGCCCATATCGAGTTCGAAATGAGCCATATCGAGTTCGAAATGAGCCATGTCGAGTTCGAAATGAGCCATATCGAGTTCGAAATGGGCCATTTCGAGTTCGGAACGATCCATATCGAGTTCGAAATGGGCCATATCGAGTTC
>CAZOJI010000055.1:0-24274 GCA_964580055.1 uncultured Gemmatimonadaceae bacterium | reverse complement strand
GCCATATCGAGTTCCAGATCGACCGTCTATCGACGGCAGAGATGCCGAGGAAGCGAGAGGTTGCTCTAAGACAAGAGACGAGCAGAGCGGGACGGCTGGTCACTGTTCCGTGGCAACCGTGGCGGCTGAACTCTCTTTTTGAGCGTGTTTCTTGTCGCCTCCCATACCGCGCGCCAGGCTCACTCCCAGCAACAGCAGGACGAACGCGAACGGAAGGCCGGTAGTGACGACCGCGGTCTGAAGCGCTAGCAGTCCCCCGCCAAGCAGCAGCACGGCGGCAACCACCCCTTCCATAGTAGCCCAGAAGATCCGCTGAATCACCGGGGGGTTCAAGTGACCTCCTGATGTAATGATGTCAACCACCAGGGAAGCTGAGTCGGACGATGTCACGAAGAAGGTCACTACTATGCACACGGCCAGCCCGCTCGTCAGCGCCGTCAATGGATAGTACTCGAACAAACTGAACAGAGCCACCGCAACATCCTCCCTCACGGCCTCAACGATGCCACCGGGGCCGAAGAGCTCGATGTGAAGCGCCGCATTGCCGAAGACGGTGAGCCACACGCAGGTGGCGAGAGTCGGTACGATCAGAATTGCGGCGATGAACTCCCGAACCGTGCGTCCGCGCGACACACGTGCTACGAAGATTCCGACGAACGGCGACCAAGCGATCCACCACGCCCAATAGAAGATCGTCCACCCATGCTGCCACTCGCCTTGCGAGTATGCTTCAGTCCACAAGCTCAGACGCGGCATTAGGCGAAGGTAGATGCCGAGGTTCTGAACCAGAGAATCCAAGAGGAATCGAGTCGGCCCCGCGACGAGCACGAACAACAGGAGCAGGGCTGCGATTATCACGTTGAGCTGGCTGAGCCGCTTGATACCCTTGTCCAGGCCCAAAACCACGGAGATGGTCGCCATTGCAGTGATTACGGCAATCAGGACTACCTGTACCGCCGCCGACTGAGGGATTGGGAACAGATGAGCAAAGCCGGCGTTCACCTGCTGGGCTCCCAGCCCCAGAGAGGTTGCCAGTCCGAACAACGTGGCCAGTGCTGCAAGCGTGTCAATGACGTCACCCATCCACCCCTTGTAGCGTTCCCCGATCAAGGGGTAGAAGGTAGCTCTGACGGTGAGTGGAAGGCCGCGATTGTAAGCAAAATACGCGAGCGCGAGGGCCATCAGGCCGTAAAGCCCCCACGCATGCAACCCCCAGTGGAAGAAAGTCGCCCCCATTGCGAGCTTGGCCGCTTCGACTGTTTCGGGTGTACCCCACGGCGGATCGGTGAAATGACTGATCGGTTCAGCTACGCTCCAGAACATGAGGCCGATGCCCATGCCCGCACTGAACAACATCGATAGCCAACCCCAATAGCTGAACTCCGGTTTGGCTTCGTCACCACCCAACCTGATCTTTCCGTGACGGCTGAACAGCAAGAACAGTACTACGACGAGATAGACGTTGACTACGAGGACGAAGAACCATCCCATGTGCTCGGTGATGTTGCCGAGCAAGGTGTCGAATATCTTCGACATCCGGCTCAAGTTCAGCAACGTGTAGGTCACGAAGAGAACCGCGAGACCTGCGGAGGGCCAGAAAACGTTGTGGTGTATGTTTAGCTTGAAAAACCGGTTCTTCTTTTCTTCGCTCATGTGCCGTTGGCCGTTGCCGTATCGCGAGAGAAGTGGGCACGCACTGGACGAAGCGGGCTGCTTACCTCAGCGCAGTAGAGATTGCGCCTTTCGTCACAACACGTCGCGGTATCATGAAGTGCGGGTACTCAGGCAAAAATGATTTGTGCACGAACAAAACTACTCAATGTTCGTACGCTGGTCATGGGCGGGGTGCGCGGGCACTAGCAGTCAGAGATTTGCGAATCGCATGTATGTGCGCCGGACGAGTGCGGCAGCATCCCCCGATCAAGCGGGCACCGAGCTTGTGCCATTCGACAGCAGCCACTCCGAAATCGACCGGATCCGCGACACCCGTCCAGCGCTTCGTGGCGGCGTCGTACTTTTCGCCCGAATTGGGATAGACGATGACCGGCTTGTCGCAACTGGCTTTGACTGTCTCTATCAGCGCTGGGACTAGCGACGGAGGAGTGCAATTCACCCCGATCGCCGCCACCTGTTTAGAACGTGCGAGCGGGCCCACGGCCTCGGATAGAGGTGTGCCGTCATAAAGACATTTGGCATCGCGGCAGCTAAAGCTGAACCAGGCGGCAATGCCGGGAGTCTCCCGCAGCAAGTCAAGAAGGGCTAGGACCTCAACCATCGAGGGCAGTGTCTCGCATGCCAACAGATCTGCACCACTCTCAGCCATCAGGTGCCAGCGATCGCGGTGGAATGCGAAGAGTTCTGAACGACTCAGCCCATAACGCCCGTCGTACTCAGAACCGTCGGCGAGAAACGCACCGTACGGCCCAATACTGGCCGCGACGAGCGGGCGCAGCCGTACCGTCCCGTTTTCTGGAATCTCCCAGAAGCTGTCTCGTACCTCGATCGCCATTCTCACTGAAGCTTCGATGGTGTGCATCGCATCCCATTCGGACAGTCCTGTACGCTGGAACCCTTCTACCGTGGCTTGATAACTCGCAGACATTATGCAGTCCGCTCCGGCAGCCAGGTAGTCGTGGTGCACAGCCTCGATCAAGCCGGGATCTTCCAGAAGCACTTTCGCCGACCAGAGAGGGTCGTTGATGTCTTTGCCGCGGGCTTCCAGCTCAGTTGCCAGACCACCGTCGAGCACGAGGAAGCCCTGTTGGCCCAGGTAGGGCGTTAGCGGATCGTTCATCCAGAACCTTTGATGAAACGCGCTGATGCGGAGCCGCTAAACCGACGGCTCCGATCGTATCTCGTCCCGCAGTGCAGGATCGAACTGCCTAATTGCCACAGGAATCCGTGGCAACGAGGCGTACCATATGAGCTAGAAGAGCTTCTCCAACTCCTTGTTGCTCTTAGTTTCCTTCATGTATCCCAGGACCGTATTCATTGCCTCCACGGGTGATATCTCGCCGAGACCTCGCCTCAACGTTGAAGAGACCCGCAACGCCCCTTCCGACAGCAGCAATTCCTCGCGACGAGTCCCACTCGCGGAAAGGTCGAACGCCGGGAAGATACGTCTGTCCGCCAACTCGCGGCTCAAAACCAACTCGCTGTTTCCGGTGCCTTTGAACTCCTCGAATATGACCTGATCCATGCGCGAGCCGGTATCGACGAGAGCGGTTCCAATGATCGTGAGCGACCCACCACCCTGGCCGGCATCTATCTTCCGAGCTGACCCGAGGAACTTCTTGGGTTTGTCGAGCGAAGTGGCATCCAGACCGCCTGAGAGTGTTCTGCCACTCCCCTCCTCGACTGTGTTGTAGGTCCTGGCAAGGCGAGTTATGGAGTCCAGTATGATCACCGCGTCTCGCCCCATTTCCACCTTGCGGCGTGCTCTCTCCAGAGTCATCTCGACAATGGCCACGTGCCTGTCGGGCGGGTGATCGAAGCTCGAAGCGATCACTTCCCCATAACCACAGTTCTCCATTTCCGTGACTTCTTCCGGTCGTTCGTCGACCAACAGAATCATTACATAGCAATCCGGATAGTTGGTCACGATGCCCTGCGCCACGGCCTGTAGAACCATCGTCTTACCGGCTTTCGAAGGTGCCACGATCAAGGTCCTCTGTCCTTTGCCGAAGGGGCAAAACAGGTCGATTATTCGGTTGGTATAGTCGGGTTGACCTCGCCGCACCAGCTCGCACTCCAGGAACATCTGTTCGTCAGGGTGCAACACGCGCAAGTTGGCGAACCTGGGCCGCTCGATCAGCGACTCCGGGGGTTGCCCATCGACCTCGATGAGTTTCGTGACCCTCTTGTTCTTGCCACGACGTCCAGGCTTGCCAACCTCTCCGGCAATCTCGTCGCCCTTTCGAAGGCCGAACTTCTGCACGAGGTTCTTGCCCACGTAGACATCGCCTCGATGCGGCAAGTACCCTACTTCCCGGCGCCGTATAAAACCAGCGCCATTCTCGAGTACATCCAGTACTCCCAGATAGGATTCGTGAGTCACTGCTTCTTTTTATTTGATATGGTTGTTGAGAAAGGCCTTTCGCACCCATTGAGCATAAGCGCGTCCGTGGTGCCAGGCCTCGCGGCCGTCGTGCTTCGATCTCCGGCCTCCCGTGGTAATCAATATTGTACAACCGCGGCCGAAGAAATGCGACTGCGCCAGTCCTTCTTCCTGTTGAGCAAGCCGCCTTGCATGATCGCGGTGACGCGAACTCCGGTAGGAATCGCCCGCCGCAATTTCAATATCACCTGCCTCATCCACCCGGAATGTGTAACAATACCAGAGGCTGCGGACACTCAGCAAGTATCGCGGACACTCAGCAAATATCAATGTAACTTTAATTTCAACGCGAACCAGTGTGCGCCTAGCGACAGGCTGAAGACTCAACCGCGCGGAGGCAGGCTCAAGAGTGATTCGGGTACCTCTATATTTCATGAGACCGGATATGCAGATGTACTGTAAGACTACGACAGACTTCTCACGCAACCGAATATGGACAAATGCGATGCACAAACGTTTCTTTGCCGTAATCGCCTGCTTGACCTTGTTGGGCTCGACATCAGCTTGCGCCCGAAGCAACGAATCCGAGGACGACACCCACCAGGAGGAAGCAGCCTCCGGTTCACGCATAGTCGTGGGTTCCGAAGTGCCGGAGTTCACTGTGTCGTCATTGGATAACCCCGGCAGTCCAATTACGCGCGCCGACCTAGATGGCAAGGTCTATTTGATCGACTTCTGGGCAACCTGGTGTCTGCCCTGTGTCGCCGAACTCCCCAATCTGCATGACGTCTATGAAGAATATGCAGACATGGGCTTCGAGATTCTGAGCATTGCGATGGGCGACCGGCGCGAGGATATCGCCCGATTACGGGAAACCGGCCACCCCATGCCGTGGAGACATGCTTTCGAACCGCTGAACAGCGAAGCAGCCGAGCTGTTCGAGCTGTACGGTCTCCCAAAAGCTGTCCTGGCCGATTCGAGCCATACCATAGTCGGAGTGGACGAGGACGTGAGGGGCGAAAACCTTGAGGTTGCGCTGGCTCGCCTATTCGAAGCGGGCCAGTAGACACCGCGATGGGTGGAACTTCAGCCGAATTCCGGAGCCGGGCGTTGCGACATGCGTTTCCGCTGCTGTTGCTAGCCGCACTCCCGGGGCTGGCGTCTCAAGCAGTGGCGCAGCCCCAACGCGTGAGAGATGCAGTGACCGTGCGTGCGGTCGCTGCCAAATCTACGTTGCGGCCCGGCGATCAACTGGTGATCGCGGTTGTGTACCGTCACAGACCCGAATTCCATTCTTGGCCCAACGAGCCCGTTGTACCACCGGAATTGGGGAGCTTCAAACCAATCCCTACCACCCTGGAGATCACCTCGGCTCCGGACGGTGCGCAGATTCACCCAATACAGTGGCCCACACCAGTTCCAGTTCGCGTCAACTACACCGGAACTCCCATAGAGCTGCTCTCGTTCGTGGATACTGCGATCGCGTACGTGTCCATGGATCTGTCTCCGAATCAACCGTTGGGCGACCTCACGGTTGAACTGGTTGCCGGATACCAGGCATGTGACGACCGGCAGTGTTACCCCCCTGAATTCGAGAACTTGAGAGTTCCGCTGCGGGTGATCGCGGCCGGGGTCGAAGCTGAACTAGAGTTGAACGAACCCGGCCTCTTCACGGATTTCGGACTGACCGGCTCAGGTGCGACTCCGGTCATGCTGCGCCCCGTAGCCATGAACGTGTTCGGATGGTCGTTCACATTCGATCCGCGGGGGCCGGCGGGGATTGCACTACTCCTCATGGTAGCTGCGGTGGGAGGGCTGGTACTCAACTTTACGCCCTGTGTGCTGCCCGTGATTCCGATCAAGATCATAGGTCTCAGTCGTGCAGCGGACGATTCTTCTCGTTTGCTGCTATTGGGACTAGTTATGTCCCTCGGAGTCGTCGTGTTCTGGATTGTCCTGGGTGGTGCTATTGCGTTCATCTCGGGTTTCAGCGCCATCTCGAGCCTCTTCCAAACCGGCTGGTTCGCTCCTTTGGTGGGCGCAGTGGTGGCTGTAATGGCCTTGGGCATGATGGGGCTGTTCAACTTCAGGCTGCCGCAGTTCATCTACAGACTCAACCCCGGTCACGAGACGATCCCCGGCTCCTTCGGATTCGGGATCCTGACCGCCGTTCTCTCCACGCCATGTACTGCTCCGTTCATGGCGGGCGCTTCCGCATGGGCTGCCACACAGGCACCGGTAACGACCTTGTCCACGTTCGGATCCATCGGCGCGGGCATGGCTGTTCCCTATCTGTTGCTGAGCGCGCGGCCCGGTTGGGTCAAAAAAGTGCCGAAGACGGGCCCTGCCAGCGTACTGGTAAAGCAGGTGATGGGACTTCTGATGCTGGCGGTTGCCGCATTCTTCTTGGGAACGTCAGTCGCAGCTTGGATCCAGCGCCCTCCCGATCCTCCCAGCCGATTGTACTGGTGGATCGTATTTGGTTTCATCGTTGCGGCATGCGTCTGGACGGCGTACCGCACATTCGTAATCACCGGATCGCCCGCGAGACGCGCCGTTGTTACCGCCGTCTCGGCGGGATTGGCGATCGTATCCATAGGGCTGGGTTCCAACTTCAGCGACGGAGGCCCCATCGACTGGATCTACTACACCGAGCAGCGTTTCGCCGAGGCCCGGGAGCGAGGCCAGGTCGTAGTACTCGACTTCACGGCCGAGTGGTGCTTGAACTGCAAAGCCCTGGAACACGGGGTATTGCACAGGGACGAGATTGTGGGGTTGCTCAACAGCCCGGATATCGCGCCGATGCGGATTGACCTGACAGGCGACAACCCAGCCGGTAAACAGAAGCTCGAAGAACTCGAGTGGGTGGGAATTCCCTTGCTCGCCGTATACGGTCCCGAAATCGGTTATCAGGATCCCATCAAGTACGATTCGTACACGGCGGGAATGGTACGGGCCGCAGTGCGGCAGGCCGGCGGCGCCCCATAGTCCCGCCTCTGGTCAGCGAGGAACAGTAATCAGATGACGGTGACGGGGTTCTCGTCACGGTGAGGGACTGACCTCTCGAGCGTCGACATGCCCCCTAGAACACCCAAGTCCCCTTGAGGAACAGTGTGTTGCCTTGCCCAGACGACTCTCCGAATTCGGCAGTGCCACGCTGGTAGGCGACTTGTACCGTGCCGAACGGCGGGCGATAACGGTACACGAATACCGCCTGGATGTTTTCGCGCTCGATCGCGGAATTGGTCTGGAAGAAGACGCGCAGGTACAGGTCGTTCGTAAAGAACTGGTTGGCACGAACTACGTGAATCCACGTGCTCTCGCCGTCGGGATCGGGATCGAGCCAGAGGCGTTGCAGTTCGTACTCGACCGAGAGTTCTTCGGTCAACTTGTAGCCACCCCCAGCGGTCCAAAGCCGGAAGTCGGCATTGAAGTTTCTGCCGAACCGAAAACCTACTGCCGCGGACTGGAATTCCCTGGTGTTGTAGCCCAGCCTGAATTGCGTGTTCCGATTTCGGAAGTCTTCCTCGAATCGTTTGAACTCTTCTGTGTGAGCCGTACGGAGACTCAACCGGTTTCTCAACTCGACATCCACCGACTGGTCTACCTGCCAGCTTCGTAACAGGCCTCCCTGGCTCCAGTAGACGTTGTAGTTGGACCCGTAGACGAAACGCTCCAACAGGCCTCTCCGTATCCAGAACGTTCGCCTGAGCGCCGAATCGAGTTCTCGGCGATCGTCATCGCGAACGAACCCGATTGCGTTTGCGTTGTCAGCAAATCGGGACCCCAGATGCGTGTAGCGCACGTGGAAATGCCCGGTCGGAGAGTCGTAGGCTGGACGGATGAAGTACGCCCAGCTTCCTCCAGTGGAAGGTCCCCAACTCTGAACGAGCTGCGCCGTGGCTCCAAGCGTACCGGTGAAAAACAGTGTGGCGTCCATTCCAAGAGAGCCGCGTTGTTCTCCTTCCAGTGAACGGTTTGCCACGGTGAGTGCGATATTCGAGTTTCCGATGGCTCGCTGCAACCGCCCAACCCCGTACCCGGCGGTTTCCTCCCCGTCCGCAGGTTCCGAAACTGCCGCCAGACCGGCGAATTTCCAAGCGCCTTGCGTCCCGAGTACCTGGGCTCCGCCCTTTATGTCGGGAATGCGGCGGGAGTAAAAAGTGCGAATACGCTGGCGATACAGTTCCGAACCCTCGAGAAAGAAAGGCCTTTTTTCCGGTAGGCTGAGTTCGAACCTGGTGAGGTTTATTTGCTCCTGATCTGCTTCGATCGTGGCGAAATCGGGATTGACCGTGCCGTAGGCTGACACTTGCGGCGTGATTGCATAGCGGGCATCGACCCCCGCATCCCACGTGTCAGCCGTATCTTCCTGAATGCGCGTGAGTCCGTAGGTGATTATCTGATGTCTCCGCTCCGGGGGCGGCACGTCGAGCCCCACGAGTGCCCCACCCTGCGAAACCCGAGCGATATTGTCTAGCGGTCCCGCCCAGGTGGTCGCCTCCAGCGATCTACGGCGAGTGCGCAAAAAGTTGATACCCCAAGTGCGGTTGCGGCCGGCTGCGTACTGTATCGACGTAAACGGTATCGCCATCTCGGCGGACCAGCCGAACTCGGTGCGCGAGGCCGCTGTGCGCCAGGGCGCGTCCCAAGTGGGATCGGTCGTACGACCGTCGTTTGCAATGCGTCCATCGAATTGGGTACCGAGAGCATTGGTCATGAAGAAATAGGCGGATTGCCTATCGTAATGGCTGTCCAAGAGCAAACCCACCGCATCATCCTCTTGCAGATTCGCATCACGTCGAGTGAGCTGCGCGGCAGGTGGGTATGGGTCCCACATACGAAAACCCACGTATAGGTGATTCGAATCGTAGAGCACGAGAACTTCTGTACGGTGGTCCGCCGGTTCACCGCGATGCGGCTCGAACTGCATGAAACCATCGGCAATCGCCGCCCCACGCCACTCCAGATCATCAACCGACCCATCGATGACCGGTGGAGCCGAAGTAGACACTCCTCGAAGCTGAAAAGTCGAATCCTGTGCGTGCAACGACGCGAAACAGCCGGGGAAAACGAGCGCCAACGCTCCCATTACGGTTACATGTATGCGCACTAGCGGAGGCCTTTCTCGAAGGGAAGTCTGGTTTCTGCGAAACCAAGGATAATAGAGCGATCCCGATTTTGGCATCAAAGCCTGTGCGAGCTGGCTCAGGATACGAACTCAACCTCGAGAGTGACTATCTCGTACGGCTGCAGCCGTATAGTCAACTCGCGGCTGGACGATAGCGGCAACTCCTGCAGCCTCTCCTCGAGGACGTCAGTGCGCCATGCCGAGGAGACGTCGAGACCAAAATCCAGAACTCCTTCCGTAGTCTCGCCGCTCAGGTTGTAGAGTCGAATCACCAATGTGTCTCTCGATTCATGTTTCTTGACGGCTGATACCGAGACGCGCTTGGACCGGATCTCAAACAGGCCGGAGCCACCCGCCAAGCTCGAATCGGCAACTCCCTGAATTGAGACCATCGGTAACCTGAAACGCTGACTGATCCCCTTGATATCAGCGTCGAGATAGTTGCCAACGAACGGCACGATAGCATACCGGAAAACGTGTTCTCCGAGACATTGTGCATCGGGCGTATGGAGGGTCGGCCCCGCATTAGTGAAACTGCGCGTCGCGAAATCATCTCTGGAAAGCCATCCAACGGCACGCAGAAGAGTGAGCGAGAGAACTGAGTTTCCAGCCCTATCCTTGGCGACGGCAATTTCTGGAAGTCCCCTGTTGAGAACAGCAAACCCTACATCGCCGTCCTGCACCAACGAGAACTCCTGCTGAGGATAAGTACCGGAAGGCTGCTGTTTCCAACCTTCTCCAACGGGCTGTTCCATCGGCCTGTGGTTCAAATAGAAATGTCCGTCGGAGATGATCGTGTCGGCGGATATAGGCACCGGGAACTCGGCCCTGAGACGATGATCCTTCGCTTGGTTGTCGAACAACAACTCGACCGCAACCAAGGGGCTTCGCGACTGGAGCGTTACCCTGGTTCTGACTCGACACTCCACGGTGCCCGCACTGCGCTCACTGCGGTCGTGTGCGATCGACATCGGCAGAGTCAAAACGAACTCGGCCTCCAGGCAACCGCGCAGTCCCGTGTCCTCCAACGCACGCACCACCCCTCTTACCCCCCTGGACGTCACGGTCTCGGAATTGGGACATGGTGAATAATCGTACTCATCACCCACATCCTCAGTGTCCTCGAGCCTGTTCAGACCCGAAAGAACAACGTCCGTCGTCTTGTGGCGAATATCGAGAGTACCGTCAGGGTTCAGCCGTACGGCGAAGAGATCGTTTTCGAGAGTGTCCTCCGTAACGGTGACACTCGGTACTTCGACCGTCACGTCCTGATCGGGCTCAACCGGATTCTCGTCATTGGTATCCTGCCCTGACTCTTCTCTCAAGGAATACACCGAATGCCCCACCGCCGGGACTTCCTCGGCCACGAATTGTATTGTCAACAAACAGTCTTGATCTCGGTGCTCGGTGCCGGTAATCAGATAACCGTCGCCGAACTCACTCAGGTACGTTTGGAGCAGTTCCCTTTGGTTCCGCGAGTAGAGCTCGGTCCGGTAATCGACTCCCCAAAACCGTCGCACCAATCTCTTGTCTGCCACCACGAACGGAACAACCGCACCTCTTTCGTCACGCAGAACGAGACGGTCGGCCTGGACGCCGTTTTCTGGAAGCACGACCATACGCTCGACTACCTCAGTCCGTCTTATCGGGAGAGGGTTGGCGACGCAAATGATCATCTGCTCGTCGTCGTCCCGGTCTCTGGGCAACGCCGGCGCGATTCGCACCATCTGATGACGCAGGATCTGTTCGCATGCTTGTATGACGCCTTCGAATCTCGGAACCATTTCTCGATGAACCGCGTCTGTGCTACACCCGCAAATCGAATCGTGAGGGTGGTTCTGAAGCAGCAGTTTCCAGGCATCCTCGAGGGGACCGTATGGATACGGCAGACCCAGACAGAACCGTCCGTAGGCGGCCAGGGGTTCGGTGCAGGCGGAGAGGGTACTCTGAGCCAGGTCGTTCAACTGCTTGAGATACATGCGGGCAGACCATACTCCAGAGAGTATGAAATGGAACTTGCCGCTGACCATTTCACCGGAGAAGCGGTTCTTCACGAACCCGGCGGCCTTCACCGCTTCGACGTACTCTTGCATACTCGAATGCAGAAACTCGGTCTCGGAGAACTCACTGCGCAGGGCTTTCAGAATCTCCCCGAACTCGCGCTGCGGCCCGATGTGGTCGCCGCCGTTGTTCAGGAGGTAGATGTCGCCCTGCGAGAGTCTCCGCATTTCGGCGAACAGAGCCCGGATTCTGTCCAAAGCCAGGGAAAGTTCAATTTCTCTCTGAGTGTGGGCCTCCCAGTACGATTCCAGTCCGAGTCCTGCTGCGTTGTCGTAGCCCTGGCACTGATTGACAGCGAGCACTTCACTACCGTCGGGCGCTCGCCAGAAGAACTCGTAGCCCGTTTGTTCGATCTCGTCACCGTTGCCCCTGGAATAGACGAACGAGTCTATGCCGGCCAACCTCAATATCTGGGGCATCTGTGCTATGTGCCCGAACGAGTCGGGCATATACCCGGCCTTCTGGACTCCACCGAGCCGACGGGACGCCCTGTGGCCAATGAGGAGATTGCGTACAGTTGCCTCGGCGCTCACCAGAAACTCGTCGGGGAGGATATACCAGGGGCCGACCGAGAGAGCGTTGGCTCTTACCAACTCAGCGATCCTGCCTTCGTCCTCGGGAAAGATGTCCAGGTAGTCTTCCAGCACTATCGCCTGACCATCCAGAAGGAAATGACGGAAATCCGAATCTGACTCCAGTGCATGTAGAACGCTTTTGATCGTCCTGCCGAGGTCTATTCTGAATTGATGGAATGGCCTGTACCACTCTCTGTCCCAGTGCGTATGTGAGACGATGTAGGCCTTGCTTGGAGCATCGGTCAACTGATCACCTCGTAATCCGGTTACGGGGGTAGTCCGTCATTCGGCTTCACGCGGTCGCTCGGAAGAACAACACAGGCATTGTAATGGAAGGTAGCTTCCGGTACACCGCTTGTTACGGGCGGGCGGGCCCTTTTTCCTCGCGGACTCGCGCGTGCGCGCTAGTCGGTCACCCTGCTTTCCGGAAGTCCCGGTGTTGCGAAACGCTTCGGAGGTAGTGCCCTTTGAAGATCAAATCTCCGTCAGGCGGCTCGCAGCAGTTGGTCAACAGCGCTGCATAGGCGCTGTGGCGAAAACGGCTTCGCTTCAACCCAATCGGCGCCGATGCGCCGAGCGTCCGTGAGTTCGTCGGGAAACGCGGAGAGAGCAATCAACTTGACACTTGGGAAGTCGCGACGCACGCTCTGAATCAGCGCGATACCCCCCATACGAGGCATCACGAGATCGGTGATCACCAGATCCACGGGGCTGTCGGCCAGAGATAGCAGAGCCATCTCACCGTCGGATGCCTCGCGAATCGCATGGCCACAGCGTTCCAAGCATGTGCGAAGGAATTCACGCACCTTGTCTTCGTCGTCAACGATGAGTATCGAGGGCATGCTCGGATTATCGGTTGCTTCTCCATATTATTGAGTTCGACCGTGTTGTCACGCTCATTGGCAAAGCATCCAATCAGCGCACAACATTGGAAACACGTTACTCAGTAGACAGATTTCGTCCGGCTGAAGCAAGTGGCCGAGAAGAGAACACAGATCAATCACGGAGCGTGAGGTTATGCACAACCACTCCAACAACGGAAAGCCACTGGACCCGGAACGGCGCAGTTTCCTGAAGGCCGGTGCTGCGGGAGTCGGGGCCGCCGTGCTGGGAAACGCCACCGCATGCGCGCCTGCCGGCGTAGACGCCACGGCGAGCCCCATTCCCGGCCAGGCGCCGAGCCAACTCTTTGCCGCGCCGCCGATGGAGGTTGTGCGTATCGGTTTCGTGGGGGTCGGCCTGCAGGGAACATCTCACTGTCGCAATCTGCTTCGAATCGACGGAGTGGAACTCAAGGCGGTCTGCGACATAGTGCCCGCAAAGGTGGCGCGTATACAGGACATGGCGGTGGAGGCAGGACAGGAAAGACCCACCGGCTATTCGGCGAGCGAGACCGACTTCGAGCGCCTTTGTGCCGAACAGGACCTGGATCTCGTATTCAACGCGACCCCGTGGAAGTGGCATGTTCCCATCTGCGCCTCCGCCATGGAAAACGGAAAACACACGGCAACCGAGGTGCCGGCCGCGTACACCATCGAGGACTGCTGGAGACTCGTCGAGTGCGCAGAGCGGTATCAAAAACACTGCGTGATGATGGAGAATTGCAACTACGGACGTTGGGAAATGATGGTGTTCAACATGGTGCGGCAGGGACTCTTCGGGGAAATCCTGCACGGCGCCGGTGGCTACCTGCACGATCTGCGCAGCGTCAAATTCGAGAACGCCAATGAAGGTCTCTGGCGCAGAGCGCACTCGATTCACCGAAACGGGAACCTGTATCCGACACACGGATTGGGCCCGGTTGCCAACTGCATGGACATCAACCGCGGCGACAGGTTCGATTACCTGGTATCCATGAGCAGCCCGTCCCATGGTCTCCAGAATTACGCGAAGGCGAACTTCCCTCCCGAAGCTCCGGAACGCCGGGAACGATATGCCCTCGGCGACGTGAATGTGAGCCTGATAAAGACCACGAACGGTCGCACGATCTTCGTTGGGCACGACACGAACCTCCCGCGTCCCTACAGCCGTATCAACATGGTCCAGGGTACCGGGGGCCTCTTCCACGGCTACCCGCACCGCCTGTACATCGAGGGCAAGAGCCCGGCTCATAGATGGGAGGAAGCGGATGCATACCTGGACGAGTTCGATCATCCCCTCTGGAAGACCGAAGGTGAGCGCGCGCGAGGAGCGGGACACGGCGGGATGGACTACCTGGAAGACTACAGGCTCATCAGATGTCTACAACGGGGTATCCCGACCGACATGAACGTTTACGATGCGGCCGCGCTGAGCGCCGTCACTCCTCTGTCCGAGACGTCGGTGGCAAATCGTGGACAACCGATGGCGTTTCCCGACTTCACGAGAGGACGGTGGCGTACCTACCCCAAGCTGGAGATAGTGACCGGGTGAGAACGAAGCGCCAGAACCGAATCGGAGAGAAACAGGATCTCATCGCGAGGCCACGGTAGCGCGGAGTACAAATTGACCCTCAAGACCAGAAACCTGCAGATGCGTCGACATGCCTCCGCCGTATTGGGCATCGTAATCGCCCTTAGCGGCTCGGTATTGAATTCGGCCGCACCCCAAGCCCCCTCCGACCAGAATGTATCGCAAGAAGTCACCGACCTCGAGGTCTATTTGGTCACCATCGGTCCCGGCGAACTGTTGTGGGAGCGTTTCGGTCACAACGCGATTTGGATCAGAGATCGTGACACCGGAATCGAACGTGCTTACAACTATGGGCTCTTCAGCTTCGAGCAGGAAGATTTTCTGAAGCGGTTCCTGCAGGGCCGTATGGAATACTGGATGCGCGGATTCGATGCCGGCCCGCACCTGCAGGAATACATGGCGGCAAACCGTACTGTCGTTGTCCAAGAGCTCAACCTGAGCAGAAACCAGAAGATCGAACTCCGGGATTTCCTTGTTTGGAACAAGCAACCCGAAAACCGGTTCTACCGGTACCACTATTACTGGGACAACTGCTCGACTCGCATACGGGACGCCATAGACAGAGTTACCAACGGCGCAATCCGGGATCAGATGGAGCATGTCTATCCCGGCCACACCCTGCGGTACCATAGCCTGAGGCTGGTGGCAAACGACCTGTGGACCTCAGTGGGCCTGCTCCTTGGCTTGGGCCAACCTGTCGACGAGCCGCTATCGGCATGGGAAGAGATGTTCCTTCCCATGAAGCTACGCGACCATCTGCGGAACGTGTTTGTACCCGGCGAGGACGGTGACGTCCAATCGTTGGTAGCCTCCGAGCGGACGCTCCATGAGAGCACCGAGTTCTTCGAGCGAGCGGCTCCTCCGAGGTGGACCCCGTGGTTTCTCGTTGCCGGTCTCTTGCTCGGACTCGCAACGCTGCTACTGGCCCGCAAGGCGAAGGAGAGTCGCACCGCACGTGCGGCATTCGCCGCTCTCACAACACTCTGGTATGCATTCATTGGCATCGTCGGCCTTGGCCTTGCAGGGCTTTGGCTGCTGACCGACCATGACACTTCGTACCGCAACGAGAATCTGTTCTGGTTCGACCCGGTCGCAATCCTGCTGGTCGTGCTCGCACCGCTTCTGATATATCGAGTGCAATGGACAGATCGTATCGCCCGTCTCATCGCGGTGTTCGTGGCAGGCGTGGCAATCTTGGGACTCGTGCTCAAGATCGTGCCGGGTATGGACCAGATGAACGCACCTCTCATCGCCTTCGCCCTGCCATCCCACATTGCCTTCGTGGCAGGCCTGCTCTGGGTGTCCAGCATTGAGGGCGGAAGGCAGTAGGGCGGTAGGACGGTAGGTAACGAACACGCGTCCCGACCTGCCGGCCGTTCCTTCAACCATTCGAACCAAATCGCGGTCCGCGACATCCAATTGACGAAGAGCAAGAGTCGATACCGGCTCTCGGCCCAAGGAGGAGTTGCGATGACGGCGTCAGCAGTGAAGAATGGATACCTGAAGTTGCCATGGATCTCTGAGTCACAGGCATTCGACGAGCCTACGGTGAAAGAACGAGAACGCACGGACGCCATTCCGCTGTTTGATGAGGGCGACCTCGTCCAGAGGGCACAGTCGGGCGATGCAGCAGCTTTTGAGCGTCTCTACGAGCTGCACGTCCGTCGCATGTACGCGTTGAGTCTTCGTATGGTGCGCAGCCACCGGCAGGCGGAGGAACTCACCCAGGACATTTTCGTGCGGGCTTGGGAAACTTTGGCGTCTTTCAAGCTCAAAAGTGCCTTCGGGACGTGGCTACACCGCCTGGGCACCAATGTCGTCTTGGGGTATTTGCGCTCTGAGAAACGTCGTGAGGGCAAGGTCACCCCCACGGACGACCTCGAGGGATACGAATCCGGTTTGCGGCAGGCAATGCCGGAAACCAAGTTGGATCTCGAACGCGCCATCGCAACGCTTCCCGACGGAGCACGGGAGGTTCTCGTGCTCCACGACATCGAGGGCTACCGGTATCGAGAAATCGCAGATATGACCGACATCGCTGAGGGAACGGTCAAATCTCAGTTGAACAGAGCGAGAAGGCTCGTTCGGGAGGCATTACTCAAATGAGTGAGCGCGATCTAAGACACAATGGCGGCGACGAGTGCCAAATCGTTGAAGAGCTTCTTTCGGCATTCATTGATGAGGAACTCAACGCCACAGCCGACGCGTTCGTCCGCCATCACCTCGATTCATGCAGCCGTTGTTTGGAGAAACTCGATGATTTGAAGGCAACCGTTGAGGCAATCAACGAACTGCCCAATGAAGCTACTCCCGAACACGATCTCTGGCCTGGGATCGTGGCCGCGAGTTCCGGCGGTTCGCTCGGTGCACCTGTCGGGGTCTCGGACAAGCGACACAGACGTATTCCCACTCCTATGCTCATCGCTGCTGGGCTCGCCGCGTTGTTGGCGCCGGCAGGCGTGTTTGCAGGCATGAGTCTGCTGCGTGACAACACACCTCCGGCGGATGAGGAACCGTTGCGCAGCGAAGGATGGGACGAAGAAGGATGGGGCGAATTTGGTCTGGAAGCGGGGGAGATGGCTCGGGAGATTGCCGAGAGCGTCCGGGAGAGCATGGCGCGGGCACGGGAAAGAGCTGCCCGCGAACGTGAGCGTGCTCCTCGAATGGACCGCGGCACGTATGCAGGCATGGCCGCCCTGATAGAGGCCCTGTCCGACGATGACCCCGAGGTCCGCGTCATGGCCGCACGCTCCCTGGGCGAGGGCGACTACGAGCACGAGGAAGTCATTGACGCTCTCTCTCTTGCCGTGCGAGAGGACCCCAACGATGAGGCTCGCCGCTGGGCTGCCTGGGCGCTGGGTGAAATCGAAGACTCGCGAGCGATTCCCGCCCTGTCCCATTGCGTAAGGAACGATTCCTACGCCGAGGCGCGCCGCTGGGCCGCATGGGCAATGGGCGAGATCGAGGACTCCAGAGGAGTCGAAGCGCTTTCCGCAGCCGTCAGAGAAGACTCGGAACCGCAAGTGCGCCGCTGGGCGGCCTGGGCGCTCGGTGAAATCGAGAGTCCGGCGGCTGTGGACGGGCTCTGCCACGCCCTGTTGAACGACGCTTCGGTCGAGGTGCGTCGCTGGTCAGCCTGGGCGTTGGGCGAAATCGAAGACCTGAGCGCTGCGGACTGTCTTTCCCAAGCCCTGAACAACGACGATAGCGCGGAGGTGCGCCGCTGGGCGATATGGGCGCTCGGCGAACTCGAGCGTCGTTGAGAGCTACACAAAGTTGGGGCCGTGTTGAAGCATCACGGCCCCAACTCGATCAAGCTTCGCGGTGGGGCGGCGACAGACAGAATAGGGTAGCTGTCGCCGCCTCTGTCATTCTCGTTCGTCTGCTACTTGATGTATCGCAAACACTCCCCCCTGGGGATCCAGGCAGTGGGCAACGAGATCGCCACCGGGAACCTCGAGGGGGCCATTCATTACCTGGCCGCCAAGTACCTGCAAGGTGACCGCGGCTTCGTTCGCGTCTTTGACTCTGACGTAGTAAAGCCAAGCGGGGGGACCCTCCACTTCATCGGGTTTGGTGAAGATACCGCCGAGCGCCGGCCCACCAGCTCCGTACATCTGGTAGATGCCCATCTCACCCATTTCCATCTGGCCGGTCTTCTCCCAACCGAAGACCTGATGGTAGAACTCGAATGCGTCATCCACATCTGTCGTCGCCAGCTCATTCCATGAAATCTGACCAACAACTGGAGGCTCGTCGCAGCCGGGAGTCATCTCTCGGGGCGTGAACGGCGCAAATGCTCCGCCCTGCGGATCGTGCAATATCGCGAAGCTACCTACGTCGGGAATATCTGTCCTCGGCACGACGATACTTCCGCCCAGTTCTTCGGTCTTCGCAACCGCTGCCACGACATCGGGCACGGAAATGTAGGCCTGCCAGTGTGGCGGGGCTCCAAGCTCTCTCGCCTGCTCGGGCAGCGGCATCACGCCGCCCAAGGGCACTCCGTCGTTCGTCCACATCGTATAGGGTTCGCCCTCTTCCCCCCACGGCGCCGTGCCCCAACCGAACAACCTGGTGTAGAAGTCGACGGAAGCGCCCACATCAGACGTCATGAGATCGTACCAAACGAAGCGCCCCGGTAGAATGTTTCCAGTCATGCAATGCTCCTTGAATACAGGCAAATGAGCTGCAATACACCGATGCATTATCACACGCTGGACGAAATGAGTCCACGGGTTGCCTCGCGAGCTCGCCGAATGCTCTGAAGAGGTCTTACCTCGAGGCTACGGCTTCAGTTGACGATATCGGCATCTATGACGCATTATTTTTCGATTGTGGTGCCGCCCCCTCCGGTGACACCTTGATGGGCCGGACACGTATTGGTTGTGTGCGGCAGATACAACGGACTTCTGAACAAAAAGATGATTACGGCACGACTATGAGGCGCTACCTGGGCGATTACGACGATTCCAGCTTCGACGGAGAGCTGGATGAACACTCGACGGATGATGACGGCTTCGACCTCGAAGACCTGGACCTGCTGGAAGACCCTGACCTGAGCATTGACGACGACGAGGTGGAAATCTCGATGGAGGTAGATGCCGACGGTAACCCGATCTACCGCGCAGAGGACGGCAGGCTACCGGACAGCCGTTCGCAGGGTTATAGCGCTGAAGAAGCCATAGAGGGTCTGGAAGAGCGACGCCGTCAGTACCGCGAGATGCTGCGCAGGTCGAAGAGCCAAGACCATGAAGACGAGGAACCGGAGGATATCCCCCCCCCCGATGATGCCGGAGGCGGCGACGGCGTCAACATCTCAATGGAGATCGATGAGGATGGCAATGAAATCTGGTACGCGACCGACCCGCGAGTGCCCAATAGCATTTCGCGCGGATTCAGTGCTGAAGAAGCCGTCGATGGGTTGGAGGATCGCCGTGAAGAATATCGCGAAATTCTGAAGAAATCCCGCGGCAAAACGAAACGTAAGATCCGCGAGGACTAGCCCCGGAGAAAGGTAAAGGCACCGTGGTGTGCCGGGCCGGGCGCGGCGTGGTCCCGCTCGTCCCCTCCCGGCGAGCATTCTTGTCAAGCGGCAAGATCCCCACCCCCGTCTTGTGATCGGGAACGCCTTTGTGGAGGACGCAGTGCGGGAGGGGCTGCACGCAACACGTCTGAGCCCCATATCGGTGGATGCAGTAGACGGCCCCGTGGCAATGGAGATGTTGGCACGAATCTACACTATACTCGGAGATCATGAGGCGGCGATCGACCAACTCGAGATGCTGCTTTCGATCCCTTCCCACGTCTCCACCGAGTCCATACGTCTCGATCCGGCATGGAGTCCGTTACTGGAGCACACGCGGTTCCGACAACTTCTGCGTTGAATCGGACGATTCGGAGCTCGACGAGTACCACCGCTTTGCACCGGGCCCCGACCGTGTCACCACAGTCGAGTCAGACAAACAATGCCACAACCAAGGTGACAGCCACCATCAGGTTCGTGAGCAGATTCCAGGAAACGTTTGCTCCAAGCGCCGGTATGGGCACCGGTTCCGTTGGCGTTTTGAACGCCCATTGAAGAGGCTTCACCAACATCAGGGATGGCAGCACGGCGGCCACGGCGAGTGGAGGAAGCGAGCCGAGCGCAATCGATAGAACAATCGATGCCGGCGTGAGCAAGCCGGCAAGGGCATAGACTCTTGCCGCGGCGGGCCGACCGAGCTGAATCACGAGGTGGCGCCTTCCACCCACACGATCCGCTGTTGCATCCGGGAATTCGTTCAGCAAGAGCAGATTGAACGTCATGAAGGTCGCCGGAACCGCGGCGGCAATCGCCGCGGGACCGATCACACCTCCTTGCACCAAAGCAACTCCGGCAACAGGAAGACCGCCAAGGCCCAAGCCCGCGGCAATCTCACCAATTCCGAGTTTTGTGAGCACATCGGTGTAGCCAACCACGAATATCGCGCCAAGCACCATGAAGGGGAGCAGTTTCCACCCAACCAGCGTGTAGAACCAAACTCCTATCGCCAAGCCAACGGCCGCAGCGAAGATTCCAAATACGGTGGCCGTTCGCATCGACATGGCGCCAGAGGGCAGGATGCCGCTGCCACCGGAAAACGGGGTTCGCTCGGTCCGTTCGTCGACACCCGTCCGCATGTCGCTCACTTCATTGAATACGTTTGCGGCAATGTGCAGGGCCAACAAACCAACCAAAGCTGCGATAGTACGCAACCAACTGAAGCTGCCTTCGTATGCGGCGGCAGCGGCTCCCGCCGCAACCAAAACAAAAGGCAGTGCTAGGAATGGTGCACGGGAAACCCCCGCGAACGCCTTGGGACTTGGCATGTCTGGTTCCTATGAGATTTGGCGTGAGGCGTTACCGAAAGATCCTCATATGGAGCCGATGAAGCTACTGGGCGCCGGTTGTGAGAGCAACTACCGGTGCGAGGATCACCATCATGCCCACCACACAACACGTATCGCCCGAACCCGGCAGACAAGGTACGTCGTTTGAACGGAGGCGTCACCGAGCGCTATTATGCGTCTGCGACTGACACGGCACCAAGTGCCGGGATTCGTGCCTCGCCAAAGGTAGGGCGGACAGGATCCCGGAGAATACCCCCTGTGGAGGATTGATGCACGGCGGAACGTACGGAGGTGAGAGAGTATACCGGCGAGCCTCGGTTGTCTTGCCGTTCGCGATACCGGTAGCTATTGCAGTTGCCCTATGGTTCGTGCCGGCACCTGAAGGTGTGGAGCCGGCAGCCATGCACCTGCTCGCCATCTTCGTGGCCACGATCGCCGGCCTCATCCTGAAGCCGCTACCGATGGGAGCCGTGGCGTTCCTGGGTATCTGCGCCACGGCGGCAACCGGTACGCTGGGGATCACGGAGTCTCTCAGCGGTTTCGCGAACCGCGTTATTTGGCTGATCGTGCTCGCGTTCTTCATCTCGCGAGGATTCATCAAGACCGGACTCGGCGCTCGCATCGCCTACGTCTTTGTCGCCATTTTGGGCAAGAAAACTCTCGGTCTCGGGTACGGACTCGTCGCCACCGATCTCGTATTGGCCCCCGCGATTCCGAGCAATACAGCCAGGGCAGGCGGGGTTGTTTTCCCAATACTTCGTTCGGTTGCACGAGCTTACGACAGCGTCCCCGAGGACGGCACCGCACGTCGTGTGGGCGCTTTCCTTACCAAGACGGCGTTTCAAGGCACCGTCATCACCAGCGCCATGTTCCTGACCGCCATGGCCGCCAACCCGCTGGCCGCCCAGCTCGCCGCGGATTTCGGAATCCGAATCACCTGGACGCTGTGGGCTGTCGCCGCGCTGGTTCCGGGGCTCGTGTCCCTCATAGCAGTCCCATACATCCTGTTCAAGCTGTACCCACCTGAAGTAACGGAGACACCTGAAGCCTCCGATCTCGCGCGTGACAAACTCAGGTCTATGGGATCAGTGAGTGGGGCCGAATGGGTAATGCTGGCCACATTCGTGCTTCTGTTGGTACTCTGGATCTTTGGCTCCACGCTTTCTCTTCACAGCACAACGACGGCGATGGTTGGTCTTGCCGTCTTGCTCCTCGCAAACGTATTGGATTGGGACGACATCCTTGCCGAAAGAGGCGCGTGGAACACGTTGGTGTGGTTCTCTGCCCTGGTGATGATGGCATCGTACCTGACCAGGCTAGGGCTCATTCCATGGTTCAGCGACGTGGTGGGATCCGCGTTTGGAGACCTGAGCTGGCTGCCCGCGTTCATTGGCCTCAGCCTCATCTACTTCTACAGCCACTACTTCTTCGCCAGCTGCACGGCTCACGTGAGCTCAATGTATGCTGCGTTCCTGGGAGTGGCGCTGGCTGTTGGCACACCGCCCCTTCTGGGCGCGCTGGTGCTCGGGTTCTTCAGCAACCTGTTCAGCAGCACGACGCATTACGGAACCGGCCCAGCACCAGTGCTTTTCGCCTCAGGATATGTTGAGGTAACCGACTGGTGGCGACTTGGCGCCATAGTAAGCGTGGTGAATATTCTGATATGGTTTTTCGTGGGTGGGATATGGTGGAAGGTGTTGGGATATTGGTGAGCAATCTGGTCTATGCCAAGAGTGAGTTCCGGCAGCTTGGATCAATGTCCTTTGAAGCCGCCTGTTCACCTCTTAGCCATGCAAGCACCTCATCGACGTCCGAATCAGATAGTGTGCGAGCCGTGACCGCCGAGCATCGGGATATCTATCTGCGAGACGTACCGGGGTTCCGTACGGAGGATCCTATTGAGGCACCGCCACGAGCCGCCCCAGCAGCGTCTCCAGCTGCGACGCAGATATGACCGCGCGCGCCTCGACTGAATAGTCTCCGAACTTAATGACGGCCATTGTGGTGTCACCGGACAGCGGGGCTAACGTCATCTCTTCCGACCCGGGCGCGGAAGCTATTTCGTCGCCATAGTAGACCGCATCCAGCACGAGCCTTCCCCCTGAAGGCAGAACCTGGATTACTCGATAACCTTCCCTGCCGTCGGCATCGAACTCGGAGCGCGTATTTACGGCGAGCCCGTCTACCATCACTCCCGTGCGAACGGGTGCCTCAGGAATCGCCCGTTCTACGGCATTTGCCTGTGACAGCTCGGGTTGCGGCACCGGTATCGTGTCGGCGGGTACGACGGGTTCGCTGGGCGCGAGAGTAGGGGCGCTCTCTGCAACCTCCTCCGATTCGCCCTCGTCACCCGAGGGCAACGGTCCCGAGCTGCCTTCGTCGCTTGCACTGGAATCAAGGGCATCGGCCGGATCAGCGGACTCGGAGATAGACTCCGTCGGAACAGCAAGTGCCGGTTGAGCCCCACTCCCTCCTCCGAGGGGAATGACCTGGAATAGAATCAGGCCAAGGCCACCTACGACCACTACGGCCGCCGCTGCGAGGCCAAACCACAGAGCTTTGGGTTTCGTCCTGGGTTCAACCTCGTGGAAGAGAATCCGCCTCGAGCCTCGCGATTGCGACAATCTCATGGACGGGCGCACGTCGACCCACTGTATCTCATCCTCGTCCGGGACGGCCGCCCCCGCCTGGGCTTCCTCTGAATCAGCGTCAATCTCTTCGCCAGCCCCAGAATCGGCGATTTCCTCCTCGGACTCATCTTCGACTGGCGACTCAAGGTCCGCTTCGGTTTGCTGCGCCGTCGATACGGACGTCGCATCCACTGCTTCATGCTCTGCAATGCCGGCCGACTTCTGCTCCTTATCGATCGGAGGCTCTAGCTCAGCCGCAACTGTCCCTACACTCGTCTCGTCCAACTCCGGCTCTTCCTCGAGCGACTGCCCCCTTCCCTGCGCCCTCTCGTATTCGTATCGGCCTCCCATTTCGAGCACCAATTCGAGCAATGGCTTGAGTTCTTCGTCGGGGCGTTCCGCATAACTTTGCAGCACTCGAGCAGCCTTGGGCAGCTTCATCTTGTCTGCGTATTCCAGCAAAACCAGTCGAGCCTCTGCAAAGTGTCGCCGCTCGATCATCAGGCGAACCAGTCTCAGGAATACATGCGTCCGTCCCGAGTTGACTCTGAGGATCTTCGCGCTCAGGGCAATCACACTCTTGGAGGAACCATACGCCGCGTACGCGCGCGCCGCCTTTTCATAATGCGCGATGGCGCCGGCCTTATCGTCGAGCTTGAGCGACAGGTCTCCTGCTTTCACATAGAGCGGCAACTCAGGCCATATGTCTCGAGTCCCCTCGAGTTGTGACAAAACCCTCTCACAGATTTCGAGCGCGCCGGGGGTGTCCCCCTGCTGTTCGAGCAACCGTGCCTGTTGCTTCTGTTCCTGAACGTTCAACGACACCTCTCCGCAGACGGCTAACACATGCAGTTCCGGACTACCAGGTAAAAACTACATGTGCGGAAAGGAAAGCGGGAGCGAAGGGGGAGAGTTGTGAGTGGAGAGTGGAGAGTGGAGAGTGGAGAGTGGAGAGTGGAGAGTGGAGAGTGGAGAGTGTAGAGTGGAGAGTGGAGAGTGG
>CAZOJI010000054.1:0-27947 GCA_964580055.1 uncultured Gemmatimonadaceae bacterium | reverse complement strand
TCAACGCGGCAATCCACGAGATGCGCCTTGCACCTGGCCACCCATGAGCAGACGATGCGGTGGACGCCCTAAGAGTTCCGCGTTCCCAACCCCCTCTCGACCGCCCGCTCGTAAGCCAACAGCGCGATCGCCGTATCCTGAACGCCCACTCCTGTGAGATCGCAAACCGTGATCTCGTCGTCGTTCTCCCTGCCCGGCTTGTCCCCCGCGGCGATTTCCCCCAGCTCGCTCACCTCGTCCTCCGCGATGACCCCGGCCGCAGCCGCGTGGTGCAGCTCACCCAGCGCGAAACACTGCGACTTGCGATCGCACACCACCCTGTCGGCTCGGTTCAAAACCCCCGGCTCCAGCTCCCTCTTCTCCGGACCGTCAGACCCCATGGCCGTGATGTGCAGCCCGGGGTGCAGCCACTCGGCCTGGAAGTAAGGCGTCCTGGACGGCGTAGCCGTCACGACCAGGTCCGATTGCCCGACCAGTTCGGCCACGTCGGACGCGGCAGTCACCTCTATTCGCAGTTCGGCCGACATCTCGGTGACGTATTGCTCGGCACGTTTCCGGTCCGTGTCGAAGACCATCAAGCGCTCGAAGTCGCGGACCAGACGCAGCGCCTGTACCTGATACCGCCCCTGCGAACCGGCACCGATCACTCCCACGGTGCGAAGCAACTCGCGGGCAAGGTACTTGGCCGCCAGGGCGCCGGCGAGGCCGGTGCGCAGTTCGGTGAGGTATCCGTTGTCCAGCAACAGGGCTTGCGGAAACCCCGTTTTCGCGCTCAACAGAACCATCATACCGCTGCCGGTGGGCAGACCCTTGTCGGGATTGCCGTAGAACCCCGCTGCGATCTTGACGGCGAAGCAGTCCAATCCGCCCACGTATGCCGACTTGACGTGCACCTCGCCTCGGTGCTCGGGCACGTCTATGCCCATGGCCGGAGGAACCGTGGCCTGTCCCCGCGCCAGCAAGACGAAACCTTCTTCGATCGCACCGAGTGCGTCGAGATCGATGGACACGCACGCGCGCAGGTCAGCCTCAGTGAGAACGGTGATCGGCGGCAACCCTGCGGGCGGTGTTTTGTTATCATGTTGGCTCATGGTGTGCGGAGTCCTTCCAGATTGTTGGGTTGGGATAGGAGACCGTGGAGGGAGCGGGGTACGGGGAGCGGGGAGCGGTGGGGTCGCAAAGCGTGCGCCGCGCTCACGATCGTACAGCATGCAGCCTGCAATGGCACACCACTATGCTTGGAGTCGGCGCTGAATTCACGCATCTGAACGAAAGCATCCTGGCAGACGTCCTCCACGTCCATGCCGTTCTCCAGGATCGCCAGAGCCACGGCATAGGAGGCTCTGTAATGCCTCCGTACCAGCGCCTCGAAAGCCGCCGGCTGGCCGCGACGGGCCCGCGCCACCAATGAGGCGTCGGTGATCTCGACGACTTCCTCGGACACCCCGCCCTACCGGTCCGGGCACGCGCCGCGGCCGTCCACTATCAAGACACCCACCCACCACGGAACGTTAGTTGAATGCCGGTATTTGACGTCAGGACCCACTCTCGTCATCAGAATAAGCACTCCTTCTCGAGGCACGCGCTCTCCGCCGGAGCGCAAACTCATTCCCGCAAACCAGGGAAAAAGTTCGTCCATATAGAAAGCCGCAACCTTTGAGGCACTCACTACCCGCGTTACCCGCGAGTTGAACCGGCACTCCTACAAACGCCAATACGCAGCAAGCTGTCTTGCTGTTGTAACCGCCAATCGAGGTAAATCGCTTCGGACGCCGCATCGGACGATTCGCCGCCGGTGGCGGAACCTCTTCTCGAAATCAACACGACTGGAGGGCCAGTCGCATGAAGACTGCCGGTTGGGCCGCGGCCTTTGCCGCACTTCTGACCCTGTGTGCAGCGTCCGCCGAGGCGCAGGTGGTGCTTGAGAAACGCGGAGTTTCGTACCCTCTCGTCTCCACCGGAGGCGACGGGTACTACGAATATCCCGGCGACTACCTCCTGGTCCAGGCGGGAGACACGTTCAGGATCGAAGTCACCCATCTGGACGATGTCGCAACCGGTGAGACTGTGGTTCCCGGGCCTCCGGAGGGAGTGACAATCGACCGGTCCACTCTCTGGGTACCCGAGATCGGCGCTGGCATTCCCAGAGGCGGGTTCAACGCCGAGGATTCCCGCGACCTCAACGAACCGCCAACCAGCATCGAAGGTGCACTGGGCGTGTTCAGCGCATTCAACAGCGTCGCCGTGCACTTCGAGGTGGCACGAGAGAGCAACTGAGAGACACGTTTGGCATCGCCAACATCCGGCGTGCCTTATTCGTACTCTAGTGTGAGAGTTCGTTGCTCGCGTCACCATGACGCGCGTGCCGGGCACAGGTATAATGGATGGGGACGGAACACAAAATGAATCGTTTGGCAGTCTACTCCAGCTTTGGTTCAGGGTTAGCCGCAGCACTCGTGACCTTGTCAGGATGCGGCACTGAACCGGAAGAACCGGCCTTTCGTACGGTATCGGTCTCTACTCGAGACATTTCCGTATCGGTGGAAGCCGCGGGTGTGGTGGAGCCGATCACGACTGTTGGCGTCAAGTCCAAGGCGTCCGGCGAGATCTTCGAGATGTCGGTCGAGATCGGGGACGAGGTGCGAAGGGGTGGTCTCCTGCTGCGCGTCGACCCCCGCATTCCGGAAGCGAATCTGCGGCAGGCCGTCGCCGACTCCGTTCTCGTGCAGGCGCAACTGGAGACGGCGGAATCGCAGTTGCGGAGGGCGGAGCAGTTACACGATACCGGGGCCATAACCGACGTGGAGTACGAGGATGCACGTCTGGCCGTGGCCAGCGCCCGGGCATCATTGGTCAAGGCGGAGCGTTCGCTCGAAGATGCGAGGATCTCCGCCGAAGACACGGAGGTCAGGGCACCCATCTCAGGCGTCGTGATCGACAAGCGCGTCGAGGAAGGCAGCGTCATCACGTCGGCTACATCTGGCGCCAGCGCGGGCACACTGCTCCTTGAGATGGCGAATCTGAACACCATCCAAGTCAGGACACTCGTGGACGAAACCGACATAAGGCGGGTCGAACCGGGACTGAGGGTCACTGTTACCGTGGACGCGTATCCCAATCGTCCGTTCCGCGGAAGTGTGCTCAAAATCGAGCCGCAGGCAGAGGTTTCCTCCAACGTGACGATGTTCCCCGTGCTGGTGCGGATCCCCAACGAAGAGGGTCTGCTGCGGCCCGGAATGAACGGAGAGGTGGATATATCGATCGGCGACCGGCGCGGAGTGCTGGCGGTGCCCAACACGGCCCTTCGCACCTTCCGCGATTTCGTCTCCGCTGCGCGGGTTTTGGGAATCGAGCCCCAGGAAGCCAGACAACAGCTAGTGGCATCGCGTCTGGATAGCAATAGATCCGGGGCGCTCGGCGCCGCAATGCCGGCTGCTAGGGGGAGCGACGACACGGTTGAGCCGGCAGACCCAGGTGCCCGCGAGCGCTGGAGAGGCATGGAGCTGCCTGAAGGCGTGACGCGGGATCAGATGCGTGCCATCATGCTCAAGATACGCACCGAAGGTGCGGAAGCGCTCACCGGCGGCGACAGGGCGCTCCTCGACAGCGTCGGGTTCGACGACCCGCCGCCGCTTCCTGAGGGGATGGCGCCCTCCGACGCGGCCGGCAACCCAGCTGCAAGCCGGACACGCTCCAGCGATCCGCTGGCCACTAGATATATAGTCTTCGTGATGAGGGACAGCGTGCCGACACCCGTGTGGATCAGAACCGGGCTCACTGACGGCACCTACTCCGAGGTGCTCGAGGGTCTCACCACGACGGATACGGTTCTGTTGTTGTCGGGTACTGGCGGCACCATGAGCGGTTCCGGCGGCCCCGGCATGGGATCCGGCCGGGGAATGGGGATGGGGCGAGGCGGGGGACCGCCACCGCGCTAACCGCACAGGCATTCTTGGCGCTCAGCGAAGCTCCTCCTGGGCGCCGTGTCCCATGAGTTCGACGGCTCCCGAGCTCAAAGAGGGTGCTTAAGCGCCTGCAACATCCGGACGTGCGTGGCTTGCGGATGTCGCGCAAAGCGCGTGCGGATGCGCACAGAACGTGCGTACACTCACGGACTATCCTGGCGTGCACGAGACCGTCCCAGGATGCAAATGACCGTCCGAGTCTGCCGGGGATTTGGCGACTCAGTCGGTTTCTTGTATCTTGGCAACCGCATATGAGACACACAGAACACATCTACGAGACAGATTCTCTCGTATCATCGACGGATCGCGTTATGACCGACCGCCCCAGGCGCATTAAGCTCGACAACTTCGATTTGGAACAAACCTCGGATGCATGTTGCACCGGAAGAGTGGTTCTGGAGTGGACCCCCCAGGACACTCATATAGGTACGGCTTCAGCCGATCACACGACGCGCGGACACCTGCGATGCGGAGCGGAAGCAGCCGCGCAAGCTCTCGAGTTGGCGTCCGGCGGAAGGGTCGACCTGGAGGTGCTGGCCGTAAAGGCTATCGAGGGGTTCGATACCGTGCTGGCCATCGTTGCGATGAAGAGTGACGCCGCTCGTATCAACGAGCGCCTGTCCGGATCATGTTTGATAAAGGGTCATGCGCCGCGGAGCGCCGCGATGGCCGTTTTGGATGCGACGAACCGGCTCTACGGCCACGTGCTCGAAAGCACCGCCCTCGGTGACGGCAAACTGCACTAGCCGACAGCTTCTTCCCGGTAATTCTCGGCTGCAAAACCCTCCATGATTCCGGCGGGCGCCCTGCCGGTGCCCAGGGCGCTCGCCATGTAACGCATTCCCCGGTCGTTGTGGCGAAAGAAGCTCTTATAACCCTCACACAAACAGTTGAGGCCCGGCTTGCCGTCCGGTGTCTCGAGAATCCGATTCTCGGGGCAGTCGAGGTTGCAGATCGGTCCGCGGGGCTTGATCATCACGTGGAAGAAGGGAACTCTCGACATGGACGTACTATGGTGGAGATCTCAACGTGACGCTAATGACGAGTTTTGCGTCGACGAATCACATACTGCCTCTGGCCAAGCCTTCGATCGTCGCTCGTTTCCAAGGACCATGACCGAGGGGCGAGCACCTCGACAGGCTAGATTCGTGACGGCATACTTCGAGGGAGCGAAGAAAAAATCAATCGCGCCCGTTGACTCGTAGGAAATGACCGTGATTCGACCGACCGAGGTCAAGCCCCAGGCGGGGTATCGGCTCCGGCTCCGCTTCCGGGATGGGGCCGAGGGCATTGTGGACTTGTCCGATTTCGCCGGGCGGGGCGTGTTCGAGGCATGGAACGACCCCGAGGTCTTCCGAGCCGTCAGACTGTCAGACAGCGGTGCGCTGGATTGGCCCGGAGCGTTCCTCTGCGGGGATTCGATGTACATGCGCCTCACAGGGAGGGCACCGGACGAGATGTTTGCAAACATCCGATCGACCACCGTAGATGCCTGAGATCAGCCGGTCCTATGGCATCGTGATGAAGATGTACTTCGGGGATCATCATCCGCCGCACTTCCACTCAGAATATGGTGAGTTCGAGGTCGCCGTTCCCCCCCCACACCCACACCCACACGACAAGAAAGCAACCAAACAGGAGTGAGCGGTCCCCGTGAATACAAGACTGGTCAAACGCTACATCGCCATCCCTATCATCATTGTCGTGATCCTCATCGTCAGGTTCGGCTGCGAGCGCGAGCCGCCCGTGGCTTTCCAGAGCGGTTGGCACACCAGCCCCGACCGTCGTTGGGTAGGCCCGAGCTTCTGGGCGAACCGTTTGCAGGACTGGGCGGTGATCAACCAGAGGCTCGTCTGTTTGCAGTCGCGGCCGATGCGGACCGTGCACCTTCTCACCCGGCGGTTGGGAGCGCACGACGGCGAGTTCGAGGTCTCGACTCAGTTCGGCAGGGTGAGATCCCCGTCGGAAGACAGCACAGTGAGCAGCGCCGGGGTCCTGCTGGGCGCGGGCGGGAGCCTGGACTATCGAGCGGCTGCCCTCATTCACCACAGTCACGGACCTTCGGGCGGCCTTTACGCGGGAGTGGATACCCGCGGATTCCTGTTCCTGCGCGACTTCGAGAAAGAGGACGGCATTCTCGGGACCAGCGAGGGGGCTTTGGCAACGACTGAAAATGTAGCGATGGTATTGGAGGGCCGTCGGAGCGGCGACACCTACGTATTGGATATTCTCGCGTTTTCGCCCGAGCAACCGTCCGACACGATCTCCCTGTCGCTGCCCGAAGTAAGCGCCTCACGGTTGGTTGGCAACCTCGCTGTCGTCTCTCACGCGTCCTCCAGCAACGGACCGAGGTTCTGGTTTGCGTCATGGCAGATGGATGGGAGCAAACTAGAGGCGTTCAACTCCCGGATGCTGGGCCCGGTAGTAGGAACACAGCATACCCTGAACGAAGAAACGCTCAAGCTCACCGCGCAGTTCATGCCGCTGGGCGAGAGCGACAGGACACTGACGGAACTGCAGATAGACGACGGCGGCAAATGGGTCGACGCCGCCACTACTGAGGTTGTTACGCCCGGATACACCGCAACGTTCAGGATCGACGATTGGGACGCCAGTACCGACACCCGCTTCCGCATAACCTATGCGCGCGCCACCACCAGAGGTGCCTACATTCAACACTTCCATTACGGCACCATCAGGAAAGAGCCGGCCGACCAAGACGAGATCGTAGTGGCGGCGTTCACCGGCAACCACAATGTCGCACGCAGCGTCGAGAGTGGCCGGTTCCCCTGGGAATGGGGCGTGTGGTTCCCGCACAACGATATCGTGGAGCATGTAGCTGCCCACGACCCCGACCTGCTCTTCTTCAGCGGCGACCAGGTGTACGAGAACGCGAGTCCCACCGCCGCGGATTTCGACCAGCCGTACGAAGACTATCTGTACAAGTGGTATCTCTGGTACTGGGCGTTCGGCGAGCTGACGGCGGAGATACCGACCGTGACCATTCCGGACGATCACGACGTCTTCCACGGCAACATCTGGGGCGCAGGAGGGAAAGCCACTCCCGAGGGCCTCGAGGGCGCCGCCGCACAGGACGCAGGCGGCTACGAGATGCCTGCCGACTGGGTGAACATGGTGCAGCAGACGCAGACGAGCCACCTGCCCGATCCGTACGAACGCACCCCGGTGGAACAGGGCATCAATGTCTACTACACCGACATGCTGTACGGCGGAGTCAGTTTCGCTGTGGTGGAAGACCGCAAGTTCAAGTCGGCGCCCGCGGAGCTGCTGCCGGCGGCCGAGATCCGGAACGGGTGGCCGCGGAACCGCAATTTCGACGCGGCGACGCAGGCGGATGTACCTGGCGCCACGCTGCTGGGAGAGAGACAGCTCGAGTTCCTGAACGACTGGGCCGCGGACTGGAGCGGTGGCGCGTGGATGAAGGTGCTGCTCTCCCAGACCCTGTTCGCGAGCCTGGCGACCATCCCGGACACTGCTCTCAATGGCTCGGTGATCCCGTCACTCCCGATGCTCCCGCCCGGTGAATACGCCGAGAACGATCGCAAGGTGACCGACATGGACTCCAACGGCTGGCCGCAGACGGGCCGGAACGAAGCGCTGCGGGCCATGCGCAAGGGCTTTGCGGTTCACCTGTCCGGAGACCAACATCTCGGTAGCACGGTTCAGTATGGTGTGGAAGAGTGGGGAGACGCCGGGTACGCGCTGTGCGTTCCTTCGATCGCGAATTTCTGGCCGCGGCGCTGGTTCCCGCCGGAGCCTGGAGAGAACCGCGAGCCGGGCGCACCGCGTCATACCGGCGACTTCCAGGACGGTTTCGACAACAAGATCACCGTCTATGCGGTCTCCAATCCGCACAAGTACGGCAAGGAGCCGGAGCAGCTGCACGACCGGGCCCCGGGTTACGGCATCGCACGATTCGACAAGAACACGCGGACCGTGACTCTGGCCGCGTGGCCACGGTGGGCGGACCCCGCCGCAGGAGATTCGGCCTATGCCGGCTGGCCGGTGACCTTCCAGCAGCGGGACAACTACGGCCGCACGCCGGCCGGCTACCTGCCGCGCCTCGAGATCTCCGGCATGGAGAATCCGGTGGTGCAGGTGGTAAACGAGTCTTCCGGCGAGATCGTTTACACGCTGCGCATCAACGGCAGCAGTTTTGATCCGATGGTTTTCGGTGAAGGGCCGTACACGGCGAATGTGGGCGACGGCACTCCAGGCCAGTGGAAAACATACTCGGGACTCGAGACGGCGCCTGACCCCGGAGGAAACACGCTGGAAGTCATGATCCCCTGACTCCAGGCTCGCCGGAAATCCGCGTCGCTCCGCGGTTTTTGATCTGACGGTTTCGATGCCACTCCCGTTGGTTTGCCGGGATAGGCATCTTCTATGGGATCATGACAGACAACTCGCCAACAGAACTCCCCAAAATAGAGGTTCAGATCACCGGAGAGGCCGATACCAGGTCGTTCACTAAGTCGTTTCACATCGGTCGCGACAGCGACACCGGCATCGTAATCGACGATGATCGGGTCTCCAAGCAGCACGCTGCGGTGCTCCTCAGCGGCGGCAATTGGTACATACACGACCTCGGCAGCAGCAACGGCACCTTCGTAAACGGCAGGCGGGTCAACCGATCTCCCATTACGGGTACCGTCCAGGTGCGCCTGGGGCAGGACGGCCCGACATTGCTATTGCGCGCCGCCGGAACGGGCACTGCGGCGCGAGCGACTGAAGTGTCGCAGTCGAGGGAGAGCCGGATACTGGAGCGGCTGCTCGGCAACGAAACTCCGCTTGACATGAGTCCCCATACGGCGACGCTGCGACGCGTGCTGCGCACCGAGCACCACCGCCGGGGCAAGCGATACAAGGCGGCGGTTGCGGTATTGGCCGTGCTGGTCGTCGCTGCCAGTGGGGTAGTCTTTTGGCAGCGCAGTCAGATTCAAGAGGCGCGTGCGGCGGCCGCTGAGTTGTTCTACGCCATGAAGTCGTTGGAGCTGGAGGTGTCGCGGTTGCAGCTCGACGCGGCGGAGCGGAGGCCCTACCAGGACCGGCGCGAGCAGATGCAACAACGCTACGTGGACTATCTCGAACACCTGGGAATCTACGGGGACGGTACTCCGCCGGAATTGCAGGTCATCTACCGTACCGTGCACCGCTTCGGTGAATCGGAGGTCAACGTACCAGAAGAGTTCGTGGCTGAGATTCGCCGCTACATCGAACGCTGGAGGCAGTCCGGGCGACTGAGTGAGGCTGCGGTGAGGGCCGCGCGGGACAGCCTGGCTCAGTACGTGGCGGACGTCTTACTGGAACACCACCTGCCGCCGGAATTGTTCTACCTTGCGCTGCAGGAGAGCGACCTCAAGCTGGAGGCTGTGGGACCCGAGAACCGTTACGGAATCGCCAAGGGAATGTGGCAGTTGATGCCACAGACGGCGCGCGCCAACGGTCTGAAGATAGGCCCGCTGGTAGGAGTACCAAGATTCGACCCCGCGGACGAACGGCACCAGCTGGGACCCTCTACGCAGGCCGCTGCTCGTCATCTCAGGTACATCTACACCACCGACGCCCAGGCATCCGGGCTTCTGGTTCTGGCATCGTACAACTGGGGACAGGGGAACGTGCTGCGTTACATTCGCTCGATGCCCGAGAACCCTCGCGATCGCAATTTCTGGCGGCTGTTTAGCCAGTACCGCGACGAGATCCCCCTGGAGACGTATCACTACGTGTTGAGCATCGTGTCGGCCGCGGTGATCGGTGAGGATCCGGAGCTGTTCGGATTCGATTTCGATCCTCTGCTCCCGCGTTCGTTCGACCGCAGCGAGGGAGCGGCGCAGTAACCGGCATCGCGGCCGTCGGCTCGCGATGCCGGTACCGCCCTATAGCATCAACGCCTGGACATGCGCTGAACGTGTCGAGCCATGAGCCTCACCAGCTCGGCGCCGCGCGGTCCCCAACAGTGCGGCTGTCTGTCGCCGTACTCCACCACGCCGTCGTAATACGGATCCTCGGTGCTCTCCAGGAACTCCTCCATCAATACCACTGCGGGATTGAGATAGTGGGTGTCCATGTCACCGGTGTAGATGTGGATTTTTCCCCTTAGACTTTGGCCGATCTCGGGCCACCTGCTCTGCAGGATATGGTTCAGATCGGCGTTCTCCCGCCAATACTCGGCGACCTCCGGGTCGATCACGCCGGTCCGTTTGTCGAACAGAGGCTTGGTGTATCCGTCCTCGCCCACGGGACCGTAGGCCGCCTCGAAGATGTCGATCTGACCGCCCGACCTGCCTTTCGTTCCGGCCACGAGTTCGTAATAGTTCCTCTGCTTGTAGGTGAGCGTCATGATACCGTCGGTACGGCGGTCGCTGCCGGTGGGGACCTTGAGCCAACCCCGTTTCTTGTAATACGCATTTTCGTCTTCGTAGATGTTGACGCACTGGAAGTAATGAAAGTCGACCGGATCGGGGCACAGAGAGAAAACGCCGCCAAAGAACTCCGGGTAGAAGATCTGCATCGCCAGCGAGACCCAGCCTCCGGTGGAACCGCCGGAGAGGACACGCGCGTACGGTTCCCTGACGATCCGGAAGTGTTCCTCCACGTACGGTATCAGCTCCTGCATGATCGCGTCCGCATACGGACCTTCATTCGGCGAGTTCATGACGTAGGAATCGTCGTAATACGGTGTCGGGTGCTGGAATGTCACCGCGATCATGCGCGGCGCATTGTTGGACGTCCAGAAGTCGTAGAATTCGTTGCCCGGCTCCTCGACGAAGCGGTGAGGCGCCCGCAACGAGAAGTGGCCCTGGATGTAGTTCACGGGGTAGCGCCGGTTGGGCTGCTGATCATAACCGCGCGGCAGCAGTATCGTCGCTCCGAGGTACTGAGGATGACCCCAGAACTCAGTGAGCAGGTCGCTCTGGAACTTTATGCGCTTGACCCACTCCGTATCCTCGGGGATTTCGACAGGCGGGATTTCGTTTTCGCACACCAGGTCGATGGTCTCCCGCTGCGAGGGATCGATGTGCACCCTCATCACGTCGCTGTACAGGTTCCCCGGTGAGCGGTTCCACCTCTGTCCTTCCCACTGATCCTGGTGCATCCACACCGTGTGCCCGTCCGCGCGGTTGAACTCGGTGTAGATGTTGACGAATCCCTGTACGTAGTAATCGCCAGGCGGGATATCTCTCAGGTTCTCGACCGGGTGCCCGAAGATGTCGGAATCGATCACAGCCTCTTCATCGGGCGCCAGTTGCTCTACGTCCAGGCCGAAGAACGGCACACCGGCGGGACCTATTTGAAATCTCGGCTCCCTCTCGTCCGTTTCGGAGATCATCACGTAAACGCGGCCGGTTATCGGTCCCGAGTTGATCGACTCGGGATATGAGATCGTAAAACTGGTACGCGAGGGGCGCCGACCGGCGTCTCCGCCCGTGCAGCTCCAACCCGATACCAGGGCACCGATCGCGATCAGCAGAGTGAACACGGTGTTGCGATTCATATCAGCCTCTCTTTCGTCTCGATTGACGAATCGACAAGAAGACTCAAAACACCGGCTTGGCCAGCAGCTAGTACTGCAAGCAAGCCGGTAGTCGGCTAAGGTTGCCAGAAGTTGTCGCTTGGTACGGGCCGTGTCCAGCAGGCGGCGAATTCTGCCTACACCCGAAGCAGCCCGGGAGAGGAGAGAGCGGGGAGCGGAGGTAAAGCCAAGAAGGAGCCAACGGGGAGCGTCTGTGGAACGGTTGCGCCCCTTGCTAGATTTGTCCAGTCGCTTTGTGCCGCCAAGTGCACTGGAGCACAGGCCGCGGCATCACAACATCGTTCCAGTCTGTCAGCCTCGGGATTCGAATTTGAGATTGCGTGTGAGAGCAAGAGTCATTTTCAGCCGTGACGAGCCGTACGCGCCTGCAATCAGGAGTGCGGCTCCTTTCTTTTTTACCGCAGCTATGCTCTGCGGACTCTCGACGATCCTCTGTGGGGAGATGAGCGCCCAGCCGCATCCGCCGGTGCCGAGAACCATGGACGCTCACCGGCTCGAAGCGAACACTGCCATCAACGTGGACGGCCGTTTGGACGAGCCCGTGTGGGAGCGAGCGCCTTCCTACGCCGATTGGGTACAGAAGGAACCCGTCGAAGGATCGCCTGCCGTCAACGACTCTCGCGTCTGGCTCTTGTACGACGAGAGCGCTCTTTACGTGGGCGCAATCAACTACGACGAGGACCCGCAGGATATTGCCCGCAACATGGCCAGGCGGGACGCATCCTACGCGGGCCGGTCCGATTACTTCGAGGTCATGATCGATCCTAACGGCGACCAGCTCACGGGATACCGGTTCCGTGTCACCGCCGCCGGGGTGCAGACCGACCGGTATCTGTATGAGGACGACAGGGAGGATTCGGCGTGGGATGCCGTATACCAGTCGAAGGTGACCGTCGACGAGCGCGGCTGGATAGTCGAGATGCGCATACCCCTGTCTCAGATCCGCTATGAGACGGCCGACACGGCGCAGACCTGGGGCATACAGTTCGGCCGGCGGCGCGCCGCCGACAACGAGCTGACCCGGTTCAGCCTGGTATCGAAGCTGCGCCCGGGCCGCGTCAGCCAGTTCGGGCGTGTGCGAGGTCTCCGGCTGACCGAGACACCCAGTCGCCTGGAGGTTCTTCCCTACGTCGTGTCCAAGGCTCATACCGGGCCCGCCGAGGAGGGAAACCCGTTCTTCGACGGTGGCGAGCTGAACGGGCGAGTAGGCGTGGACGTGAGTTACGGGCTGGGTTCGGCTTTCACGCTCGACGCCACGATCAACCCCGACTTCGGCCAGGTCGAGGCCGACCCTGCCGTGGTCAACCTCTCAGCGTTCGAGACGTACTACCAGGAACGCCGTCCCTTTTTCGTCGAGGACGCGAGGGTTTTCGACTTCAACCTCTCCGGGCATCGCAACTCGCTGTTCTACACCCGGCGCATCGGCCGGGCGCCCCAAGGAGATGATCTGGACGGCGCCGATTTCACCAGCACACCTGATGCCACCTCAATACTCGGAGCGGCCAAGATCACCGGACGCACTACCGGGGGACTATCAGTGGGCGGTCTCATGGCCGTGACACAGGAGGAACGGGCGGAAGCTTTCTTCTCGGATCAGAACGAGTACGAGCGGTTCCCCGTCGAGCCCCGATCCACCTACGGGGTGATGCGGGTACAGCAGGACTTCAATCAAGGACAATCCAGGGTGGGCGGGATCGTCACGGCGGCAAACCGCGCGCTGCCGGACGACGGCGTCTTCGACTATTTGCCGTCGGGAGCATACACTGCCGGCATCGACTTCGAGCATTCTTGGTCCAACCGGGCATGGGCGCTGTGGGGTTTCGTGGCGACGAGTCATGTCAGGGGAGATTCGACCGCCATCACCACGATTCAGCGGGCGAGCAACCACTACCGGCAGCGCCCGGACAACGAGTGGTCGGAACTCGACTCCTCCGCCACCTCGATAAGCGGCGCCAACTGGCGGCTTCAGTTCGAGCGCAGGGTGGGGCACTGGACCGGGGCGTTGTGGCTGTCCGAAACCACCAGCGGGTTCGAGGTGAACGACCTCGGGTTCAGCACGTCTCCGGAACAGCTTGACGGGGGTTTCCGGGTGGCGTATCAGGAGGTGCGCCCCAGGCTCTGGTTCAGAACCTCCAAGGTTGAGTTCTTCACCTACCACGACTTCTCTCACGAGGCCCTGCTCGAGCCCGGCTCTCTGGATAGCTGGAGTCGGGCCCACACGTCGGGCAGGGCGCACTTCAGTTCCAACGTGCAGTTCCTAAACTTCTGGACGGCGAACGTCCGGCTCAGCTTCGAGCCCAATTCCATGAGCCGCACCGCCACGCGAGGCGGGCCGATCATGGCGGACCCCGGTTCCGTCGGTCTCTCGTTCGGTTTCGGGACCGACAACCGGCAGGTGCTCTCGCTGCGGCCGAGACTGGGACTCACCTGGGGCAGGCAGAACCACGGTGACGAGCTGAACGTCGGCCTCGGTATGACGCTGCAGCCTTCGTCCCGCCTGCTGATAACGCTCACGCCGTCGCTGGATCAAACCGTGAGCGCTGCCCAATACGTGATCACGACAGATACACTCAGCTACGAGCCGACGTTTGGGCGCCGGTATCTGTTCGCCGACCTGGAGCGCCGCGACCTGTCGATGGTCACGCGAATGAACCTGACCTTTACTCCCAAGCTTTCGTTCGAGTTCTACGCCCAGCCGCTCATCTCTTCAGGCGACTACGTGACCTACAAACAGCTCGCCGAACCGCAGACGTTCGAGTTCGACACTTTCGAGGAAGGATCGGTGGCCGGCGCCGGGTGTTTGGGCGGAAGGACGTGCCAGGACGATACGGGCACGCGACACGTTGATTTCGACGGTGACGGGTCGAGCGACTTCAGCTTCGCCGACCGCAACTTCAACATGCGGTCGCTGTCCTCCACGGCTGTGCTACGCTGGGAGTACAAACCCGGCTCGACGATCTTCCTGGTCTGGCAACACCGGCAGCGCGACGAGTCGCACGTAGGCGATTTCGACATCGATAGAGACTTCAACGCACTGGTCGGTGCGCCGTCCGACGACGTGATCATTCTCAAGGCAAACATCTGGTTGTCGTTGTGAAGCGGTGACAGGAGCCGCAGACCGGTTCCCTCCGACGACTCCGAGGCGGGGTTGACAAGGAAGATCACGAAAAGCAACCTCCCCCGTGGTGGGGATATCGATTCCCGCTGCCGCGAAGCTCCGTTTTTTGCACTGCAGCAGAGGAGGTAACACGATGGCAAAGGACAAAGAATCGCGCCGAGACGAGGTGACCGACGATCAGCTGGAAGACGTGTCCGGTGGCGCCACGGCGCCTGTCGGGAGCGCAGGAGAAATGGGTATCCCTACTTCATCCATACCCCTTACACCAACGTCGCCGTCAATTGTGCCCACTCCCTTTCCCAATTCCTCGGTTGACGGTTCGGGCGGAGGGGGAAGTGAAGACAGCGATGGCTCTATGGACGCGTCGGACTTGTTGCCACCCAGTGGCTCATCCAAGTGAGAGTTTCTCGCTGAAGATTTGCTCGACACATGGCGTTATAGCGCAAACAACAATCGAAGGATCAAGGCTCTAACGAACGGGCGCCCACTCGTGCTAATGACGAACGTCACTCCTGCATGAGTGGGTGAAGAGCCTGCCTCCGCGACGAGTATCGCGGTGCACATCCCTCGCAGCCTGGACAGCATCGGGTACGCTCCACATACTTTCCAGCCACCGTTATCACTTCCTCCAATGCTTCGAGAAACAGGCTCGGCAATATGACCGTCAAGAAACTCGCTGTCTCAGCACTTGTAGCCCTCGTTGCTCTAGGCGCCGCTGGTTGCGGTACAGGCGCCCCTGACGCCCGGCACGCCGACATACTCATAACCAACGGCACAATTATCACCATGGACGCGGCTCGTCGCGTCCTCGAGAACGCGGCAATTGCGGTTGTGGACGACCGCATCGAGGATATCGGGCCTACCGAGGAGATCGAGGCAGCCTTCACTGCCCGGCAGGTGATCGACGCCAGCGGCAATGTGGTCATGCCCGGCCTAATTGACGGACACGGACATGCTGGGCATGGGCTCGTAAAGAGTCTCGGCACTGACACAGGCGAATGGTACGGAGCCACCGAGACCATTTACGCGCAGGGGTCCACTGAGGCTTTCTGGCGCGCCGACGCTCTGTTGACCGCCGTGGAGCGCCTCAGATTCGGCGTGACCACCGGCTTGGCTTACTTCGGCGGTGGCGACAGCGTGATGCGGACCGACGATCCGCGTTACGGTGACGCGTATCTCGAGGCTATCGGCGAGGTAGGGGTCAGATGGGTCTTAGCCGTCGGTCCGCGGAGACCGCCCTTTCCGCGCACTTACGCCCACTGGGACGGCGACGCGCCCACCGAGGTACAGGTGAGCTTCGACCGCCAGCTCGAGGTAACGGAAGACCTGATCGAACGTTGGCACGGTCAGGCGGATGGCAGAATCAACATCGCCGTGATGTTTCCCACCCATCACCCGGAACGAGGGCGGTTGAATCAAACCGAGTTACAGGACCTCATCCGCCGCACCAGAGCGACGCGCGACATCTCCAGAGAACACGGCTTGCTGTTCACACAGGACGGACATACCACCGGCACGGTGAAGTTCGCTCACGAAGTACTCGGTATTCTCGGGCCTGACGCACTGCTCTCTCACTCCACTGAGCTCACTGACGAAGAGATCGAGATCTGCGCCGAAACCGACACCCGCATCGTCCACAACCCCAGCGCGATCGCCTCCATCAGGGGACGCTGCCCCGCGACTGAGCTGATGGAGGCGGGCGTGACGGTGATGCTGGGTTCGGATGGCGTCGCACCCGATCGCAGCTACGACATGTTCCGTCACATGTTCCAGGCCATGCGGTACCACCGCTTCCACTTCCGCGATCCCGACGTGCTGCCGGCGGGCAAGGTGCTGGAGATGGCCACCATCGACGCCGCACGAGCCCTTGGGATGGAGAACGAGATCGGATCGCTCGAGCCCGGCAAGAAAGCCGATATCGTTCTGATCGACATGCGGCGGCCGCACCTGTATCCACCCAACATGCCGCTCTACCGCGTCGCTTACTTCGCCAACGGCAACGACGTGGAGACAGTGATCGTGAATGGCGAAGTCCTAATGCTGGACCGGGAGGTTCAGACGGTGAACGAGTCTGACGTACTCGAGATGGCGCAAAGGGAGATCGAGGCGGCCATGGAGCGAACCGGTTTGCAGCATCTGACAGCCACGCCTCCGAGCTTTTGGGGCTCGAATGGATCTCCACGGTAACGGTTTGGCGGGTTGCCATTCGAGTTGCAATGACCGTTTGTTGGTGCCGTGTTTAGCGCTGGTCGGCCAACTCAGTCACAACGCGCGCTTTCGACCCGAGAAGGACTCATGAATATGACACAGAACGACACAGAAGTACGGATACCGAGCCGAGTCGGGGAAATGACTTCATTCATCGTCATGGACGTGCTCGAAAGGGCGCATGAGATGGAGAGACAGGGGGTTGGCGTCGTGCACCTCGAGATCGGCGAGCCGGATTTCGACACACCCGAATGTGTGAAGGAAGCGGCCTGCAAGGCGCTGCATGACGGGCACACCCACTACACCCACAGTCTCGGTACCGTCGACCTGCGGGAAGCGGTTTGCGAACACTACTCGAAGACCTACGGAGTGTCCGTGGATCCCGGGCAGGTAGTCATCACATCGGGCACATCGCCTGCGATGTTCAGCTTGTTCTCGGTGTTGCTCGACAGAGGCGACCAGCTCGTCGTTTCCGACCCGCACTACGCGTGCTACCCGAGCTTTCCGACATTCCTGGAGGCGGAGCTCGTCTACGTTCGGGTTCTCGAGGAAGACGGTTTTCAGTATCGCACCGAGGCGATCCGGGACAGGATCACGAAAAAGACCCGGGCCGTCTTGATCAATTCACCGTCCAACCCTACGGGCAATTTGCTCTCTGAAGATCGCATGAAGGAGATCGCGGAGCTGGGCCCCTACGTGGTGTCCGACGAGATCTATCATGGCCTGGTGTACGAGGGCAAGGAACACTCGATCCTGGAATTCACGGATCACGCTTTCGTGCTCAACGGGTTCTCTAAGGCATATGCGATGACGGGCCTGAGATTGGGCTACATCATCGCGCCGCGGCAGTTCATCCGATCCATCCAAAAGATCCAGCAGAACTTCTTCATTTGCCCCAGCTCGATGGCTCAGATTGCCGGCGTTGCCGCACTCAAGGAGGCGGCGGAAGACGTGGAACGCATGCGCGGCATTTACGATGAGAGGCGCCGCTTCACCATACGCCGTCTAAAGGAGATGGGACTGGGCATTACGGTCGAGCCGACCGGCGCCTTCTATGTGTTCGCGAACTGCAAGCACCTCTCAGAGGATTCCTACAAGCTGGCCTTCGACATACTCGAGAAGGCGCACGTCGGCGTGACGCCCGGCATCGATTTCGGTGCGGGCGGCGAGGGATACATCCGCTTCTCCTACGCGAACTCGATGGAGAACATCGCGGAGGGCATGGACAGGTTGGAGCGGTATCTCGAAACCCGGTAGCGTCCGGGCGCGGGTGGCTTCAGCCGATCTGCTCAGGGCGGCATATGCCTCGTCACGGTCCGAAAAAGGTCTCACCGCGGTGCCCGGACCATCTAGTTCCACGCCCCGATCAATCGGATGTGAGACATCGGGAGGGCGAGCCCTACCGAAGTCTCACTGACCCTGTCCTACCGTGGTGATTCCTCCTCGGCGTTCGACAGCGCAATCCCGTTGAACAGGAACTTGAACGTGCCATGCGGTTGGGCGCGGAAGGCGATCTCGGGCCCGAACAGATACAGGTGACCATCTCCAACATCGGCCGACACGACTGCGGCAGCACCCTCCAAATGGTGCTGTCCCCAGGCCCAACCGCTGCGCAGCGGCTCCGGTGAGTCGAACCAAGCCACCGTTCTGACGCCCATGCTCGCGGCGTTGTCCCCCAACTTGAATACGGGGCTGTTGTCGAAGAACACGTCCACCTGATCGGGAATTCCGTGAGCGATGAGGCTAGCGTCGTCCACGTGCGAACGCAGCACAGAACCCGGGAGATAGTACTCCTCACGTCCCAGCGATTCCTCGCTGCCGTCCTCGCCGACCTTCACTACTGCGTCCTCTACCGGCAAACCCAGTTTGCTACCCAGTATCGTCGAACTGCCGATCGCCAGTACGGTTCCACCATCTTCGAGGAACCGCCGGAGCTGCGGTACGGTCTTCTCGTCAGATGTCTCTCCCATCCGCAGACGCCACTCTTCCGGCACCGTGTTGGGATCGGGCGGGCTCATGCCATACTGAGCCATCATACGCTGGAACATCGGAGATGCGACAATCTTCTGCACAGTGCTGTCGGGCATACCGCCAAAGAACCGGGCGAACATCGATCCCTCGCGGACTATGCCGTCAGGCAGGATGATCACGTCGTAATCATCGCGCAGATTGCCGGCATCCAAATCGGGAGGATACACGACGTCAAAACCGGTGTATTCCCACTGCTCCAACACCCAGCGGATCCAGCCGGACGGCATCGAACCTCCGTACTCATCTGCGAGCGCGATCCGCGGCTTCCCGAGACGCAGCATCCTTCCCGGCGGTTGTGAGGCCACGCCAGTGAAGTCGACGCCGAACTCCGCGGCGAGTTCGTTCGCGAGGCGGGCGAAACCGCGTCCGGCGGGGACGTAGAACGTACCAGCGTCCACTGTCCCGCGTGAGCCGGTCATCCAGAAGACGTCGATGTCGCGGGCGTGAAGCTGGTTGATGATCCGGAACGTATCGTTTACCCGATGGCTCAAGAGGTATCCCGCCACGCCACTGCCGCCGGTCACCGTCCCAGCCGGGGGTGAAACGTTCCACTCGTCTATCCGTTCGAAGGGACCGTCGATGCCCTCCAAGATCCTGTCGAACTCCACACCCATCTGAAACGCCAGAGTCCAACCGGCGGCGTCATAGGGCGGTGTGGGAGGTCCGCCGGGATACGCAAAATCGTTGGGGTGATCCTGCGGCTCGAACATGTCCATCACGTGCGGGCGGAACGCCTGCGCCGCCAACACCACGTAGGAGTTCGCCGGATAGCGCTTTCCCGCCACTGAAAATTCGGCAGTGGCGCGGTGGACCGTGACGCCGTTCTCGAGCAAAGCGTTCACGAACCGTGTCGCGGTCGGGAAGTCCGCCTGGTCCGCGGGGATCACAAACGCACGCGGATCGCGGTCGTCGGGACCGCGCAGTCTCTCGTACTCGGACGCCGGCATCGGCATCCCGCCGAAACCGCCCATTGCCGCCGCAAAATCGGGCATACCCGAAAACTGGTTCAGCGCCTCCTTCACTGCATCCACCTGCTTGGGCCAGATAGTCCAAGAGTCGCGGCTCCCGCGCTCGATGGAATTGCGGCCCATCTGATAGATGTTGTAGAGAAACTGTTCGCGGTGTCGCGCAGCGACGTCCATGACGGCCTTGTTGGCGGTCACCGAGTAATCGACGGACTGACGGAAATGCCACGTCTGCGGTGGAATGGGATACGGCTGGTTGTCGCTGGGGAGCACACGCTCCGCCACGAACGGAATGTCCATCGGATTAGGACCGCCAATAGTCTCTGTCAGCAGGCCGATCATGTTGTGGAAGTAGACGGTTGTCCGCAGTCCGCCATTCCACCAAGTCGAGTAGTTCGCGCCACGCCTGCGCACCACGCCGGGTTTGTCCTCGGTCACGAACCTGTTGTGCATCGCCGATCCTACCAGATCGATTCCCGTTATCACCAGGGGATCGAAGTTGTAGTTGAACGGGTCCCGGAACGGCGGTGCGAACATAACGGTGCCCGGAGGTCCCGTCTGGTGATGGTTGTACATGATCTGCGGGTACCACTCGTGATACAGCACCCGATTCATGTTTTCGGTTTCGACCTGCGTCGACGCGAAAGAGTCGCGGTTGTTGTCGTGTCCCACATACTTCTGATACAGTCGAGGCAGCCCCGCCATAGAGCGCTCGGTGGGCTCCTGAATTCGCATGTACCAATCGGACACCAAATCGTGACCGTCAGGGTTGGCGTGCACGAAAAGAATGATGACCTCATCTAGGATGCTAAGGGTCTCATCGTCCGTGCCACTTACCATCTGCCATACCGTTTCCATGAGTTGCTGCGCGCCCAAAACCTCGCTGGCATGAAGGCCGCCGTCAATCCAAACCACCGCCTTACCTTCGCGAGCGAATCCTCGTGCTTCTTCGTCACTCAACCCCTCGGCGCGTGCCAATCGCCCAGAGATCTCTCTATAACGCTCGAGATTCGCGTGGTTGGCGGGCGCCGTGACGATCGCCATGTACTGCCGGCGACCTTCGGAGGTCTCGCCGATATCTACCATTTTCATGCGGTCAGACTGCCGCTCCAAAACTCGCCAGTATTCCGCGAGCTGACGGTAGTTGGGCAGTACGTAGTCGGCACCGATCTCGTGCCCGAAGAACTCCCGGGGCGTGGTGAGTTGTGCATGCGCTGTGGCCGACCCAACGAGCATGCACGCCACGAAACCCCACGTGCGATAGTATGGTGCGGGCAGGTGACTCATTGCTCGCCTCTTGAACACTGCGCCGAATGTCATCAGAAGAACTCCGCTGAAGTGATTGTGTCGCTGGTTGTTGGAAATGGTCGCAGAACCAGCCTACCTACCCTCACGTTGCTCAATCCCTGAAATCCAGATCTTCCTCGTGCCCCATGCCGGTGATCGCCATGAACACTAGCTGCGCCAAATCTTCCAGAATTTCCGGAGTAATCGTGTCGATGTTGTCGCGCGTGTTGTGATAGAAGGACGGTGCTCCGGAGACACCGAACGAAATGGAAGGTACGCCCTCCCATAAAAACCAGGCCGTGTCCTGGCGCGGCCGCGCCAGATTTGCGTTCTCGCTGGGGCGTATGATCCGACGGACGTATTGGTCGTTGGCACTCTCAACGTAAGCCCAGAGGTCCGGGTAATTCAAAGCCGCGCTGGCGCGAATCACGTCGCCGCAGCCCACGCTCTCTAAATTGACGTAGCCGACAGTCGACTCGAGCGGATAGATGGGATTCTCCGTGTAGTATCTCGACCCGGCCACAGCCTGTTCCTCGGCACCAAACAGCAGGAACACAATCGGTCGAACCGGCGGCACCGGGCTCGCGGCCAAAGCTTTGGCCACCGCCATGGCCACCGAGATGGACGAAGCGTTGTCGTTCGCGCCCGGCATGAGTTCGTGACTCATGCCCAGATGGTCCAGGTGAGCGCCTATGAGAATGGGCTCGTCGGCCAGCGCCGGCTCGGAACCCTGCACGACTCCTACCACGTTGCTTCCGGTTCCGACCGCGTGGTGCTCCGTCACGGCCTTAATGGTAAAGACCTTGCCGGTCTCGAACGAACGGGGCTCGAGCTCGGCCTGAATCTCTTCTACGGTTTCCCAGTGACTCTCGCCCGTGCCGGCGAATATGTCTGCAACAACCGACTTGCTCACCACGGCATATACGAAATCTTCTACAAACGCGTTGTTCGGATTGACTATGTGGTAATCGTAGATCATGCCGGCAGCGCCATGACGCGCCGCGTTCTCCAGCTTGTACTGGTGGAAGGAATACGGCCGCCAGCGCAGGAAGGTTTCAGGGTCGTCTCGAGGAGAAACCGGCACCTCTGGCTCGAACACTACGATCTTGCCGCGGACGTCCACGGAGGCATAGTCATCGTAGTTCAACTCGGGTGCCGTGATGCCGTAGCCCACGTAGACGACTTCCGCGGTAACCTTTCCGCTGTCCGAAGTCGATCCCGGGAAAAAGTGAGTTTCATACTCGTAATGCTTGTGGACCACGTCATCCCCGAACGGCACATGCAAAAAAAGCTCCGCTCCGGGGAGTACGAGCGTATAAGGGTTGGGAAAACTCTGCAGGTAAGTGCCATCGTCCCCACCCGGCTCCACACCCCACTCCTCGAAATGCTCTATGACCCAAGCCGCGGCGCTGTCATACCCTGCCGTACCCGTGAGCCGACCGGCGAACTGCGGCGAGGCCAGAGTATCTACCCAGGAATAGAGAGTCTGGCTCTCGATGGAGTGCATGAGCTGAAGCACTCGTTGCTCGACCGTGAGTCGCTGGTCCTGGAAAGCCTGTGCACTCATTCCCAACGGGGTAGCTATCAGACATACCCAAACAACGCTCGGAAACCAGAAAATCGGCTTCATCTCACCTCACAGTTCAGAAGCTGGAATACCCTGTTGCGTGAGCTTTGTTGCTCGAACTCCTGCAAGAAGGTACGGCAACTCTAGTGCGGCCGTAACCGCACCAATAGACGACCAGGAATTCCTTAGGTGTTTAGCTCGCCACGGAGCGAAGTTGGTCGGCGCCCGACGGGTGGTGAACGCGGCTAGACGTTCGCGGGATCTGGTCCTGCAATCAATGGCCGAGCAGCGGCGGAGCGCTCCCCAACGGTTGAACACGGCGGAGTGAGCACACTCGGGCCGGGAACAAGGAACGACAGCGGTTGACGCACGTCTGCGGAGGCAATCACCAGGTACGACCCCCGGGGTACGCAAGCACGGCATCCCGGGTGCGCACAGTTGATTCGCGCCTATGACGTGTTTGGTAGCGGTGAAAGTGGGTGGCTCCACCTGAGTCCCGGAAAGCGAGCGAAGTCCCTGTCGGTTGTGATCCACTCACAACCCCACTCAACGGCCAGTGCCGCGAGATAGGCATCGGGCACGAGATTGCCCTTGGCACCTGCGCGAGAACAAAGATCTCGAAGTATCCCCCAGTGCCGCGGTCCCGGGGTTACGTGCACCGCCCCTGGGCAGCCCCGCACGGCCTCAACGAACTCGAATGCATCCTCCAAGCGGCTAGGCCGCTGAAAGACTCGAGGGTGAGTCACCACGCGGACGAACCCGCTGAACACCAGGTCGGACACACCGACGTTCTCTGGACCCGAGAGGCGCTCGATTAGCCAAGCACGGTACTCGTCATGCCTCTCCGTGTCGAAGCGGAAGGCGTAGACTAGCACATTCACGTCGCAGAGGATCAAGTCGTCTCTTCCATGACCTCTCCAAGTGCAGCGCTGTCATCAAGGTCGACACCGGGAGCTAGCCCTCCGCTTCCCGACTCGGGCAGATCGATCGTATCGTGTCTCTGACGTTCCAGTGGCCTACCCAAATAAGCAACCAATGCCTCCCGGATAACGGTGGTCAGAGTCTCGCCGCGTTCGGCTGCGTGTTTTTTGGCGCGCTGTAGGAGACCGTCGTCCAATCGTACAGTTGTCCTCATATGTCAAAATGTCATATTCATGACATAAGTATGTCAACCGCCTAGCGAGGTCGGCGAGCGGCTGGTCGGTGCATTGGGTCTCGGCGTAGAGATTGGCACCTCCTTCGCGTTGTCCTTTAACAGGACAATGGAAGCCGGGTGCGGAGACAGCCTTGCGGTGGTTGTTCTCGCCATGGCGCCATTTCCCTTGGCGACCTACGCGCAAACTCGAGCGATCGGCGTCGTCCGGAGCAATGGGAAGGCCGAGTGTGTGCCGAGCGCTCAGGTTCAGATCGTCGAGCAGAGGCTCTGGACGCTTGCCAGGGAGTGATGGAAGGTTCGTGTTCTCAGCAGTACCGCCGGGTTAACACACGCTCCGAGTTGCTTCGCTGTCCGACGGCTCAGTATTCCTGGCACGTTAATTCCTCGTGACCGTTACTTCGCCCACCCGGTTCAGACTCCGGTCGTACGCGTCGAGAGTGAACGAACTGCCTGACACGATCTCTCCACTGAGCACGATGGCTGACACAGAGTCCGGATCTATGGGGCTGGCCTGGTATATCACCATCGTCATGCTCCCACCCCGGAAGGCCCCTTCCGCGCTTGTGTCCAAAGCACCCAAAAGCCAATCACCTCGCACGAATGCAGCCATGTCGGTGGTGTCTTCACCGGCTCTAGCGACATACAGCTCCAATCCGATGCCTACCGGGAGCCCCTGAACCGTACCGGCTACTGTGTAGCCGCCTTCACGATCGTCGTCCAAATCGCTCACTACCTTGACTTCGTTCGCCGCTGCCGTGACGCAGCCGAATACACCCATTCCCCCGTCTAGATGGTTCACGAAGCCTCTACCGGAAAGCGGTGTGTTGCCGGTGCGCATGTAGTCGAAGAAGTGATCGTCCATCAACGCGACGGTGACCGTGTGATACCGACCGGCAGTGAAGATCGACTCGGGCGAATCGTTCGATGCGGTGTCTTCGTCCTCGAACAACGCGTCGAGGAAGTTGACCATGTTCCCCGGCAGAGTGATCGCAGTCGTGTCCATGAACATCAGGAATACCGGATCCAGCAGGTTCGCGCTGTCGGTGCGAGCCACCTCTACCTGCACCGATCGGCCGAACTCCGCCGATACCTCGGCCTCCAGTGTGTCGATATCGCGATTGAGCTTAAGAGAGGGTCCGGGCACCATGACAGAGTCCATGTTGGTGCGAAGCAACATCCGCTCACTGCCCACGACCTCAGTCCGGCCTGTCACGATCTTGCCGTCCGCCGTCTCGACTCTGAGCGCCAGCGTGTCACCGGGCCGCATGGTTGGGCAACTTGGAGGACCCCAATAGAGCCCGAGCGAGGTCCTGTCACTTGGTAACGCCGCTTCTTCGGTGAAAGGCGTCTCCCCGCACGGATCGTTCGCGAATGTCAGGTTTGTGATGGTGACAGTCGCACCGACAAACGGTACGGGCGGCGCGTCGCCGGGAATCACAGAAGAGGCCGTATCGTCGGAGGCGGTAGCTCCAGTCAGCGTCTGCTCCACCAATACCCACTGCCGGTCGACGTCGGGACGCATAACGGCGTAAGCGACCACCATCGGTTCGCCGTCTGGAATCTCGACTTCACCGAACTCGCAAGAAGATGCGGTGAGCACGAACCCGAGTAGCAATGCGATTCGCAGCCTCAAAACTCGAACTCCAAGCCTATTGTCGGCAGCAAGGGGAGCTGTGACACGGCAGTCCTCGTGGCGGGCGTGGTCGTGTAATCGAATGTGTAGACAAACACGTTTTTGTTGTTTGTAGCATTCACTAGTTGCAGGTAGGGACGCAGGATGCCTCCCCACTTGTGTACCTCCCATCGAAAACTGATATCGAACCGGCTGTAATGGGGATACCGTGCGCTGTTCAGAACGGGACTCGCAATCGGCTCTCGGTCGTAGCCGTCGAATGTGTGGTTGCTGGCGTAGTAATAGCGATGGTTCCATTCCCCGACGAACGGTGTGAACGGGAGCGGCGATCCGTAACCCCAACGCAGGCTCACGTCACTGCCCAGTGGACCGGGCGATTGCAGAATGACGTTCAGAGTGTGACGCCGGTCGTGCACCGCTGGAAACTCTTGTCCTTGCGTCGAGCGGGTAACTTTTGCGAGCCCGTAAGAGATCCAGCCGGTCAACGTGCCGGAATGCTTCTGCAGCAACACATCTCCGCCCCATGCGTCGCCGTTCATCGGCACCGTTTCATCGCCGTCCACCCTCGGGTCTTCTCGAAAGTTGGCGTCTACGATGTTTTCGAACGTCTTCGTGTACCCCTCGATCTTGAGAGACACCGACTCACCGAACCAGTTCTCGAAGCCGAATACCACGTGGTCGGAACTCGCGACCGGCGTCGTACTGTCGGCGCCGATCCAGAAATCGAAGATGTTCCATGAGACGTTCTGATCCCTGAGCGAGTGAATTGCCTGGTGGTAGCGGCCGACCGAACCCGTCAGGGCGAAGTCCTCGGTCAGGAAGGATTTGATTCCGACACGAGGTGCCCAGTTCACGGTCCCGGGGCCTTCTACGTACTCCACTCGCACGCCCGGTCTGATCGAGAGCCAGGGAAAGGCCCTCCATTGGTCGTCGAGGAAACCTGACCAAATCCGGGGGGAGTATTCGGCAGCAAAAAGTTCCGCACCGAAACTCTCGCTGCCGACGTAGTACGTCATGCGATAGTCCTCGACGCTTCCGCCGGTGCGAACGTCGTGCGTAGCGCCGGGAGAAAGCGCCGCCGTGACGTGCGTCGACAGCAGCCGCACCTTGTTCTCGGCGTCAAAGATGCTGGGCTCCAGGCCGAAGTCGATTCCGAAGTCTGTGTAGCTGGCATCGACCCTCAACTCGCGCTCACCAAATGCTTGTCGCCAGGTTACGCCGAGTAGCTTGTTACCCCAATCGGCTTGCAGATCAATGGCCGGTCGCCCCGGTTCGGGATCAATCCAGGGCCAGGAGATGATGTCCTGCCCCCAGTATGCAGTTGCCGACAGCACCCCGGTGCCTAATGGAACGGAGAGCTTTGACACCGCGTCGGCAAAGTAGTAGGGCATCGTCTCGTTGCTGAACGCACTTACCAGTTTGTCCGCGTAAGTACGGCGGCCCGACACCAGAAACGTTGCCGGAGTCCCTGGAACGGGGCCCTCGAACAGAAGCTTGCTGCTGATGAGCGAAATCTGGCCTCGAGCGCCGATCCGATCTGAGCGTCCCCGTCGCAAGCCTACGTCGAGCACTGAGCTGAGCCTGCCGCCGTACTCGGCGGGGAAGGCCCCGGTGATAAACTCGATCTTCTCGACCGCGTCTGCATCGAACGTACTGAACAGCCCGCCCAGGTGTGTCGGGTTGAATATGGTGATGCCGTCTATCTGTGTGAGGTTTTGATCCGGCTCGCCACCCCGCACGTTGAATCCTACCGTGTAGTCGTTGGTAGCGATTGTGCCCGGCATCAATTGCACCGCTCGAAGCACGTCGGCCTCACCCAAGCTCGGCAGCTGCGCGATCGTGGACCTGTCTATGCTCATGACACTGGGCTGCACGATCTCCTCGAATCGTTCCCGGGCGTCCAGTATCGCCCGAGCCGTCACGGCTTCGAGTTGGATTGCGACAGGGCGCAGATAAACGTTCACCGTATCTGTGTCCGGTCCGATTCGGACAGTGTCCGCGGCGACGCCTATCCGGGCAAACGTGATGACAACGGGGGAACGGGGAACCCCGCTGAGTCGATAGTGCCCGTCGTCACGGGTCGTGGCGAAAAGCCCCAAGTCGGGCACCAAGACTCGCACACCACCCAGTCTGGAGCTGTCAATGGCTGAACGAACGTTTCCCACCAGCTCGCGCAGTTGCTGCCCGGCAAGCGGTGCGCCGGTACAGAGTAAGAGACCAGCGACCGCGATCATCTGAAAACGCCGTCTGCTCATGGCGTCAGCCGCTGTTTCGCACAACACGCAGTGATGTTCACACCCTCTCCGCACCGGCCCTTGCTCAGTTCGCGCACAGAACTCCCTTCCCTCCCATACTCCGAAGCTCGGCCGCGGCACTCGTTCCGCACTACTGCAAATCTCACTTTCGCCAGCCGTAATCGCAAAACGTGTGCCCGCCGAAAAGGCCACAAATGCTCTGCTTAG
>CAZOJI010000053.1:0-28400 GCA_964580055.1 uncultured Gemmatimonadaceae bacterium | reverse complement strand
TGGAGGTGCTGTTTACCTTGCTGGCCGAGCGCTACGAGCGCGGCAGCGTGCTGCTATACGTTACTTGGAATCAGTGTCCCCGGCGAGTAAAGGGGCTGATCCGAGGAGGGTTATGGCCAGTCGAACGAACGAGATCCAGTGGGACCGCTTCCCGCGCTTGCAGAGTTCCGTGGAGGGCAAGAAGTGGCTTGAGATCCAGCACATGCTCGGGCTCGCGATCAACACGGTGGAGGCCTACGGCCGCGGGCTGGAGGAGTTTCTGCGGTGGTGCGATGGTGCCGAGGTTCAAGCGGTTGATGCGGGGCGAGCGGATCTGGCGAGCTACGTGGGTGAGCTCCGCAGCCGTCCCGGCCCGCGAGGCAGGGGGGTGGTCGACATCGATTCGGGGGCTGGCCTGTCGAACGCGACGATGCAGCAGCGCCTCACGGCGGTCCGGCTTTTCTTCGACTTCCTCATCGAGGAGGGATTCCGCGACACGAACCCAGTGGGGCGGGGCCGATACACCGCCGGCAAGGGCTTTGGCGGCAAACGTGAGGGCGGTTTGCTCCCTCGTCGTAAGCGCCTGCCGTGGATCCCTACCGATGAACAGTGGCGCCGCCTGCTGGAACAGGCTCGTGATGAGGGAATCCGCAACCGCTGCATGCTGGCGCTGGCTTACGACGCGGCGCTGCGGCGGGAGGAGCTGTGCGGGCTCGAGTCCGGCGACCTGCAGCCCGCCCACCGCCTTCTCCGGGTACGAGCGGAGACGAGCAAGAGCAGGCAGGACCGGGTGGTGCCGTACTCCGAGACCACGGGGGTCCTCCTCGCGGCCTATCTTGCCCGCCGCCGCGAACTCTCCAGGAAGCGCGGGCCGCTCTTTCTGTCCGAGTCTCACCGCAATTGTGCCGAGCCGCTCACGCTGTGGACCTGGTCCAAGGTGGTCCGCCGGATCGCGGACGCCGCCGAGCTTCCACGGTTCTCGACGCACACGCTGCGCCATCTCTGCCTGACGGACCTGGCCCGCGCAGGCTGGGATCTGCACGAGATCGCCCGCTTCGCCGGTCATCGCAATGTGTCGATCACGCAGCAGTACGTGCATCTCTCCGGGCGTGATCTCGCCCGGAAGATCCATAACGGGATGGCGCTGATCCACGAGTGGCGCGTCAAGCAGCTCGGCGACTGCGATACGCCGAAGGTCACAACGTGACCGCCACTGCGCCAGACATGGCGGTGATGCCGTCGTGGCAGCCTTCGCTGCCGGCGTCGGCGCACAGGAGCGATCGAGCCCTCACGGAGGTGGAACGCGCAGCGATCACCTCCTACCTCGAGCAGCGCTCCAAGCCGGGGAGGCGCAACGACCTGCGCAATCTCACCGATGATCACCCGCTCGCAGACCTGCTGTGCCCCGTCCAGGATGCGCTCAAGCTGATGGGGAGTCGCCCCCGGGATCGCAACGCCGTCATGGCCGTCCTGCTCCGGGAGTGCCTCGATCCAGGCATGCCCTTCTGGGCCTGGGAGCACGACCACTGGATCGATGCGCTCGGTCGCCACTCGAGGGCGTTCCGGGATCGGAACGAGGCCCGTGTGTCCCAAAGCGTCCGGCTCGATATCGCGGCCGTCGCCTACCTGCATGGCTGGTTCCGTGACGTCGTCCTGCTGGGGCGATTCCGGCGCGACGCGCTCGCCCGGCGCGTGTTCGGCGGTGCCGCCGTCGACGTCGCGGCGCGACGCGTCCTGGAGCCGCTCAAGCAGTGGGGGTACCGGGTCGGCACGGCCCAGCTGAGCTGCCTCGGCGAGGCGTTGCTACTCAACGAAAGCCCGCATCTCGAGGACCTCACGGCCGAGCGCCTCGATCGCTTCCGCCGCGATGCCGTCGTCGGCAAGCGGTCCCTGTACTTCCAGCTCGCCAAGGCCCTCGCTGCCGACGGCGTCCTCACTGCACCGCTGCCCGTCGCGCAGCCGATCGGGCCCGAGCGGGCCCCGCTCATTGTCGAGGGCGTCGCTCCCGACTGGGCCGACTGGATCGAACGGTGGCGGCGCACCTCCACGCTCGACAGCCGCGGCAGCATCCGACTGCACCTCTACAAGCTCGGCCGCTGGCTCGGCGTTCACCATCCAGAAGTTGTTGCTCCCGCCCAGTGGTCGCGTGACCTCTGCGCCGAGTACGTCGTAGCCGCTTGCCGCATGCGGGTTGGCGACTACACCACCCGCAAGATCGACTACCCACGAGCCGGACAGGCCCTGACGCCGCGAACGGTCGCCGCCGAGCTCGTTGCCGCGCGTACCTTCTTCTGGGACTGCCAAGAATGGGGCTGGATCCCCAGGCGCTTTGACCCGGGGCGCAGTCTCGCCTTGCCTCGCAGCGTCAAGGCGAAGATCGTTCGGAAGCCACGCGTGATCGCCGACGACGTGTGGGCCCGCCTCCTCTGGGCGGGGCTGCACCTCGAGCAGGACGATCTCGCACGGGCGGGGCGCGACCGTCGCCATGTGTACCCGCTCGAGTACGTCCGGGCAGTGACGCTGGTGTGGCTCTTTGCCGGGCTGCGCAGCGACGAGCTCAGCCGCCTTCGGGTTGGCTGCGTCCGCTGGCAACTGCCGTTTCCTGACGCAGGCGAGCGCCCCGTGTGTCTCCTCGACGTCCCCGTGCACAAGACCGGCGTGGACTTCACCAAGCCCATCGATCCACAGGTGGGCGAAGCCATCGAGGTCTGGGAAGCCGCTCGCCCACCGCAACCGCAGTGCGTCGATCGCAAGACTGGCGAGAGGGTCGATGTGCTCTTCATGCACCGGGCACGCCCGATGCGGCCGGAGATAATCAACAAGTCGATCATCCCGATGCTGTGCCGCAAGGCAGGCGTCCCGGCCAGAGACGTCCGCGGGAAAATCACAAGCCACCGCGCCCGCGCCACTATCGCCAGCCAGCTCTTCAACAGCCGCGAGCCCATGTCGCTCTTCGAGCTCCAAGCCTGGCTCGGGCACGGCTCTCCTGCCTCGACACAGCACTATGTCGCCATCACGCCCACCAAGCTCGCGAAGGCGTACGCAGACGCCGGTTACTTCGAGCGCAACGTCCGCGCGGTCGAGGTCCTCATCGACCAAGACACGCTCAAGCAGGCTGCCGCGGAGGGCGAGCCCTGGCGCTTCTACGACCTCGGACATGGGCTCTGCTCATACGAGTTCTTCGACCAGTGCGCCCACCGGCTGGCCTGCGTCCGCTGCGACTTCTACCGCCCGCGGGAGTCTTCGCTGGTGCAGCTCCTCGAGGCCAAAGACAACATCCTGCACTTTCTCCAAGAGATTCCGCTTACCGAAGACGAGAGCGCGGTCATCGACGGAGATCTCGCGGCCATCGACCGGCTCACCGCTGCTCTGGCGAACTGCCCAACACCATCCGGGCAGATGCCGCGCGAACTGCAGAGCTGCGAAGACGGAAGATGCCCGAAGGGGCTTGCTTTTTGATTCCACATAATTACGTCGAATCTCCCGTTCTCGAAGTGGGAGGCGATCTTCAAAGATCCGATGACTACGGCCGCGGCAATCGATCGGCTGGTCCACCACAGCGTGATCCTGGAATTGACGGTACCCAGCTATAGGGTAGAACAGGCAAAGAAAAACCGAAACTGACAATGGAAAGTGCGAATAAAGACCGAAACTACCGAGGTAACTAACGACGGTTTCTATTTGTCGCCAACGGCGAGAAATGACTGTCGTTGATCAGTTCTGGCATTGCAAAAGCCTCTATGGGATACATTTCAATTTCTCCATTCTGAATTCACTTCAAGCAGTTGGCTCGTAGATGTCCTCGAACTGGATCTCACCTGCCCGAGCTAGGATTTCGAGCACTGATAAGTCGGTCACATACTCGAAGAACTCACCATCCACGGTCACTCCCTTGCCTTGGAGTCGTCTAATGCCTGCGTCGATTCCAGTGCGGAGGTAGTTGTGGACTGCGTTCCAGTAGCGAGCCAACTCCGACGCCTTCCTGGAATCCCGAACATCTAAGACCACAATCCCGGATTCCGTCGGCACTCTCATCGGGCGCTTCATGCGATCAAATGACCTAGCCGAATAGCGCCCAGTCGGAGTTCGGTCGACGGTGGTTCCAGCGTAGCGGAGCACTGTTTGAATGGTCGTGCCTTCCCGCTTTGCTGCTTTCGATAGCGACATACCTCGCCGAACCTGAGCCACCGCATGCAATGCCCGCGTCCTTGCCTCTTTGGCCTGTCTTGTACGGGCCTTGGGGACCGCTTTCCGTGACTTTCCGGTCCGTCGCTTTTTACTTGGCATCACGGTCTCCTTTCTTTGCGCGCTTCTTTGCGAGCCGCTCCACGTCTTCGCGACGGAAGAGCCGGATGCCGCCTTCGGTCTTCGCGGCCGCCTTTAGCGTCCCTTTGTTCTCCATCTGCCGCACGGTAGCGGGCGTGCAGCCCAACAACCGAGCGGCGTCTGCTGGTGTGAGTAACGTGTTCATGTTGCCTCCAACGTTGCTGGTTTGTAGGGGTCCAGACACCGCGTCCAGACCAATTGTTAGGCAACGTAACTATCATGATGCATGTAACTTGCGTCATTTCGATTACTCTTCTAAATTTCATCATGTCCTCATACGGGCGTCTCAAAACAGCTGAGGAACTCAGGCTCCTTGCTAAGGCTTTTGGACGACCTGTTACCGCTGTCCAGTTCGAGTCATGGCGGAAACGGGGGTTAATCCCATCGCCGGTTCGGCGATTCTGTGGACGGGGTACGGGGTCAGAGACGCTCGGTTATCCGGATCATGCTTTCCTACACGTCATGGCAGTAGCTAGCGCCCTTAGGCACAAGCGTAGTCTCGACAATGCTACCTGGTGGATGTGGCTTGCAGGGCATGATGTCACTGACGCTGCCCACCGTATGCTGAAGCGCAAAGCGGATGCATGGCACCTGGCCATCGAGCACCACTTGCAGACGCATGATGCAGACCTGGATTGCGGCGACATCAACACCGGTTCGGGCATGATCTGGCGGCTGGTGTGGAGGCGGGGCCCCAAGTGGTTGTCTCCCTTCAGAAGGCATTTTCGAGGACACCACCGCGACGAATATGAGACAATCATTTACATGGTACTGGAGGCCCTGAGTGGGCGGACCGAGATACCAGTAGCCTGGCGCAATCTCCTTGGGGACGAGGTTGCTCCCTTTCGTCGTGCGCTGGGCATTCGCGCCACAGGCGTTTCCGATGGTGACCAAGAGTCTGAGCAAAGGGAGTGCGTTGAATTCTGGTTGAAGCAGCTGTGGAAAGAGATGAATGCACGACTCTTGGCAGACGAGATGTATTTGTTCGATGAGGTCCCAAGTCGCCATGAGGAACTGGACGATCTCCGAGATCAGTTCATTTATTCACTCGTTGTGATGTGGCGCAAATTCGGTACGTCTCTCGTGCCCATCACACCAGCGGGGTTCCTCCTATGGTTTGCCGTCCGCTTCATGAGCACAAAGGGAAGTTGGCTGACTTTCGGATTTCTCCGGCCAATACTCGATAGTGAGAACAAGACGCAACTCCGCGATCTCATCCAACGGGAGATCAGGAACGAGCTTTTGTTTCCGAAGATAGGGGAAACAGATGAGCGAATACAAAGATTATTTTGCGAAGAGCATTAGGCCTAGGCACGGCGTCCTCACCCTCTCCGGGTACGCCCTCCGCGTTGCTGTTGAACGAGGCCACCTGGTGGTGGAGGACGGCGTCGCGGATGAACGTCGGAAGGGACGATTCTCACGGGTAACAAAGGACCTGAAGCGCATTGTGGTCATTGGCCACTCTGGGACCGTAAGCCTCGATGCCCTGCGTTGGCTTCATGATGTCGGCGCGGCTTTTGTCCAGATCGATAACGATGGACGTGTCATCACCGCATCCGGTCCGATTGGCTTGAACGATGCTCGGCTTAGGCGTGCCCAAGCGTTGGCGGTGGCAAACGGGACAGGTATGGCAATAGCATGCGACCTAATTCGTGCCAAGCTTGAAGGGCAAGCGGAACTGGTAGAGCCTCTTCCGTCGGGTTCCGAAGCTGCGGCAGACATCAGAAGACATGCCGAAGAGACCGATCAAGCCGAAACAGTGGAGAGGCTTCGGACAACTGAGGCACATGCAGCCATTCGCTATTGGAGTGCCTGGCGAGATGTACCCGTGCAGTTCATACGCCGGGACCGGAACCGAGTACCGGACCATTGGCTCACCTTCGGTTCCCGCTCATCGTTGGTGACCGGGTCACCGAGGCGAGCATCAAACCCTGCAAATGCGATGCTCAACTACCTGTACGCGATTCTCGAAGCCGAGGCTCGACTCGCAGTGCTCGCTGTTGGATGCGACCCCGGCGTCGGCGTGATCCACGCCGACCAATGGGGGAGAGACTCGTTTGCATGCGATATGATGGAAGTGGTCCGACCCCAGGTTGATGCGTTGCTATTGGATACACTCACCACACAGACCCTCCGGAAGACCGATTTCTTCGAGAGACACGATGGGGTGTGCCGTTTGATGCCACCTCTCACACACCGGCTGGCCGAGACCGCTCCCACCTGGCGTAATGCACTTGCCCCTGTGGTGGAAGATGCGGCCCAGAGATTCTTCGACACCGCACCCAGCAACCCCTCACCAGGAGGAATGCGAGGCACCAGGAAACGCAAGCAATCGGCTACCAGCATGCCTTTGCTCCCAACGCGCCTCACGGAAAGCAATCGTAGTTCAGGCCGCAGCGAGGTCCGCAAGAAGGCGAAGCGCAAAGCCTCGCCCAAGAAGCCGACCCTCCCGCGAATCTGTGTCTCCTGCGGAAGACCGATTCGGAAAGGGAGCATGTGTATGGACTGTCATCAGCCTGAAAGACCTGTGTTGATGGCAAAGGCTAGGGAAGCAATGCGCGAAAAACGCGCTGCCGGTCAGGTGACTGCGAAGAAGCTTGGGGAAAAGCAGTCAGCCCATCAGCGCGAAATAGTCGAGTGGAACCGTACCCAAGGTCAAGCAGATCCCGAGCACTACAAGCGCCACATCCTGCCTGAGCTTCAGTCTGTGCGGGTGATCGAGATCGTTCGGGCTACCGGTTTATCCTATCCCTACTGTAACGGAATCAAGAATGGCAAGAGGATACCGCATCCGAGGTGGTGGGAGAGGTTGGAGCGAATAGAGCCGGGCGTACATTCCTTCACGAGTCCAGCGCAGCGGGCCTAACCGGCGCAGTGTCGTACCCGTGCCACGGGGCGGCATACTTGGCGGCGCGAAACCAAACTCCGGTTCCGTACCGGTCACCTTGATCCCCGGAGGATGAGACCAAGATCGCCAACAACAACTACGTCGTCCGATGAGGTGCCCCAGAGAGCGTGGAGATAAGCCGCAGGCAGATTCGGAATACGACTCCAGCCGGTCCCGTCATAGTGCAGAATTGTGCCTGTCTCTCCCACGACATACACGTCGCTCGATGATGTACCCCACACCCGAATGAGCATCTGCTGTGTTCCACTCAGCATAGCGCTCCAGCCGACACCGTCGTAGTGGAGGATTGTACCTGACTCCCCGACCGCGTACACGTCGCTCGTCGAGGTACCCCATACCCCAAGGAGGTCGGCGGTCACACCACTCTCCATATTGCTCCAGGAGGTCCCGTCGAAGTTAAGAATCGTGCCGTTCGAACCTACGGTGTAAACGTCATCCGATGATGTGCCCCATACACCGTAGAACACTGCTGGCGTCTGTGGCTCAGTACTGGAGCACTCTGTAGCGTCGCAGTGCACAACCAACCCCAAACCCACAGCATAAACATCGCTCGGTGAGCTGCCCCACACATGCAAGAGGCCAAGCATCGCTCCGCTATCGTGACTGCGCCAGTCAGCCCCGTCGTAGTGCAGAATACCGGCAGCCGGGCCCACTGCGTAAACATTGTTGAGTGAAGTGCCCCACACACTCCAGATAGGCTCCGTCGTTCCACTCGCCGCACTACTCCAGTCTGCCCCATTGTAGTGCAATATGGTGCCTCGGTCACCCACAGCATATACATCGTTCGACGACGTTCCCCAAACGTCAAAGAAGTAGCGCGTGTCCGCGCCTTTGGCCGTGGTCCAGTCGGTCCCGTCGTAGTGCACAAGCGTTCCGTACTCTCCCACAGTGAAGATATCGGTCGACGAGGAGCCCCAAGTACCGAAAAGCGCATTCATCGTCTCGCGGGCCATTCTGCTCCATACCGAACCGTCATAGTGCAGTACTGAACCGTCTGACGTCACAGCGTATACGTCGCTGGATGAAGTGCCCCACACGTCGAAGATCTCCTCAGCAATCGAACCGGCCCCGGTGCTCCAGTCCGAACCGTCATAGTGCAGAATTGTGCGGGCCAGACCCACCACGTGAATGTCGTCCGGCGAGGTGCCCCAAACGGCATGGAGTGTCGCCGTAGTCCCGCTCGTCATCCCGCTCCAGCCGTTCCCATCATTTCGCAGAATTGTGCCAGAGTCTCCCACTGCGTAGACATCGCCCGATGAGACGCCCCACAGTCCGCGGAGCACAACTGTGGTACCGCTTGGAATCCTGCTCCAGCTGGTCCCATCGTAGCGCAAAACCGTACCGTGACCACCAACGGCGTAGACGTCTGTTGACGACGTGCCCCAGAGCGCGTTTAATGTTTCAATAGTACCGCTCATGACGCTACGCCACTCCGACCCGTCATAGTGGAGAATGATACCCTGATCACCCACCGCGTACACGTCGCTCGATGAGGTGCCCCACACGGCATGCAGAGTTGCCGTTGTCTCGCTCCTCATACTGCTCCACTCGGTCCCGTCATAGTGTTTGATCGTGCCATGATCACCAACCGCATACACGTCGGTCGATGAACTGCCCCAAACAGCTCGCAGATGCCAGCTAGCAGGGTTATCGGCGGTCCACGAGGTAATAGGGGCCGCCCCGGGCGCGGATATGGTCAGCAGTGCGTATCCGACGGTTTCAGCAGCGCTCGCCGCGACTGTGGCCTGGCCACTCTTCAGCGCGGTCGCCGTACCGTTTTCGTCGATCGTGGCAAGGTTCTCATTGAGGCTCGACCAGGTCAGCTCGGGCTCAGTGATGAGGTTCCCGCTCGGGTCCCTGGCAATTGCCGACAGTTGAACTGTTCCACCAACAGAGTCGAGTGCGGCTGATGAAGGCGTCACCTCAATGGAGGCAATTACAGGCGAGATCGGCTCTGTTGTCTCGCACCCGCATGCAACGAGTGTTAGCAGCCCAAGCGTGGTGAGAACGAATTCACCATTGGTTGCCGAGTGCATTCCGGCAGGAATTCCGAATGAGCGTATAACGGAACGCACCGAATCCTCCTCGATGATCGTTTGTACACCGACGACATTCCACCGCTCCCATTCCCACGCCACCCAGATAGATCAGTCGCGGGTCCCTCGTGAATTCACACGGTCAGCGCAGCCATTATCCTACGACTTGCGGATAGACCTTCTCCCGACTTCACGAAAGCACACGACGCTATCTCAAGTCAATAACTCGACATTGTTCCATGACCGTTCCTCACCAACACGAAGGTGCATCCCAGGTCACCTCGACATATATCTGTTTGCTACCGTCTTGATAGGGACTGTCGGAATCGTGGGCGTCGAGCCTCAGATAACCGGAATTCCACAGACTACCCGTTACGTACGACCGGTTGCCATAGAACAGGCCCGACCACTCGTAGTAATAGGGTGAGACACCGCCTTCCACGTCGGCATACCAGATACACCAATCATAAGGTTGAACCTGAGTCGGCCCATCGATATTCACTGTAAGTGGAGGGGGCGGTAGTGGCGCATCTACATCGAAAGTTGCTGAAAGGTCCTCTTCAATACCATCGATGGGACTGTACCAAGATTCAGTAGAGTCGCCTGCAGGCCCACCCATCAATGTTCCATAGAGCTTCACCCACTCGTTCTGGTAACTCGTTGAGTCCGTCGTTACAAAGAAGGGAGCTCCGCTGTCTCCACCCCATGAAAACACGTCGGCTTTCATCTGGCATTCAAATCTGACTCCTGACATCGTGATTAGAGTGCAGGCATCCATGATTTGCCCGATCGTCCAACCCGTGGTCGCACCGATTTTCTCGACCACCCTCCCTTCCGAATGTTCATAGGAACTTGCTTTTCCATGTATCTCAAGTCGCTCAGTGGTGTCGACAGTTGTTCCTCCACGTTCATCTTGCGCTCTTGGATCTGTTGTACGTGCGATGTAGCCTTTTTCAAATGCAACGCTTCCATCATAGGTAAAGCGGGCCGCATCACTGAGTCGACATTCCGGTTGCTGCAATCCGGCACAAAGCCAAGGCTCCCTATCTCCGCTCTCGGTACCAATCGCAGATGAGGTATCCGGTTGATACTCCGTCGATTGATCGGCGTATGCGCTGTACGCGCTATCACTGCAATGCGACGCAGTGACAAAGACTTTCGTACTGCCACGTTTTGCATTGAATCCTAGTGTACAGGGTTTGGAGTTGTTTTCGTTGCGGATCCGATAGCCTGCGTCTATTGGCCGAGGACTCCAATCCGTTAGAGCCCGTCGAGGTACAACGCGAGGAGTAGTCTCAACGACTACTGCATCGGAGGGAATGCCAGCCGCCTGGACGAATGCCAAGACTGTGGCAGTAGCTGCCGCAGACTCAACGCCGACCTTGACCTTGTTCACTGATTCCGCCACGTCCAGCAAGATTACTCCCTCTCGCCCGAAGAGTGGCCGGAGCTGGTCGTGCCAGTTCTTGAGCTGAGTGAAATCGTACGTCGCCTTCCGCACGACCAAGGTCCCCGGTGAAAGACCAAGCTCTGCGTGAACTCGCTCGATGAGGCGTTCAGCAGCCGGCCGCTGTTCAGTATCGACGAGGTAGACTACGGGATTCTGATTCTCGTCATAAATCAACCCACCAAATCCCGGCACCTCCTCTCGAGCAATACGATCACGCTCGTCATCAAACGTCCAGTGGGAATCGACCGGACCCTGCTTTTCGACAGATAAGTTCGGCTTGGATTCGGGCCCGGTGTTGGGCATGCGGTCGGAGCAACCGGCGACGGCAGCAATGAAAGCTGCAGATACAAGTGCTACAGCCTTTTGAAAGTCGTTTGACATTCGAACCTCCTGTGAGATTGGGCCGTCCCTCGATTCCCTCCTGATCGGAGCGGACGTCTTAACCCATGGGGTACCTGAAGCAGATTCCCGAACTCAGGTGAGTAGGTCGGTATGGCGAGTCTCGGCCTCGATGCCCCGAGGACAAAGAATCGATTAGATGCTGTATCTGTCCGGCATCTACCACTGCGATCACAAGCCACGAGTTTCCGTTAGCGTTTCGTGCTACGCCGACCCGGATCCCAACCGCCATTTGAGGCAAAGTGCATTCGAACGCACAGTTATGTTCTATTTCAAAGTTAAAGTCCGTCGACTCAGCCACAAGTGCGTCTTTGGGGCATCTTATGTCGTTTTTGGGACATTCGTTCTGTTGCCACCCATCAGATGCATTCGCCGTGCGAAATGTTGTGCGGGTCACGGCGGTTGACGTGCTATCAGACCCAGACGCCGACCGCTATCAGACCCGACCCCGACTCAGGCTGGGCGTGGGGTAGGGGTGGGGGTTGGTTCTGCTATCAGAATGAACACGGCATCCAAGGTTGAGTTGGATGCCTGCCGAAACTGATAGCAGTTTATGGGGGAATGACTATATCAGATATGTATATGAGCGATACAGGGTGAAGTTTGTTTCGTCGTCTCTTCCTATCCCCCGCACTCGTTGACTTGCGCAACAACCTCTTCTAACATCCTCGCTGGCCTTCAAACGCGATACTTGTCACGCAGGCCGAATACATTTCAGGTCCAGTTAGTTCGATTATCTGCCCCCGCGTGGGCGTACAATCTGCCCGTGCTGGACGTACCTCAATTGATGTAGGAGTCGACTCATGGCAACAGCCGCACAGAACCGGATCGAGGAAGACGTCTGGATCCCGACCTGTTGTGGACAATGCTACTGCATGTGCGGCATCAAGGTCCGCCGTCAAAACGGTATCATAACCGAAATCGAGGGTAACCCTGATGCGCCTACGGGGCGCGGAGCCATATGCCCCAAAGGAATAGCCTCACCGCAGCTGCTCTACGATCCCTATCGTGTCAACTACCCACTCAAACGCACCAACCCGGAAAAGGGAATCGGCGTAGATCCCAAGTTCGTCAAAATCTCGTGGGACGAAGCTCTGGACATCATCACCGAGAAGCTCAAGGAGTGCCGCGACAGAGATCCGCGAGGCGCTTTCTTCCAAGCGACGACGACTCAGGCCTCCGAAATCCGCTTTGGCGTCATCGGGTTCATGAAGGGCTTCGGAACTCCCAACTACTGGGTCTCCGGCGGCGGGCTCCATTGCGGCAACGGCGCACACTTCATGAACGGCATCATGCACGTTGCGTGGTCCATCATTCCCGACTTCGCCCACTGCAACTACGCCTTGAACTTCGGATGCTCCAAGGGACACGGGGCCGGTCACGTGGCGGTGCAGAACGCGACCCAGGTCGCAGACGCGCGCGACCGCGGCTTCAAGAACGTGGTGTTCGATCCGTTCCAGAGCGCACAGGCCTCCAAAGCCCACGAGTGGGTGCCCATCAAGGTGGGAACCGACGGGGCCGCGGCCCTGGGATTGGTCAACTCGTTGCTGAACGAGCACGGCATCTACGACGCCGAATACCTGATGTACAAGACCAATGCGCCCTACCTCATTCGACCCGACGACGGGCGCTACATGCGCGACACCGAAACCAACATGCCGTTGGTATGGGATGTCGTGGACAACAAACCGAAAGCGCACAACGATCCGTCGGTGACCAGAGTCCAGTACGAGGACGAGGCCCACGAGGTGGCGCTAACGGGTACCTACAACGTGAACGGTATGGACTGCCGTCCAGCCTTCGAGCTCTTGAAGGAGCACGTCAAGAAATACACGCCGCGCTACGTCGAGGAGATTACCGGCGTGTCTGCTGCCACGATCAGTCGAATCGCCAAGGAGTTCGGCGAGGCGGCGGAGATCGGCTCGACCGTGACCATACAGACAGACGAAGGCCCCAAGAAGATTCCCAGCCGGCCGGTAGCCACTCACTTCTTCCGCGGCTCTCAAGGGCACACCAATTCGGGATGGACGTGCCTGTCGGTTGACATGGTCAATCACATAGTCGGCGCCGCCGACACCTGGGGAGGAGCGTTCGGACTGGGCGGTACGGTCCAGGACGGCTACAAGCCGACGGGAAAGCCGTACCAAATCCCCTACGCATGCCCCGACGGCCTGCTCGTTGCCAAGGCCTGGGTTTACGACCACGTGCCATACCCCATGCGCGTGCCGAAGCAGCCCACGCGTCTGGACTTGCACGACATGTTCCCGACCTCGATCTACAACGCATTCACCATCACCAGCCCGCGCTGGTTCGAAATGCTGGAGCGCTTCAAAATCCCCTACAGGCCCGACGTCATGATCAACTTCGGCTCCAATTCGGTCATGACGATGGGCAATGCGGAGACGGTGACCGAGAACTTCCTGAAGAAATTCAACTTCATCTTCTCGTTCCAGCTCTACATCACGGAGTTCGAGGAGGCGGTTGCGGACATCGTATTGCCTGACACCTGTTTCTTGGAACGCTACACTCCGGCCGTGAGCTGGCCGTCCACGTTCTCGCACCCACAGGGAGAGGACGACTGGGGATGGACCATCAGACAACCCGTCGTCGAACCCCTCTACGAGCGTCGCGATTTCAATGAGGTCATGATCGATATCGCCGAGCGGTTGGGCATTCACGGCAACTACTTCAAGGGGCTGAACGACTCGATCCCCGTCCGCTACGGCGGGGCGATGGACGAGAAGAACAAGCTCGTGGAGGACGGCAGCGTGGTGCACACCTGGGAGGACGTCTGCGACCGCCTCATCAGAGACAGATTCGGCGATGAACACGGGCTGGAGCACCTCAAGAAGAAGGGGGTGTTCACCTGGCCCAAACGGAAGGAAGATGTTTACTGGAAGTGGTTCAACCCCGCCAGAGTTCCCGTATACTTCGAGTACTTCATCGATTCCGGAGAGCAAATAGACGAGCTCTGGAGCGAGTACGGCGGAGAGGATTTCTTCCCCTTCGATTGGTCGCGCTTCAAGGCGCTTGCGGATTGGTACCCCTGTCCGACCCATACGGAGACCGATCCCGAGTACGACATGTACACCTTCTACTGGCGCGCGGTCATGCACTGCAACTCATTGACGCAGCAGAACCCGATGCTGGACGAGTGCTCGCAGGAAGACCCGTACGTGTACGCCATCCAGATGCACCAGAAGACAGCTGCGGAGAAGGGTATTGCCGACGGCGACAATGTATGGCTCGAGAACCCGCAGGGCCACCGCGTGAAGGGCTGGGTGGCGCTGACCGAGGGAATAGAACCCCACCACCTCGCCATTGCGTCGGTATCGGGTCACTGGGGCAACTACATGCCGGTTGCGAAAGGCAAGGGAACCTTCTTCAACGACCTGGTCGAAATGGATCTGGGACATACGGATCCTCTCACGTTCAACCAGGACATCTGCTGCCGAGTGAAGATCTACAAGGCGGACTGACACCGTGTTTGAAACTGGTGAATCGGTGAATCGTCTCTACTGGAGTTGAAAATGGCAAGATATGGAATGGTCATAGATCTCAAGCGGTGCTACGGGTGCTACGCCTGCATGATGGCATGCAAGGTGAAGAACCACACACCGCCCGGGGTTTTCTGGGCCCGCGTCCTCAAGGGAGAAGAAGGGACCTTCCCGAACACGGTCCGCCAGGCTCTGCCGGTTCTCTGCAATCAGTGCGAGGAACCCTCATGCGTAGACGTCTGTCCGACCGGGGCCACATACAAGGACGAAGACGGTATCGTGGTCGTGGACAAAGACATCTGCATGGGATGCAAGTCCTGCCTCATGGCCTGTCCCTACGGCGCGCGGTACACGGTCGAAAAGTGGGAGAGTTACTTCCCCGAAGGACTTCCGCTCTCGGAATACGAGGAGTTCTGCAAGAAGAAGTGGGAGGAGGACTCGGGGATCGGGGTCGCGACCAAGTGCGACTTCTGCAAGGACCGCATCGCTGAGGGTCGGGATCCCGCCTGCGTCGAGGCCTGCGCGGCTAAGGCCCGCGTGTTCGGGGACCTGGACGACCCCAATTCGGAGGTCTCGGTACTCATAAAGCGGCATCGGGGACAGCAGTTGAACCCCGAACTCGGCAACAAGCCCAAGGTTTATTACCTGCTGCCGCGGTAAATACCCCACGGCACGGAGTGCTACTGAGCTTGAGCTTAAATACCACTTAGTGGGAGAAGCACCATGGATCCGAAAGTAAATGGCCAGCTACAACATGAATGGAACTGGCTGATTGCGGTCTACCTGTTTCTCGGTGGAGTCGGAGCAGGAGCCTATACGATTGCAGCCATAAACGGTTTCGCGGGTGAAAGCCTGGAACTGTCCACGACCGTCGGCTTGTGGATCAGTTGGCCCGCCCTGGCGATCGGAAGCGTGGCCCTGTTGCTGGATCTGGGCTCGCCGATAAAAGCCGTATACGCGGGTAGGAAGCCCAAGACTTCGTGGATCGCGCGCGGTTTCTGGATCATAAGCATCTTCATGGTCCTCGCGTTCGTACACACTATGCTTCATCAATTCGGCGGTGCGGCCGGCACACCTCTGTTGGATGTGTTGTCCGTCGTGACGATGGTATTTGCGGTGGGCACCATGGCGTACACGGGAGTCCTCCTCGGTGCCTCCAAGGGAATGCCTTTCTGGAATTCGGGAATCGTTCCGGTCATTTTCGTGGTTTCGGCCATTGTGACCGGTCACTTCAGCATAATGCTCGGTGTGATTCTTTTCGGCTCACCGGACGTGATTGCTGGCGAGATGAGAACGATGGCTCTCGAGGCGGCGGCGCTCGTTGTCTTCGAGGTGCTCGCGATCCTGTTCTTCTTCCAGGCCGCGTTCAAGTTGCCCGACCCGAGGGAATCGGCGGAAAGGATTCTGAAACGGCGCTACTTCGTGATTGGCTACTTCGTTCTGGGGCTGGGTGTACCGTTGGTGTTGATGCTGGCAATCTACTTCAGCTCGACCGAAGTGAGTGGAGCAGCCGGTCTGGCTGTCGTGGCGATCGGTGCAATACTGGGATTGATCGGCGGCTTGATATTGCGGCAGGGAGTTCTGGTCTGTGGTGCGCTCCCAACCTGGAATATCGCGGGATTCAAGTTCCGTCGCATCGCCCGTCCCAAGGAACCGAAGCCGGCCATGGGGATGCTGCCGCCGCAATGACGGTCTGATTGTCAAAGCATCACGCGGAGGCCGCTGTGAGCGAACTCTCGAACAAACCCGAGCCCGTGATCTCTCTGCGGGCTCGGCGTCTTTGTGTCGGAAACGATGACGATGTCGTCGCTGCGGAGGAGGAAGTGGGGGTCGTGGTGGAGGCACCGCTCACGATCGACGTCGAGGGTATCGAGAACTACACGCTCCTGTGTACTCCTGCGGACCGCAAGGCCCTGGCGCTCGGTTTCCTACTCACAGAGGGAATCATTGAGGACATCTCCCAGGTGAAGCACCTCGAAGTCTGTGGGAACGCCGCGGACGTCATCCGAGTCAGACTCGACGGCCCGGTGCCGAAGATCGGAGATCCCAGCCGCAACCTCCTCATAGTGTCCTCCTGCGGAGCCTGCGGGACCGAGGATCTCCAGCACAGAATCGGCGCCCTGCCGAGCGTCGCTGACGCCCTGCGAATCGATTGCGCGTTGCTGAGCAAGGTGAGAGAAGATCTCGCCAAACGGCAGGCGCTGTTCAGCGCCTGTGGCGGAACACACGCGGCCGGCGTCTTCGAATCCTCCGGACAGATCCTCGCCAGCGCTGAAGACGCCGGGCGGCACAACGCCCTGGACAAGGTCATCGGAAAATGCCTGCTCGGCGGGTTGCCCTCCAGCGGCTTGGCTGTAGCTCTATCCGGTAGAGTCAGCCTCGAGATGGTCAGCAAGAGTGCCCGGGCCGGCATCGAACTGATCTCGGCGATCTCGGCGCCCACATCACTCGCAATCGAAGTCGCCGAGCGGTGCGGAATCACGCTCTGCGCGTTTGTGAGGGAAACGCGGGCAACCGTGTTCACTCACCCCCACAGGATTGCGGGCAGCTAGCCGAAACCCGAATGACATCCTCCGGGAGCCTCTGAATCATCGGGGCTCACTCTATGACCTCCTGCTGCCTCAGGCCGGCGATTCTCTCTTCCGAGTAACCCAGCACCTCGCTCAACACGTCGTCCGTGTGTTCACCCAGCAGAGGCGGATGGCGGCGGACCGAACCGGGCGTATCCGAGTACTTGATCGGTATCCCGGTGAGTTGCACCGTTCCGATGGTCGGGTGCGGCACCTCGGCTATCATGTTGCGGTGTAGCACCTGCGGGTCGGCGAAGAGATGTGCCATGTCGTTCACGGGCCCGCACGGCACGGCCGCCTCGACCAGGATCTCCATCCATTCATCGCAGGTCTTCTGGAGCAGTTCTTCCTGTATCAGCGGCAGCAAAACGTGGCGATTCTCGACTCGCTTGGGATTGGACTCGAACCGAGGGTCATCCACCCAGTCCCATTTGCCCAGCGCCAGGCAGAAGCTGGTCCACAGCTTCTGGTTGGCCGCCGCGATCGCAATCGGCCGGTCCTTGGTGTTGAATACCTGATACGGAATGATCGACTCGTGCGCCGTACCCCAACGGGTCGCCTCTTTGCCGGCCACCAGGTAGTTGCTGGCTATGTTGGCGAGGCCCGATACCTGCGAGTCCAGGAGGCTCGCGTCGATGTACTGTCCTCTGCCGGAGCGTTCCCGCCACAGCAGGGCGCTGGTGATCGCGCCCGCGGTGTAGACGCCGGTGAGCACATCTGTGATGGCCACGCCCACCTTGCACGGAGGCCCGTCTCGCTCTCCGGTGATGTGCATCAGGCCGCCGACGGCCGACAGGACCATGTCGTACCCGGGCCGGTGCTTGTATGGACCGTCCTGCCCGTATGCCGTGATGGAGGCATATACCAGGCGGGGGTTGATCTCCCTCATCGTGTCGTAATCCAGCCTGAACTTCTTCGTCAATCCAGGGGTGAAATTCTCGATGAACACGTCCGCGGTTTTGGCCAATTCCCGAACAAGTGCCACTCCTTCCGGCTTCTTCAGGTCGAGAACCACGGACCTCTTGTTGCGGTTGCAGCACAGGTAGTACGCGCTCTCGCCTCCCGCGAACGGAGGTCCCCATGTGCGGGTGTCATCCCCGGTGCCGGGTCGCTCGACCTTGATCACGTCGGCTCCCTGGTCGCCGAGTATCATGGTGCAGAACGGACCGGCGAGAATGCGGGATAGATCGATTACCCGGTAGCCTTCGAGAGGGAGTTCGGGTGCGGCAGTAGTCGTCATGTCGAAGTCTCTGCTGGAAGTGAGATCGTGTTTGTCGATTTCTCTGCTGTAACTGCGATCGTGTCTGGCCAAATCCCTGTTGCAACTGGGATAGCATTAGGCAAAATTCCTGCTGCAGCCGGCACGGTGTCGATTCAGGTTACTGTTGCAAGTGTGATTTCTCTTGGCCGAGCATCCGCCGCGATCGAGTATCTGCTGCAATTGGGATTTCGTTGTCCGCCACGGCACAGAACGTGGCAAATGCGACTGGTTTACGGTTTTGTTCGTGCGAACAGTAGCGCATGTGATGAGCGGAGGGTAGCTGTGAACGGCGACCCGTTACTGGCGTCGTGAGTCGATAGAACCGATACTACGACCAGATCAGTGCAAGTCGTCCCCTTCACCGGCTTCCACAGCGGGGCAGTCGATATGAGTAGAGGCAAGCAGTGAAGATCGAAAAGACACTCTCGAAGGCGCTGGACGAATACCGAAGCGGCAACATCGAGGCAGCGCATGCGGAATGTGAACGAGCGCTTCGGATCGGTCCCGATCACGCCGATGCGTTGCATCTTCACGGAGTCTTCTCGGAGCAACTCGGACAACTGGATGTTGCGGTCGCCAGCCTGCGAAAGGCAGTGGCGCTTCGCGCCGACCGCCCTGAATACCACGATGCCCTCGGCACCGCCCTGGCCGCCGGCGGGGATCTGGCCGCTGCCGTAACCAGTTTCGAACGCGCCCTCGCCCTGAAGTCTGGCTATGGCGCGGCACTCTTCAATCTCGGGAATGCCCTCCTTGGGCTCGAGAGATACGAGGATGCTTGCGACAGCTTCGCGAGGTTCCTGGAGGCTGAGCCGGACAATGCCGACGCGCGCGTCAATTTGGCGGTCGCTCGTTGGGCTCTTCAGGACTATGCCTCCGCGCTGACGAATCTGAAACGGGCCTGCGACGCGCAGCCGACCCATCACGTCGCCTGGAAGAACCTCGCCAACATCCTCGCGCATCTCGGCTATACGGCTGAAGCCGATTCATGCTATCGCAAGGTGGTCGAGCTTCGGCCGAACGATCCCGATGCCTTTGCCCGGCTGGGTTGGTTTTTGTTCACGCGCGGTGACTACGAGTCTGCGCGCGACTGCTTCAAGAGTGCCATCGATCTCGACCCGGCGTGCGCATCCGCTGCCGCCGGACTGGCCGCACTGCTGGAACGCTTCAGGGCATACGACGAAGCGTTGGAGGTGCTTGCGCCCCACCTGGAGAGGGTGGTGGAGGAGCCCCGCGTCGCCGTCACTTTCGCCACACTCTGTCGTCGCGCGCACCAGCCGGGCGAGGCTATCCCCGTCCTGGACGTCGTCTTGCAGCACGTGACGACTCCGACGCAGAGGTCGGAGCTGCTCTTCGCACTCGGTTCGGTGCGGGACGACGCAGGTGAATACGACAAGGCCTTCCAGGCGTTCGCGGAGGCGAATTCACTGCAAGGCCTGCCTTACGACGCAGCCGCTAACAGTAGGAAGATCGATCGAGAGATGGAGACCTTCACCGCCGAAACATATGACAAGCTCACAAAATCGACCGTGACCAGTGAGCTGCCGGTGTTCATTGTCGGAATGCCGAGGTCCGGCACGAGTCTGGTGGAACAGATTCTCTCGAGTCATCCCGCGGTGCGAGCGGGGGGCGAACTCGAGGACCTCCGTTTCATCGCGGCGGATCTCGGTAGAAACGAGCTGACCGGGCCGACGTGGAGCGAACGCGTTGCCGCCTTCGGTCGCGACGAGTTGAATCGGGCAGCTCTTCGCTACCTGGAGCGATTACAGGAGATTGCAGTCGGCGCTTCGAGAGTGACCGACAAAATGCCGCTCAATTTTCAGTTGCTCGGCTTCATATCATTGTTGTTTCCCCGAGCGAGAGTGGTTCACTGCGTTCGCGAGCCATTGGATACCTGTTTGTCATGCTTTTTCCAGCATTTCAACGGTGTAGAGTACGCATTCTCCACGAGCCTTGCCGGCCTGGCTTCTTTCGTCAACGATTACGAGCGCTTGATGGACCACTGGCGCAGAATCGAACTCCCTGTGGCGGTTCTCGACGTGCAATATGAGAAACTCGTCGCGGCGCCGGAGAGTGAGATACCGCGTCTCGTCGAATTCGTCGGGCTCCCTTGGGATGCAGGCTGCTTGAAGCCCCATGAGAATCCCAGTACGGTGCACACGGCCTCGTACGCACAGGTTCAGAAGCCGATCAACACCGGATCGGTTCGGCGCAGCAGCAAGTACTGGGATCAGCTCCGGCCGTTGCGGGAAGCGCTTGCCGCATCGAGACAGTGAGATACATTTGAGACTACTTCGGGTCGCGGGAAAAAGCACCGATGCCAAGGATGCGTATGGTTTCCGAGCGAAGCGGCGGCCTTTTGCGCGTTGATGCCATGTGCTCTTGCGATCTCGCGTACGATGCTGCATAGTGCCGTTCTAGGTTTTACGAATCCGTTGGCGGCCATCCCGTTCTTACATGCCGCACGACCAATTATGTGCTCTTCAGGAGGACCGGTTGTCATTGTTCTTTTCTGAGATATTGACCCGCCGTCGCAGCGCCATTCGCCTATACGTACCAGCAGCAATCTTTCTCTTCATATTCATTTTCGCCTATAACGGTGGTCTCATCGGAGACGCGCACGCGTCGCAGGACCACGAAGCCGATCCGGAGGCTCTTACGCACTTGATGGTGATGGTAGCGCTTCAGCTAGCCGTGATCATCGCTTCTGCGAAGCTGATGGGCGAGTTCTTCGAAAGAGTGTTGAAACAACCCGCCGTTTTGGGTGAACTCGCTGCCGGCTTGATAATTGGCCCCTATGCGTTGGGCGGGATGTCGTTCGGCGGCTTCATGCTGTTTCCCGTTACACATGCCGCACTTCCAGGCATCATTCCGGTCCACGAGACTGTCTATGCGATTGCCACCGTCGCGTCGTTGATTCTACTGTTCCTGGCCGGGTTGGAAACCGACTTCAAGCAGTTCTTCAGGTTTGCTCTTCAGGGCAGCCTGGTAGGTATCGGCGGCGTGCTGGGCGCATTCGTGACCGGAGATCTGCTCTACGTGTGGTGGTACGATGCGAGTTTCATGGATCCGATCGCTCTTTTCATGGGCACGATCTCAGTGGCTACCAGCGTGGGCATTACCGCGCGCATCCTCTCCGAGAAACAGAAGCTCGACACACCGGAGGGTGTGACCATCATTGCGGGAGCGGTAATCGATGATGTCCTCGGTATCCTCGTTCTTGCGATCGTGGTGTCGATGGCCACGCTGGGTGGATCGGGCCATGCCGCTGGCGGCGGAGTGGTGGAGTGGGGCGAGATCGGGACGATTGCCGGCTCCGCTTTCGGGTTCTGGGTGCTCGGCACTGGTGCGGCCATTCTGCTCGCGAAACCGCTCCGCAATATCCTTGAAAAGTTGCGAGGTCCAGGCGTGGTGGCCGGCTGTGCCTTGGCGCTGGCGTTCCTGTTGAGCGGGCTCATGGAGGCGATCGGACATCTCGCCATGATCATCGGGGCGTACTCGATGGGCCTCGGCTTTTCCAAGGAGAAGGCGTTCGCCCACGAGCTGGACAAGGCGTTGAGCGGCACCGCCAGCCTGTTGGTGCCCGTGTTCTTCTGTACCATGGGCATGCTGGTGGATTTCGCCGCGATGCAGCACGCCCTGGTCTTCGGCGTCATCTTCAGCGTGGTTGCCGTCTTCTCTAAAGTGATCGGGTGTGGTGCGCCGACTTTTCTGGTGCGCTTCAATGCTCTGGGAGCGGCGCGAGTCGGCATCGGAATGCTGCCGAGAGGCGAGGTCGCTCTGATCGTTGCCGGCGTTGGGTTGGCTCACGGCGTAATAAGTCACGAGATGTTCGGTGTGAGCATCATGATGACCCTCGTGACCACCGTTGTGGCACCACCGCTCCTGGTGAAGCTGTTCTCCACACCGAGCCCAGGTGTGCTCGGTGCGTCGTCCGTGGCGAAGATGTACGATGTGGAGGCGACGGCGGTCGGCACCGGACAGCAGCGGTTCATGGAGTCCCGGAAACTCCCCAGCTTCGTTGCGAACACCCTCCACGAGGGTCTGCTCATGCAACTCAGGGAGCGTCCCGACACCTCGATTCACAAAACCGGGTCGACGCACTTCATAACCGTCGGCGATGATATCACGTTCGAACTTCGACTATTGGACAACGAACGCCTCGTGGTCGCTTCTTCTCCCGAGGACCAACAAGAAATACGTGAACTGGTGACGGATGGCCTGAATGCCATCCGGATGCAGTTCGCTGCTCCGGAGGTCTCCGTCGATCCCCTGGAGTTCTGAACATCCAAGTCGATGCTGATCTAGAGGCCGTTCGATGCGGGCGGAGCCCTGTCTCCCGGGGCGGCCGTCCGCGTCGCTTTGCCTCCCGATTGCCGGTCGCATTGTCCGTTTAGAGGCCGGAATCACCGAGTTTCTATCGGGTGTGACGCTTATCGGCCCATAGCAGTTGTAAAACCCTCCCTGACCGTTTACGTTCGGTGTCACAATCCGAAGCCCCCATGCCAATCAAGGTGACGGCCGTGCGTCCGAGTCGTGCGGCAACCCCGACGCGTCCTGTTGCACGGGTGGGGGCAGTTGGTATTTGCGAACATTCGAATCGTCGAGCAACAACGACGAGATGCGCCTCGCGCTTGCTGAGCCTCGCCGGATCGGGCGAAGTACCGGAAACAGATCGAGGAACTGGCGGATTCGTTGACGGCGGCGGTCTGATCCGGGTAAGGTTCGCGCTGATTCCGGCGAGTTTTGTTATACAGACGACGTGACACGGAGGTGCGGCAAATGGCTAGGAATTTCGTTTTTCTGGGTCCTCAAGGCTCCGGCAAAGGAACCGTAATAGGAAAGATCAAAGACAAATTCGGGGTCCCACACATATCCACCGGGGACATGTTCCGCGAAGCGCTCAAAGAGGGCACCGAGTTCGGCAGGAAGGCCCAGGAGTACATGAATCGCGGCGATCTGGTGCCCGATGACGTCACGTGCGGGATGGTCAAGGAGCGGATAGCGCGGCCCGACTGCGAGAACGGATTCATGCTCGACGGGTTCCCGCGCAATCTGAAGCAGGCCCAAGCTCTCTCCGGGATCACGACGATCCACACCGCCGTTCTGATCGACGTTCCCGAGGAAGTGTCGCTCGAGCGGCTCTCGGGTCGTCGGCAGTGCCGTGAGTGCGGCGCCATCTTCCATCTGAAGTTCGTGCCGCCGAAGGTGGACGGCGTATGCGACAAGTGCGGCGGGCAGTTGTACCAGCGCGACGATGACAAACCCGAAGCGATCAAGGAACGTCTGGCGATCTACCGCGAGGAGACGATGCCGGTCGTGAGCTACTACGAGGATGCCGGCGTGCTGTTGAAGGTCGATGGCTCCGCCGCGCCCGACGACGTCGCCAAAGAGATCCTCGACAAGCTCGGATAGGTGTAAGAACTCCGTTCGATCGAGTTCTGGATCAACGATGTCGTGGTTGGAGCCGAGCAGGGCCCGGTACTTTGCTTGACTCTGCCACGGCGATATATTCTTGCGGCTCCCGTGATTGTAGAATCTCTCAGAAACCCAGCAGACCGAACTGTTTCCAGGGCGGTGTTGCCGGTTTTTGGAGTCGCTTCTGGTTTAGACGGGTGCGGGCAGATGCTGGGACACTCGGGAGCTCGCGTTTCTCTGCAAGGGGAACGAGGGGGTTCCCTTTTTTTTATACTTGACAACCACGTCGTGGCGTGTTGAAAGGAATCGGAACATGGAAAGTTGGTTCTACCTAATCCCGGCGGCAGGAGTAGTTGCCCTGCTGTTCGCGCTGTGGAAATCCTCATGGATCCGCAAACAGGATGCCGGCACTGATCTCATGCAGGAGATCGCCGGCCACATTCAGGAAGGCGCCATGGCATTCCTGTCGAGGGAATACAGGGCTCTGGCAATCTTCGTAGTGATTGTTGCGGTGCTTCTGGCTATCGGCAATGCGGCGCAGGAGACCAGCCACTGGCTCATCGGCGTCTCCTTCGTGTGCGGAGCGATCTGCTCGGGTTTGGCGGGCTTCTTCGGCATGAAGGTCGCCACGAATGCCAATGTGCGCACCACCAGCAAGGCGCGCGACGGCCTTAACGGCGCTCTTGCGGTTGCTTTCTCCGGCGGTGCGGTGATGGGTATGTCGGTGGTGGGTCTGGCCGTAGTCGGATTCAGCGTGCTGCTTATCATCTACCACGCCCTCTTCATGGGTGGTGCCGACCCTTGGGGCTGGCCCCGCTTGCTCCAGGTAATAACCGGCTTTTCGCTGGGCGCATCGTCGATCGCTCTGTTCGCGCGCGTCGGCGGCGGGATCTACACCAAGGCGGCGGACGTTGGCGCCGACCTGGTCGGAAAGGTCGAGGCCGGTATTCCCGAGGACGATCCGCGTAACCCGGCGGTCATCGCCGACAACGTGGGCGACAACGTGGGTGACGTGGCCGGCATGGGGGCGGACCTGTTCGAGTCCTACATTGGTTCTATCGTCGGGTCCATGATTCTCGGCGCAACCTTCATCCCCGTCTTGAGCACAATGGATGGATTCGGCGGGTTGAGTGCCGTGTTCCTGCCGCTCATTCTCGCCGCAATAGGTATCATCGTATCGATCGCCGGCACCTTCTTCGTGCGCACGTCCGAGGGTGGGAATCCCCAGGCGGCACTCAACATCGGCACGTTCGGCGCAGCCATCTTGATGTTGATCGTGTCGTTCTTCGTCATCAGGATGATACTCCCTGACTCGTGGACGGTCGGTGGCACCGAATACACATCTTTGGGTGTGTTCTTGGCGACCATAGCCGGCCTCGCGGGTGGAACCGCAATCGGCCTTATCACCGAGTACTACACCGCCGAGAATCGTTCTCCCGCGCAGGGCATATCGAAAGCGTCGGAGACGGGTGCGGCCACGAATATCATCGCAGGACTGGCGCTCGGCATGCGCAGCACTGCATGGCCGATCATCGCGCTCAGCGCTGCAGTACTCATCTCCTACCAGTTTGCAGGCCTCTATGGCATCGCCATCGCAGCCCTCGGTATGCTTTCCACCACCGGTATCCAGCTCGCGGTCGACGCATACGGTCCGATCGCTGACAACGCCGGAGGTATCTCCGAGATGGCCGGCCTCGGTCCGGACGTCCGCGCCCGCACCGACAAATTGGACGCCGTCGGCAACACGACGGCAGCCATCGGCAAGGGCTTCGCAATCGGCTCCGCCGCTCTCACGGCGCTTGCTCTCTTCAGCGCGTTCACGACCACGGTAGGACTCGAGAGCATCGACGTGATGGTTCCGAAGGTAATGGTCGGCATTCTGCTGGGCGCGATGATGCCGTTCCTGTTCTCGAGCTTCGCGATGGAAGCTGTGGGTAAGGCTGCCTTCTCGATGATCGAGGAAGTTCGCTATCAGTTCAAAAACATCGAAGGCTTGATGGAAGGGAAAGCGAAGGCCGACTTCCGCCGCTGCGTCGACATCTCAACCGCCGCGGCAATCAAACAGATGGTCGCGCCCGGCCTCCTCGCGGTACTGGTACCAGTTTTTGTCGGGTTCCTTGGAAAGCCTGAGATGCTCGGTGGCCTGCTGGCCGGTGTCACCTCGTCTGGCGTGCTCATGGCGCTCTTCATGTCCAACACCGGCGGCGCGTGGGACAACGCGAAGAAACACATCGAGGCAGGCAACTTCGGCGGCAAGGGATCGGATCCCCACAAGGCCGCGGTGGTCGGCGACACGGTGGGTGACCCGTTCAAAGACACCGCCGGTCCGTCATTGAACATCCTCATCAAGCTCATGGCGGTTGTGAGCCTGGTGATCGCTCCGCTGCTATAGCGCGAGTCGGATCAACTCCGGACTCAGTCGAATCACCACTGAGTTCGGCATTATTAGAGAACCGAAGGAGGGCGGGGGCTGCTGCTGCGGCCCCCGTTTGTTCTAATCACGTCGCGATATGGCAATGCTTGACAGGCAGCGCATTCGATGTCGGGCTCGAGGGTGGCCTGGCTTGTAGGGTACCATACCTGCTCTCGAGTCAACACACGTCAATACCCCACGCCGCACCATACACGCCATCGATTTCCTATACGTCCGGCACCGCGAGACTGGCAGCGGCTATGTCAGGGGGACGATTAGATACAATACCGCGTCACTTCGATGATATGTGCCGATTCGATCTGCGCTATCGTAGAGCGTGCCGACACCTTGCTCCTCCCATTCAGCCGAGGCGACATTATGGGCATGCCTGTTCCCGTGTACTACGCCGCGGAGATGGTTCGCGAACTTCCCGACGACGGCAACCGCTACGAGACGGTTTACGGGGAACTGCTCGTGACGCCGGCACCGCGCGCCTGGCACCAGGAGGTGCTCGTACGGATGTTGGTCGAGTTGCGCGCGTACCTCGACGCTTTTCCCTGCGGCCACCTCTTTCAATCACCTGCCGACATCTCTTGGGGTCCGGACATTCTGGTCCAGCCGGACCTGTTCGTCGTCCATTTGGAGCAGGCACGTACGATGGACTGGTCTCAGATGAAAAGCTTGCTGCTCACCATCGAGGTGTTGAGTCCGACCACCGCCCGACACGACCGGTTCACCAAACGGCGTCTCTACCAGGAGGTGGGAATACCTCTCTACTGGATCGTTGATCCGGACGAGAGACTGGTGGAAGTGTGGACGCCGGAAGATCAATTCCCGAGGGTCGAGCGCGAGTGTGTGACGTGGAAAGCGGAAGCAGCGGAAGCAGAGTTCCTGCTGGATCTAGGGGAGCTGTTCAGGCCGATTTGATACCGCCTTGGGCCGATGTGGCCTTTCCGAGAGTCCGCATTGAAGGAGATCGGGGCGTGAACTTTCAAGGGGTTTTGACCACGAGCAGGCACAGGCCCTCCAACGCCCTGATGAGCTTGACGCTGATGTCGCCCCTGACGAACTCCTCGGCCTTCGACATGGTCTTTCGGCCGATCACCACCATGTCGTAGTTGCCTTTCTTGAACTGATCGACTATTCCGTCGGCGACGGTGGGGTAGGGCTCTTCAACCAGAAGCACCTTTACTCTTTCCCCTATGAATCCGCTCTCTACGAGCTTGTCACGCGCCTGCTCGAGTATTGATCTGAATCTCGCGGCTTGTTCTCTGCTGAATTGCTGGCCCATGAGCTCCTCGACATTGGCCTGCTGCCGGAATACGTGAACGAGAGTGATCTCGACCTCGTCCTTTTGAAGAGGGAGGCCGGCGATGTGGTCGATCATGACCCGGGAGCTCACGGAATCGTTCGTGGCGACAAGGATAGAATGTTTCAAGAAGCTTTCCTCCTTTTCACGAGAATTCCAGATGCAGGCACCTGTCCAAGTCCTCTATGACTTCCTCCGCCGTTTCGTAGAACACGTCCGTGCCCTTTGAGAAGTGAAGGAGGATGTCGTTCAGCGCTGTGGGAACGTACGGATATAGCTTGCGCAGGTTGGTGAGCCTCCACTGGCTCAAGATGGAGAAATCCTCCTCCTCCAACTCGTCCGCCAGGCTGCCGTAGATGCCCGTCTCCGTCTTGATCCTGTTGAGTTCGTGGAAGCCCATGCCGGCCGCGAATAGAAGGATATTCCCCAATCCGAAGACATCGAGCCCGAACGGGTTCTCCGTCGCTTCGAATTCGTAGTCGAAGTCGATCCACACGTAATGCCCGGTTTCGTTCTCGATTAGGATATGGTCATTGCGGACGTCGCCGTGCCGCAGTCCGTTGGAATGCAGGAAACGGACGGCCTCGAACGATTCGACGAGGCTCTCGAGGATACCGGGCAGTGTAGTGGTGAAGTACTCCTCGTGCTCCATGTCCAGGGAATGTAGGTACGCGTAGAATGGCTTGCCGCTAACCACATCCAAGATTCGAACGTTGTTTCCCTTCGAGTCCTGAAACGCTTCTCCCTGCATGAAGTTGGGATGTCCCCTGACAGCTTCGAGAACGTAAACATTCAGTAAACCCGTATCAGTCCTGCGGCGACGTTGTGTTTTGCAGG
>CAZOJI010000052.1:5653-28595 GCA_964580055.1 uncultured Gemmatimonadaceae bacterium | reverse complement strand
CTAGCTGACATCCTGGACCACATTTTTCAACGCGTCATCGAGGTTTGGGAAACGGAATGTGTATCCGTATCCCAGTGCGCGTGTCGGATTCACTCGCTGCAGGTCCAGGAGCGCAGACGCTGCCTCACCCAACCCCGCTCGTAGAACCGGGGCGGGTGCAGGAATGAAGGCTGGTCGGTGGAGAGCCTTGCCCAGGCTGGCCGCAAACTCTTTCACCGTAACTGGGTTAGGGGCGGTGAGATTGAAAGGCCCCTCGAGCTTTCGGTCGAGCAGCATCGTAATCATCCCCACTTGGTCGGTCATGTGAATCCACGACCACCACTGTTTGCCGCTTCCCCAAGGACCGCCCAAGCCGCTCTTGAAAAGTGGCAGCAAGGATGCGAGAGCGCCGCCATCGGACCCGAGTACGATGGCCGTGCGAAGCAGCGTCACGGGCACGAACTCCTGCGCCGGTGTTGCTGCTTCTTCCCATTCCTTGGCCAACAGTGCCAGGAAATCACTGCCAGGGTTTGACGACTCATCGACGACTTCGTCGCCGCGAGGGCCGTAATAACCGATCGCCGAACCGCTCAGGAATACCGTCGGGGGGGTGTCGGCCCTTCGAATTCCTTCTACGACGTTCTGCGTGGTCAGTACGCGGCTCTCACGGAGCTGGCGTTTGCGGCGGGGAGTCCATCGCCGCGGAGGATCTACGATGCGTTCGCCGGCTAGGTTGATTACGGCATCAACACCTGAGATTCGATCCTGCCAGTCTCCTGCGTTTGTTGGGTTCGCCGCTACGATCTCTACGAGGTCGTTATTCCAGGGGTTCTTCGTCGACCGAGACACAACCACACAGGCGTCGCCACGGTCGATCAGGCTTCTGACGAGCTGGAAGCCGATGAACCCCGTCCCTCCAGTCAGGAAGATGCGCATCTCTACCGCCTTCAGTGTTTGGTTTTAGCCGTCCTTACACGGCACCGTATCTGCGGCGGAAACCTGTACCCTAGCGTCCACCGCCAGAACTCCATGTTCGAATGTCAACAGCGGGTTTATGTCCATCTCCACGATCCTGGGATGCCGGCATGCGAGCTGTGCTGTACGCTGGATGACGTTGGCGACTGCATCGAGATCGCTGGCGGCGCGACCGCGCACTCCCTCCAAGAGGCTGTACAGCTTGACCTCGCGAATCATTTCTTCAGCGTCAGAGTCCGTCAGTGGACACAGACGCAGAACCACGTCGCGCATCACTTCCACGTAGATGCCTCCGAGACCGAACATGACCATTGGCCCGACGCGCGGAATTCTCGTGATTCCCACGATCGTTTCGGTCTCGCTGGAAGCCATCCTCTGGATCAACAACCCTTCAACTAGGGGCAACTTCGGGATTCCGCTGCCGGTTTGGTCTGATCCGGACCCGGCCGCCTTCCAAAACTCGGTGATGTTGTCGAGCATGGTCTCGACGGCCCGCTCCGTTTCTTCCGGCGACTCGATACCGAGCACCACCCCTCCGGCGTCAGTTTTGTGTGTTATTTCCGGACTCACGATCTTCATGACAACCGGAAACCCGAGTTCCGCGGCAGCGTCGGCTGCTCGGGCCGCCAACGTACCACCAGTGTGGTTCCGCGCATCCCCCCCGGCATCCGCCTCAACCATTCTCCACCGTGCCACCGGTACTCTGTAGGCCTCGAGAATGCGGAGCGAATCTGATTCACTGAGCTTTTCATGGCCTGAAGAGACGGCACTGTCCACGATTCTGGTGACTGCCGCGTCATCGACGTCTTTGAATTCCATTATCGAACCTTCGCGCCGTTCGGCTCTCTGTCGCTGGCGCCACATTGTAGCCAACGCCCTTGCGGCGGATTCGGGGAATACGTATGCCGGTACTCGTGCGTTTTGCAGTTCCGGTATCCCGGTCTGGATTCCGTCGGTACCCATGATGACGGCGAGTATGGGTTTTTCGGGGTGGTGTTTGTTGACCCGCACGATCGCGGCCGCCACATCCTTCACGAGGATGCCAAGCGGAGGGACGAAGGCGGCCAACACCGCATCGATTCCGGGATCCTCGAACACGTGTTGGAGCGCGAACTCGTACGTCTCCGCCGTTGCACTCGCAATCAGGTCCACCGGGTTTCTCACCGCCGCTTCCTCAGGTAGGCCCTGTCGCAGTTTCTCCTGGGTTTCCAGGGTGAGCGGTGCCACCTCGAGTCCGCTGGCTTCGCAAGCGTCCGCGATGATGATCCCCGGGCCACCGGCGTTTGTCACGATAGCGACCCGATTGCTGGCCGGCATCGGTTGGGCGGCGAAAGCCATCGCGTAGTCGAAGAGTTCCTCCACGGTTTGAGCACGAATCGCACCGGCCTGAGCGATTATGGCGTCCGTCGCGAGATCGGTGGCCGCAAGCGCTCCCGTGTGGGAGGCCGCCGCTTGGGCGCCGACGCCCGTCCGGCCGGATTTTACGATGCATATGGGCTTGGTCTTGGTGAGAGTACGGGCGCGCTTCACGAAGGTCGCCGGATTCCCGAAACTCTCCAGGTACATGAGTATCACCTTTGTCGCCGGATCCGAACGCCAATCTTCTACCAAGTCGTTTCCGCTGACATCTGTCTTGTTACCCATCGATACGAACATCGAGATCCCGATGCCGAGGCTCTTGGCGTAGTTCAGTACCGACACGCCCATCGCACCGGATTGGCTCACGAATGCTACAGGTCCCGACGGCGGCATCGCCGGCGCAAAAGTCGCGTTCATCGCGACTTCGGGGGCGGTGTTGATCACCCCCATGCAGTTGGGCCCGACCATCCGGAGTTCCTTTTCACGGATGAAAGCCTCGAGCTGACGCTCTCGCTCGACTCCGTCACCGCCTATCTCCTTGAACCCGGCGGAGATGACCACCAGCCCTTTTACTCCGGCTTCAGCAGCCTCGCGGACCGCGTCGAATACGCCTTCTTTGGGTACCACGATTATCGCCAGGTCCACCTTGCCCGGTATCGCGGCCACGGAGGAAAACGCCGGGACCGAGTGGATTGCGCTGGCATAAGGGTTGACTGGGTACACGGGTCCCTGAAAGCCGTGTTCGAGGAGATTGTCGAGTATTTGCCATCCAATGGTGTGCGGCCGCCGAGAAGCGCCGATTACTGCGATGGACTTGGGCCGGAGAATCGGGTCGAGTTCAGACATGAAGATAGAATAACCCCTGGACAAGTCGCCGTAAAATCAGCGACTATAATAGCCATGTACTTGCTGCTCAGACTTATGCAGAAGCTCGTCGCCACGTTGAATTCTGAAGGCACTCCCGCTCAGGTTGGAGCGGGCGTTGCCATCGGGACCGTGTTTGGCCTGACCCCCCTGATGAGCCTCCACAACCTGGTGTTCCTCGCGCTCGTGATGGTCTTCAGAGTGACTTTGCCGGCTGTAATATTGGGATTCTTCGTGGCAGTGCCGCTTGGTTTCGCGTTGGATCCGCTGTTCCACCGCATCGGTATCTCCTTACTGGAAACTCTGACGCTCGTACCGTTGTGGACCGCGATAACTAATGCACCGGTGCTGGCGCTTTTCGACCTCAACAATAGCGTGGTGCTGGGGAGTCTGGTGTTTTGGATGCTGGCCGTGCTGCCGCTGTTCTTCCTTGCTCGTTTGGGGGTAGCCAAGTACAGAGCCACGATCTACCTGCGGCTTCAGAACACGAAAGTGTTCAAAACGGTCCGCGGGTCGAAGGTTTACGATATCTATCGTCTGTTCAGACCGGAGTGATTTTGCAGGTACTACGCTGGAAGGCGATCGTGCCCTTGGGTGTCTTGCTCTTCCTGTTGGTGGTGGCCTGGATCTTGTTCTTGGATCGGGCTGTCGCTCGATCTGTCGAGGTTGTTGGAGCAGAACTCACTGGTGCAAAGGTCGACGTAGCGTCGGCGGACGTGAGCTTGGCCGCAGGGCGCGTGAGTATTTTGGGGCTGCAGGCGGCAAATCCCAATTCGCCGATGAGGAACCTGCTGGAAGCCGAGGAAATCGTAGCCGACGTCCGAGTCGGCGCTATGCTCCGCAAGAAGGTGATCGTTGAGCAGGTGTCGGTTAGGGGAGTACGTTTCGGCACTCAGCGAACCACTTCCGGAGCGCTGGAGGATCCTAGCCCTGAGTCGGGTGCGTTGATGCGCCGGGTTTCAGCGTGGTCCGAGCAGGTGAGGGTCCCGCCTTTGAACCTGGAGACACTGAGCAAAGCGGTGAATGTGGAGGCGATCTCGGCTGACAGTCTCAGGACGCCTGCGCTTGCCCGAGCAACCGTTGCCATAGCCGATTCGTCTCGTCGCACCTGGGAGGCGAATCTCAGGCGCCTCGACCCGCTACCTGTCATCGATTCGGCCAGGGCGCTTGCGTCTCGTCTCAATAGTGCCAATCCTTTGACCCTCGGCATTGGAGGAGTGAGAGGGCTCGTCGGATCGGCCAGGAACACGCTTACTTCGGTGCGCGAACTGGAAGCAGGGCTCTCCGCCCTGGATAGCACGGTCAGCTCCGGTGTGAACTCGCTGGAGACGCAGGTTCAACACCTGGCTGAATCCCGACAGGCTGATTACCGGTACGCCAGAAGCCTGCTGCAACTGCCGTCGCTCGACTCGCCCGATCTGTCACCCAACCTCTTCAGCGATTTGGCGATCGCCCGCATGGAGCGCGTCCTCTATTGGCTGGGCCAAGCTGAGCGCTATCTCCCTCCGGGATTGCATCCGCGGCGGTTCACCGGGTCTGACAGAACTCGTGCATCAGGCACCACCATGGAGTTTCCCAACGAGAACGGTGATCCTGATTTCCTCATCGAATCCGCTGACGCGGATCTCGTGATCGGTGGCCAGGGTAGGGGGGCGGGGAAGTACGCAGCCCTAATAATCGGTTTGACTACCCAACCGACGGTGTATGGGAAACCCGTGCGCTTCTCGGTCGAGCGAGCACCGGGTCTTGACGGACCGTCGGACGTGGAGATTGCTGCGGTAATCGATCACGTGTCAGAGGAAATCCGCGATTCTCTGACCGCGAGAGTTCAGGGCGTCAATCTGCCAAGCATTGACCTGGATCTCCTCCAAGCGTCGCTGAACATGGGTGCGGGCACGAGCGATATCTCGTTGATCAGAACAGGCGACAGCATTTCGGGGATCTGGGCGTTCAGTTCCAGCAACATCGAGTGGGCGAGAAATGAGGCGTCGGCCGCCGAAAGTCGGGATCCGAGCACCGCGAGACAGGCGGGGAGGATTGTGGAGGACCTGCTTTGGAGAACCGTGTCGGGTCTAGAGGATGTCCAAATAGAGATACGGTTCTCCGGGTCGGCCAGAGGGCCGTCCCTCGGCATAAGGTCCAACGTGGGCCGTGCGGTTGCACAGAGCCTCCGTCAACAACTCGGCCAGGAGATCGAACGCGCCGAACAACAGGTCCGCGCCGAAGTCGACAGGCTCGTGTCTGAAAGAGTGAGTGAAGCCCGCAACCGCGTGGACGCTCTCCAATCGGAACTGGATGCCAGAATCGCGTCGCAACTCGCAGAGCTTTCGTCGGCGAGGCAGGAACTGGAGAGGGCGATCAGGGGGTTGGTGCCCGAGTAGTGAGTTGTAGGTGGTGAGTTGTAAGTAGTTAGTGAGGATGGTGAGCGGGCCCCACTCACCACTCACAACTCACAACTCACCTGCTACTTCACATACTTGTCCAGCCAAGCGATCCACCGGGCCCACAGGTCCAGTAGCGTCTCCTCGGTTGCCGGTCCATGGCCCTCGTAGGGGTAGAAATAGAGTGACGCGGTCTTGCCCAGTGCTTCCAATGCCTCGAAAAACCTCCACGAGTGTATTGGAAAGGTGCCGACATTCTGGTCGTGCTCTCCATGATACATCAACAAGGCGCCAATCATGTGGTCTGCCTCGAAGAAGGGTGACATCTCCAGGTAAAGGTCTCGCGCCTCCCACAGAGTTCGTCGCTCGCTCTGGAACGAGAACGGCGTCAACGTTCGGTTGTTGTTGCCATCGCCGGCGATGCCGGCCTTGAAGAACGGCGTGTGAACCATCGCGTTGTAAGTGGAGAACGCTCCGTAGCTGTGACCGCCGATTGCCAACCTATCTCGATCGATCAGGCCCTCCGCGGCCACGCGGTCGATTACCGCCGCCAGGTTGTTGCGCAGGTCGTGGATGTAGTTGTCGTTCATGCGCCCGCTCTCGCCGACTATCGGTGCATCCGGTTGGACTACCGCGTAACCCGCCTGCGTCAGTATCTCCGTCGAGCGTGCACGAAGGGCTGGAAACGCATTCTTGTTGTACGTCTCACGGGTTTCGTCGTAGTCGTCCTGACCAGTGTATTCGCGCGGGTAGAACCAGATCATTCCAGGTAGCTTCTCGCCGGGACGCCAATCTGGAGGCAGGGTCACGTCAACAGCCAACTCGAAGCTGTCGGCGCGCACCACCTCGAGTCGCCTTCGCGGCGCGTTCGTGATAGCGGGTGTGTAGTCGGTGTTTTGCGTTACTTGTCTCAGGTCTCCGCTCGACACATCTCGAATGTAGGAGTTCGGCACCTCCGTGGGGCTCTCGCGCGAAACGGCGAGCAGTGTGGCATCGTCGTTCAGGACTTCGAGTACGCTTTCGTAGACGCCGTCGTTGTCGCTTTCGTAGATGCGGTTCTCTTCTCCCGTTGTTATCTCCACTCGATCTATGTATGACTGCGGACCGTCCTCGAGTGGATCGTCGTGCAGTCTGGTTCCCGAAAGAAATACATGCTCTCCATCGGTAGACATCTGCATCACCGTGACACCGTTGGGGAGTTCCTTGGTGAGCAGGCTGGGATATTGCGACAGTCCGCGACGGTATCGAGGAGGCCGTTTGCCTCGATAGACGGTGTGCTTCGTATCGGGGTCGCTGAGGAAGACGGCGAATTCATGAACCTCGTCGTCTCCGTGCGCTTCGGTTAGGAAGATGATGCCGGCGTCTTCGGAAAAGCGTGCATTCTCCAGTTCGCGGTCGTTCTCGTAGATCACGTTCATCGAGCTGGAGTCGAACGGCGGCAGCCACTGGAAAACCCGGTCGGGTCGCGGGCCGTCATCCTCTTCGTCCGCTTCGTCTTCGTCGTCTCTCTGGGCTGCCTTGTCTCGCGGTTCCTTCTGCAGGAAGCTCAATCCCGTCCCGTCGGGGCGCCAAGCAATGGCGCGTTTCTCCGGGTCAGCCTCGTCGGCGTTGGTAGTGTCGTCGGGAGAGCCGTCCCTCAGTTCCTGTTCGCTAACCAGTGCAAGGACGGCACCGTCGTCGAGACTCCAAACTTCCTGCGCGCTTGCGAATTGCCTCGTGGGAACTATGTACGAGAACGGCTTCCGCATTGTGGTAACCAGGGCATGGGCTCCGTCGGGCGATACCGCGACGTCTTGAATCATCGCGGGCTCGCCGATCCTCCGGGCTCTTCTTCTCTGCACGTCCACCAAGGCCAACTGGCCCGTGGTGTAGTATTCCAGCATCGCCTTCTCGTGAGGACCCTCGAGGAGATCCTGATAGGTTCGGATCTGGTTGGTTTCAGGAGTCGTGACGCGTACCTGTGGTGTGTTTGGGACTTCCGGCGGCCCCGGCGGATTGCCCCGGTCTTCGGGAATCAAGACGGTCACGATCGAACGCGAGTCAGGCGTCCACGCGAACGACGTGTAGAGTGTGCTCAGCACGGGTGTGCCAGTAACCTGGCGCGACCGGCCATTATCCGGGTTGGCCGTGTAGATGTAGCTCGCATCTTCTTGGTGCACGAGGAAGGCTATGGTAGATCCGTCGGGAGACCACTGCGGCTCCGATACGCCGGCTCCGTTCGGTATTTGAGCCCTCACCACGTCTCCCGTACGGCCGTCGATTATCTCGATCCCTATCGCACTCTGCGTGCTCAGATGCCTGTAGCGGTTGGCCTGCCAGTCTATCTGAAGGCCTCCAAGCCTGTGGAAGGGCTTTGCGAACGAGGCCATGGTGGGATGTCCACGGTCTATGGCTCGCAAGAACATTTGACCGTCGGGACTCGGGTTCTCCAGTGTAACGTTCAGGTGTCGTGGAGCCAACACTGCCTCGGCGATGCTCGAGGGCGGCCGCAGGAAGTCTTCAGCCGTGAGAATCGAGTCGATTTCGTTCTGCTGCGCGAATGCCGGTCCGGCCAGGGTGAATAGTAAGAGGCTTACGATGGTCGCCCAGCGTTTTGGTGCGGCACGTTTCATCAGTTGCTCTCCGGTAGCGAATACCCATTATTCCAGGATCTGTTCATTGCTTTGGACGTTTGGAGAAGATGTTGGTTGGTTACGGGAGATTCAAGGTTGGTCTGCATGTCTGTATGTGCCCGCCGGCCCCACCCGGCTCCCTGCCCGATTCTGCCCTCACGTCTCCTGGTCCAATGGATTATGATTTTTGCATGTCAGAGGACGGTGAAAACGGTCCCGCGTCCGGACGTTCGGTACCGCACCCGAAGCGGTCTTATGAGGAGAGGCAGCGGCGTCACTTGAAGGACGTGGACTCGGCCGACCGGGTCATGAAGGCAAAGGCGCTCTTCTGGTCGTTCGGCGTCGTCATCGTCGGATTTGCGGCGCTGAGTCTGGCCGGCGGTGGCGCTCTAGAGACCAAGATGCTCTGGCTCATACGTTCGGGAATCGTCGCAGCCGCCGTCTTCGTATACTTCGCAGCATTGGCCGTTGCTGAAGGAGGAGGCAGCCTGGCCGGTACCATCTATCATCCATCCGGGAAGTCGACGCCCGTCAAACACGAATACTTCCTCGCTGAATCGCTCGCGGCGCGCGGCCGCCACGAGGCGGCGGCGGCGTGGGCCCGCGAAGAGATGATCAGGCTGAGGCGGCAGGCGGCGGCTGATGAAATGGAAAGGTCGGGATGACCACAATTCGTATCGTACGGTTCGTATTCGCACTCGCGCTGCTGGGCGTCTGTCTCTACGTGGGCACCCAACGAATCAATCAACTCCCGCCTTTGGGACCGTTCCTGGATCCAGCTCACGGTGTGTGGTCTGTTGCCCGCGTTGCCGACCTGCCACCCCGAGCGGACGCCACGATCCCCGCACTCGAAGATTCGGTGACCGTTGTGTACGACCGGCGCGGTGTGCCGCACATCAAGGCTGCTTCACCCGACGATGCCATACGCGCGCTTGGCTACGTGGTTGCCCGAGACAGGTTGTTCCAGATGGAACTCCAGTCGCGCGCCGCCGCCGGAAGGCTCACCGAATGGTTCGGCGGGAGAGCGCTCGAAACCGACAGACAGCAAAGAGCTATCGGACTGCCCTGGAGCGCGGAGAGGAATCTGGCGGAATATGACCCAGAGTCCGAGATGACGCACCTCGGTCGCTTCTATACTGAGGGTGTCAATGCCTGGATCGAGGGAATGCGGGACGCAGAGATTCCGCTCGAACATAGGCTGATTGGCACTCGGCCCGAACTTTGGGAACCACTGGACTGTTTCCTCACCTTCAAACGAATGGGCTACACGCTCGCCTACGATACTCACGACCGTTGGCGTTTGCAGGTCGAGGAGTTGATCGGCGAGGAAGCGACCTCTGCTCTCTTCCCGCTGAACAACCCCATTCAGGAACCAATCCAGCCGACCCGAAGCGATGAATCCCGGTTCGACTATAGGCCACTGCCGCCGCCGCCGCAGCGGGAGCGGAACGCCACACATGAGGTGGTCGCTTCCTTGCCTTCGGGACCCGAACAGGGTTTTGCCGGTGCCTCAGTGGGGGAGGTAGGAAGCAACAATTGGGCTGTATCTCCTTCGCGCAGCGCTACCGGACACGCTCTCCTGGCGGGAGACCCTCACCTCGGCCTGACTCTGCCGTCGATATGGTATGAGGTACACATCCAGGTGCCCGGTGATTTCGATGTCTACGGCGTGACCATTCCCGGGATACCGGGAGTAGTAATCGGTTTCAATCGAGATGTCGCATGGAGTTTCACGAACACCGGTGCGGACGTCTTGGACTACTACAGGGAGACTTTGGACCACGATGCCACTCCCAGTCGTTATCTGCTCGACGGTGAGTGGCGTGAGTTGGAACAACGAGTCGAGTTCTTTCTCGGTCGCGATGGCGATTTGCTGGCGGCGGACACACTCTATGCCACGCATCGCGGCCCGGTGCTGTTTGTGGAGGAAAGCGCACTTTCAATGCGGTGGACGGTGTTGGAGGACGCCGGTTCCCTGGGGGCGTTGACCGGAGCCGCACGGGCGGGATCCGTAGCCGAGTTCGAAGACGCCATGTCCACGTACTACGCGCCTGCGCAGAACATGATCGTGGCGGATAGGGCGGGCGATATCGCCATTCGCTCTACCGGGCGTTTCCCAATACGTCCCGGTAACGGAGATGGAACCGAAATTCGCGACGGCACGTCGAGCGGCAATGACTGGCTCGGGTACTGGCCGCTCGAAGAGTACCCTGCCTCGTTGAATCCTGAACAGGGCTATCTCGCATCGGCCAACCAGCAGCCCGTTGCGCCGGCGGCACAACAGCGCTATCTCGGGGTCAACTGGCCTGCTGCTTGGCGAGCCCTTCGCATCAACAGCCTGTTGAGGCAGGACTCGGTTGTGACGGTTGAAGCCATGTCTCGCTATCAGACGGACCCGGGTAGCGAAAAGGCCAACCTCTTTTTACCCGCCTTCCTGCGAGCGGCGGAGCGGGTCCTCACCGTTGAAGCGAACGAAGAACTCGAGGAAGCCGCAGGCCTCCTCGAAGAGTGGGACCGTCTCTATACCAAAGACAACGAGCGAGCCGTCTTGTTCGAGACGGCGATGGACGTGCTCACGAATCGAACCTGGGACGAGCTGATTCCATCCGGGTCTGGCCGCAGGCTGGCAACTCCGGGTCAATCCGTTCTGGCAACGCTGCTGCAGTATCCGGAATCTCCCTGGTGGGATCACGGCAGCACGGAGGAAGTAGAGACGCGCGACGACATTCTGGCAACCAGCCTGGTGGATGCGCTCGGGCAAGTGAAGGACGATCACGGGCCGCCGGAAGGTGGTGGCTGGCGGTGGGAAAATATACGTCACGCGAACATATGGCATCTCCTGGGTTTCCCGGCGCTGTCGGCGCCAGATCTTCCGGTTCGCGGCGGTCCGGGGACTCTCAATCCGTCATCGGGGTCGGGTACCCATGGTGCGAGTTGGCGTATGGTGGTCGGATTGGGGCGAGAGGTGCACGCTTGGGTGACCTATCCCGGCGGCCGGTCCGGGAACCCCGTGAGCCGGTTCTACGATGACCGTATTCAGCAGTGGGTGGACGGGTCGCTCGAAGCGGTGTTGTTCCCGAGCGATCCGGTCGAGCTCGACGAGTCCGATGTAGTCAGCTACCTGACACTCGAGCCGGAGGGAGATTGACATGAAGCGCTGGGTACTGCCCCAGGTGGGCCTGCTGAGTGTCGCCTTCGCTCTCGCTACGACGCTGATCGGATGGTGGGCCGTTCCCGTTCTGGGATGCTTCTGGGGATTCTACGAGAGCGCTGAGCGGCGCACTGCCCTCGTGGCATCGGTAGCGGCGGGGCTCGGCTGGACGCTTCTGTTGTTGTGGACGGCGGCGATGGGCCCTCTGCCATCGCTGGTGCAGCGGGTGGCTGGTGTGATGGGCGTTCCCAGTATCAGCCTGATCGGCTTGACGGTGATGTTCCCCATGGCACTCGCCTGGGGGGCTGGCGTGTTGGGAGGAACCGCCCGTTTGGCCTGGAAGAGGCGTCGCGGCAAGGGGAGCTGAGGGGACACCATGACCGAGAGTAGTGGCGACCCCGGCCGATGGAGTCGCGCGCAGGGCCGCTCGGCAGCCTGTTGTGGTAGCACTGCGGGAGGGGTAGGGCGGGGACGACCCAATGTTCAATGAGCAATAGCCAATATCCAGGGATTCTTCCGTTGAACACTCCTTCTTGGACATTCCCATTGGGAATTCCTTGTCGGCCATTCATCCGCTGGAGACTCCTTGTTGGCCATTCGACCTTCAACTGACTCTATAGATTACTGACATGCTTGCCGCAACCATCACCCGTCCCGGTGGGCCCGAGGTCCTGGAGTTGCGAGAAGCTCCGATACCGGAGCCGGCTGCCGGCCAGATTCTCGTACGCGTCCGGTCCTTCTCCCTCAACCGCGCCGATCTGTTGCAGTGTCGCGGTCACTATCCCGCGCCCCCTGGGTGGCCGCAGGACATCCCGGGCCTCGAATATGCTGGCGAAGTTGAGAAGCTGGGCCCGGATGTCGAAGGGGTCGCTGTGGGAAACCGTGTCATGGGTATCGTGGGTGGAGGGGCGTACGCTGAATACGTCACGACTCCCGCCGACCACGCCGTGCCAATCCCGGAGAAAATGCCCTATGAGGAGGCTGCGGCGATCCCTGAAGCGTTCATCACCGCGTTCGACGCACTCGAACGCATTGCGGTGAAAACCGGCGAATGGGTGTTGGTGCATGCCGTCGGCAGCGGAGTGGGTACGGCAGCGGTCCAACTCATAAAGGTTCGGGACGCGCTGTGCGTGGGAACCAGCAGGACACCCTCCAAGCTCGAGCGCGCTGTGAAACTGGGCATGGATGGGGGAGTGGATTCGTCGCGCGAAGAGCTGGTGCCCGCCGTGAAACAAATCACCGCTAGAGGGACCGATGCGGCCGTTGATCTGGTGGGCGGCACACTATTCAACCAGACCCTCGAGGCCATGGTTGAACGCGGCCGCGTCATCCTCGTTGGGCTCACTGCCGGGCGGACCGCGGAGCTGGACCTGAGCGTGATACTACGGAAACGTCTGCGGATTGAGGGTACTGTACTCAGAGGGCGGTCGTATGAAGAAAAATCCGCGGTTACTAAGGCCTTCATAGACATGACGCTGCCGCTCTTTTCGATGGGCAAACTGTCCCCTGTAGTTGATCGCGCTTTCTCCTTGGAAGAAGTCTCCGCAGCGCTGAGCTACCTGGAATCCAACGCGAGTTTTGGTAAAGTCGTAGTACGAGTCGGCTAGGGTGCCATCGGTATGCGGGCGCAAACGTGCTTCGCAGCCTTCGGGCAGTCTTAGATATCCTCACGGAAGAACGGTGGGCAAGGCTATCGGAGCAGGTGCGTCAGCCAAGAGGCGCGTTCGAGAGAAGGCTGCAGTGACTCCCGCAGCATGCTTGCAACTGAGGTCGACCCTCGAGTCGCGAACAGTTCTGCTTTTCCATGTGTGGATCACTGGTGACACCTGTTTTTAACATTCCCACAACCTGTGGAAGACGGTCTCGGACGCCACTGTTGCGGCCGGGGTAGAGTTCCACACTACGTGCAAAGAAGCAGTGCGAGCCGAACAAAAAACGGCGCTTGCCGCGCATGTCGAAGGGCTTAGTTTTTTTCCCTTGACGTGGCGGCGTGCGGCGTCGTCCCCCTAGAGACCATGACGCGGCGTGTTTCAATTGCACCAAACGGCGAAGGCTGATGGACGATTACAGCGACGTTGGTAGAGCCAAACTCGAGCAACAGGCAGGTAACACGCTCGATTTCATTCGATGCCCCCTCGACAGCGCCGCGATGCTGGTGACCAAGAGCATCGCGAGTCGTTATGTGAGGGGCGAAACATCGTATCGCGAATTCGAAGGCCTGCCTGGCAGCGCTGAGTGGAAGGTGTCCAGCCTATACCTGCAATGCTCTGCCTGCGGGCGTCGTGCCGATGATATCCCGGTCAACAGTGCCGCTCAGGAGGTATTTGCCAGGCGTTAGAACGCCCAATGTCCAGAATTCGGCGTCCGGGTGAGTGGGGCTGCGGTGTCTGCTGAAGGTTGCTTGCTGGATGATGGTTTTTCTTCGCTCGAGGTTCGACGTCCGTCTGCCTCCCTGTTATCATGCTCACGTGTCAACAACAGCATTCGGTCGACTCCCTCCGCATGTTCGTGGCGTCGCGCTCGCCGTAGCTGCGAGCGCCGCTTTCGCGTCGATGCATGTCACGGTCCGCTACTTGACGGCCGAGATCCATCCCTTTGAGGTAGCCTTCTTCAGGAACTCCTTTGCGCTCCTGATACTCATACCCTGGCTACTGAGGCTTCAGCGCGAGACACTGGTAACCAAAAGGATCGGCCTCCATTTCGTGCGGGCAGTGTTCAACTCGATCGCGATGCTGACCTGGTACTTTGCCCTCAGCCTCCTGCCCGTTGCCGATGCGGTGTCGCTCACCCTGATTGGGCCGGTGTTCGTGGCCATTGGGGCGATGTTGTTTCTGGGAGAGTCGGTGACCGGTAAGCGGTGGTTGGGGATCTTCATCGCGACCGCAGGCGCGTTGGTGATCATTCGTCCCGGCTTTGAGACTGTTGGGGCCGGTACGGCCTTGGTTGTCGTATCTACAGCGACCGTGTCTGTGTCGAGGCTGGTAGCCAAGAGCCTGTCACGAACTGACCGTACGCCAACCATAGTCGGATATCTCAGTCTCTTCATGACGCCGATGACTCTGATTCCCGCGTTGCCTGTCTGGACGTGTCCCAACATACAACAACTCTTGTTCCTGGCGATGGTAGGAGGGTTGGGAACGCTTGCCCACATCCTTTACATACGGGCTTACAAGCTCGCGGACGTGAGCCGGGTGGAGCCCGCGATGTTCATGCGCTTGGTCTGGGCGGCCCTGATCGGATTGGTGGTGTTCGCCGAATTCCCCGACGTCTGGACCTGGATCGGCGCCACAGTCGTGGTGTCCGGAACCACGTACATCGCCCGGAAGGAGCCTGTAAGGGCTCAGCCGGGAGGTCAGGTGTTGCCGTGAGGGGGGGGGGGAGGTAGTGAGTGGTGAGTTGTGAGTGGGGAGTCGGCAACGCATCCCGCAGCGTCCAACTCACCACTCACCATCAACCACTCACCACTTTCCACTCACAACTCACTGTCCCCTCAAGGCCTATACTCCACCAACGTCAGCTCGATCACCGTATCGTCGTCGTGCATAGAAGTCTGCACCGGTAATGCGACCTCGGGTGCGAGACAGGATTGGGTGCGCATCACCCCGTTCTGGCGAAAGACCACGAGCATCCCGCTCTGGCCGCCTGCCTGACAGTGTCTCTCCACCCGCACTTCTAATGTCTCCCCGCCCGATGACGAGCTCCATCCGTCTCCTATCGTCAGCTGTCGTCCCTGCAATACCATCCATGACATGGGGTTGAACAGCATCAGTCCGACCGGCCCCATCGTCATGAACTGCGGATAGCCCATCATCATGCCCTGCGTGCCGGTGCCGGTGGTGACGGTCGAAGAGTACGAGTCTTCACCGAGTTGACCGCTTACCTGGATTCTCACCTGATCCGGTCCGGCGGGTTCGAGGTCCATTTGGTAGAATCCCGATTCGGTGCGGCCACCATCCGTCTGAGTGACGTCGTAGCGGAAGTGCTCCGTGCCATTGAACTGATAGGGTGCCCACGCGAAGGGAGCCACGGTCCCTCCGGCAGGAGCGGCGGCTGCCGCGGGCGGGGTTGTTGGGGCGGCAGGTGCGGGATCGGCAGGCGCCGCTTCCGCAGGCGCAGCACCCAGCTCGTCTGTAGCATCAGCGATCTGATCCGCGAGTTCGTCCACCGCCTGGTGCGTTGCCTCGCCGATCGACGTCTCGGTGAACTCCTCGCTGGTGAGGTCGATGCTGGCGATGTCGAAGCGCCGCGTACGCGCAAAAAGGTCCGTGCCACTGCGGTCCGATTCCCCCCGGCCCGTCACAACCGACACGATTTGTCCCCTTCCCGCGTCCCGCAGTCTAGCTTCCAGCACCACGAAGGCTTTCTCCCTCCGGCGACCCAGGCCGACGCGAACACCGCGCACGGACACGCCTGCAACTTCACCTCCACCTTCGGCGCGTCCGAACACCGTTATAGCACCAGCGACAGTGCCGTGCGCACCGGAATCGTCGTTGGTAACCTCGATACCGCGTTCCCTCAAGCGGGCACGGACCAGCTCCGCAATCTTCTCGCCGATATCGGCCTCGCCGCCAAACACTTCCTCGATGGAGGAAAGCACGTTTCGTTGCTCGAAAGGAGGTACGACGACTTGCCGGTCCTGGGCCGAAGCTGACTGTGCCGCAAGAAGAAGAACGAATGCCGATCCAACCGCAATCACGACATTGAGTGTTTGTTTGCTCATGGCGCTGCTCCGAGGGTTTGGGGAAACTCATCAGAGGAATCCCTATGACGCTACGGGGCAAAGTGGGGCCTGTCAACGGCGGCCGCGGAAACTCCGGTACGTGCATGTGTCGTAGGAAACATCTGGATAGCTTGCTGGCCGTGCGGCGGTTGGGTGAATAGGCTGTCGCGGATCGTTGACGGTGGATGACCCTGACATACACAGACGAGTTGAATGTGAGGATTCCGTTAGCGGCTTGTTTCAGCGGCTTCCTTTTTCGGTGTAGCGTTGATACCGATCCTGCTGTTGCCTTTGTCAGCGCAAGAGACCTTCCGGCCGCTACCAGTAGAGACGCCGCCTACGATGAAGGAAACCTCTACTTTGCGTTCCGCTGCTACGACCCCAACCCGGGTGGGATTCAGCACGCTCTACAGGCGCATCGGAACTCCGAGGTTGATTACCGCCCTTCCGACTGTCGATTCTCTTCCCTCGGCCGCGCCAACATGCGCTCGTGAAAGTCGAGCCGTTCCTGAAGCTCAGCGATTTCTTCGCGGAGCGAACGCGTCTGTTCGTACATAGAGTCCATCGCGTCCACGAGTCGCTCGACGTCCTCGGTGTTTTTGGGTTGATCCAGCATCTTGGATTTGTAATGATACTGCATCTTCATGCCGGCGAGCACGATGCCGCCGATTGACAGCATGGCGAAGATTGCCATGACACCTTCGAATATTTCGGGAGGCATCACTTCCCTCGGTTTGGGTTGCGTTTTGAAACCCACTACGGGCCCGCTTCCAGCGGAGATTCACCTGCGCAATCCTGACCGGCATAGGGAACGGTTCCGGAGGGTTGATGATTGGTTCGCTGCCGTGTGAATGGTGCAGCAACACGCTTATCCTCACTCGCCCGGCTCCCCGCTTGTATCTCCTCCCTTCCGCTTCTCGCTCCCTACACTCGGCCCCCCGCTGCCTGCTCTTGGCTCTCTGCTGCCTGCTGCTTGCTCTCGGCTCTGCTCTCCACTCACCACTCCCCACTCGCTCTCTCCCCTTGACATCTCCCCACGACTCATCCCGGATTGCCAGGTGACACCAACCGGAGCTCGGACTTGAAGATACTCATGAGGTTAGGTCTCATCGTGATGCTGGTGATCATCGCGGCGCCGTTGATCAAGTACAGCACTGTGAATCCCTGCACCATGCTCGAGAGGGAACGGATAGCTGAGATACGAAACGGCGACTGATCGGCTTATCGCTCCGGTTTTCGCCCTTACCACTTCAAACCTCGTAGCCAGAGTCTGACTTCAGACTCATCACCCCGTTTGACCTACCGTTTTCCCTTTTCCGCCTCGGACTGTATACTAGACTCCGAAACTAACTCGGCGACACATGGGCGAAACCAGGGTAGACCTACATCATCTACTGGAGGATCTCCGGGACGCATATCCCGGCACGATCGAGGAAACGATCCTGACGGAGATAGTGGCGAATGCGCTGGATTCCGGAGCCGCTACCGTCCGACTGGATGTCGATTCTTCGGCTTCGACTTTGGCGGTGACTGACGACGGTTCCGGTATGCGACGAGCCGAACTACGGCAATACCACGACATCGCTGCCACCACCAAGACGCGCGGTAGCGGGATTGGGTTTGCTGGAGTCGGGATAAAACTCGGGCTTCTCGTGAGCGACGAGGTGTTCACGGAAACGCTTCGTGGCAAACAGCATGTGGCCACCACCTGGCGGCTCTCTTCGAAACGGCGTGCTCCGTGGAAGTGGGTGCCCCCGGAGGGATTGGTGAACGCTCCCGGCACCGCCGTGCGATTGGCGTTGCAGAGTGCGCTTTCACCTCTGTTGGACACTGGTTATGTCGCGGAGGTGTTGAATCGGCATTTCGCCGCCCTATTCGATCCCACCTTTGACGACTTGCTGGCGAAGCACTATCCCCTGGGCATCCGTTTCGTCCTCAACGGGGAGTCCCTACCGAGGAGGGTCAGTCGAGGTGCGGAGAGGGCGCCTATCGTCGTGAAGCTGCCGAGGAAGCGAAAACCCTCCGCCGTTGGCTTCCTGCTGCGTTTCGAAGACACGTTGCCCGAATCACAGCGCGGCATCGCGATCAGCACCTACGGAAAGGTCATCAAACGAGGATGGGACTGGGTGGGGGTGAGCCCCGCAAACCCGGATGTCGTGAGCGGTCTGGTTGAGGCCCCAGCTCTTGCACAAGCATTGACTCTGAACAAGGCCGACTTCATAAGAGCGGGTACGCAGGGAGCACTCTACCTCGCATATCGAAAGGCCATTCAAGAGGTAGTGGCAAGGCAGCTCGCCGAATGGGGCGTGGCAAGGGAAGGGCAGCAGCCGGCTCGGAGCCGAGCGGCGCGCCCTGTCGAGCGCGATTTGGAGCGAATCCTGATCGACCTCGCTGACGACTTTCCGCTGCTGTCGACCCTGGTGGAACACCGTTCTGGCGGGCAGAAGAGCCTACCGGTTGGGGAAGAAAAAGGACGTGGGCGCCAGGAGGCTTTGGTCGCTGGTCCGGAGCCCCGTGACCTGGAAGCCGGTGATTCAACGGAGTCGCACGCTTCAGAGAAAACCGAAAAGGAAACAGAACCGGAGCCGTCCACGGCTGCCGGGATTCTGGAGTCCACCAAGAAGCGCAAGCGTCGGCCCACCAAGTACCGGCTTCGCATAAGATTCGAGCAACGGCCGGACGATCTTGAACTGTCGCGCCTGGAGCAATCGACGGTCTGGATCAACGAATCACACCCGGCGTTCAGGAGGGCCGATCAGTCTCGTTCGACTGGATACCATATTGCGCTTGCCACCGCACTAGCATTGGCGCGTCTGGCGGTTGGCCCTGCCGAGGAGCACGATTTCGTGGTGGCGTTTCTGGCTCGTTGGGGGAAGACCGTGGACCGAAAGCCTCGACGGCGCAGCAAGCGTCGGGCAAAACGCTGAGATGTCAATAAACGATGCTTGAGAAGAGCCGTCCGGGTCCACACTAGTTGGTTGTCCCTGGAGGTACGAGACATGTTGAAGCTGACCAAGTTCTGGAAAGAGACGTACCCTGATGCGGGCGTCGGAGTCTTGAAGCTGCGGCGAGTTACCAATCCCGAGTCGAGTCCCGATCTCGACGCACGTACCAGGCAGATCGAGCAGTCACTCAGGGATGAGTATGCCGGCGCCGATCGTGATGTCGTGAAGGCCATTCCCACGATCGCCGCGTACAACGACTACTACAAGCGATTCAAGAAGACGTACCACGTGCAGCTCCAGCTGGAGTCGGTACTCGTGAAGGGCAAGTCGGTACCCGGTATTCGAGCTCTCGTCAAGGCAATGGTCACAGCGGAATTGAAGAACCAACTACTGACCGCCGGACACGACGTGGCGTTGCTGGAAGGGAGTCTCGTTGCCGACGTCAGTTCGGGAGACGAGCGGTACGTGCGCTTCGGACATGAGGAGCAACAGATGAAAGCCGGTGACATGTATATTGCCGACGAAGCGGGTATCATCTCGAGCATTCTGTACGGTCCTGACGCACGCACCAGCATCAGGCCTACTACCGAGCACGCCTGTTTCACGGTCTACGCCGTACCGGGCATAGAACCCGCGACGGTCGCAGCCCACTTACGCGACATCGGCGACTTGGTCTCACTGGTTAGTCCGAGCACCGAAGTCGAATTGCTCGAGGTTTACTTCTGAGCAGGTAACGGGAACCATTACTGAACAAGTGGTGGCTCGGAAGGGTGCGAAGAGGAGGTGCTGTGATGAATACGCGCGGTAACTCCGGATAGCTGGCGGAGGCACCAGATGAGGCTGCGAGGCCTGCACCTACTGCTGACCTATCAATGCACTGATGAGGAGGGTGAGCGGGCGCGTACTGCAGCCGCAGCCGCGGAGACGCTCGGGATTCCCATGGGCACCATCACGATCACACACCCCGACACGGCACTCGACTCCGGGGTCGTCGGTCACCTCTCTGAGGGAGAATCAAGAGTCATGTACCGCGGCCGGGCTGCCCGCAATTTGACGGACCCCCGATCCGAGCGTCCCTGGCTGGAGTTCACCGCATGCCCTCACGAAGAGCTGAGCGATCCCGGGCGCCTGCATGTAGATCCCTTCGGGAACCTTCACATTTGCCAGGGCATCGTAATCGGCAACCTCTTCGACGAACCGCTCGACGCGATATGCCGAGATTACGATCCTGATACGCACCCGATAATCGGCCCTCTACTCCAGGGCGGACCGGCGGAATTGGCCCGGGCATTCAAAGCAAGTATTCACAAAGGATACGCCGACGCGTGTCATCTGTGCTATGACACGCGCGATCAATTGAGAGTAAAACACCCGCGTGTTCTTGGACCCGACCAGATGTACGGTGAGGGGCAAAGTCTGTAGAAACAGTCATTCTGAACATCTATTAAGCAAATCCACTCATCCGACTCAATTCATGATTGGACATTCGTCGTTGACCATTGGATGTTCTTCAGCCCCTGCTGTCCTTGTCTCGCAACAGGTGCCACGCCAGAACTCCGCACAGCACCGCATTGGTGGCTGCCAGCACCGTAGTAGCATTCACCCATCCCGGCAGGATCCATCTGCTTCTGCTGTTGCGGTCCGGTGTCGAGGATAGGGCTGCGACATCGGGAAATTGTGCGATGTTCTGCCAGGTCTTGGGCTGTGCCAATACGCCCGGCTCCGCGGCCGTGAGATCTTCCTTCGTGAACTGAAAACCACGCTCCGCCGCGAGATCGACGAGAGCCTGCTGCAGATCTTCGTCGTCCGCGATACACTGCATAAATGCTGCAACCGTCATCCTAGCCATCTGGTGTTCCCTCGGGCTGAATGGTGGGTCCATCACCCGCAATATAGCCGTCACTTACAACTCACAACTCACGAATCCCTCTGCCGCACCTTTGTTTGCGTTTCTAACCACGCTCCATTCTCGACTGAACCTCTAGCTCCTTGCTGTTACCTCCGGCGTCTTTCACCTTGGTGATCTGTCCGGCCGCTGGATCAAAACGACCAATCAGTTATGATCTTGGCGCACACCTTTATTGCGCGAATGTAGTCGTCCACATCGACCCACTCGTCGAACCTGCCTGCCTGCGTGAAGTCTCCCGCCAGCGGTCCCAAGCCAACCGATGGTATCCCTCTGAACAGCATGGGGTTTCTGATGTCGCTCGCCGAATGGAGCGGATTCACCACGGGCTCTACGCCGGTTACCTGGCGCACGGCCTCGAACACCGTCTGATACAGGGCGTGCTCCGGCGGGACCTCGACTCCCTGGGTGCCGAACAGCCACTCGATTTGCGGAGGGTTGTCGGCCAGCCACTGGTCGTGCTGGGCGACGTCCGACACGGTCCTTGAAATCTCTTCTTGGACCTCGGTTAGTTGCTCGTTGGGTGGGAACGTAATGGAAGCGCCGATCACACACTCCGTCGGAACACGTGTCAGGCTGCCGCCGTCTCCACAGTCCACTCGGCTGACCAGCAGGTTGGTCGAGCGGCCCACGGCATTGTCGAGCTGTTCGTGAAAAACCCGCGCGCCGCGCCTGGCGTCGAGCTGCTTCAGCGCCTCCAGCACAACCGCCGCTTTGTCTACCGCGCTTACCGATAGATGGGCGAACGCGGTTTGCCCCGGCTCTCTGGTATCGGGTGGTTGTCCGGTCACTCTGATTCTAAACTGCAGCATTCCGGAAGTGATCGTCTTTACGTCCTTCAGCCCAGCCTCGGACTCTGCCGGATGGAGGTAAACGGCAGCGTCCGCTGAATAGCCTTCGTTGAGCAGCGCCAAGATGCCGCGAGCGTTGCGCTTTGCCGGCGTGCTGCCCAGGTACACGTCCCCGGCAGGCCGGCCTACTGTGGTCAAAACTGCTTCCAATGCTTCGGCCATGATCGCGACACCAGCCAGGTCATCGGCGACTCCCCATCCGTAAATACGGCCATTCTCGATTTCCGCGCTGAACGGATCGTGCGTCCAACCCTCCAGTGATTCGGGAGTCTGCGGTTCGCCGTCAGGGTGGCCGAAGAACAATAGGCTGCGGCCGCCCCCGCTTCCTCCCAACTTCCCGATCACACTGATCCGCTCTGTGCGGTCGACCGTCTCATCGGCGGCAAACTCCTGGTTGAGATCGAGCTGGGTCGGGACCAGTCTCAGTGTCTGCACCTCCGCGCCGAGTTCTCGGAACCTGGAGGCCACCAAGGCTTGAACGGCTTCCTCGCCGTTCGCCGAAGCAGCTATCAGGTTTCGCAGGAACTCGATGTGATGGGAGCGGCTGGCATCAACACTCTCGAATAATTCCTGCTGCGCCTGAGAGGGCTGCTGGAAATCGAGATGGGCGATATCACTCGGCACCGCAGCCAGCGTGTTCATTGCCAGCGCAGCACTCAAACCAGAGATCAACAGTGTCATATTTTGTCTCCCGCAGGGCGTTGAGATCCGCTGGCGGTTTGCTTGACCAGCTCGAGGACTCTCTTGAATTGTGGGCCTTCACCCACTCGCATCAACTCGTACAGCGCCGTCTCGACGCAGGTGATCTTCCCGCCGGCATCTCGGATCTTTTGCAGCCCAATCCGGCGGTTCTCGGCGCTGCGCGAGGACACGGCGTCCGCCGCGACCTGAACCTCGTAATCGGCATCGAGTAGATCGGAGGCTGTCTGCCAGACGCAGACGTGCGTCTCGATGCCCACCAAGAGCGCCTGCCTGCGTCCGACTTCCTGTAGAGCGGTGTTGAACTTGCTCTCGCCGCAACAGCTAAACGCGGTCTTGGTGATCGGTCCCACGTCGGTCAGCAGTTCTGCGATTTCAGGGATCGTCTGTCCCATCCCTTCCGGATACTGCTCGGTCAGGATGATGGGTATCTCCAGCACCTGCGCTCCCTGGATCATCAGGCGCTGGTTCCTGAACAGCTCGGTCTTCTCGACCATCAT
>CAZOJI010000052.1:3788-5553 GCA_964580055.1 uncultured Gemmatimonadaceae bacterium | reverse complement strand
AGCACGGCCAGCAAAACCGCGTAGATCATGGGTTCACGTGCGTCCAGCTTGACGGCCCAATAATAGTGCACTACTCCACCGATGGCCGCGGGGTATACGAGCCGGTGCAGGTTCGTCCAGCGCTTCGCGCCGAGTCGTTTGATCATCTTCTTGGTGGAGGTAGCCGCAAGCGGCACCAATAGCAGGAGGCTGGCGAAACCCACGGTGATGAACGGGCGAACCGCGATGTCCTCGAAAATCTCTCGCATGGAGAAGAACCGGTCCAGCCCGAGATAGATGCAGAAGTGCAGCGTCAGGTAGAAGAAGGCGAAAAGACCAGCCATCCGCCGGAAGCGCATCAGTACATTCCAACCGAACAGCCGCCGCAACGGAGTGATCGCCAGCGAGAGCAGGAGAATCCTGAGTCCCCACAGGCCCGCACGGTTCAGGGTATCCTCGATGGGGTTCGCGCTCAAACCACCCGTTGCAGCATTGAAGACCGTTACCAAGAAGGGTGCAAGCAGCGCCAGAAAGACGGCGGGTTTGGCGATCCGGTTGATTGTTTGGTTGCGGGTCATGGGCAGCGGTGAGTTGTGCGTTGTGAGTAGGGAGTCGGAGGTGGTGAGTGGGGAAAAGGGGGTGGTCGGTGGGGAGCAGGGAGCGGGCCCCGTCCGCCACCTCCTTTAAGGAGCGGTAGGCAGGTGGCGGTACCAGTCAAGGTGCGGTTGGTTCCGATGTGTGTCGCTTCGCATCGGCGCTTTCACTACCTGTACTGGCTCCGCTCCCGACTCACCATTCACCATTACCTACTCACCACTCACAACTCCCCTCTCAGAAATTCCTCCGCAAATCCATACCCGAATATAAACCTGCCACCTGCTCTCCGTATCCGTTGAACACCTGAGTGTCGATCCTCCTGAACTTGCCGATCGGGCGTTCGCGCGCCTGGCTCCAGCGGGGATGATCCACGTTCGGGTTCACGTTGGCATAGAAGCCGTATTCGTGCGGTGCCATCAGGTTCCAGGACGTGGGCGGCTCCTGTTCGACGAGTGTGATTTTCACGATCGATTTTATGCTCTTGAACCCGTATTTCCACGGCACCACCAGGCGGATTGGCGCACCGTTCTGATTGGGTAGCATCCTGCCGTAAAGGCCTACCGACAAGAGCGTGAGGGGATGCCGGGCCTCGTCCAGTCTCAACCCCTCAACGTACGGCCAATCGAGTATGGCACGTCGCTGCCCCGGCATTTGCTCGGGGTCGTATAGCGTCTCGAATGCCACGTAGCGGGCCTTTGACGTCGGCTCGACCTCGTCCAGCAGGTCGCGGAGCGGGAACCCCAGCCAGGGGATCACCATGGACCATGCTTCCACACAGCGCATACGGTATACCCGCTCTTCGGCAGGGAAACGCTGCAGGATGTCTTCGATGTCGTAGACCTTGGGCTTGTGCACCTCACCGGCCACTTCAACCGTCCAGGGTCGAGTTCTCAGGGTGTGCGCGTTGCGCGCAGGGTCATCCTTACCCGTCCCGAACTCGTAGAAGTTGTTGTAGGTGGTGACCGCCTCGTAGGGCGTCTGCTCTCGCTGGGCGCTGAGGAATCGAGGCAGCAGCGGACCCAACGCCAATCCGGCGGCCACGCCGCCGGCCGACTTCATGAACTCGCGCCGCTTCATGTAGGCGGCTTCGTCGGTGATTTCCGATGTCGTTATGTCAGGGGCTCGGCGGATCAGCATGATCTGGACCTCCGGTTGTGCTCGACCGGTTCCTTTAGCGTAAAAGGTCTGT
>CAZOJI010000052.1:0-3688 GCA_964580055.1 uncultured Gemmatimonadaceae bacterium | reverse complement strand
CCGCTCCCAACTTCCCGTTCCCCACTCCCCGCTCTCCGCTTCGGCTAGCCGTTGCCGGGTACCGACATCAATCCAGTCGTGAACTGAAACATCGACTGGCTTTATCCTGTACCCGGCCTCTGCGAGTTCTAGGTACAACTCCACGATCGAAAACGTGCCCGTTCTCTTGCTCAGAGAAAAGACCTTTGGGTCCACAACGTGGATACCTGTGAACGCCCGGCTCACGATGCTGCCAACCGGGTCCCGCACCCGCCTAGATTCCAAGACGGCGCGGTCGCTGCCCGTGTTTTCCCAACCCAGCAACCCCGCGTCGTCGAACAACAGTTTTCTCTTGGCCTGTTGCGACGTCACGGCCACTGATGCGACGGGGGGGGGCTGCGACGCTTCCTCCGCATCACGGTGACTCTGGAACAGTCCAGACAGCGGGATCGTCGAGAGCACGTCCACATTGTGGAGCAAAAACGGACTGCTCTCCCTGAAGAGCGCTGCCGCCGTGAACAGGCCTCCACCGGTGTCGTAAGGGCCGTCGGGCTCGGGGGATAGGACCACTTCCAGGTTCCTGCGACGATTTGCCGCGAGGAAAGATCTGATCTTGGCTTCGTGATGGTGTGCGTTCACGATCGCGCGGGTGACGCCGATCTCCTCCAAGCGATCAAGTACGTGCGCCATCAAGGGACGTCCGCGCACTGCCACGAGTGCTTTGGGAATCCTATCGGTGATCGGTTTGAGCCGAGTGCCCGCTCCGGCGGCGAGGATCATTGCTTCCATCAGACGTATGCGTGGGAGATCCGCACATCGATTTGCGGATACCTGTCGCTGAGGTGTCTCGCGAGTTTCCGCGCGAAGTAGACCGACCTGTGTCTGCCCTCCGTGCAACCGAACGATATCGTGAGGCTCGACAATCCCCGCTCCATGTAGTCTTCCACGTGCGCTTCCACGATGCCGCGCACGTTGTCCCAAAACTCCTGCACTCTTGCTGAGGACTCCAGATAGCTAGCGACTTCCTCGTCTTCGCCGGTCTTGTCCCTGAGGCTCTCGATCTCATGAGGATTCGGCAAGCCTCGGCAGTCGAAAACGTGCCCGCCTCCATGGCCGCGCTCGTAGCGCGGATATCCGTTCTGGAATGCGAAGCCCTGTACGAGCACCTCCAGGCCGCACTTGGATGCGTCAGGCTGGTCTTCGGTCGCCCAACGGTCGGAAATCATGCGAAACACGAGGTCCAGCTCCGGCATCTCCAATGGCAGGCCGGCATCCAGCAGTTCGCCCAAGCTCTTAGCGGCGTAGGGAACGCTCTCGAGAAAGTGGCGCTTGCGCTCGAAGAACCCGCGATAACCGAACGCACCTAGCGCCTGCATCAGACGCACGAGCACGAAGCCGGAATATGATTCCAGGAAGCGCGACCGCACCACCTTGGTATGCTCGTTCAGGGCATCCAAATAGTGTTCCAGCAAAGACTCTCGGACCGCTTGAGGCATGTCGACTTTTGCGTCGTAGAGGAGTGAGGCAACGTCGTATTGCAGCGCACCCATTCGGCCGCCCTGGAAGTCCAAGAACCAGGGCTCTCCGGAGTGAATCATGATGTTGCGTGATTGGAAGTCGCGGTACAAAAAATAGTCCGAATCCGCCTTCATCAGGAACTGGGCGAGGTTGGCAAAATCGTTTTCCAGGCGCTGCTCGTTGAACGGAATGTGCGCGAGTTTCAGGAAATTGTACTTGAAGTAGTTGAGGTCCCAGCGAATAGACTGTTTGTCGAACGCCTGGCGAGGGTAAGCGTAGCGGTAGGCGATTGCCTCGTGTCCCAATACCTGAAACCGGGGCAGGATTGTCAACGATTTTCGGAACAGTCCTTCTATCTCCGGCGGAAATGTTCCCTCTGCTGACTCCACGCGTGCCGCCGCGAGTGCCTTGAACAGGGTCGTGTCACCGAGGTCTTCCTCGACCCAAACACCGGCCTCGCGGTCTTCAGCGTATACCTCCGGTACCGGGAGTCCCGCTTTGCGGAATGCCTTGGCGAACTCGAGGAAGGCTCGGTTTTCCTCGCGGTCGGGACCAATCGCGCCGACCGCGGTACGTTCTTCATGCCAAACCAGCCGGAAATACTGACGCATGGAGCCGTCGGATGCCATCTCGAGGATAACGTCCGGTCTCCTGCCGAAACACTGCTCCGACAATCTGATAACACGCTCTTTCATGGTGTGCCCGCAAGATACACAGATGGACCTTGCATTCGTCCCCCCCTCCCCCCTGGGGTTAAAGAAGTCGCTGTAAGCGTGGATGATAGCGGTGCCCAGGCTCGTCCCGTTGTACGGTCGTGGGCATCGTTGCACGGCATCCTGAAGCGCGGGTGGGGACGTGCACTGCCGTGGGTCAGGAGGCTTGTCTCGGGAAAGCGGTCCGTGCCGGGGCGCAGGACTTCATCATCAAGCCATTCAAGCCCAGTGTGATTCAGGAGGTGTTGGAGAGGGTTTGCGGTTGAGAGTCGCGGCCACAATGCCTGCGGGCAGGTGAGAGTCGGTGGCCGGTTCGCGATGGTCGAGCAGGCCCACCTGGCGGAGCCCGATCCAAAGCTTATCTTGGCTATATGTCCAGACTTCGCGAAACGCCGGTCACGTTCACCCATGAGGAAGCCAGGAGGATCCGTGAGGTTCTGAGTAAGTCGCCCACAGCGGCACCCTGCCCAAAGTGCGGTGGCGCGATGGTGATAAGTGAGCCGATCAGTCGCGAAGGCTCGCTCGGTGTTTCATTCGAAGTTCGTTGCGACCCATGTCACCGCGTTGCTATCATCACCGAGGTGCCGGGCACTCGTCGCCCGAGTCCGGAGGTCTGACGACAGAACTATGCTCCCCAAGAGATAGACAGTCTCTTGGTGCATGGCAACGATGGGTGCTTCATTTTTTGCGCGTTTGCGTCTAGTTCATGGACGGCGGCCTTCCACTCACGGCTTCTGCATACCACTCGAGGCGTTCAGTGGTCTCCATCACCCGGAAACTCAATTCCACGAGTTCGTCACCCAACTCGATCGTTAGCGGCATCCAGTCGTCGGGATGCTCTTCGTGCCACTGCCTGAGCTCGAGCATGGTGAAGTCTGTCGGGATCAACCAAAGGCGGTACCTGAGCATACCCAAACGTATCGCATCGGGTGGCATTTCACTGTAACTGAGGTCACGAAACATTCGGTTAGATCAACCTCGCGCTAGCGTGCCCGAGCGGTGCGCATCACCATGTCAGGTTCACGTTCGTGGTGAGCCTTTTCTCTGACTCGGTCGGCGTCTACGAGGTACACAACACCGGTTGGCCCTACAACCTGGGATACCTGTTCGGGGTCATGATGTTCTTCGGCGGTGGCGGTGGTGCCGGCTCTCCCCGATCTAGGCGCTAGCCGGGTTGGGGCGGAGTTCCCTTTCATGTGGGAGTCTGGCAGATATTTGCTCAGCTACGAGGTCTAGGTGGACTGCGAACCTCCGTGGGACAGTCCAAATTGCGTTCAACATGTAGCCGCTGCAGAAAAGTGCAGCGTGGTGCGAACCGATTCGGGTAAAGGGCACCCTACCAACCGGCAGCCGATGGGACTATGTTGAATGGCGTTCTTTGGGAACTTAGAATTCAATACGACGGGACGTAGCGCAGCCCGGTAGCGCACCTGAATGGGGTTCAGGGGGTCGTGGGTTCAAATCCCACCGTCCCGACT
>CAZOJI010000051.1:23365-30448 GCA_964580055.1 uncultured Gemmatimonadaceae bacterium | reverse complement strand
GCGCTAGCCGGTGAGAAGGAAATGCCGTGGAGCGGCCAGGTCGCGCGGCCAGGTCTGGAGTCCGGTCAGACCTACTGGAGGTACTACCGACCACTGACAAGGTGACAACAACCAGGAGTGGTCCCGCAACCCGATCCTTGTTCTCCGCTCCCCCCTCCTGCACTCCGCCCCCTTCTGCCTGCTCCCCGATACTTGCTTCCCAAGGACCACTCACAACTCACCAGCAACTCCACTATTGCATTTTGCAATACGCCTTCAAATACTATAGGCCATGAGTCCCAAGAATACGGCTGCGCAGGATAGGGAGGCCGGCGCAGTTGGTGGCGAGGCACTGCTGAGTGCCCACGAATTGCTCAAGTGGGTGTATCTGGGCCGGGTCACGGTTGCAATCGCGATTTTTGTCGCCGCTTCCCTTTCATTCAATGCCGTCTCGCCTGGCATTATCGTCGTGCTGTCGTTTGCGGCCCTCGCCAGCGTCGGCGTGAGCGGGGCGTCTGCGTGGTACACGCATGTTCGGCAAGCCGCCCCTGGGCAGACCTTCCTCTACGGCCAGGCGCTGTTCGATTTGGCCCTGGTGACAACGGTCGTACATCTCACCGAAGGGCCGGCGAGCCTTTTCCCGGCGTTATACATCCTTATTATAGCGGTCAGTGCGGTATTGATGCCGCTGTCGTCGAGCCTGTTGGTGACGGCTCTTGCCGGCCTGCTTTATTTCGCAGATATCGCGCTACTCCAGCCGGTCTCTCTGAATGCGGCCGTTGGACTCCAGATCGCGGTGTTTGCGGCCGTCTTCCTGGTAACGGGGCTGATCGGCAGCAGAGTACGTACCGCCGACGTTGAGCGTAAGGTGCTGCAGCGCGAGGTCCGTCGCCTGAGACTCGAGGCGGCCGACATACTGAGAAACCTGCAGAGCGGCGTCCTAACCGTGGATGGAGCCGGCGCACTGTCGTACGCCAACCCCGCTGCAATACGCATTCTTGAATTGCCCGAAAGGGACGTCATCGGCCTGACCCTTCAATCGGCGCTCGGCAACCGATCGCCCGAATTGAGGGATGTGATATTCGAAACCCAACGACGCCGCACGGGGACTATGCGAGCCGAGGTGTTGGTAATCGGATCGGAGAGCACATTCCCAATCGGGGTGACTACCACTGCGCTGGATATTGACGGAGACGCTCCCTGTTCCGTCGCGGCGATATTCTCCGATATATCGGACCAGAAACGGCTCGAGGAGCTGCGGCTTCGTACCGAGCGTCTGGAAGCCGTTGCGGAGCTGTCGGCATCGCTTGCGCACGAGATCAAGAACCCGCTGGCATCGATCCGCTCTTCGGTCGAACAGTTGACGCGCTCACCACGCACCGATGAAGACGAGCGGTTCCTCGCCGGTCTGGTGGTGAGGGAGAGCGATCGTCTCAGCGGACTGTTGAGCGAATTCCTGGACTTTTCGCGTGTGCGGGTAACGGACTGCAGGCAGCTCGATCTGCAGTCAGTTGTCGAAGACGCAGTCGGTATTGCGTACAGGCACCCTGACTGTCCGCAGGGTACGGAAATAGAGGTTGTCGCGGAAACGTCAACGGTGGAGGGCGACGAGGACCTGCTGCACAGGATTCTGGTGAATCTCATGCTCAATGCGGCGCAAGCGTCCAGTGGCGCAGCGGAGATCACCGTCGAAGCGAGACAGACTCTACCCGCGGAATTCCCCGATGTGTATCTGTTGGGCGAGTCGGTGCTGCTCCGGGTTACGGACAATGGCCCGGGCATCGCCGAAGAGCTCCGCGAACGAATTTTCGAACCCTTCGTTTCGGGGCGAGTTGGGGGATCCGGACTGGGACTGGCAATCGTTCAGCGCGCGGTTCAGGCACATCGCGGGATCGTTTACGTCGAATCCGAGCCCAAAGTGAAGACAACGTTCACCGTGCTGTTGCCGGGAAGACGACAGGCGGAGGTTTTGACTTGAGTCAATACGAACCAACGATTCTGGTCATCGATGACGAGATGGGTATCCTCGATACCCTCAAGATCCTCCTCAAGAATTCGGGCTTTCGAGTTGAGACCGCTCAGGGCGGTAGAGCGGGTTTGGATGCTCTCATGTCGTCTGCGCCGGACATTGTTCTGACCGATGTCAGGATGCCCGAGATCGGCGGCATTGAGATCCTCGAGAAATCTCAGGACCTCGACCCGGCGCTGCCCGTGATACTCATGACCGCGCAGGCGACACTCCAGAGCGCGATCGACGCCGTGAACCAGGGGGGGTTCTACTACATCCAAAAGCCGTTTGCGAACGACGACCTGGTTGCCATTTGTCGGCGCGCGGCCGAGCATCGAGCCCTGCGGACGGAGAACAAAAACCTGAAACGGGAAATCCGGCGGCGCGAGAAATCTACCGCCGTGAAACCCCTGGGAAGATCGAAGGTCTTTCTGGACGTGCTCAATCGAGCCGAACAGGTGGCCCCGACCGATTCAACAGTGCTCATTCTCGGCCAGAGCGGCACCGGAAAGGAGGTTGTCGCGCGTTACATACATGAGATGTCGGAGCGGAGCGACGGACCCTTCTTCTCGATCAACTGCGGCGCGCTTCCAGAAAGCCTCCTTGAATCGGAACTGTTCGGTCACGTCAAAGGATCCTTCACGGGAGCGGTGCGCGACAAGCAGGGCATGTTGATGGCCGCTCGCGGCGGCACCTTCTTCCTCGACGAGATAGCCGAGATGGCTGCTGCAACGCAGGTGAAGCTCCTCAGGGTGCTCCAAGAGAGGGAGGCCTTGCCAGTTGGCAGCACAGAGTCCCTGCCGGTAGATGTGAGAGTCATTGCCGCTACCAATCGCGACTTGGATGAAGAGATCCGGCGAGGCACCTTCCGCACCGATCTGTACTACCGGTTGAACGTGATTTCCCTCTTTCTGCCGCCGCTACGAGAGCGGCGTGACGACATATTCCTACTGGCCGATTCCTTCCTAGAGCGCATCGCCCAACAGCGAGGTGAACCGGTGAAGCGCCTGACCGAAGAAGCGGTCGAAGTACTCCTCGCTTACGACTGGCCGGGCAATGTCAGGGAACTCGAGAACGCTCTCGAGCATGCCGCCGTTCTGGCACATGGAACGGATTTGGACCCAACGGTATTACCGGCCAGACTGCTGGAACCCAAGTCGCAGCCACTCGTCGGAGACAGGCCTCCCGGCAACCCGACCCTGGAGGTGATCGAGCAGGCCTACATTCAGTGGGTACTCGACGCCGAAGGCGGAAATAAGTCTCGCGCGGCGGAAATCCTTGGAATCGATCCATCTACCTTATACCGTAAGCTCTCCAAGTATGAGACCGGCGCCGGATAAGCAAGACCGGCCAGGTTGCGAGGTTGGTGCCGCGACTCTGGAGCGCATGGCTGATGCCCCGGCATACAATCGTTGGACATACGACCGCATTGCACGATGGATCGGCCCGCGTGTGCTCGAGGTGGGTGCTGGAATCGGCAACCTGTCTCAGTTCTTCATCGACCGGGAAAGGGTCGTTTTGACCGACACCGAATCGGATTACCGGGAGACTCTGTGGAGGCGATTCGGCGAACAAAGAAAGGGCGAGCGCCGGCGCTCGAACCGTCTCGTTGGCGAGGATCGCCGCAGTGGCACCGATCGCCGCGCACTGAACGTTCAGGTAGTTGAAATGTCCCTGCCATACGTGCCGGAGGAGCTGAAGGGGGATTCCTTCAGCACCATCGTCTGCCTGAACGTGTTGGAGCATGTTGAAGACGACCTCACCTCTCTCCGCACAATGCGTCAACTCTTGGAGCCTCACGGTCGCCTGATCCTCCTGGTTCCGGCGTTGCCTGCGCTGTTTGGCTCGCTGGATACCGAGTTGGGGCACTTTCGCCGCTACACTCCCAAGGCTTTGAAGAGCATTTTCTCGGAAGCGGAGTTGCGGATACGGCACATGGAGTACTTCAATACCGCCGGCATATTAGGGTGGTGGTGGTCCGGTCGAGTGCTGCGTCGCAAGCTGATCCCGAAGGGTCCCCTCAAGCTGTACGACCTCCTCGTGCCAATTTTCCGCCTCGAGAGATTCTTGCCCAAACGCGTAGGATTGTCACTAATTGCTGTCGGAGAGCGGCCCGAATGAATATGCCCGTTGATTGGAACGATTTGGTGCTGACTGCGATCGTGCCGGTATTCAACGAAGAAGATACAGTCGAAAAAGCAGTTACCCGGATCCGAGACGTACCGCTGACCATCGAGATCGTGGTGGTGAATGACGGCTCCAGTGATGGGACGAAAGACATACTCGATCGTTTGGCGGAGGAGGGGGCAATCGACCGGGTCATTCACCAACCACAAAACATGGGTAAAGGGGCAGCGGTCCGCACCGGCATCGAGGCCGCGACCGGCCATGTCATCGTGATACAAGATGCCGATCTAGAGTACGATCCGTCCGAGTTGCCGATGCTGCTCGAGCCGATCCGTTCCGGGGTGGCCGACGCGGTGTTCGGGTCACGATTCCACGGCGGTTCCCGGCGCGTTCTCTTCTTCTGGCATTCTGTGGGAAACCGATTCCTGACCCTGCTTTCCAACATCCTCACAGATCTCACTCTGAGCGACATGGAAACCTGCTACAAGATGGTCAGGGCCGACATCCTGAAATCGCTGCCGCTGGTCTCCAGCCGTTTCGGAATCGAGGTTGAGCTGACGGCACGGCTGGCGAAGGCTGGAGCGCGCATATGGGAGCTGCCGATAACGTACAGCGGACGCACGTATGCCGAGGGGAAGAAGATCGGTTGGAGGGATGGGGTGGCTGCAATCTGGCACGTGTTGCGATTCAACCTGTTCCCTCCAGGGGAGAACAGAACCTGAGGGGGGGTGTGGTTTGAACAACCTGCTTGCGGGCAAGCGGCCTGCGTCCCGCCGTACCTCTCTGACAGTCCTCGCCGTTTGCGCCACGGTTGCGGCGGTAGTGGCGCTCCCCTCTATCGCCAACGGCTTTGTCTACGACGATGTCTGGATCGTCGAGCGCAATGACGTGGTTCATCAGCTCGATCTCGCCGAGTTGCTGGTCTCGCCCTTTTGGCCTGAAGACCGCGGCGACGTCATGTGGAGGCCCGTCGCCCTTGTGGGGTTTGCTGTGCAGTGGGTCCTGGGTGGGGGCGCGCCGTTCCTGTTCCGCGTGGTAAGTATCCTTCTCTACGGGGTGGTGGCCGGAATGGCTGGCCTGCTCTTCGCCCGGATGTTCACGCCGCGGCTCGGCCTCCTTGCCGGCCTGTTGTTCGCAGTTCATCCGGTTCACGTCGAGGTGACGGCGAACGCCGTTGGTCAGGCGGAACTCTGGGCGGCGCTCGGTTACATCGGCGCTCTGCTGGCCGCGTGGGAACGCACTGGGACCGAAAACCCGCGGCTACGCCTGTGGCTGTTGATTCTCGTTCTGCTGTGCTTGGCGATCGGACTGGGCGGAAAGGAACAACCGGTGACGTTACCGGCAGCCATTCTGGCGTTGTGGTGGCTCCGAGCGCGCTATGAGGACAATTCGTTTACAGCGGTAGCGGGTCGGGAATGGGTGGTCCCCGCAGCGAGTTGCCTGGTAATTGCGGCGTTCCTGTGGCTCAGGGCGGAATTCGGCGGCGGGCTGACAGCGGCGGGCGGAATCGCAACCGGGTTGGATCCCGATTCGCCCCTGCGCCGTACTTTCGTGATGCTCCCGGTTACGCTTCTCTGGCTCCGTCTCCTGTTCGTTCCGTTCGCTCTGTCAGCCGACTACTCGCCGCTCCACTTGGTGCCGGAGTCGACTCTAGGGGCGAACCACATTCTCGCCGTAATGATCTGGGCCGGCCTTTTGGCTATCGTGTTCCTCTCGAGGGATCGACTCCGAGCGGTATTTGTCGGAGTTCTCTTGTTTGCGATCACTGTTTCCGTGGTATCCAATATCGTGGTGCCGCTGGAAGTACTGATGGCTGAACGCCTGCTATTCCTGCCTTCACTGGGTTGGGCGCTGGCCGTATCGAGTGTTGTTCTCGTTGGCATCGACAAAGTCAAGCAGGTGAGTGAGCGGCGGGCACTGTTGGTCGCCGCCGGTGTTGTGGTGGCGGTATTTGCCGCCCGGAGCATGTTCCGGGCGACGGTCTGGCGCAACAACGAGGTCTTCTTCGCGGCGTTGGTCGACGACGCGCCGGATTCCTTCAGGAGCCACTGGGCGACGGGCCATTTCGCGTTCGAGCAGGGTGACAGTGCGCGTGGCGAACGGGAGCTGCTGACGGCGGTCCGGCTGAACCCGGAACACCCTCAGTTGCTGGAGGATTTCGGCAGGCTCTACGCGTCTACGGGCCGTTACGAACCGGCAATCCCATTGCTCAGCCACGCAGTGTCCATAGACTCGACGCGACTCTCGTCAGCGCTCCCTCTGGCGCTGTCGCTGGCTCGCTCGGGCAAGGAAACGGAAGCGCTCTCGGTTCTCGACGCGATGAGCGGGTTGCATGGGGAGACGCGCGGGATCTCGGTGGTTCGCGGAGAGGTGCTCATGCGCGACGAGGCCTTTGAGGAGGCCTTGTCCGTACTTCTGGGCTTGGTCCAACGTGAACCGGATTTGTGGTCGGTGCGGATGATGGCGGCGGACGCGGCGCTCAACGCAGGCCTGTGTGACATTGCGCTGGCACAAGCGGACACTGCGCTGAGCATGGCCCCGGAAGCCGAGCGGCCGAACATCGAGACGTTCAAAGCCACAGTGGCAAACGGCAAGACAATTTGCAAATAGCGGCTTTGGAATCGGACCGGTCGCGATTCCGCTATCGATCCCATGCTCTTAAGTGACTGAGATATAACACTTTATGTTATTGGCAAGCGGGTTGGCACGTTGGTTGCGCGTTGTTACGCCTGCAAGCAATCCAAGTTGGCCCGAAACGGGCAAGGGAAAATCACTCCGACGGAGGTTTCAAAGATGGTCCGGAACAAGAAAGGTTTCACGCTCATCGAGCTGCTGATCGTGGTCGTCATCATCGGTATTCTGGCCGCTATCGCAATCCCGAAGTTCGCAGGTACGAAGTCCAAGGCCTATGTGGCCGCAATGAAGAGCGACCTCAAGAATCTGGTTACGGCGCAGGAATCCTATTTCTC
>CAZOJI010000051.1:0-23265 GCA_964580055.1 uncultured Gemmatimonadaceae bacterium | reverse complement strand
CCGCAATGAAGAGCGACCTCAAGAATCTGGTTACGGCGCAGGAATCCTATTTCTCAGATAACGGCACGTATGGCACGGTTGCCAATCTGACGGGTGCCAACGTGTGGGCCCCCACCACCGGCGTGAACGCCGTCGTTGCCAACAACACCGCCACGGGCTTCTCGGCCACCGCAACGCATGCCGGTGCTACCGGAACAACCGCTTGTGGTGTCTACGTGGGTGGCGCTGCGTCACCGAACGCTGCCGTGACTGTCGAGGGCGAGGTGGCCTGCTGGTAACGCGCCGGCAAGCCTGAACCTACACGTTTCGGGACGAGATGCACTGCTGCGCTGGTCGTGACGGTCCGCAACGGGGTCGCGGCCGGCGCTGCTCTTTCCGGGGTAGGTGCCCAATGAGCGAACGCGGATTCACACTCATCGAGCTATTGATCGTAGTGGTGATCATCGGGATACTCGCTGCGATTGCGATCCCTAAATTCTCGTCGACCAAAGGCAAGGCTTTCGTGGCCGCGATGAAATCGGATCTCAAGAACTTCGCCTCTGCCCAGGAAAGCTATTACTACGACAATGGCGTCTACTACGCCGGCGCGGTCCCCGACCCCGCATTATCGTTTGCGCCTTCGAGCGGCATTACCATCACGATCACGGAAGGTGATGTTGGCGGATGGGCGGCAACAGCCGAGCATGCTACAATAGCGAACACGTGCGCGATATATGTTGGGGGGGCTGCAGCCCCAGCACCGGCCACGGTCGAGGGAAGCCCCGCGTGTAACTAGCGTTCGAACAGACCAAAACGGATCCGGCGGGTGGCTTTGAAGCATCGGGGCCACCCGCATTCTATTTGGGCTTTCTTCCTTCTCGCGGCGGCTACTCCACGCTGGCTCCCGGCTACACCCTGCGACTGCTTGTGTGCACGCAGTTGGTGACGGTACTGAGAGCCCGACCCTCGTCGCGTTTTCCCGCCACCTCGGGCGTTGTTCCGGTTATCCATTGTGCCAATCACCCGCGAAATTGCCGCGGTCGATTTGTCATTTGGCTCCGATTGTGAACCCCAGATGAAAATGGAGGGCCGCGCTGATGCGGAATCCTTGTGGCTTTACGATTGTAGAGGTGCTGGTTGCTCTGTTCGTGCTGTCTATCGGGTTGCTTGGCACAGTCTCCGCGTTGGCGGCTGTTGCCCGGTCGTATTCCGACGGACACGATTCCGTGGTTGCCAGCGCCGCGGCCGCCGAATTCCTGGAACGGGCGCGGGCGGAAGCGTGTGGCGCCGCAACCGCTGGATCGCGGACCGAGGGCGCCATTAGTTACACCTGGATGGCCGAACGGTTCGGCGCCGACCTGCGGCGTGTTACGGTTATTGTTGGAGCCGGTCGGGTGCGTTCCCGCGTCGACACGTTTACCGCGTTGATGCCCTGTTGAATCATGGTGCGTAACCGCGGTTTCACGCTTATTGAGCTGGTCATCGCAATGTTGCTGACGGGTGTTGTTGTGGCGGCGGTAGGGTCGGTATTCGTCACCTGCCTGCGAACGTACACCAGGCAGGTGGAGCTTGCTCAGGTTCGGGCGAACCTGCGCTCGGCGATGGCAACGCTGACCCGGGAACTACGGGTTCTGGACGCCGGTGATTCTCTGGGCAGCGATCTCATCGCGCTGGAACAGTCGGCCCTGACCTACAGAGCGGCGCGCGGCACCTATTTCCTTTGCGCCATCCCGGATCTTGGTGCCTCCACAGTGGCCGTGTGGGAAGAGCCCCGCGCGGCACTCCGTCAGGTCGATGCGGGCAGGGATTCGGTGTTGTTGTTCGCGGAGAACGATGACTCTACCGGCGAGGACGACGTTTGGTTTCCGGCCGGGCTGAATGGAGTCAACTCCGGCAAAGTCTGCCCCGGCGGGGAATCGGGCCTGCGGCTCGGCATTTCCGGCTTGACGACCGATCAACTGCAAGGGGTCTACCGGGGCGCTCCAGTCAAGGTTTTCCAGATGACCAGAATTTTACTGTATTCTGGTTCTGACGGTCGCTTCTGGGCCGGCCTGCGGGAGTTGCGGCCGGGCACCGGTTGGACTATAACGCAGCCGATATTCGGTCCCCTGGCAGAAGATGGATTGCGTTTTGAATATTTCGATGCCGGCGGCTCGGTGACCAACGATCCCTCCAAGGTAGCACGCATCACAGTGAGGATCGTCGGCGTCGGCTACAGCGCGGCGCGGTCGGCTCCGGACCGTACCCTTCCCGTCAGCGATTCGCTGGTGATCCATGTAGGGCTTCGCAACAACCCCCGCTAGTCATGAGGTGAATCTTGAGATCTGCTACCGTGGTTGGGCGCCCGGCCCGCACCCTCAGAACCGAGTGCGGAGCGGCACTGGTGCTCGTAGTCTTTTCACTTTTCGTATTGGGTGGCCTGGCGGGCACCGCATTCCTGTTGAGTTTTGCGGAACGGCGCGTCGACCGGATGTACGTTCGCTATTTTCAAGCCTCGGCTGCCGCGGATGCCGGTGCATATGCGCCGCTCAACCAGTGGGATGTCGAGACCTACAACAAACTCGACATCGGTGGAGCCGCCGGTTTTTCGGGGGCGAACCCGGACGGTACCGGCTCCTATCAGGGTGAGGTGATCCGTGTCGGGCGCCGCCTATTCTTGGTTGCCTCTGAAGGCAGGAGTGCCGAGGGCGGCCTGCGACAACGCTCCGCGACCCTGATGCGACTTCGTCCTCTGAGGCTCGAGATTGATGCTGCGCTGGAGATACGGGGGCCGCTGGAGATTGGAGAATCGGTCAGAATCAGCGGCACCGATCGCTCTCCCTACGGTTGGGCCTGCCCGCCGGAAACCGTCTCTTTCCCTGCGGTCAAAATACCATCGGTCGACTCGGCAGTGGCTCCATGGTCCGGCTGCGATCCGAGTCGCTGCCTCGAGGGCGATCCGCCGTTCGTAGCGAGCAGCGCGTTTTTCGGGTCCGTGCCGCTCGACCTCGGCGGTGTCACGCTGTTCGACCTGAAGGTTGTTGCCACCCACGTGATCGATGGCGGCGTATTGCGCATTCAACCGCTCCAAGCAAATGGGACCTGCGTCACAGAATCTCCGAACAACTGGGGGAATCCTTATGACCCCGGAGGGGCTTGCGGGGACCACTTTCCGGGAGTCTATTCGGAAGGGGACCTGGTGGTTCGCGCGGGGCAAGGACAGGGTGTTCTGGTGGTCGACGGCGACCTGACGGTTTACGGCGACTTCCATTACTACGGCGTCGTGATAGTTCTCGGGAGATTCACGAGTCTTGGCGCCGGGAGCCAGATCACCGGTGCCGTGATCGTGAGCAACGGGGACCTCGACCCTCAATCTTTGTCCGGCATGACGAGAATCCAATTCTCCAAGTGTGCCGTCGACAAGTCCCTGGCAGGTTCCGGACGCGGTGTGTTGTTGCGTGAGCGTAGCTGGCTCGACATGTATTGAAAAGACGTAAGTTGAAGCCTTTCAGAGGGTTGTTGTAGGTGGCTTAAAGTAGGTTGGAGCTTGACAAACGGACTTGCGGGTCGTACTGTATTTCCCGCGAAATACACTTATCTCGTTGACCTGTAGGCAGATATGGCGATTTTCGGGCTCGGCGGACATCCCACAACGGTCGGTCTGGACATCGGAAGCGGGCTCCTCAAGCTCGTTGCCGTGGAACACGGCAAAGGGGAGCCGGTCATGAGTGGCGTGTCTGTTACGCCCGTACTGGCCGACGCGATCGTGGAAGGCGAAATCATGGATCCCGGCATCGTGTCCGACACGATACAAGGCTTGTTCAAGACCGCCGGAATCAAACAGAAGAGAGTTGTGGTTGCGGTTGGCGGGCGGGACGTGATCATCAAAAAGATCCAGGTCGACCGCATGAAGGAGAGCGAGGCTTTCGAGGTTGTGCGTTGGGAGGCACAACAGCACGTCCCGTTCGATATCGAGGCGGTTGAATTGGACTTCCAGATCCTGGATCCGGAGGGTGAGGGGCTCCAGATGGACGTCCTGCTCGTTGCGGCGAAACGGGATCTCGTGGAAGACAAGGTGCATCTGCTCTCGCAGGCCGGTCTGGAAGCCAGTGTGGTCGATGTGGATGCGTTTGCTCTGCACAATTCCTTCGAGGTCAACCACCCGGAGGCCATGGAGGGAGTTGTCGCGCTGCTAAACATTGGGCACGAACTGACGAACGTTAATGTATTGGAGAATGGTGTCCCGCTACTCACACGTGATCTGACCATAGGAACGCGGAAGATTCGGGAAGACTTGCAGCGCGAGCGCGGATTGTCGGCCGACGACGCCGAAGCATTGTTGAAGGGGTTCGAGCGGTCTCCGGACCTCGATCCGTTCGTGCAGGCTCGCGGCGAAGAGATTGCAGTTGGACTGGAGAGGGCATCAGCGTTTCTGCAGTCGGCGAGCAGGGAGGCCGGCTCTATTTCGCGGATTTTCTCGTGCGGCGGCGGAGCGCGCGTGCCTGGCCTCACGGACATTTTGACTCAGCGTTTGAACGTCCCGGTGGAGGTCGCCAATCCAATTCAGCGCCTGAGCGTCAAGGACGGAGTGTTCGATACGGTTGAAGTGGACGAGGTCGCGCCATTGCTGATGCTGGCGACCGGCCTAGCGTTGCGGTCGGCCTGATCGTGGCTGGAGCAATTGACCATGATTGAAATCAATCTACTTCCGGGCAAGAAAAAGCCGACTGGGCCCGGCCTGAGCCTACCCGACATCGGCAGTATGCTGAAAGGCATTCGCGATCCGCTACTAATCGGTGCGATCGCGGTGTGGGCAATCGTATTGCCTGTAGTCGGCTTCATCTTCTTCACGGAGAATGGCAAGGTGGCGGCGCTGCAGCAGGAGGTGGAACAGGTCACCTCGCAGGCGCGGCGATTCCAGAGCGTGATCGAAGAAAAGCGCAGGCAACAGCGGCTCATGGATTCGCTCGAGATCGAGCTTTCTGCCATCAGGGATATCGATTCCGATCGGTACGTATGGGCACATATACTGGAAGAGGTAGCGAAGGCTTTGCCGGATTTCACGTGGCTGACCAGTTTGGAATTCATTCCGGCACAGATGCCGGATGCTATCGAGGAGGAGGGTGCGGCGATCGAGCCGCCGGTGACATTCAATATCGCCGGGCGTACAGGCGATATTAATGCCTATACGAGGTTCCTCAGGAACCTCAGCAATTCTCCGTGGATAACCAACGTCCGCGCCGGTCAAACCTCCCAGATTCTAGAGGATGAACGTCCGGTTCAGGAGTTTTCTATCACGGCGGCTTTTCAGCAGGCTGATTCTGCGTTCATTCGGATCGCTCCGTTACAGGAAACGCTCCGGTAGGGGAATCGTCTTATGGCGATGACAAACAAAGAAAGACAGCAGGTACTCGGTCTTGCGATCGTCTTGGGGGTCGCCGGGGCGGTGGCGTTTTGGATGCTGTGGAGAACACCGCAAGTCGAACAACAGCAGGTTCTTCGGGCGCAGATCGACTCACTTAACCGTGAGGTACAGGCAGCGCGTCGCGACCTCGCTGCCGGGACGGTAGAGAGTATCCGGCAGCGCAGCGCCGACTACGAGGTGACCCTCGAGCGTATGAAGCAACTCGTGCCTACCGGCAACGACGTTCCAGCGCTCATCGACGAAATCGCCGGTCGAGCCAGGCGGAACCGGGTCGAGATCGGCCAGATGAGTGCGCCTATCGAGGAGGCGAGCGAGCCGTTCAACATCGTCAGATACCGGTGGCGGGTGTTGGGCCATTACGACCAGATCGGCACGATGTTCTCTGACATCGCTCAGCTCTCGAGGATAATGGTGCCCTACGACGTTTCGCTTGGACAGGCGGAAGCGGTTGCGCAGCGCACGGTTGGGGACACCACTGGTGCTCTCTTGCAAGCCGAGTTCAATCTGCGGACGTTCGTCAAGTCTGCTATGGCGGCTGACGCCGGAGGAGGCGCCGGTGATGACCGATAGGGCTATTACATGGACAGTGGTGTGCATGGGGCTGGTCTTGGGCTGCGGCGGCGGAGAGCCAGCCGCGCAGGTTCCGGCTGAGACGGTGCCGCCGGTGGGAGCGCAGTTGCAGGAGGACTCCGTCGTGCCCACACAGGGTCAGACGGAGTTGATGAGAGAAGTCTTTTCGTATCGCGGCTCGGGACGAGATCCATTCCTTTCATTGTTGCAATCGGGGGACGTTCGGCCACTGCTCGAAGATCTTCGCGTGAGTTCGATCGCCTACGATCCCCGATATCCTTCGGCGAGTGTCGCCATATTGAGGGATACGATAGCTAACGAAGTTTATCCGGTTCGAGTCGGTGATGAGTTGGGAAGGCTGAGGATCGCCGAGATTCTGCCGGGTGAGGTGGTCCTGATAGTCACGGAATTTGGTAGCGAACGCCAGGAGGTATTGCGTCCTAGGCAAACGCAGGAGAGAACGCCATGAAGCGGTCCATCATTCTCGCAGCCGCAGGGTTGATCCTTGTGGCGCCCCGAGCCCTTGCGGGGCCAGGCGAGGTAACCGCGGTCAGCGTGTTGCCCGGGGCGGGCCGCGCAAACGTAGTCATCGATGTGCGCGGCAGCGTGGAGGTACAGGACTTCACGCTGACGAGCCCGCCACGTTTGGTTGTCGATCTCGTAGGGGCACGGCTCACGGTGCCCGGTACTCTCTACGACGGAAGGGTGCGCGGTAACATCAGGAACGTGCGTTACACCCAGTTCCGTCCGGACGTTGTGCGGATAGTGTTGGAGCTGGAGAGCCTTCAGGACTATCAATTGGAATACGCGGGCGACGCCGTGCGCATTGCTCTTGGCTCAGACCATGAGTTCGAGGCCTGGACTTCCGCATCCTTCGACGAGCCACAGGTGGAGCGCGTGGCTCCGTCCAGGCCCGAGGTGTCGCTGTTCGCTCCGCGCCTGGCATCGGCCTTACAGTCGCAACAGCCCCTGTTGTCGATCACTTTCGACTCGGCTCACATCCGTGATGTTGCCAACGTGTTTGCGGAATACAGCGGCAAGTCGATCATAGTCAGCGGCGATATCGATCTCACTGTCAACGCAGTCATAAAGAATCAGCCCTGGGACCTTGCGTTCGCGCAAATCCTGCAAGCGAATGGGCTCGCCGGCATTGAAGATCCGCCTGGCATAATACGTGTGGCGAGCCGGGCCCAGATGACGCTGGCCCGTGACTCGTTCGAGCTGGTCACGACCCGCATCGAGCCCTTGGAGTACGCTCGCGCAACGTCGATGGCGACCACTCTCAATAGCGTTGTTTCGGAACGCGGCAGCGTTGTTGCCGACACCGGCACCAACAGTCTGATAATAAACGAGGTGGAGAGCCGCATCGCCGAGATCGTCGACCTGGTTTCGCAGCTCGATATACGAACGCCGCAGGTGTCGATCCAGGCAAAGCTGATCTTCGTTGACCGAACCGATATCGAGGAGTTGGGTGTCAAATACGATCTCGGCACGTCAGACCAATTCTACAACGAGCTGGTACAACGCCCCGATCCATCCAGCTCGGAGGCGGTCGATACGGACGGAGATGGCGTGCCCGACGCGATCCGAGCTACCGAGTTCTTCGACGAGGATGTCAACATAGTAGATCTTGGCGGCAATGCACTCGCCGGTATGGCGAATGCCGAAGCGATCATTCCGTCTCCGGCGCTGCAACTCATCTTCTCCACAGCCATAGGCAACTTCAATCTCACATCTTTCGTAGACGCTCTGCAGCGCGTGGAGCTGGCCGACCTTCAGGCTGAGCCGCTGACTACCACGGCGGACAACACGGAGGCATACATCCTGGTAGGTGAGAGAACTCCGATTCGAACCATCGATGTCGGCGGCCAGGCGGGGGCGACGGAGGGCGCCCCTCGCGCGGTTACCGAGATCGTCCCGACCGGTTTGCAGCTTCGTGTCACTCCGCACGTAACCAACAGCCGTCAGGTGCTGATGCAAGTCGCGGTCGAGAATTCTTCCGTTCGCGCGGCACCGGCGGATGTCGGATTCACCTTCCAGACGCAGGAGGCGGCCAGCCAAATCCTCGTCGAGGACGGCGAGACGGCCGTGATCGGTGGGCTGACCGTGACGGAGGTCACGGTAGCAAAGAGCGGAATACCGTTTCTTGTAGACCTGCCGGTTATTGGTGGGATGTTCGGCTACACTACACGACGCGAGCAACGGCGTGACCTGCTAATTCTGGTCACCCCGCGCGTGCTGGACAGTCCCAACAGGAATTGAACTGAAGTAGGGATTCAAACCGAGGGAAACCGTGCGTAATCGAGTCTTAAAAGCATCGGCGCTCGCTGGCCTGATGTTGTCTGCTTCGGGCTGCACAGAGCGACAGTTCCAACCGGGGTTCCAGGACGACGGGATTGCGCCGTCTGTCTCCATAGTGAAGAGCGCTGGTGACACGCTCGATATCGACGGCGGGCTGCGGTTCGGCGTCTCTGCCGCGGACAACCTCGGATTGAAGAACATCACAATCGAGTTTTCGGGCGGCTACAACTCGGCAATGGACACGACGTTCAACACAGCCGTGACCACTGCGGCGTTCAATGTGTCCGTGGACCTTGCCGGCAACACGACCGCGGGAGGCATGGTCTATATCACCGCGAGCGCCACTGACGGCAACAACAACACAGCATCGGCGGAAGACTCCCTCTACCTGATCAATGAGGACGCGCTGACCGTATCCATCGAGAGGCCCGCCGCGGGCGCGCTGACTTCCCCGTCCCGGCAGATCGTCATCGAGTTGTATGCCCAGCATTCGGCCGGTGTCCAACTGGTGGGTTACCTCGCGACGGGCGTAGTAACCGACAGCAACTCGGTCAGCTACTCCTCGCCGTTGCCGCAAGACACCACGTTCATGGATACACTGACGGTGCCGTCCAATACGTCGCAGGGTACGTTCTCGATACAGGGCTTCGTCACCGATTCGACCGGCCGCAGCGCAACCAGCACGGTCGTTGACGTCACCGTGCAGTCTGTGAGCAACGATACCGACCCGCCCGTAGTCAGCTTCGTAATCAACTCGCGCGTGGAGGTCGACGACTCCATAAAGGTGAAGGCTACCGACCCCGGCGGAATTCAACAGTTGGGTTGGTACGCGCTGCTTCGGGATGACACGACGCAGCAGGTGGGAGGTGCGTCAACATCGGTTGGCGGCACCCTGACCGATGTGTCGCACACGTGGCCGCTCGATTTCAACTTCACGAGCACGAATCTTCCCAGGTACGTCGTCATTCGAGCTTGGGCTGAGGATGCCAACGGGAATCGCGATACCACCGCTAGCGCCTCGGGTTCTTCGGGCAGTCCTGCGGCTGCTCCGGGTGCGGCGGCGGCGGCGGCGGCGGCGTCTTCTTCGGATACTGTGCTGGTAGTGCACGGGACCACCACCCCATTGCCCGCGGGCGGCCGGGTGATAGACGGTATTTACAACCGCAACCTCAACGAGGTCTATCTCACCAATGTCGATCTCGGACGCCTCGAGGTGTTCCAGGTGTCCGACAGCAGCTTCGTGCAGGGAGGGATCTCAGTCGGGTCCCGGCCGTGGGGCATTGCCTTGTGGCCGCAGAACGTCACCACCGGTGCAAACGCCGATACCGTTGTCGTGGCCAACTCCGGCGGCACCGATTTATCGATTGTCGACCTCCAGCGGCGGCGTGAGGTGCGGAGGCATGCATTGCCGAACTTCATAGTAGACGAGGTTACCACCGAGGCCGACGATGCGACGGGGCTCATCCAGCTCAAATTCACTCGGCACGACTTTTCCGACCGCCCCCAATACCTGGGGATGACCTGCCGGCCGGGCGCGGGGGCGTGCAATTCGGACGGAATCATAGCCGTCTATTCGACGACGCCGACAATCGACCAGGACGAGCTGCCGCTGCGAGGATCACTGCGCTGGGAGAATCTCACCTCCGCAACGCCCTCGTCGCATTTCTTCTGGGAACACGCGGAGGTACCGCCTGCTCCGGACTATGACACCTTGCGCGTCTTCGTCGATCGCGGCCCCACGATTCCGATGGACACCGTCCTGGCTACCGCCTGCGGGGTAATGGTGGACGTGAACAAGTTGGTGTTCCGTGAAACCACCTTCGTACGCAACTCCGGTGACTTCTCCCACGCCCTGGCAGGTGAGGGTGGGGTCATCGAAGGAGAAAACTTCGCGCAGGCGGTCGGATTCAATGCCCAGTCGGGCGTTACTACGTTCAACTGCAGCGGCACGGTCACGATTGGGGCGACTCAGATTCCCTTCGACGGCCCGATCGAGATTGACGAGGGAATCACACCGAGCTTCCGGGTGAGCGACTTCATCAGCAATACCGCTACGATCGTCAATTCCATCGCGATCAACTTCAACGGACTCACCAACCTGGTACGCACCACCGATTCGGTGTACGTATTGAACGAGCATCTGCGTCTCAAGGGGTTGATATCCGAGGAGGGCACCAACCCCGGTATGGACCTCAACTTCAACCACAACTTCGAGGCCGGAATCGGCGGTACTGCAGGCACATATGGAGGAACCGGCGATCCCGATGATCGATTGGTCTTCTTGGCTGTCGAGGATGCTGAGATAGAGGTCTACGACACTTTCTTCTTCGAGAAGGTGACAACGCTTCCAATTCGCGACCCCATAATCGGACCTCTGCGTGTCGCGAGGTTGGCGTCGGGAGAGCAGATCCTCGTCGGCGTAACTGCGAAGGGGGTGGTGACTCTCCAGTTGCCTGCAATATCCAACATATTCCCTGCCGGGGCGTGGAGTTCGCCGGGGCAATAACGGCAACCGGTGCGAGGATTAGAGAGCCCGGCCCTGAGGTCGGGCTCTTTGGCTTTGGGGGGGGGGGGGGGGGGGATCAGACCGGGTACGGGAACTACGGTGACGGAATAGTGCGGAGGATTGCCGAGCTTGCGCTAGCTGCCGCCGATGCATAAATATTTCCCCCCCCTTTGCACTCGGTGAAGGTGGCACGAAAGGAGACGGTACATCACAACCGCGAAGAGCAGGACTTCGACCAAGACCGTCAAGAAGGCCGCGAGGAAGGCTTCCAAGAAGACGGCTGCGAAGTCCACTGAGAAAGCCGCAGAGAAGGCGCCAAAAAACGCTCCAGCGAAAGCGGCGAAGACGGCCGCCAAGAAATCTGCTGCAAGGTCCGCCAAGAAAGCCGCAGGGAAGACGGGCGAGAAGGCTCCTAAGAAGACGGCTGCGAAGTCCACTAAGAAAGCCGCCAAGAAAGCGGCGAAGAAGGCGGCTAAGCAGACGGCCAAGACGACAACAAAACGGACCGCGAAGAAGACAGTCAAGAAGAGTGCAGAGAAAACTGAGAAGAAGGCTGTCGAGACCGCAGCCGAAAAGTCCGCGCCAAAATCAACCAAGAAGCCGGAGCGCAAGACGGCGGGGCGGACCGGTTCACTGGTTGTGGTCGAGTCGCCCGCGAAAGCGAGGACTGTCGGCAGGTACCTTGGCAGGGGGTACACCGTCAAAGCCACCGTCGGTCACGTCCGCGATCTTCCGCAGCGCGAGCTGGGAGTCGAAGTCGAGAAGGGGTTCCAGCCCAAATACGTCACAATCCGCGGCAAGTCCAAGACCCTGTCGGATCTGAAAAACACGGCCGCGAATTCTTCGGCTGTGTTTCTGGCAACGGACCCCGACAGAGAAGGTGAGGCCATCGCCTGGCACGTCGCCGAGCAGCTCGGCAACGGTGAAAGAATACGCCGCGTTCTGTTCCACGAGATCACGCGCGATTCGATAGCCGATGCCATGGAAACCCCTGGCGTGATCGACGAGCGCAAAGTTGAGGCCCAGCAGGCACGGCGGATTCTCGACCGCCTAGTTGGATACAAGGCGAGCCCGCTCCTGTGGAAGGCGGTCAAGACGGGTCTGTCGGCAGGTAGGGTCCAGACCGTAGCGCTGCGATTGATAGTGGAGCGCGAGGGGAAGATCCGCGCATTCAAGCCGACAGAGTATTGGTCCATCGAGGCCCGCCTGAAGGCGAAGCGTAAGGAGTTCACGGCCAAGCTGCACAAGATCGACGGGAAAAAGCCGGAGCTTGGATCTGAGGCGGCCGCTAGCGCTGTGGTTTCGGACGTGGAGGGCAAACCCTTCATCGTATCCGCGGTGCAGCGCAGGCAGCGACGCAAGCGTGCGGCTCCGCCGTTCATCACGAGCACCATGCAGCAAGAAGCGGCCAAGCGCCTCGGTTTCTCCGCGAAGCGCACCATGTCCTGCGCGCAGCAGCTATACGAAGGTGTCGAACTGGGCGACGAGGGAGCCGTTGGCCTGATTACCTACATGCGCACCGATTCGACCCGAGTAGCGCCTGTAGCAATTGATCAGGTGCGTGACTTCATTCTGAAGAACTACGGTCAGGACTACCTGCCGGCGAAACCCAACACCTATCGCCTGAAGAAGGGAGCCCGCGCCCAGGAGGCCCACGAGGCCGTTCGCCCAACAGATGCGTTCAGATCTCCTAAACAGGTCGGTAAATACCTGACGTCCGACCAGCGCAGACTTTACGAACTCATTTGGCAGCGGTTCGTCGCATCTCAAATGACGCCGGCCGTTTACGATACTACGACGCTCGATTTCGAGATCGGTAATTATCTGTTCAGGGCTACAGGCTCGATCATTATCTTCGACGGCTTCCACGTCCTCTACGCGGAGACCAAGGAGGCCGAAGAAAAGGATACCTTCGAGGACTTCGCTCCGGTTCCGGCACTCGAAAAAGGCGACAACGCTGCTGTAGAAGCGATAGAACCCAACCAACACTTTACCGAGCCGCCGCCTCGATTCAGCGAAGCGAGCCTGGTCAAGGAATTGGAGACGCTGGGGATCGGGCGGCCGAGCACCTACAGCAGCATCATCTCGACGTTGCGCGAACGCGATTACACGCGGCTGGAGAACAAGAGATTCTTCCCGACCGAGCTGGGTGAGACGGTCACGAAGGTCTTGGTGAACCAGTTTCCCGACCTCTTCAACGTGGAGTTCACCTCGGAGATGGAGGACGAACTGGACAAGGTGGAGGAAGGCGAGCTGGATTGGCGCGCTCTGCTCGAGGAGTTCTACGGGCCATTCGCGAAGGCACTCGAAAAGGTCGATACGGCGGCTGTCATACGTGATGCTTTCAAGGAGGACGTCGAGAAGCTGGAGTCCGAGCCATGTCCGGAATGCGGCGGTCAACTTCAGGTGAAGAGCGGTCGCTTCGGACCGTTCATTGCCTGTTCCAACTACCCTAAGTGCCGGCACACGAAACCGCTCGGGCGCAAAAAGACGCCCGATCGCCCCACTGATGAGAAGTGTAACGAGTGCGGCGCCGCCATGGTTGTGAAGTCGGGCCGCTACGGCGAGTTCCTGGCGTGCACCAACTATCCCAAATGCAAACACACCCGGCCCGTACCGCTCGGCGTCAAGTGCCCCAGGTGCGGGATTGGTGATCTGGCGGCCCGTCGCACGCGCCGCGGGCGCACTTTCTTCGGCTGTGCCCGCTATCCCGAGTGCGAGTTCTCCACCTGGCATGTGCCCGTTGCGGAAACCTGCCCCTCGTGCGGTAACATGGGCGCGGAGAAGCGGTTCACGAAAGCGCGCGGCGAATACTTCCGCTGTCTGAAATGCGAATTCCAGTTCACCGCGGAGGCAGCAGAACCGGCGGAAAAGTGAACGTGAGCGTAGCAGGAGGCGGACTTGCGGGCTGCGAGGCTGCTTGGAAACTCGCCGAGTCGGGGATCAACGTCACGCTCTACGAGATGCGTCCCCGCAAGGGCACTCCAGCGCACGAGACGGACCGGCTGGCCGAAATCGTGTGCAGTAACTCGTTCAAGTCCTCGGAGACAATCAACCCCCACGGCCTTCTCAAGGCTGAGCTGCGCATGCTCGGCAGCTTGCTGCTGCAAGTCGCTGACGAGACCAGCGTGCCGGCCGGAGCGGCGCTCGCGGTAGACCGAAGAAGGTTTTCCAGCAGGGTGACTGAACGGGTGGCGTCACATCCCAGCATCGAACTGCGGAGGGAAGAGGTTACCGAGCTAAACTCACCCCTCGTCGTGGCAACCGGTCCGCTGACTTCGGATACCCTGGCGCAGGCATTTCGAGACCGCCTCGGCGCGGATTCGCTGACCTTTTTCGACTCTATCGCCCCAATCGTGAGCGCCGAATCGCTCGATATGAAGGTGTTGTATCCGCTGTCGCGATACTCAAAGGGATCGGGAGACGACTACTTGAACGCGCCGCTGGAGGAACGGGAGTATCGTGAGTTCGTGGAGGCGTTACTTTGCTCTGAGCAGTATCCAACTCACGAATTCGAGAAGACACCGTTCTTCGAGGGGTGCCTTCCGGTGGAGGAGCTGGCGCGTCGGGGGGCGGATACGCTACGGTTCGGACCCATGAAGCCGGTAGGCCTCGAGGATCCGCGGACGGGAAGGACACCTTTTGCGGTGGTTCAATTACGTCGTGAGGACCGTGCCGGACAGATGTGGAATCTCGTGGGATTCCAAACCAAGATGCGACAGGCCGATCAGCGGCGCGTGTTCCGCAGCATTCCGGGACTGGGTGAAGCCGAGTTCCTGCGGTACGGCTCCATACATCGCAACACCTATCTCAACAGTCCCCTCGTGTTGTCGAGACATCTCTCGACACATGACGACTCCATTCTGCTCTTTGCAGGTCAGCTCGTGGGAGTGGAGGGTTACACTGAATCGTTGGGCACCGGCATTTTGGCCGGATTGAACATGGCGCGATTGCTCGCCGGCGGGATACCGGTATTGCCGCCACCGGAGACGATGCTGGGAGCGCTGGTGCGCTACGTAACTGAATCGGATCCAGCATCTTTCCAGCCCATGAACGCCAACTTCGGCCTGCTGCCGCCCTTGCCGTCACGTGTTAGAAACAAGCGCGAAAGGCGGGAGCGGCTGGCTGCGCGCGCGCTCGAGGCAATGGAAGAGTTCGCCTCACGACGAGAGGTTCCTGGAGTATGAGCGCGGATCGTCCCCGCGAGATTGCGGAATACCTGGAGTACTTGTCCAAGGAGAGGCAAGACTCTCCGCACACGGTCAAGGCGTACGGCAGGGATCTGGATTCCTTCGCCGAGTTCTGCGACGAATATTACGGCGGCAGAAACGCATGGAATTGGACCAGCCTGGACCGGCTTGCGGTGCGAAGCTACATGGGCGAGCTTCGCAGACGCGGGCTGGCGAAACGGTCCGTGGCCCGGGCCGTATCTGCACTGCGAGGCTTCTACAGGTTCCTGAGCGTCCGTCACGGGATAGCGGAAAACCCGGCATCCGCGGTCAGGATGCCCAAGCTGGAGCGCAAGCTTCCAGCGGTCATGGACCGCGTGCAAATGGATGTCTTGTTCGAATTGGCCGAATCCCTGGCCTCCGAGGGCGGGTTCAAACAGACGAGGGACCTGGCCATCCTGGAGCTCTTGTACTCGACCGGCATGCGGCTTTCCGAACTGGCCGGGCTCGACATGCAGCAGGTCGACATAGTGTCCGACCAGGTCAAGGTGCGTGGCAAAGGCAGAAAGGAACGAATCCTCCCGATTGGGGCACACGCCACGCGCGCTCTGCGCCGGTACTTCTACGAGCGCGACAAGCTCGTGGCGTCCAAATCGCAGGCCGGGCACGGCGGTGCAGTGTTTCTCTCCACCAGGGGCACACGGCTTTCCGCACGCGGCGTCCAACATTTGGTCAGCCAGTTTCTCAATGTGGTGGACCGCAAATCCGGTTACAAGGTTCATAGCTTCCGGCACAGCTTCGCCACGCACCTGCTCGATGGCGGCGCCGACCTGCGAGCGGTACAGGAACTGCTGGGGCACGCGTCATTGAGCACGACACAAGTGTATACTCATACCAGCGTCGAGCGTCTGAAGAAGGTGTACGACCAGGCACATCCGCGGGCTTAGGGGGAGGTAGAATGACGTATTCGAGTTTTCGAGCCACGACCATCCTCAGTGTCCGCAAGGGCGGTGTGGTCGCAATGGGCGGCGACGGCCAGGTCACCGTCGGCGACACGATCATGAAAGCGAATGCAACCAAGGTGCGTATGCTGGGAGACGGTAAGGTCCTGGCCGGCTTCGCCGGGGCCGCGGCAGACGCGTTCACGTTGTTCGAGAAGTTCGAGGAAAAACTGGAACGCTATCCGGGCAACCTGTCCAAAGCAGTCGTGGAACTCGCCAAGGATTGGCGCAGTGACAAGGTGCTCAGGCGACTCGAGGCACTACTGGCGGTGGCGAACACCGAACACTCCTTCGTGGTGAGCGGAAGCGGTGAACTGGTTGAGCCGGATGATGGAATTCTGGCGATAGGAAGCGGCGGCAACTACGCCCTGGCTGCTGCTAGGGCGCTAATTGATTCGTCGGATTTGTCGGCCGAAGGCATAGTGCGCAAGAGTTTGGAGATCGCGGCGGACATCTGCGTGTTCACCAATAGCAGCATCAATACCCTCGAGCTCAAGTGAATCTAGGAAATCCGCGAGGAACGGAAACGGCATGTCAGACAAGGACTCCATAGCTACGAAACTCGACTCGCTCGACGGCGGCCCAGAGCCACTGCCTTGGCTCGAGGAACTCCCGCCTCGGCAGATAGTCGCCGAGCTGGACAGATACATCGTTGGACAGGAAGCCGCCAAGAAGGCGGTTGCGATTGCGATCCGTAACCGCTGGCGCCGCCAAAAGGCACCGGAAGAAATCCGGGATGAGATCCTGCCCAATAACATCATCATGATCGGCCCCACCGGCGTGGGCAAGACGGAGATCGCCCGAAGGCTGGCTCGGCTGGCGGGAGCACCGTTCATCAAGGTGGAAGCGTCCAAGTTCACGGAGGTCGGCTACGTGGGCAGGGACGTCGAGTCGATGATCCGAGACCTGGTAGATTCGGCCATCAACATGGTTCGTGGCGAGAGAGAGGATGAGGTATTCCCTACCGCAGAGGAGAGAACCGAGGACAGCCTGTTGGAGTTGCTGTTTCCTTCTCCTCCGGACTCGTCTGCCGGCCCAACCGATAGGGCAGAGCCGGCCGCCGCAACCGCATCGGAGCAAGCCGCGTCCACCCAGGACCAATCGACCGATGCTGCGGGGCGACCACTGTTCGTTGTGTCGTCGGACGGTGAGGTCAGAGAGGAGGCTCCTACATCAGAGGAGCCGGAGATGCCGGCACGTCACGAACGCACCCGCGAGAAGCTGCGGGAGCTACTCAAGAGCGGCAAGCTCGAGGACAGGACGGTAGAGGTGGAGGTGAGCCAAGCCGCGTTTCCGATTCTCGAGTTCATGCAGCCGCAACCGGGCATGGACGCTCCTGACATCAACTTCAGTGAAGCGCTTCAGGACATGCTGCCCAAGCGCACCAAGAAGCGTGAGCTGCGAGTCTCGGAAGCGCGTCGCGTACTCGTGGATGAAGAGCTCAAGAAGCTCGTCGATATGGACGATGTCGTAAATGAAGCCTTGGACCGCGTCGAAAACCATGGCATGATCTTCATCGATGAGCTCGACAAAATAGCAGGTGAGCGCGGGCAGGCGGGGCCGGACGTTTCCAGGCAGGGTGTGCAACGCGACCTGCTGCCGATAGTCGAAGGCTCGACCGTGCAAACCCGCTACGGGTATGTGCGAAGCGACCACATCCTGTTCATCGCCGCCGGTGCCTTTCACGTGGCCAAGCCCTCGGACCTGATTCCGGAAATGCAGGGAAGATTTCCAATTCGCGTCGAGCTCTCATCTTTGAGCGCCGCCGACTTCGTACGGATAATGACCGAGCCCGAGAACAGCCTAGTGAAGCAATACCAGGCGCTGTGCGCTTCAGAAGACGCCACGCTCGACTTCACAGAAGACGGGATCAAGGAGATCGCCAATCTGTCCATGCAGATGAACGAGCGTATGGAGAACATCGGTGCGCGGCGGCTGCACACGGTGATGACCACGCTATTAGAGGATGTTCTGTTCGAACTGCCGGAGGTCGAAGACAAGAGGTTCGTGTTCGACGCGCCTCAAGTGCGCGAGCGGCTTTTCAAGATTGTAGAGGACGAAGATCTCAGGAAGTACATACTTTAGCCGCCGCTGACTTTACAGTCACCCTCCGGTAGGGTAGAATCCGCTCGCAGTCTGTCATTTTGACCGATTCGAGGGGAAAGCGCATGCCCAAACGAGATTTCCTGAAGGTTTCCGACCTGTCTGCTGCCGAAGTGTCGGAGCTTTACGATCTGGCAGCGGCGATGAAGTCGGGCGACTACTCGGACCGCCCGCTCGAGGGCAAGACCCTCGCTCTGATTTTTGCGAAGAGTTCTACTCGGACTCGGGTTTCGTTCGAAGTTGGAACACATCAGTTGGGGGGGCACGGTCTGTTCCTATCGTCCCAGGACATGCAGTTGGGAAGGGGAGAGACCATCTCGGACACGGCTCATGTGCTGTCGCGCTACGTGCAAGGCATAATGATCCGCACTTTCTCTCACTCCGATGTAGAAGAACTGGCCGAACATGCATCCATCCCAGTAATCAACGGACTCACTGATCTGCTCCATCCCTGCCAGGTTTTGGCGGACGTCTTCACAGTCCGAGAAGCTCTGGGCAGTTGGGAAGGGAAGGTCGTGGCCTGGGTCGGAGACGGCAATAACATGGCCAACTCTTGGCTGAATGCCGCCGCATTGTTGGGTTTCGAGCTTCGTCTCGCATGTCCGGAGGGATACGAGCCGAATCGCGAGATCTTCGAGGCGGCAAAGCAGGCTGCGACCGTGAACATATTCGAGGATCCCGACGAGGCCGTCCGAGGGGCGCACGTCGTCAACACTGACGTGTGGGCGTCTATGGGTCAGGAAACTGATGCGCAGACGCGCCTCCTGGCGTTCAAGGGATACCAGGTGGATTCCAAGCTGATGGAGCTTGCTGCCGACGACGCGATATTCCTGCATTGTCTGCCGGCGCATAGGGGCGAGGAAGTGGCGGCGGAGGTGATCGACGGGTCGCAGTCGCGAGTATTTGACCAGGCCGAAAACCGGATGCACGTACAGAAGGCATTGGTTGCGAAGCTACTCGGGTGAAAGGAATTGGTATGCCGACGGGTCAGTTGAAGCGAACGCCATTCTACGACTTCCATGTCGCGAGCAACGCAAAGATGGTTCCGTTCGCCGGATTCGAAATGCCGGTTCAATACCCCACAGGGATTACCAAGGAGCATTTGTTGGTTCGAGAATCGGTGGGTGTGTTCGACGTGTCGCACATGGGCGAATTCGAGGTTACCGGCCCTGATCGCAACGCCTTCGTGAACAGGCTCACATGCAACGACGTGGCTGCCCTGGACGAAGGCCAAGCTCACTATTCCGCTTTTCTCAATGAGGAAGGCACCTTTATCGACGACTGCCTCGTCTACCGTTTCGACGACCGAATAATGCTGGTGGTGAACGCCTCCAACATCGAGACCGACTGGGAGCACATCGTATCCAAGAAGGGAAGGGTCAACGTACGGCTCAAAAACATATCCGACGAGGTCGCCCTCCTCGCGGTGCAGGGTCCCAAGGCTGAAGAGGTGGTCGCGCCGCTGGCCTCGCTGGATGCGGCGGGTATTCAGTACTACCGTTTCGAGACGGGCCAGGTAGCGGGGGTCGAGTGTTTCATTTCGCGCACCGGCTACACCGGCGAGGACGGGTACGAGCTGTACTTCAGAGCCAAGCACGCGGGCGAGATGTGGCAGGCGCTCGTCGGTGAGGGAAAGGCTCAACCGGTCGGCCTGGGCTGTCGAGATTCGCTGCGCCTGGAAGCGGGCATGGCATTGTACGGTGCCGATGTCGATGAGACCACTAACGCCTACGAGGCCAGGCTCGGTTGGATAGTGAAACTGAACAAAGGCTCTCCTTTCATTGGCAAAGAAGCGCTCGAACGCGTGAAAGCTGCCGGTGGTCCCACAAGAAAACTGTGCGGCTTCACGGTGACCGCGAAGGGCGCGATTCCTCGGCACGGATACGACGTGTACTTGAACGGCCACCGCATAGACATGGTTCGCAGCGGCGGTTATAGCCCCAGCCTCAATGCTGCGATAGGCACTACCTACCTCCCCACACACTCGATCGATCCGGGGACCAAGATCGAGATCGACTGTCGCGGCAAGCGTGTCGAAGCTGAAGTAACGGCGAGGCCCTTCTATCGAGACGGCAGCGTACGGTCCAAGAAAGGCTGACCGGGGATTTGCCATGCCGATTCGCGTGGGCGTGCTCACTGTGTCGGACAGTGGGACCGTTGGTGAGCGAGACGATATCTCTGGTGACACGATAGCAGGCTGGATCCGAGAGTGCGGATTCGAGTTGGCAATGCGTGAGTTGGTGCCCGACGAGACAGACCGCATCGCCCGGATGCTGACCCGCTGGGCAGACGACGGAATAGCCGATATCATACTCACAACGGGCGGTACCGGGTTTTCGCCCCGCGATGTGACCCCGGAAGCGACTCGCGCTGTTGTGGAGCGAGAGGCTCCGGGAATAGCCGAAGCCATAAGGGCGGCAGGGCGCGAGCGGTTTCCGCGCAGCATGCTCGCCAGGGGAATTGCGGGAATCCGCAACGCGACGCTGATCGTGAACCTCCCCGGCAGTGTCGGTGGGGTAAGGGACGGGTTGAACACGCTTGCCCCCGTGGTGGAACACGCGGTTCAGATACTCCGAGACGAACCAACGGATCACTGATGGCAATTACAGCGCTGATCACAATGGACGATCTCGATGCGGCGGTTCGAATCAACGGGCACTTCGAGCAGCAGGGGCACATTACCACCCTCGTGTCGTCGCTGGACGATTCTGTCGCCGTGCTCAATACCACCGAACCCGACATACTGATCCTCACCGGCGCGCTCCAGGAACGACTGGCGAAGGGGTTGATCTCGCTGGCCCGCAGGCGGTCGGTTCAGGCGCTTGGCCTCATCGAACCCGACGTAGGAGATCCGCGCGCACTGGCCACGCGCGTGGGGCTGTCGGCGTTTCTGGTTAAACCCGTGGAAGCGCGCGACGTGTTGGCGTTCGCCCAGAACTTGATCGACCGGCGGCGCCTCCAGGAGAGAACGGGCATCGTGGGAGAAAGTGCCGCGATTCAGGAGGTTCTGGTCAAGATCGAGCAGTTGGCTCCGGTGCGGAGCACAGTGCTCATCGAGGGCGAGTCAGGCACAGGCAAGGAATTGGCCGCACGCGCCATCCACGATCTGTCACCCCGTCACGATCGGCCGTTCGTGGCGGTGAGCTGCTCGGCCTTGCCGGATACTTTGCTGGAATCTGAGCTGTTCGGCCATGAGAAGGGTTCCTTCACTGGTGCGGCTGAAAGGCGGCTTGGCCGGTTCGAGTTGGCTGATGGGGGCACCCTCTTTCTGGACGAAGTGGGCGAGATGCCGGTGTCGACTCAAGTGAAGCTTTTGCGTGTGCTCGAGAACCGCTCCTTCTTCCGCGTCGGCGGCACGGAGTCCATCCGGGTGGACGTGCGGGTCATTGCGGCGACAAACCGATCGCTCAAGGAACAGGTGTCGCTGGGTGAGTTCCGCGACGATCTGTTCTACCGGCTCAACGTTCTGAGCATATACCTTCCTCCGCTCCGCGAGCGCCGTAGCGATATCCCCATCCTCATAGAACGCTTTGTTCAGGAGCTGAGCGAGGCCCATGGCAGGACGTTCTCGGGCATCGCGCCCGACGCCATGGAGATACTGGTCAACGCTCACTGGCCCGGCAACGTTCGCGAGCTGAGAAACCTCATCGACTCCATGGTCGTTCTGGCACCAGGTCGTAAGATACAGGCCAGCGACATTCCGACCGACGTGCGCGAGGGCGGCACCCGACTGCTGCCGATGCGAATGCCGCAGCAGGTGAGGGAGGTGCAGGGCAAGGAGCTGGAGTTCATCTTCAGAAGCTTGATGGAACTGAAGCTTCAGGTAGAGGAGCTGCGCCGTCATGTCTACGATAGGCCGGAACCGGTCGAAGCGATCGATGTGGGGCGCTTTGCACCAGTCGAATACGAGGAGATCAAAACGGCTGAGGACTCCGATAGCTCCGAAATGGAAGCTCCACCGCCGCCGGAGGACCAGGTAGTGTATCGTGCCGGCATGCGAATGGCGGATGTGGAGCGGGCGACAATAGAGGCAGCCTTGAAAGTGGCCAAAGGCAACCGGCGCAAGGCCGCCGCCAATCTGGGAATCGGTGAGAGGACCCTGTACAGGAAGCTGAAGGAGTACGAACTGGAGGACTGAGCCCGCTCCCCTGTCGCCGGTAGGGATGAACGAGACGAATACCACGCCACAGCAATGCGGTGGTGGGAGGTGGGTGGTACCGCCCTACCGTCCTCCTACCGCCCTACCGTCCTACCGCCCTACCGCCGTTCATCCGGCGCCCTCTTGGTCCAGACTACGATCACTCCGCACGAGGTATCGAAAGCGCTGAAGTCGATGGGTACTGAAGACGGCCTGTAAATCTCGATACCTGCGATGTCCGAAGGATACAACTGCCGGTCCGGTCCCTGGCCGTCTAAGTCGACTGTGCCCCAGCGCACGTTGTCTACCCACAGCGACGGCGGACAACCTCGCCCTATCCGGCCCGTGCCTTTGATGCGGATCGTGTATAGAGTTCCGCCGAGCGAGACGATGTTGACGCTCGGCTTCATGCGCAGGAGGTCGGTGAAGCGGTTCACTCCCATCAACTCGATCTCTTCCATCGTGACGAACTCGCCTCGCCCTTGATCCTTGCGCTCGTAGAAACCCTCCAGCGGCCCGGGAGCGAAAGGAACTGAGTCGGCGGTGACGGTGACAGGAGCCAGTTCCGTGTACCCCCATAGTCGGACGTTCAACTCAAGGTTGCGGCCGGCAAGCATGACAAACGGGGGCTCGTTATGCGTGTTGTACCCCGGAGCGTCGACGCGCAGCGAGTAGTCTCCAGGTCCCGGCGTATCAATGGAATACCCGCCGGATGGGTCGCTGATCGCCATCTTGCGCACTCGTCCGGTTTCGTCCAGCAGGAGCACTGACGCACCCGGTATGGGGGCGTCAGTGCTCTGGTCCACTACTTTACCTCTCAACGTCTGTGTCGCCGCAGGCGAGGCGAAGACCCCCAGAGCCAACGCGATCACGAGGAGCGGAACACTCGATTGTTTCACTAGCTTCATATCTCAATTTTAAACCCGCCAAGGGGCCCGTAAAACCCGCAGAGTGTAAAACCAGCCTAGGAACCCGAAAGGACTTGTGGTACGGTGAGGCGGATGCTCGCTGCCACGGTTTTCTTCACTAATTGTTTACCTTTCTTGTTATACAAATAAAATGAGTGAGTGTTCGCAGCGAGGCGTTGGCCCCAA
>CAZOJI010000050.1:27399-32037 GCA_964580055.1 uncultured Gemmatimonadaceae bacterium | reverse complement strand
TCGTCATCAGCGTCTCGAATTCCTGCTCGAGCTCAACGAGTCGCGCGCCGGCCGAAGAGACGATTCCCTCCGCTGCCGCTCCGCCCTGGGTTTTGCCGGCGCCTTCTATTCGGGAGGCAAATGGATCGTTTTAACTCGAGACAGCGGTGATAGCGTTTCCGGCGATGTACACCTGCTCGATGGCTCGCGTGTTCTTGATGTCGTCGAGCGGGTCGGCACTCAACACGAGGAAATCAGCCCAGTTGCCGGGCTCGAGAGTCCCGATATCCTCGAGTCCCATGCAGGCGGCGGCTTCTCCCGTGGCGGCTCGGATGATCTCCGCATTGCTCATTCCCGCTTCAGCCATCAGCTCGAGTTCGAGGTGCTCGAAATACCCTTGGAACCGGCCGGGAGGGCCCGCGTCCGTTCCCATCGCTATGCGGACTCCGTTTTCGGACAGGAGGCCGAGGTTTCGTTTCGCCACTTGGAGTGCCGTCTTGTACTGTTGCGCAGCTGGATCTTGCCTGACTGACTCCTGGTATGATTCATCGAGCAGTCGCGCGACCACCTCCGAATCGGCCTCAGCCAGGAAAAATGGATCGGAAAAGAATCCGGGCTCGTTCTCGTAAACGTAGGTGGAGACTTCGCGCATCAGGGTAGGGCAGTAGCAGACTCCCGACTCGCGCAGCATCGCCATGAATTCCGCGTCCACAGGCTGGTCCCGCACACTGTGGCCGACAAAGTCGATGCCGGCACTCAGCAGGTCCTTCGTGTCGGCCAGGTAGTAGACATGTGCGGCCACCGGCAGCCCCAGCTCATCGGCCCTTGCGATCACGGCCCGGTAAACTTCGGGCGGCATCTTCTCTACCGTTCCGAGATTGTCGTCGACCCGGAACTTGATGAAGTCGACGCCCATCGCCGCGTTTTCCTCGACTGTAGCCACCGCTTCCTCGGGCGTATCGCCGGTCACGACGGTGCCGGCCACGAATAGGCGGGCTCGGTCGAGCGTGGGGACTGACTGTCTGTCACGAACCCGCACGCCGGCTTCCTGATCGTCACCCAGGCTCACCGCCGTCGTGACGCCGTAGCGCGCGAACAGCCGCAACTGATCGAGCACGTTTTTCTCCGAGTAGTGGCCGGATTCGAGACCGCGAGTGTCTCCCACGTGGACGTGCGCATCAACCAGGCCCGGCATGATGAATCGTCCCGACAAGTCTACCTCGGCGGCCCCACGCGGTATCTGCACTTCATCCGAGCTGCCGACCGCGGCTACTCGTCCCTCCTCGACCAGGAGAACAGCGTCGGTCACGGGTGAGGCGCCCGTTCCGTCGATGAGCGTCGCGCCGACATAGGCGACGGCGTCAGGCGAATCCGCGCAGCCGGCGGCTAAGAGCAGCAGAGCTGTCGATACGAAGGTCCAATTGTTGTTCACGTTCTTCTTCACAGTGCACAATCCAGTTTTTTGGGATACTCGGGCCCGAAGCGTGTCCGGGCCCATCAACAAATCAAAGACTAGCGGTCGCGTTTTGTAACAAACGCTTCGAGATTGCTGGATCTCCTGACCAAGGCCTCGACCTCATCCACCTCGATCGGAATCGACCTGGTGAGCCATTCGTAGCCGTCGTCGGTCACCAGCACATCGTCCTCCAGGGCTGCGCGTGGGCCGCCGGGAGGTGCAACACCTTGCTCTATAGCCAGGACCATACCGGGCTGGAGAGGCTGAGTGTAGTCACCCTCGTCGTGCACCTCCATGCCAATGAAGTGACCGATCCCGTAGGTCCAATGCTCGTCGTAGCCGCCGGCTTCGCGAAGCATACGATTTGCCAGGTTGTGCAAATCCCACCACGTGACACCGGGGCGCACGCTCTCGATTACGGCTTTTTGTACGTTCAGTGTCGTCTCGTACAGATGGCGTTGTTGTTCGTCGAAGACGCCGTTTATCGGGATGGTGCGCTGCACGTCGGCAGAGTAGTGGTTGAAAGCGGCACCCGTGTCGATGTGCAGGAGGTCGGCCGGTGTAAACGCTTCGGTGCCTGACCGAGAAACGTACTGAATGAAACCTTCGGGAATATGCGGTGAAGGTGGACGGCCACCGGGCGGATGCCTGCTCACGGACGTCGGGAAGCCAAGTGTCGCGCCGCGGTAGCGGTATACGTAATCGACCGTTTCCATGACTTCGCTCTCACGCATCCCGGAATGGACGGCGCTCAGACCTTCGACGATGCCTTCTTCCGTGATCTCCGCGGCGCGCAATAGATTCGCCAGCCCCCACGAATCGTGGAGCATGCGGACCGGATCGAGAATGTCGGCCGCGTCGCGGAGCTCGATCTCAGGTGAGAAACGCTTGAATCGATCGAAGATCTGGAGGCGAGATGGTTCCGGCATACCCAGCCTAAAAAACCTGGGGTAATTGAGGTGCAGCACTTTGTTGGACGAACCCCACGCCTTCGATAGCGCGGCGGGCAACGGCCAGCGCCGGATCTGTGTGATCCTCCAATCGCGGAAATCGGTCATGGCCACGGAGAAGTCCTTCTCCAGATCCGAGTAGGGCCGCACGTCCTCTATCCCAGTCTGCTCCCGCGCCGTCTCTACGTCGCTCGAGGTGTAAAGCACCTCCCAATTCTTTTCGGGTGTGGGAAGCAGTAGAAGAGCTGATTCCAAGCTGGCCAGCCCGTCTATACCGGTGAGGAACACGAAGTCGTGGTTGTCCGAGTCGGGCACCTGGAACTCGAGTCTTCGTGGCTGCACCCATTCAACCGAAAACACCAGCATCGCCCCCTCCGGTATCGCTTGGAGAACACGATCCCTTCGCCGCGCAAAGATCCCGCGCATAGTCTCGGGGTCGGGATTGTCCACGTCCAGCCGAGAAGCTAGCGCGTACTCGGCGCTGAAGTCGTAGTCGAAGGGTTGCTGAACGCCTTGGGCTTGGGTGCCCACGGTCAAAACAGCCGTGGCAAATGCCACGCAAAACGTGCGAAAAGGAATCATTGAAATACTCTCCTAACCGATAGCCAATGACCAATAATCAATAGCCAATGGCCAATAGCCAATTACCAATGGCCAATAAACAATGACCAATGACCAATAGCCAACTGCCACTCACCACCTACCGCTCACTACTCACTAACTGCCACTCACTGGTTACCAATCACCCTTCCACCACCCTCACTCTTCCCAAATCAATCTCGCCTAAACCGTGCTCGTGAGCCATTGTAATGGTCATGATGTCATGGGGGTCCAATCCCCACAATCCGCAGCAATAAGCGTCGACGGCGACCCGGTCGGTGCCGGCGACGATCTTCTGCGGACGAATCAACTCGCCGGGACCGAACGGGCCGTTGGTCGTGATGAACTCCGTCGCGTCGACCACACACAGGTCGGGCGTTATGACCGTGTTTAGATCGGCGATGCACTGGTCGAGATGCGTGATCGCGTTTATGTCCGTGGTCCAGTTCTCCATGTGGAAGGTGCGGTTCGAAACGGGTGAGTTGAGGCCCATGAGGTTCTTGAGTGTGCCGGTGAACTTGTTTCCGGCGTGGTCCTTGGTGATGGGAAGATCGATGAGCACGTCAAATTCGTTGAGAATTCGCATCACGCGGGCTTCCGAGAGCGCGATTCCAGTGGGAACGGGGACCGGCTCGAACAGGGATTCGTCACGCATGTTCACGATTTGGAGTTCGCCGCCCTCGGCGGATACCGCCTCGGCGGTGCCCGTGTTCTCCCAGCTCTGCTCCTGCTGCCACGAAATGCAGGCGACTCTGTCCGCCCCGGCATCTCTGCACATCCGGATAACGGCCCTCACGATATCTGGTCTGGTGAAGGCGCCGGGGTTGGGACGTTGCGGATTGGCCAGGACGGCGACCCTCGAACCCTCGGGGACAAACCGGCCCATTCCACCGAGCTGCCGTACCGCGGCGATGGTGTTGTCGACGTAGTCCTCACCCGTGATGACAGAGACGGTATTGGGTAGCTGCTGACCCACTGCAGCCTCGATTCCTCCCGGCTGCCGCAGTGAGTTTCGCAAATTGTCCGCCGCCAGTAGCTCGGCTCCGATCAATGAAGAGGCTCCTACGATGGCGCTACGCTTGACAAAAGACCGGCGACTCAGATTGCTGGACATGGCGTGGCTCCTTATGGGCGTCTGGGCATGGTGCGTCTGAAGATACGCGCCTTGACAGCGGCGTCTAGGAGGGCGGTAGGGCGGTAGGGCGGTAGGTTGTGGCTCAGCTTCCGGGCTTCTGCCTTTCTTGAGGTGCCATGGACTGGTACGAGCCCCAGGTTGTCTTTGCGGTCTGGTTCCTCAAACGATCGATCCCCCTCGCACTCCCCGCTAGACGGCGGTCCCGAGTCCACGGTAACTCTCAGAGTATACCCGAGTTCGGACAGCGACCCGCTAGAAATGTCCAAATACCGCCTGAATTCACGCAGACCGCGTTTCGTCGATCCCTCCGCTTTGTTGGTATCTGCGGAAGACGCCGCGCGGCGTGTCAGGGCTGTGAGTCCATGCCGTTCGGGTTCCGGGAACCGTCTGCTGGTGTGGTATACTGCCAGAACGTACTTGTGGCACAGTTGCCAAACCATCGCCCATTGACTACGCTCGGTTACCTACCGACCTACCGACCTACCGACCTACCGACCTACCGACCTACCGACCTACCG
>CAZOJI010000050.1:1188-27299 GCA_964580055.1 uncultured Gemmatimonadaceae bacterium | reverse complement strand
CCGCCGACCGCCGCAACCACTTCCAATAGCTGCTCTCGCGAAAACGGCGCACGTATGGTCCGGGATGCGCCTAGTTCTCTTGCGATCTTCAGGGGGTCGCGGCCAGTGTAGGAGGTCCGTGCGGATACGGCGATTACGCATGCGTCGGGAGAGTACTTGCGGATCTGCCTTATGAATTCGCCGGCATCCATGCGGCCCGCCGCGAGGACGTCAACGAAAACCATGTCTGCCGGGTTCTGTTGGTAAGCCCACAATCCCACACTGGCGTCTGCGGCATCGACCGCTTCGTGCCCCTCCTCGCTCAGCGTCTCTCTGATTGCGTCGCGAACGACCTTCTTCTCGGCAATCACGAGAATCCGCATTCTCCAGTCGCCCGAAACGACTGCGCTCTTTCCACAGCGCTGGCACTGGATTCGTCGCATGATTTCGTCTCTGCGACGGCGGCCTCTGCTCAATGTGAACGAACCCTTGCATGCGGGACATGTCACGGGCACGCCTCGTTTCCCGAACGTCTTGCGAAGAACGGCGATCTGCTCGACAGTGTAGGGAGATGGTGTGGTACGGCTGCGGAGCGAGTGCCGCCGGTTCGGGGGAACACGGCGGTCGGGCAGTCGCCGCCGTTCCGCGATACGACGATTAAGTACACGCCGCCTATCGTTCCGGGCGATTCTGAGACGCATGCAGCGTCTTTCCCGTCTTCTCCTGTCGAGGGGCGCCCTCCTGGCCTGCGGCGAGCGCCGCTCCACCAAATGTCGCCGTTCTCCCTTGCGTCTTTCCTGTGCTACTGCGTGTGCCACATTCTCTCTCTCGTTTTGTGCTTCAACGAAGATAGCTGGTAAAGTGCTTTGTTGCTGCCTCAAACTGCCTTCAAATAGTTCTCTTCCCAGTTGACTTCGAACTCCCGGTAGCATCCCTCACACAACAGGGTTTTCGGCCGGCCCAGGAGCAACTGGCGCCAGTGACATGATGGGCAGACTGCGTAACCGTTCCGCCAGCGAAGCGGGATCCTGCCGGAATTGCCAGCCCGGGTGATGACAGTCCAACACGACGGTCCCTCGTTCGAGACCTCAAAAATCTGACTCGGAAACGTGCGTTGACGTCCGTGTATGGACAACAATACTCGGCCTTGCTCGATCGCGAGAGCTTCGTACCAGCCACCACGGCGCAGGCCGCAGTCGACGTCCTCCCGCAGGCGTGCCCACAGTCTTCTCGGCATCTTGACAGCCCTCCTAGTAGCCTGAAGGAACACCTAATGGTTCGGCTGGGATCTCGCGGTGCGCTGGATCACACGCGCGCGCTTCGAACTCTATGGTCAATTGTGGGGTTCGATCGGTCTGACAGCAGGATTCGACGCGACCCAGATCGGCAGAGCCTTCTTGCTGGGGATGTGGTGAGACGAGCTGGACGACTAGGTCGCGCGGTTCGCCGGCTTGTTAGATCCTCAACCTCCGCTCGCTACTTCCAATCCCTGCAGCAGCGTCCTGAGTCTTTCCGCCGGTAGACTGGTCTTGGCGGTAACGAGGAAGGCTCCGAAGCTCGCCGTACCCGTTGTGATTGGATATGCTTCGGTTGCCGGAATGATTCTGAGAGCCGTGACCCTCGGTACTGCAGCTCGGTTTGCCGGTCCCGACCGCGACACGACCAGTGATATGCGCTTTCCCGAATCCACCAGGTGGGCGATGCGGACCCGTGGCCTGGTTCCCGTCGCCGGGATGGCTACGCTTTCGATCCAAAGGTTGGAGATGACGGCCACCGGACGGCCCAAGAAGGCTGCGGCGCCGGCGAGGTCGGTTACCGCCCAATTACCCTCCTCGAGTTCCGCATCCGGCTCGTTGGCGACGGGTGGTTTGTTCAGCACGAAGTCCAACTCAATGCCGCTCCCGGCTTCTGCCATGACGGCCTCTTTCTCGGGACGATAGCCCTCGAACTCGACCGCCACAGATAGCGAACCAGGTGGAATACCCTCGAAGGCGAATCGTCCGGCCGCGTCGGTGGTTGTCGCCAGATCCGATTCCAACAGGGAGACTGCCACGCCCGCAAGGAGCGATCCTCCTTCGCTGGAACGAACCGTCCCAGCAATAGACGCGGTCGTAGCAGCATCCGCCGTTTCGGCTGCCACAGCCTCGGCCGGCTGCTCCGTGGCGGGTTCAACGGGCGTTGCCTCCTCGGCTTCCGGTTCGACAACGGGTTCGGCCACCTGGGGCCTTTCCGGAGTCGCGGCTGGCTGAGCTTCGACTCGCGCACCCTCTTCCTGAAATCCAGTATCGCCAGCAACCTGCGTTTCATCGGCGGGATCTTGCGTGGTAGGAGATTCTGGCGGCGACGCCGGCTCCGAGGCTAATGCGCTTGTCTGCGACGAAGCCGGAGTGCCCTCGACTGCAATACTGTCTCTTAGCATCGAGTCGGAAACAACGGCAGGCACATCCTCCGCGACCTGTTGCCCAGCACTCGCGCCGCCCTCGCCGCCCCCACCGCCACCGCCAGGTCGACTTCCAGATCCGCCCTCGAGAAGGGGTCTTGCCAACCACCCGATCGCCGTCGCTAAGACAGCGACCGTGGCCACGGTCAACCAAAGCGATGAAGACTTGTGCCCTTTACGATCCGACCTGGGCTTCTTGTCTCCGGGTTGGATCGTTTCCGGCCCGGTCGCCACAGTCTCCGCTTCCTGTGCACCGTCACCCGCCAACTGTCTCAACGTCACAGGAGTTCCACGTCCACTTCGCTGTGTACTTGCGATGGATGCCGGCCTCGGCGCCTCCGCTGCGGCCTTCGCCGCCGCCGCCTTCTTGGTGGCTCGTTCTGCTTCCGCCCGTGCCTTTTCCGCTTCCGCCTTCGCTCTGTCTGCTTCCTGCCGAGCTTTGTCGGCTTCGGTTTTGGATTTCTCAGCCTCTAACTTGCTGTTCTCTAGCTCCCGTCTCGCCTTCTCAGTCTCTCGGTCTTGCGTCTTGCTCCTCGATCTCCACTTGCTGGCTTTTTGTCGCTTTGTTGTGGAAGCCGTGTCCGGTGTTTCCGCCTCTGTCTCCGATGCTTCTTGTGCGGGCTCCGGCGTTTCGACGTGCTGGCCAATCTCCGACGGTTCGGTCTTGGCTGCTGCCGATTCGACCTCGGCTGCTGATTCTAACTCTGCCGCTGCCGCGTCGGCTTCCTGTGGTCTACTGTCGACGTCGGTCGAGCTCTCATCGCGCGTTGGCGTTGTTTCCTGGACGTCAGTAGCTTCTGCGTCCGGCACAGGGGCAGTAACGTCAACTTCGGTTGTTCTTGCAGAGGCGCTGGGTTCCTCTCGTTCGGCCTCTCCCTCCTCGTCATCCCTCTCCACGAACATCCATTGGGTTCCGTCTGCCAGTAGAGGCAAGCCTCTGAGCGGCGACTCGCGCATACGCCGCACGCTCGGGCGCATCGGCCGATTGCCTGCATCCGGAGAGGGTGAGGCTGGATGAGATGTCTCGGTTTGTCCTCGCTGCGATTGCTGCGGTTCCGGGCTCACATCGGTCTTGTGACTTTCTTGACTGGCATTGGTACCTCGATTGTCCTGCGACTCGACACGTGAAGTCGCCTGCGTGGTCACGCTCTCGGAAACCTTACGTGCCGAACCGGAGCGGCGTCCAACTCTTGGCGCAGCACGAGAAGTAGCTTCGCCAACATTGGTCGCGGAGGTGGACGACGACCCGCCGGCGACACCATACGCGACGGTCCGGCGGCTGCCTGCATGCCCTCCCAGCTTCACATCCGTCGCTCGCCGCGGCACGACCCGGCGGTCGCGCTTGCGGCGTTCCACTCCGCGGCGACGCTCAACTGCATGCTTGTCCGAGCGGTCCACGGGCGCAGCCAGCCTGCGCTCTCCCTCTCTTCTCTCACCTCGTCGCCTATCGCCTCTGCGGCGACGCTCGACGAGGGGGCGTCCCTCGACTGCGGCGTGCCGGGCGGAGCTTCGCCGGTCTCCGGCACCGTGGATCCGGCGATCTGCCGCTCCATCAAAGCCTGAAGCGGCGTCTGCCTGCCTTCGGTCGGAACCGTTCCTGCGGTCAGGTGCGGGTGGTTGAGGTTCAGGCTTCAGTGCGGCTGTCGCCGCTTCTTCCGGAATCGCCGTAATGCCCTGGCTTCGTCGGATATGGATCTCCTGGAGGCGCTTTGAACAGGTCGGGCAATCGGCAATGTGGAGACCGGACTGTCTGCGTACTTTGGGATCGGCGAATTCCGCTTGATGTGCGAGGAATGCCAGCAGCTTCTCTTGGTTGAGATGACCCGTCTCGTCCTCCAACGAAGACTCGCCGGGCTCCTGCGCTTGTTCGGGAGCAACCGGTTCGGCGAACCCGGCAGTGGTCAGTCCGTAGAGCGCCTTGCCGACTTCGAACTGGATCATGCCCGTCTCGGCAACAATCGAGGCGACTGTTCGTTTACCGTCGAGCAGTTCCGCGATCCGCTGTTGTTCTTCCGAGAGGTCGACCTTGGATTGTATGATTCGTTCCTGGTCCACTCTGAACACCATCTCGAAGGACGGGATCTTCTTTTCGATCACGCTCCACTCGTCCACGCGTCTCGCACCTTCCAGCAACAGAGACTCGGGATTGATGGAAACCAAGAAATCATGTGGGTCGGGCCTTACGTCTCGCTCGAAGGCAAAGTCCCCTCGACGCCACGTGAACAGGAAATAGATCGCCTCTTCGATCTGGACCTGCATGTAGTGCCGCAGTGCCGTCTCTGAGATCGCCTCGGTCTCGATCAGGATTTCGCCAACCTTCTTTTCCGGATCTTTCTCCTGCAGCCGTATAGCCTCAGTGAGCTGGTCCTGGGTGATGTGTCCGCTCTTGAAGAGGATGTCGCCGAGCCGATAACGACGGTTGACTAGAAAGGCGTGGGTTATTCTGCCGTCTTCCAGGAAGATGTGGCCAAGGTTGGACTGATCTGAAACCGACAGCCTGCCCGTCTTTCGGCTCAGAGCGAGCAGCTGCAGAACGTCCGCCAGGGACGCCTCGTCCAAGCTGCCGTTGATGGCCACTAGTTGATTCCCTCCGTGGATCTCCGGGATCGATCGTATCCGCTGCGTGTGTACCTGTCGAGAACGCTAGGCTCGTCCGATACCCGCTCGATATTGACCACCAGCCCCTCGACACGCTTGTCACCTTGGCCGGACGGAACGTTTATGGTCACCGGCGTTGCGGCGGCACCCAGTCGGTCGAGCACGGACTCTGGCACCGTGACGTCGTATTCGCCGGGTGGTATGCTTACAGAGTAGAATCCTCCGTCGCTGAAGGTAACGAGAGTGATTGTTCGACCGATCGTGAGATTGTGCAAGGCTACCGGAACTCCGGCTACCCCCACCCCATCGAGCATAACGTAGCCACTGATCTCAGCGCCGACCACCACGGGCACGTGGATCGACTGAAAGCTGTTCGGTGTCGGAGCTACGACAATCGTGCTGTTGAGCGGTACCAATCGCGGGTCATCGAACGAGAGCCGGTCAAGCTCGACAAATGAGTCCTCGTAGGGTATCAGATCCCAGGTGGCAAAGTGACCCAATGCGTCCGTTTCCTCATGCCATCCGCCAACTCGGACCGGTACTCCGCTGAGACCGCGCTCGCCGAAATCCTGCACACCGTTGTCGTTCTCGTCCAGGAAGACGACACCCGAGATTCCCGCTCGCCCAAGGTCGCGGCCGTCGCTCAGGCGCACCTCGCGCGTGTCCGGGTCGACCACCACCGATCCGTCCACGAACATCAGACCATCCGCGCCGCTCTCCGTATTGAATCGATTCCTGGTTCCCAATCGCGGACCCGAGATTACCGTATTGAAACCGATGTCGAGTCCGACCCCGCCGTTGCGTAGCCAACCGACAGCGACGTCGATCCTCGCCCCCTTGGCAATCTGACGTCCAATTGCGGCCCTGAGCCTGCTGAGCCCGTCACCAGCATCGATGCTCACACCAGTTCGAATGCTTGCTGTTCGCAGCCACCGCCGATTGCCTGTATACACGAAGTCCGTGTTCCAATCGATTCCGGTGCGATGGTCGGCGTAGAGCGTTCCCTGGCGCGTGAAGTCGTGCCGGAGCCCGAAGGAGTGCCTGACCTTACCCAGGCGCGCAGTGGCAGACAGACGTTGGAAGTTGCGTTTACCGGCCGGCCCAGATGAGTGGTACCCAACGAGCTGGAAGTAGAAGGAACTCCGCACGCCCTGCGGTTGCCAGAACAACGATCCCTCGGTTCGGATACGCTCGAATGCCCCGGCTCGATAGAGCCTGCCCTCTTCGTCAAAGACGGTGTGGGACAAATCCATTTTGAAGGTCGTCGTCGGCTCTACTCCGATGGCGGCACGGAGCTGCCCGTTGTGAATGGCCTCGCCGGTCAACCGGAGGAAGGTCAACGGCGCCGCCGAGACCGCGGCATATGGCTGCCAGAGATCGTCCGTGGCCCTACGCGAAAAATAGTCGGAACCTGCCTGAACCGTGACCCAGTTCGTCACACCGTAACGGAGATCCGCACTGAACATTCCGTGACACGGTTCGTAACGGCACAACCCGGAGGCGACGGCGTACTCCAGCTCGCCTGCGGGGATGCGGCTGTAAGGCACGCGAATGGTCCGTCTCTCCCGTATCACTTCGCCGGTAGGCCCGTAGAGAACCAGCTCATACGGGTTCTGACCGTAACGAAGGTGAATTGGCAGGCGGAAAACGCCGAGCGCGTCCACCTCGTCATAACCGCGAAGCCTACCGCCCTCATACAACTCGACTTCCCAACCCGCCGGAAGTCGACCCAGCACCTGTTCGACGTCGAACTCGGACGACCTTATGAAAGGCGCATTGGTGACCGTCAAGCCCCTTATCAGCTTTGCCCGCAATCCGCTGGATCTGACGTCTCCGATTCCGACTTGCCTGATCCAATCCCTGTGAGGCCAGGCGCGGGTCCATGACAACCGCAGGTCGGAAGCTGCGGGGCCCCTGGCGTTGCGCAGTTGGTGCCGCAATTCCACACTCCCGCCGTAGAACTTGGCGCCCAAACCCGTCACGAGCGTCAGGTCGTCGGCGGTGCCGTCGGTGGGCGTCGTCATGGACCACTCGAAGACGGCGCCGTCCGCGATACTCTCGGGAGGACGAGTGCTCAATGGCGGCAGCGGCGGCGGTTCCGGGCGCGTGAGGAGTTCGTGCCGTCTCTCTCGACGAGCGCGGCGGATGACCGGCAGAGCGGATACGCGACCGACCAGCACCGTCAGGTTAGTCCAGTCCATGCTAGTGGCAACACCGAATGCCCGGTCCAGGACTTCCGTTGCCACGTACAGCTCTCCGTCCCACCAAACGGCTTCCATCGGCTCCAGGGTCAATAACGAATCGCCGCGGGTCAGGAGTCCGCTGTCTGGATGGAATCGAACGGGAATGTCACCAGGCTGGACCATGACGGTTGCCGAACTGTCCGCCACGTATTCGTCCAACTGCAACTCGCCCATTTCCAAGAACGTCCGAAGTGGAACGAGCATTGTCGAATTGTAGGAAACCGCCGGCACTACCTGTTTCGGTCCGCCGTCGATGTTGATCTCCACGACTGCCTGGACCAGTGCGGTGTCCACCTGACCATTGGTTGGATAGGCTGCGATTGCCAGCAGCAAAACCGCCAGAACACCGCGAAGAAAAACGCCACCGAAGCGGCGACCGAGGCGAATGCTGGTTCGCGGTGGGAGTAGCACCGGGTTCACCGTTCGGGGACCATTATCCCCATCGTTTCCGTGATCGTGGGAGCAGGCAGGACGTTGCCCGAACGAAGGTCGGGGCGCTCGGTCACGGCAGTTAGACGCAACACATAGAGCCCGGCGGGCAGAGACTGGATTGGGAGCGCAAACCGCCTGTTCACAGGATAGTAGACGGCTGTTGGAATCGACCATTCGCGGACTGGCGTGCCGTCTTCGTCGAGCACCTCGAAGTTGACGGTCCCGAGATACGCGCCGTTGCCGGCCCTAGTGGCGTTCATCCACGCAACGATCGAGTCGCCCTCAACGTAAGCGTCGAACTCCCTGATCGTGAGGCCCGTCTTCACATCACCCTTGCGGTATGTGACCGAGGTGATGAGGCGCATTTCGAGCGTTACTCCCGCGTGCACTGCCGTGTCGCTCGACTCGATGGGCACCGAGGCACCTCGAGCCGTGACGATCATCCGCGACCAGTATTCGCCGTCCGGCAAATCGTCTGGCGGAGTTGCCAGCAGGCGCACCACCTGCTGCTCGCCGGGCTCGAGTCGCAGCCGTCGCGGGTAGGGCCTTATCCAATCCACCGCTGACGGGAACTCCGGCCCCGGGTCGTCAACGAAACGTATGAACGGGTTACCAGTGGAATCGGTGTCGGGGAATCCGAATCGGAGTTCGACAGTGACTTCCTCGGCCGATTCGCCCGAATTACCCAGCGTGACCTGACCCGCTCGGCCTCCGTGGCCGATGAACACAGCGTGCGGTGTCACGTATATCGCCTCGAGGACTCGAGGCAGAAGTGCCAGCGAGAGCACCGCGCCGATCGTGATCAGCAGTCGCAGCTTGGTTGTTCGTGACATCCTCAGCTACCCAGGTCGAAGATGGATAGTGTGATCGTCGCACGGTACGTGCCATCGGGTTGGCTACGAATCGGCTCGGCCGTACCGCCAAGTCTGACGTAGAGCTTGCCGTTGGCACCCAACGTGGCTATCAGAGGTTGGCGGGGATCGAAGGCCACACCGTGAAACCGTCCGCGATCGGTTGCAGCGGCACCGTCGCCCGGCCCGAACGAAACCGGCAACTCATCGCCGGTCGGACACTGGAGCGTCGGCGGCAGTGAGATCTCTATGCGAACCGTCTCGTACTTCGCGCCGTGGATCTCAAACAACCCCGAATACCTCACGTCGGTCGTGCGCACGGTGGCCGGTATGCCCGGGATCACCGTGCCAAAGCTCAGGTCGCGGCGTGCGTTTGCTACCAGCGGTCGCGGTACAATGAAAACCGACGCGTCGTTCTGCGCTGTCGCTCGGCCTGGAGGAATTAGTGCCAACGCCAATGTGGCGGCGCACATCAGGGTGGTCTTCACCGCGAACCTGTCCGGCATCTCGTCTGCAGCAGGCCTGGGGGCGACCGGGATGTTCCGGCCGCCGCCAGCCGCTGTTGAGCCCTCAGCTAACTTGAGGCCGAGGGGTGCGTTACGGATACCAAACCGTGAGAACGACAGTACCGTCGTAATTGCCGTCCGTGGCGGTAAGCGGTGGATCGATGGTGCCATCGATTCCAACCACCAGGTTGCCCGTGCCGTCGAACGCCAGAGTCTGGCTGATCAGCGGATTGAACCTCGAGAATGCGCCCGGGAAACCGGTTCCCCAAAGGATGCCGTCATCTGCCTCGAAGAAGATCGGGATCGTGGCACCCGAACCATCGTCGATGATGAGTTGGCTCGGCAGGCTGGTGTACTCGATGTTCACCGCTTCGCTTGCCTCTCCCGTGAGGTTGAATCGGCCAAAACCGGCTTCCGGCGCATCGAACGGTCCCAAACCGGCGTCAACAGTGCCGAAATCCAAGTTCTGAACTCCCGTGGCCGTGATTGGGTCGAACCCATTTTGTACTACCGCCGTCGCATCAATTGATGCGGTGGTCTGTGCCGCCACCGCGGGGGTAAGCATCACCGCGAATACAAGCAATGCTACCGGCAGGGCGGCCACTCTCGTGACTCGGGTCATCAGTTGCCCCTTTACCATGATGTGGATTTTTGAGAAAACCAGATCGAGCGCAGTTTTCATAAAAGAACATTATAGCATGCAAGGTGCAAGCCAGACCCAAAGCTGGATTGTGAGTTGTTAAGTGGTTGCAGTGATTGCGTTTACGGCAGTGGATCTCGGGTTTGAGCCGGCGTCAGGTGGATCGGTTGTTGCGGAGGTGCGGCACTTGAGCTACGACTGCTCGCTTCCAGAGCGTTCGAGCCAATGCTCGCAAGAACCAGAACAGGCCGAATCCTGTGGCGTAGATCTGGAGGTGCGAGATAATCGGGCTTTCCCGGCCCTCAGTTGGCCGTGAATGCCACCGTAATCCTTATGAACTCGGTACGCCGCGGCTGCGTTTCAGATTCGGTGGCCGGCGTCTGCCTTGGTTTGAGGGAATCTGCTGCCGGTCTCAGGCGCTCGCTGACGACTCGAGCTATCCCGCTGGCCGCACTTGCCGGTGCCGGCGTCCAGTTTCCGGTGAGGGTATCAGCCGCCATGACTCGCGTGAGTTCCTGGTCGGCTGTCTCGAGCACCTCCGGGGCAACGGATGCCACGACGCGTGCGCCGACCCCGATGCGCGCAGATCTCTGCGCTGCTGCGCCATCGGGCGCTGCTAAAAAAACCAGTAGCAGAAATGCAACAAACCCGGCGAAACTCATGAACATCCATGCCCCCAAACGTGTTAATCCCGAATACGCGGCCACCATGGACATGGCAGCTTTGGTGCCGTTTTGCAGGGATCAGCTAAGTTGTTGTTGGGAAAAGACTTACGTTGTTAAGGCGCGAGAATTGAGCTGAGTCTAACTGTAAAAGAATTGTACGGCGTCAACCCTTCTGCTGCACGTAACGCCTTGTGGATAAGGACTTTGATAGATGTCGAGTGCAGATTGCGCCGGGGTGTTCAGTTTTTATGCGGCGGGCTGGAATTTGGAAGGGATCAGCCGTCCAACTCGTACTTCTTGATCTTGTTGATCAGCGTTGCCCGCGTGATTCCCAGCTCTCGCGCCGTGTGGGTGCGGTTACCGCCGTGGCGTTTGAGGGCTATTCTGATATGCTGTTTCTCGATTTGCTCTAATGTCTGACCGTCTTGACCACCCCTGTCGGCCGTGGATCGTCGTTTCAGTTCGGGGGGCAGATGTTCAATGCCGACTTTGTCTCCCCGGGCCATGATGATTGAACGTTCGAGAGCGTTGCGCATCTCCCGGCAGTTGCCCGGCCATTCGTACTCGAGCAGTCGCTCCACGACGTTCGGGCTCAGCGATGGTATAGCGCCTCCGATCTCCTTGCTGAGACCGGCGAGGAAGCTTTCCAGCAAGGCAAGGAGGTCTTCCCGGCTCCTGTGCCTGAGGGGCGGCAGGTGCAGTGCGGCCACTGAAATCCTGTAGTAGAGATCCTCCCGGAACTGACCCTTTTCCAGTGCCGCTTCCAGATTTCTGTTCGTTGCGGCAATCAGGCGCACGTCGACGGTGTGTTCGCTGGTCCCGCCGAGCCTGCGGAACGACTTTGTCTCCAAGACCCGGAGCAGCTTGGGCTGAAGCGGCAGTGCCAGCTCTCCGATTTCGTCGAGGAAGAGAGTACCACCGTCCGCGACCTCGAACAGCCCGCGTTTCCTCTCCTTGGCGTCAGTGAACGCTCCCTTTTCATGGCCGAACAACTCGCTGTCGAGGAAATTGGCTGAGAGCCCTCCGCAGTTGATGTCGATAAAGGGGGCGGCAGCACGCGGAGACAGGTTGTGGATGAGTCTTGCCAACCAACCCTTGCCGGTCCCGCTTTCTCCCGTGAGAAGCACCGTGGTCCTCTCGCTGGCGGCGATGAGTTGCGCATCTCGGCCGATTTCCAACATCCGGGGTGACTTACCGAGACCATCGGGGGAAACGTCGCGGTCGAATAGGTTCTTCAGCCGGGCGACCTCGCGCCGCATTCGAACGCTCTGCACGCTACGCTCGATGACGGCGGTCAGGTGGTGCATGTCCACCGGTTTTGTCAGGAAGTCTTCTGCTCCCAGGCGCATTGCGTGCACCGCTGTCTGGATGTCGCCGTGACCGGTGAACAGGACAACGGCCGCGTCGCGGGCGCGGAGCTGTTCCAGCACCTCGATACCCGAGATATCCGGGAGCTGCAAATCGACCAGCACGACGTCGTAACCCTGTTCCAAATGGAGATCCAGCGCCTCGCTGCCATTGGAGGTGCGACCGACCTCGTACCCTGATCTTTCGAGGAACGTTCCTATGGAACTCAAGATCGCCGGATCGTCGTCTACGAGCAGGACAGAGGTTGGCATTTGCTCCAGTATTCTCGCTATAGCTGAAAAGCTCTTCGTTGTCGCAGGCTCCGCCGCCAACATTAGCAAGTAATGCGTGCAATGGCGAGTCCGTGTCGAAAAAGCTGTGCCTGCCACGTGCGCGCACCTTTGAGATTCTTTGTGCAAATCAGACCACTACAACCTGACTTCTTGAGAGGGCATGTCCTCGGGTGTAGTATGGTCTGGGCTGGAGACGATTTCCCAAAATGCACATGCTCCGACAACTGGAGGCCTGAATGCTGAAGAGAACAATGTTGATGGTGTTCGGGCTCGCACTCGTATGTGGTGCGGGTTCCCGGGCACAGATGACGCCATTCTACCAATGGACGCTGCTTCCCACCGGCGTGATGGACGAGATCATTGGAGAAGCGTCGGGCGAAACGGCGTGGAACACGATCATGGCCACGGGTGGCTACAACCGCGATCGTCATCCTGAAGAATACGCCGGAACCTTCTACGAGTCTCAATTCATATATGATCGCCTGGTGGAATACGGCCTGCCCGGCGCCGAGATAGCCCGCTTCCCAGGGGGAGAGGTGTGGGACGGGATAAAGGGCGAGTTGTGGGAAGTGAGTCCGATGCGGCAGAAGCTGGCATCGTATCAGGACATGCGGGCCATGTTGGCGAGAGGCAGCAGCAATGCCGACGTCACCGCGCAGCTCGTTTGGGTTGGGCACGGCACCGCGGGCGAACTGGATAGAGCAGGCGTGGATGGTAGGATCGTGGTCACGGAAGGCTCGATCGGCACCGTTCATCAGCTTGCCTGCGTAGATCGGGGAGCACTGGGTGTCGTCGCCATCGGCAACAGCCGCCCGCATTTCGATCCTCTACAGATTCCGTGGAGCGGCGTCGGGTCGCGGCGCGGAGGTGGGCCGGAAACCAAGTTCGGGTTTTTCATTCCTCCACGTGAAGCGGCCGACCTGAAGCGGCGCTTGCTGGCCGGCCACGAGATAACCGTCCACGCCGAGGTGGAGGCCACTACACAGCCGTACGATCTCGAAGATCCCGTTGCCCACATACCGGGCACCGATCCGGAGGCGGGAGAGGTGATTCTCTCCGCCCATCTCTTCGAGGGTTATGTGAAGCAGGGCGCCAACGACAACAAGTCGGGCAGCGCAGGTATTCTCGAGGTGGCACGCACGCTTCACACGTTGATTGAAGAGGGACGGATTCCGCGGCCGAAACGAACGATCCGGTTCCTGTGGGGCCCTGAGTACTCCGGAACCGGTCCTTGGGTCATCGCCAACAAGGACATCATGGAGCGCACGCTGGCCAACATCAACATGGACATGGTCGGTGAGTGGCTGAGCCTCAACAAGGCGCGCATGAATCTGATGAGGACATCCTACGGACACCCTCATTACATAAACGACGTGATGGAGAACTACTACAGGTACGTTGGCGAGTCTAACCACGAGCACATCCAGAACCGGCGCGATTTCTTCAAGGTGCCGCGCCGTATCGTTGCGCCGACCGGCGCCGACGAGCCCTTTCTCTACAGCATCGAGACCCATTACGGCGCATCGGACCACATGGTCTTCAACGACTGGGGAGTAGGCGTTCCCGGCATAATGATGATCGCGTGGCCGGATCAGTGGTACCACACGTCCGGCGACAGAATCGACAAAGCCGACCCTACGCAGATGAAGCGGATCGCTATTATCGGGGCGGCCGGTGCCTACACGATCGCGAGCGCAGATGATGACATGGCCGTGCGGCTGGCCGGCGAGATCGCGAGCAACGGCACACGTCGTATCGGGCACCAGTTGATAATGGGATTGGAGAGGCTCAATAGCGCGACTGCTGAGAATCTGCTCGATTCGTACAAATGGGCGAGAGCTCATGTCGAGGCCACGATGATCAACGAAAAGGCCACTCTCACTTCGGTCCTGGAGCTTGCCGAAGATGAGGGTCGCGTAGGCGGCTACATTCGAGAGATGCAGGGGATGATCGAAGGGCTCGGGGAAGCTCACCTGGGCGTCCTCGAAACGCACATGGTTGAGGTGGCTAGCGCGCTGAACACCCAACCGGTGCGCTTGCGTCTCACAGATTTAGAGCGCAGAGCGTCCGGTATGGTCCCGCGGCCGACTCCGTTGGTGACACGAGATGGCTACGGCGGATGGCGGGCCCACTTGAATGAGGTGATGGCGGATGGGCGCCAGCAGTATCCGTATGACGCCGGCGATATCGCTGACACGAGGGAGGTCAATCTGCTCATAAACGGACAGAACAGCGTGCTCGACATCAAGAAGATGTTGGACGGCCAACACCGGACCACCTCGGATCTTCAGGCGATCATCAACTACATAGAAATCTTGAGGCTCGCGGGGTTGGCGGAGTGGTGAAGGGGGCGGAGTGGTGAGCAGTACGTGGTGAGCAGGGTAGGTGGTAGGTGGGGAGCGGGGAGCGGGGCCGGGGACGTAAACAGGGAGAGTTCCTGAGTGATGGGTCGGAAACGCTCGGCGCCGGCATTACCCAGACCGGTACCGCTCCCCGCCTACCGCTCCCCCTCAAACTAGACAGGAGCAAGAGATGCGTCTGCGACCATACGTCCTGAGCTTGGTGGCGCTCGCTGCCGGATGCGCGCGCGGTCCGAGTGTCGAGCCCGCTCCCGTAGGTGACGGCTTCGATGTGATAATCGAGAATGGCCGGGTAGTGGACGGCACCGGCAACGCGTGGTTTTATGGAGACGTCGGAATACGGGGGGATCGTATCGCGGCGATCGTGCCGAAGGGATTGCTGAGCGATGAGCCCGCGGGCGAGCGCATCGATGCCACCGGACTGGTCGTTGCTCCCGGATTCATAGACATCCAGAGCCACTCTCGCCGTGCGCTCCTGTACGGCGATGGCCGTGTGGTGAGCAAGGTCACTCAGGGCATCACCACTGAGATACTGGGAGAGGGCAACACGAACGCGCCGGCCAACAGGTTGACTCTCAGTGCAACGGGCGAACCGACACGGGAAGAACTCGAGCGAGCGGTTCCCTTCATGGGGCCGGACGGTTTCAGCAACTGGCTGGAGGCCATGGAGGCGCACGGGGTGAGCCCCAACGTCGGATCTTTCGTGGGTGCCGCGACGATTCGTGTATACGGCAAAGGCATGGCCATGGGGGAGGCGACGCCGGCTGAACTGGACTCGATGCGTACGGCCGTCCGAGGGTCGATGGAGGGGGGCGCCTTCGGGATCGCGTCGGCGTTGATATACCCTCCAGGATCGTTCGCGTCTACCAGGGAGTTGATCGAAATCAACAAGGCCGCCGCTCCCTACGGCGGCGTGTACATCACGCATCTCCGCTCCGAGGCCGACAAGTTTCTCGAGGGGCTGCGCGAAGCGATAGAAATCGGTGTAGCGGCAGACGTTCCCGTCGAAGTGTATCACCTCAAAGCGGGAGGAATGCGCAACTGGCACAAACCCGCGTTGGCGATCGCGTTGATAGACTCGGCGCGAGCCGCCGGCATCGATATTCAGGCTGACATGTACCCCTATGTAGCGGGCAGCACGGGCCTCACCGCATGCCTGCCGCCTTGGACCGCGGCGGACGGAAAACTCTTCGACAACCTCAGGGACGCGGAAACGCGTGCGCGGATTCGGGAAGAGATCCTGCACCAGACGAGCGACTGGGAGAATCTGTGCGTGCTCTCGACTCCCGAAAACGTGCTGATCCTCGGGCTCGAGGAGCCGGAGAACCAACGGTACTCCGGACTGAGGCTCGCGGAGATTGCCGAGCAACAAGGCAAGCATTGGATCGAAACCGCAATGGACTTGATCGTCTCCGAGGAATCGCGCGTGGGTACCGTCTACTTCATGATGAGCGAGAGCAACGTCATGCTGCAGATGAAGCAGCCCTGGATAAAGTTCGGAACCGACGCAGGCGGCGCCGATCCCGACAGCGCCGAAGGACTCACACACCCCCGCGCGTATGGAACCTACCCCCGCATACTTGGCAAATATGTGCGGGAAGAGCAGGTCATGCCGCTCGAGGATGCGATCCGCAAGATGTCATCCGCGGTGGCAACCCGTCTGTCGATTCAAGATCGCGGTATTCTGCGCGAAGGATTCTATGCCGACATCGCGGTGTTCGATCCGGAGACCATCGTCGACCGCGCGACCTTCCAGGAACCGCATCAGCTATCGGTTGGGATGCAATATGTCTTGGTGAACGGCGTGCCGGTGGTGCGAGACGGTCGTCACACGGGTGCGAAACCCGGGCGGGTGGTGCGAGGGCCGGGGTACGTCGAAAGACGCTGATCGCGAGCGATCGGCGTCTGCGGTTGGAGCGACAACCTATGTCCGGCTCCCTGCGGCCGATGTCCGCTGCAGTGGACAAACGTGATTCCAGCGGCTCGGGCGCGCTCTTGTAAGACATTCAAATCAAACAACTTGAAGCAGTAGCCGGCAGGGGCATGCGGTTTGCCTGTGTGATAGTTGCGGCTAACACAGGAGAAAGCAATGCAACGCAATGGGTTTTTGGCTCTCGCAGCCTTGGCAGTCCTGGTTTTTCCCTTCGCGGCAAACGCACAGGGACTGGTGAGACACCCGAGAGGGCTCATAGGCTTCAACGGTACGGTGGCCAGGCCTGTGGGAGAGTTTCAGGACAACGTCGAGTGGGGTGGCGGTTTGGGAGTGTACGGCGTCGTGAACCTCGACCGCCGCAATCAAGTTGGTATCCGGTTGGCGGGGTCCTTCGTGGTATACGGTCATGAGAGTTATCCGACACAACTGCTTCCCACAACCGGGAGAGTCTGGGTGGACGTGAACACGGACAACTTCATTGTCGATTTCGGTGTTGGGCCGCAGTTCACATTGGGACGGGGCCCGATGCGTCCCTACGCCTTTGGAACCGCGGGATTCTCGTATTTCGCCACGGTTTCATCTTTGGACGGCGTCGACGGCGGTCCGGATTTCGCGCACACGACGAATTTCGACGATATCACCTACGCGCTCACCGGGGGTGGAGGGATTCTGCTCGATCTTTCCAGGAAGGTGGCGATGGACTTCTCCGCTCAGTGGACTTTGAATGGCGAGGTCGACTACCTGACACGCGGCGACGTGGTCGAAAACCGCGACGGTTCCATCACCATGTTCCCGAGAAGGAGTGAGGCTAACCTGATGACATTCCGAGCCGGAGTGACCATCAAGCTCTGACCCGGCCCAGCGTGGGCGCCCCAACCGCCGGATCCGGCAACTCAAGGTTTCGAGAGTGCCGATTCGGATCGGCAATGGGCGCCCGGTTTTTGCCGCATATCACCGTAAGATTCCGTTGCTAACAGAAGGCTCGTATTCCGCCACAAGAGGCCCTTACCTCTTCAGTCGCATTTCCACGACCCGCCAGTATCCATCCTTCTATAGCACCTCCTTCGCCCCCACTTCCGATCCCACGAGAAAAACCGTGATCACGGTCAGGAATATGAAGATGCCGGGAAAGAAAGCGAGCCACGGTTCGGTGGCCATGGAGGTCTGCGCCTGGTAGAGCATGTTGCCCAGGCTGGGTTGTGGAGGCTGGATACCGACCCCGAAGAAGCTCATTGCCGATTCCAGCAGCACGGCACGGCCTACCGCCAGCGTGGCGGCGACCACGGCCGCGGGCGCTGCAGCGGGTAGCAGATGGCGCACCACAATCCTCGCGGGCACCATTCCGGTGGCGCGCGCAGCTTCCACGTAGGTCCTTTGCCTGAGCGAAAGGAACTCGGAGCGGATCACTCTTGCCGTCTCCATCCAGCCGACCACACCGATGAGGATTATCAGCGTAGCGACAGAGGGCTCAAAAATCGCAGCCGCGATCATCAGGAGGGGAAGTCTGGGCACCGACAGCATTGTGTCGGTTATTCGCATCAGGATGTTGTCGATCCAACCTCTGAGGTATCCGGCTACCGCACCGATCGTGACGCCTATCGCCGCGGTCACCGCGGCGGCCAGCAGGCCGATCACCAGCGAGACGCGGGCACCGTAGAGGGTGCGAGTGAACACGTCTCTACCCAACTCGTCGGTGCCGAAAAGGTGTTCCAGCGACGGCGCCGCCCTGCGATCCTCGAGATCAATCGTGTCTGGCAGGTACGGTGTGATCAACGGTGCCGCGGCCGCCATCAAAGCCAATACGAGCAGAATGGCACCTGCGATCACCGCGGTGCGCCGGCCGCCGAGCCGTTTCATTTGGCTCTCACCCGAGGATCGAGTGCATGATATAGGACGTCTGCCGCGAGGTTCAGGAACACCACCGCGCCTGAGGTCATCATCAGGAACGCCATGAGGACCGTATAGTCACGTCGCGCCAGAGCTTCCGTGAACAGGCTGCCCAGCCCCGGCCATGCGAATACACTCTCTGTGATGACGGCGCCGGTGACCATTATCGCTGCGTCCATGGTTATCACGGTGACGAAGGGAAGCAATGCAGTCCGCAGGGCATGCCGCCACACCACGCTCCGTTCGGTGATGCCGCGCGCCCTCGCAGCGAGGACGAATCGTTGTCTCACGGCGTCACCCATGGACGATCGCAGGAATCGTGACCATGCGGCGGCATGTACGGCAGCCAGCACAACCGCCGGCATGATGATGTGGCTCAGGCGGTCGAGCAGCGACCCGTCGCCGAAAGAAGTCCGGCCAGAGGACGGGAGCCACCCGAGGCCCACCGCGAAGACCAGTTGAAGCAGCAGCCCCACCCAGAATACCGGGAGCGAGATCCCTGCAAATGCGACCACGGTGGTTGTGTGGTCGACCCAGCTTCCTTTGCGCAGTGCGCCAAATACGCCGAGCGGCAAGGCAACCAGCGTCGCGATCACTATCGCGCTGGCGATGAGTTCGAGCGTGGCGGGCAGTCGTTCGAGCAACCGTTCCAGTACCGGGCGGCCATCAGTGTAGCTGTAACCCCATTCTCCGGTGACGAAGCCTCGCAGCCACGAGAGGTACTGCTCCGGTAGTGGGCGGTCGAGTCCCAACGCAACACGCAGGCGTTCGATATCCTCGGGCCTAACGTTCGGGTTCGCGAGATACATGTCCAGCGGCCCGCCGGGGGCCGCGTGAATCAATGCGAATACCAGGACAGAGATCAGGAACAGCAGCGGGACCGCTTGCAGACTTCGCCGAACGACGTAGCGAAGCACCGGCTAGCGTATCTCCCACTCATGCACATTCCAGAAGATCCCCGTGTTGGTGGGATTGCCTCTGAAGTTCTGTAGATTGGACGGAACCGCGTCCAGGCGCGTCACGTTGTAGAGTGGAAGCTCGGGCACCAGCTCGGCGATCAACCGCTGTGCCGCGTGCAGCAGGTCGCGGCGCTCGTCACGATCTACCGTACGGTCCGAGGCATACAGCAGATCTGTGAGACTGTCATTCCTGATGTAGTTGATGTTGCGGCCGGCCGGCGGAGACCGGTCCTTGGCGAAGAAGAGCGTGAGTTCCGGATCCGGCGGCATGTGCCACCAGTGCAGCATCGCCTCGAAGTCACCCTCGAACCACATACTGCTGATTGCGGTTCCGTCGATCAGTCTGATCTGCATATCGACTCCGACGTCACGAAGTTGCCGCTGTACAGTTTGCGAGACGTTTTCTCGAATGGCGAAGCCGGCCTGCGTTATCAGAGTAAATGAGAGTGGGTTCCCTTCGCGGTCACGGATTCCGTCACCATCGCTATCACTCCAACCCGCCTCCTCCAGGAGTGAAGCCGCCCTGTCCGGATCGTAGTCGTAGTGGCGAACGTCGTCGGTGAAAGCCCATGAAGGCGGTTGAATCGGGCCATGGATGACGGGCGCCAGGCCGTCGAGGATCGTGTTCACTATCAACTCGCGGTCCAACGCATACAGCAGCGCCCGCCTCACCTTCACGTCGCGGAAAGGCGCATACTCCCGCTGGTTGAGAGTGATGTGCTCGTAGCTGTTGCCGATCATGCGGTTCAGGGTGATTCCCTCCACGTCCTGTACCTCACGGGCCTTGTCCCAGGGCACGAGCGCAACCACGTGGACCTCTCCGCTCCGCAACTGGTTGATGCGCGTGTTCGTGTTGGTGACGAACTTGAACATCAACCGTTCGATCTTCGGATATTCGCTGCCGCGCCAGTAATCGGGCACTCTTTCCAGCAGGATGTACTCGCCGGTCCTCCACTCGGCGACCCGATACGGTCCCGTGCCGAGCGGGTTGCGGTTGTAGTCGAAGGCGCGGTCTATGTCGCGACCCTCCAGGATGTGTTTGGGAAACGTGCCGCGGAAGAACTGGTGAGCGTAGGGAGCGTAGATCTCGCGGTAGTGCACGACGGCGGTCAGCGAATCCGGCGTCTCGACGTATTCGATACGGTCGAAGCCATCGGTGCTCTCGGGGTTGTAACTCGGGTCGTTCAAGGCCTCGACTGTGAACTTCACGTCCGCGGATGTGAACGGCACTCCGTCGTGCCATTCTACGTTCGGCCGGAGCTTCCAGGTCACATCCATTCCGCCGTCGTCCGTGAGTTTAACCCCGCCGTTTTCCAGCGTGGGTATCTCGGTGGCAAGCAGCGGAATGATGTTCATGTCTTCGTCGGTGGTCGTGAGCCCCTCGATCACGCAGGAGTGGATATCCTCGAGGATGTGCGTTCCGAAGCGATTCAACTGGTCGGGTTCCCTGTCGTAGCCGATTATCAGGAGATCGTTCGAGGGGGCTATCGCGCCACTGTCCGACCGGCACGCGGCAGATAGGCAGCAGGCGATCAGGAGAACGGCGGCGGCTTGCACTCGAATGCAGTCGATCTTCATATGCGGATATTCTCCGTCATCAGACGGGCTATCAATTGGACAGGAATCGATCCGTGGCCGAGAAATCTGTCGTGGAACGAGCGCAGTGAAAACTCGGCTCCTTCGGTCCGCTGTAGAACACTTCGCAAATCGTGAATACCGCGAGTGCCGAGCCAGTACATGACGGCCGTGCCCGGAAACATCGAGGTTCGCGTTACTTCCTTTGCCGCGGCCCTCTCGCTCATGCCGATCCGCTCTCTGTAGAACCGGCGCGCATCCCCTTCGGTCCACGAATGTTGGTGCAGCTCGATGTCGGCGATCGCCCGTGCGAGTTGGCGCAGGCGCGAGTGTTGTTCCGCCACCATTTCGAGATCGGTGAGGAACCCCACCTCCCCCATCAGGTCGGTCGCATAACACGCCCACCCCTCTGCGAGGGAACCGCCGCAGAACATTCCTATCCGGCTCGCGCAGTCTATTGCAGCGACCCGTCCTATTCTGGAGCGCGAGCGCTTGGCGCAGTAGTTCTGCACGTGGTGACCCAATGCACCGTGGTGCACTACGTGGTTCAACTTTATCACGCTGTTGTTGACGCCGCGGAGGAAGCCGTCCAGGGATTCGGCTTCAATGTGCTCGTCGATGGATGGCGTCAGGTAATCGTGAGGCTCCAGATCGTCGAATACCGCCGGAGATCTGTAGTTCAGGAAATACAGAAAGGGCGCCGCCTTGCGAGCCCAGCGGGGAGTCTGCACGTAGCGAATCGGGAAGTGCGGCCAGGTAACGAGGCCTCGTTCCTCCGCCACGTTTCTGCACGCCTCCCAACACTCATCGAAGGCATCCAGGTACTCGGACGCACCGGGATGCTGGACCTCGAGCTTGGCGGATACCGCGGGCCACCCGTCCGGGTCAACCTCCCCCGCCATCGCGGCCAGCCTGCGGTCAGCCTCTTCGAACTGGTCTCTCGCCTGTGTGAGGAGCTGCGTCGAAGTGCGGTACTCCCAGTGACCGCGCTTCAAGACCAGCTCGAAGAAATCGCAGCCGGCGCCCGAGGCGCTTTCCGGGGCGGGTGATCGGGAGCGCAGCCAAGACCGGAACTCCTCCACAGCCGCGAGCGCTCCGCTCGCGGCGGCGTCGAGCGTTTCGAAGGTGTTCGCTCCCAGGCCGCTGTCGCTGCACCACAGGCTCAAACCGTCACCGAACAGCTCGACCGCCCCGTCACATTCCTCTAACGCCCGCTCCAGCCACGATGATGGCACGGGGCGGTTACCGATGGTGGCTCGAGCGTCTCTGAGCAAAGAGGAGGTTTGGGCAAGCCTCCGTTCCAGTGCGGAGGCGCGGTCGGCTGCCGGGGCGAAATCCCTGAGCATCAGCGACACTGCTGCGAATACGGCTTCGCCGATGTAGAGGGAAGGGTTGCCGCGCAGGAAGTGAGGTCCCTCCTGCTCGGCGAGCTGAATGTCGAGGTAGGCGTCCGCCAAAGCGTTATCGATATCAGCCGCCGTTCGCGCTGCGGGTGGTGAATCCGGACCTGTGTCGGCCGGGAGAAGCTGGTTCAGCTCGTTTCGCAGATCCACCATCTCCGCCGCTGTTGCTTCCAGGCCTTCCGGCGACCAGTCGGGGAGTTGGGAGTCGTAGTCGTGGATGCCCGTGAAGGTGGCGTTGACGGGCCGCCGCCGGTAGTAGTGATCGAAGAAACGATCGATGATCGAATTGCTCTCCCTTTTGCCTCCCGTTCCCGTCGTTGTTCGGACACTCAAGTCACTATCTCGGAGACCAGTGGAAGGTCGACCCAGCGTCGCTCTCTGAACGAAAGCTCCACCGCGTTGATCACTTCCTGAACGCGTGCGCCGTCCAGGAAGTCTCCCTGGTTCGTATCATCGCCGGACAGAATCTCGGTCACGAAGTTGGAGATGAGGTTGGCGTAGAACAGCGTGCGCCAGCTCTCCCGGGAGTTTCCACCGGGAGGATAGAGCGGCTTCGGAACCTGGATGACCTTGAACTCGACGCTGTCCGGTTTGGCCGCCTCGAGCGTCTCGCATATGCCGAACTCTTCGACCAACCGGCAAATCAGGGCGCCTTCGCTCCCGTAGACTCGTGCCTCCAGGCCGGGGTAGTTGCCGACCGTAACGAAGCTCGTCTGGATCGTGCCTATGGCGCCGTTCTGGAATTCCCCGATAAAGACGTCGCCATCGTCGATGTTCATCGGCATCATCTGCCCTGTTTCACGCACGACGCGGTTGGGGATGAAGTTCCGCATCGTCCCTACGACCTCCGCGAAGCCGGAGCCGACGAACCAGTGGGCGAGATCGATGATCGGAGCGCCGTACCCCTCGAGGGATGAAACCTGGATCTCGGATTGATCGGCGTGAATGTCGACCTGACGGAGCGGCGTGTTGGGGTCGAGCCACTGCGAGTTCTGCTCGTAACCGTTGAATATGAAGGGAGTCCCAATGAAGCCGCTGTCGATGAGGTTCTTCATGTGCTGCATCGCGGGGCTGTAGCGGAACGTGAAGCCCATTTTGGTCTTGAGACCCTTGGAGCGCGCCATGTCACTGGCGCGAACGGTGTCGCGGAAATCGTAGGCCACCGGTTTCTCGCACAGCACGTGTTTACCGGCTTCGAGCGCCGCCCAGGCCAACTCGAAGTGTGTGTGGCTCGGTGTGCACACGTCGATCATGTCGACATCGTCCCGGTTGATGACATCCATGTGATCGTCGGTCACCGTGGCTATGTCGAACTCGGCGCCCGCTGCTCGCACTAGGTCGAGCTGGGGATCGGCCAGCGCCACGACTTCGCAGCGCGGCTCTCTTGCGAATCCCGGCAGGTGGGCGCCGCGCGCCCAGGCCCCGGCGCCGAGAACTCCGACCCGTACCGTGGCGGGTGTTTCGTTTGAGGCTCCAGCGTTCATCTCGATTATCGCCTTTCGCAGTTGGATGTATTGCTAGAGGAATCTCTCGTTGCCACGAAGCAGACCGGACACCGTCGCGCCGTCCACGGGTTTGGAGAAATGAAATCCCTGTGCATACTCGCAACCGAGTTCGCGCAGCAAGGTCGCTTGCTCGGGGCTCTCCACCCCCTCCGCGACTACCTGCATATTCAGATTGTGAGCCAGCACTACGATAGTCCGGACTATCTCCAGCGCTTCGTCGCGAAGACCCAGATCCATTACGAAGCTGCGATCGATCTTCAGCGTGTCGATCGGCAGCTTGTGAAGATAGCTCAGAGACGAGTAGCCGGTGCCGAAATCGTCTATGTGCAGGCGCACGTTGAGCGACTGCAGCTCCTGGAGGAGCGGGAAGACCGCTTCAGCGTTTTCCATCAGAGCGCTTTCCGTCATTTCCAATCCGAGGCATTTCGGATCCAGCTTCGATTCGCCGAGTGCGCTTCGGACTTTGCTCACAATGTCCGGTTGGGTGAACTGTTGGGAGGACAGGTTGACACTGAGGTCTATCTCGTTTCCCGGCGGCAGATCTGCTTTCCATTCCCGCATCTGTTCGCACGACTTCGATAGGACTCGCCAACCGATCGGCACTATCAGCCCGGTTTCCTCGGCAATGGGAATGAACTCGTCGGGCGGTATGATGCCGAGTTCCGGGTGGTTCCAACGCACCAGAGACTCGAGGCCGGCTATCTTGCCGTCTTGGAGCGATACGATGGGCTGATAATGAAGCAACAGCTCATCCCGTTCCAATGCGCACCGCAAGCCGGTCTCGAGGTTTAGGACCTGGACCGCTCTCCGATGCATTGCCTCGTCGAAGACTTCATGGCTTGCGCGTCCACTTCTCCTCGCACGGCTCATGGCCGTATTGGCGTCGCGCAGCAACTCCTCCGGGTGCTGGTATTTGTCGCCACTGACCGCGATCCCTATTCTGGCAGTGGCAAAGACCTCTCTTTCCGACAGATAGAACGATGCCGCCATCGAATCGGTGATGCGGGATGCGATCCGCGTGGCATCGGTTGCGTCCCGCATGTCATCCACGAGTATTGCGAACTCATCGCCGCCCAATCGTACGAGCAGATCGGATGGCCTCACGCATCCCTTCAGTCGGCATGCTATTTCGGCGAGCAGTCGGTCACCCGCGTGTCGTCCAAGGCTTTCGTTGACCAGTTTCAGGCGGTCGATATTTATGTGCAGGAGCGCGAATCTGTATTCGTCGCGCCGCGCGGCGCGCCCCAAAGATCGCGATATGGCCCTGGTGATGACGCCTCGGTTGGGCAAGCCGGTGAGTTGATCGCGCACCGCGTCGTGGAGGAGTTGCTCCTCTACCCGTTTCCGGGCCGTGAAGTCGGTGTGCGACCCGGCCATACGAGTCGGATTGCCATCCTCGTCACGTACGGCCAGTCCCCGGCACAGAATCCAACGGTAGGAGCCGTCTCTGTGTCCCACACGGTGCTCGCTCTCGAAGTGCGAGGTCCTGCCTTCCAAGTGGTTGTTGATCTCTGACTGTACTCTGTCACGGTCTTCGGGATGAATGCGCTTGAGCCACTCGTCGGGACTGGAGCCGATATCGGCCTCCCCGTACCCGAACATCGACTTCCATCGCGTCGAATAGAACACGCGATTATCCCGCAGATCCCAGTCCCAGAGGCCGTCGTTTGCGCCGGCAGCGGCGAGAGAGTAACGCTCCTCACTCGCCCTCAGTGCCTCCTCGGCCTGCTTTCGCTCCGTGATGTCCTCGCACGTCGAGATTATGCCTATGATTTCTCCCCGGGAATTTCTCACGACGTCCGACATCAGGTGCACCGGGAACACACTACCGTCTTTGCGCGCGTTCGTGGTCTCCCGTCTCCAACTGGACATCAACGCCAGTTCCTCCCTGGGGATTTGGCGTCGCGGACTTTGAGAGGGCGAGAAAACACCGGCGTTCTTGCCGATCAGCTCATCGACCACGTATCCGTGCAGTGTTGCTTCAGCCGGATTGGTGTATAGGATCGTACCGTCCGCGTCGGTGATGGTGACGCCGATCTGCATTGTTTCCACGGCTTTCTGAAACCTGAGCAGTGCCTCCTCTGCCTGGGTGGCAGATGCGCCTTCCTTGTCCAGCTCCGCGACCCGCCGGCGCATCGCCTCCCGCTCCTCCAGGATGTTTTCTCTGGTCTTGGCTCGATCGCTCATTGCTCCCTCTGCAAATCCACCCGTCACTCGGCCCCAACCGTTCGTCCAGAAGGCAAAGTACGTACGTGAAGAATGTGCGGCTAGGTGTTTTCGACCCAAGAGAGTACCTGAGAATGGGTGCTGGGTCGAATAGCGGCGGCGTTCTGAGGATTCAACATGAACACCGGACGGAAACGAGCGCCTGCCGGACTACGTAGGAGAATCAGAGTCCGGATGGAGGTCAATTTGGTTTGGTAGATTCTCAGCAGGCTCCTTCTGGGAGGCGTGCTCGTCGCTTCAGCCGGGGCGTATGAAGCGGTACCGGTGCT
>CAZOJI010000050.1:0-1088 GCA_964580055.1 uncultured Gemmatimonadaceae bacterium | reverse complement strand
ATGGTCGCAATGATCATGGACATCGTCGAGCAGATTGAATCCGCCGTCTCCGGCGAGGTCAGGGTCGGAGACCGCGTGCGCGTTTGCAGCGGTCTGTATGCGGGCGTGGTGGGAGAGGTGAAGCTCATCATATTCGGGAATGACGAAGACGCCGGCGGTTATGATATGACGCCCTCCAAGCGGGACGTAGCGTAGCGGTTGCTGGTCGGCCCGGATCTCCCTCGGTTGTTGCCCTGATTCGCTCCCATTGATGCTTCTCGAGTTACTCTGCGCAGAATTGCGTGACCTCGGCTCTTTTGATCAAGGGATTCTGGCACTCTTCCGATACTGATGTGTGACTGCAAGAGATCGATTCCTGGTTCGAGGAGCAGAGATGGCCGGATGCGCGCACACAACCGGTGTAGAGAAGCCGCCCAAACGGAAGTTCATCGGCGAAGCGCTGATTCCGGCGACTATGGACTTGTTGCGGCTTCTATCCAGCAGCGAGCCTGCTGTAGCGTGTTTGGAGGATCTTGGCATAGTCGCTTCGACCGCGTATTCGTTCCCCGACCGGATCGGCAGAGGTGAACTCATCGCCTTGATCTTTGGTTATGGCGGAAAGGTGCGGTTGGACATACGGCTCGAGCACAACCGGTTCTTCGCTACGCAGTCGGGAAAGGCCACCAGGAGCAGGTGTTTCCTCAATGACTACCTGGCTTCTACGCTATTGCCGCCGGACTCCGAGGAGCTGCCCCCGTCGTTTGTTTGCTCTGTGCTGTCGGGTGTTCGCGACGCCGGCAATGCGGTGTCCGTGCACAACCGGCGGCACGGCGTCGCATGGCTCAGGACTGCCGTGGCCGAGTCGTCTGATTGGTAGTTGGAAGGGATATCGGTCTCTGACCTGCATGTTGTAAGCCGTGTGTGGCGATCTCAGAACACCTAACTGTATACTTTGAAACGGCTGACGCTGACGCACTCCGGGCGCTGCCGCTGCTCGCGGTGATCGATCCGTGGCACTTAACGCGTCAAATGCCTCTTTCAAACGTTAATCCGTGACAGATCACGCGTTAACTGCGGCATTTGAACGTTCATCTGTGACGGATCACGCG
>CAZOJI010000049.1:0-34449 GCA_964580055.1 uncultured Gemmatimonadaceae bacterium | reverse complement strand
TGTAGCTGTTTCGGAGGTAGCTCCCATGGGAGGGGGAGGAGCGCTGTCCCAAAGGAGGACGCTCGGATGCTCAGCCCGTCCCTTCGGCTTACATTCGGTAATGCTGTTGTAGAACCGTTGCGTTGGATACGCGAAATCGATGTCTTGGCACTCCGCGAATGCGTCCAGTATTGCTTCCCAGATCTCCTGTGCCGTGACTCGACGCTCACGCGGATTGTGCAGGGTAACGCAATGTCAGGAGCACAGCACTGTCCGCGACACTCGTGTATACGATGGGCGTCAGTTTCGAGTAGCTGTGTTCGGCATCGACCCGGTTGCCGATCTCGAGGGGCGTGAACTGGAAGACGCGAATGTCCACCACGTCACCACGGTGCTCACCGATCTGGATGCGATCTCCGACTTCCAGAGAATGCCTCCAGAAGATGAAACCCCAGCCGGCGAAATTGAGCACCAGATCCTTCAGCGCGATCGTGAAGCCTGCTGAGAGAAGACCGAAGAAGGTAGCGAGTGATTGCAGTCAAGGTCTTGGTGTCTACCCTCGGATCTGTCACCGCCTGCCCGGTGTCACTTTTTCCACCCCAAAAGGCGTCGCGGCTTGCCGAAGACATCGCAGCTCGGACAAGCCCACGTTACACCGGGACGCCTCTCCGGATGAGCATGATTCTGGGGAGGTGAGAGCGCGTGGTAGAGCTTACATTCCTTTTCAAAGGCAACCCGAAGAGATACGGCGTAGCTGAACATGAAGTGAGTCGAGTCGGTCTCGCCGACCCACGACTTCAATTTCGCGTTTATGCCGGTCTCAGCTCTACCAACAAATTCGACCACGAAATCCCCGGTTTCGGAATCCCGTGTTCCCAATGCGTAGTTGCCTATCGAAGCCTTGGCTACGTTAGCATTGATCGTCGCGTTGTCGAGCCTATACGGCCCCCTCATCCTCAGCCGCACCTGTTTGGCCTCCATTTCGGTTCCCGAAAATCGCTCGTCATGCCTCCGAGGGCAACAGGTAGTCTTCCAGATCGGTCAGCCCACACGTGAACTCGTCCTAACAGATGGCACTCTTCATCTACACATGAAGAACATGTAGGCAAATGAATGGCTACGCCAGCCCCGGACATGGTTCGATCTGGCATCAATCCAACGCCTGGCTCCCGCGACACCTCGCGTGCAACAGCCTATCTACACATATTCATACATGATGTTTGCCAAAAAAGTTCGGTCTGTCCGTCAGCACGGCCGTGAGCCTGCGTCCCGTTTGAGGGGTGCGGCAGCTTTACTGACCACAGTCAGTGTGCTCGTGGCCGCCGCGGGGTGTGAACCCTCTCATGTCGGTGATATATCGGTCATTCGCGAAAGCGGGGAGCTGCGCATCATTGTGCCCAGAATGGCCAGGGATAGACGGCTGCCTCGGGAGGGCCACCCGTTCGACTTGGAAAGAGAACTGGCCGTAGACTTCGCACGCGTTCACGACCTCGAACCCAGGTTTGTCCAGGTGGGAGACCACGACGATCTGATTCCGGCGCTCGTCGAAGGTCGCGGCGACATCATTGCGGCAGCGCTCACTGTCATCCCAGAGAGAAGAGAGCTAGTTGCGTTCAGCAGGCCCATTGGACGTGTGACAGAGCAGGTGGTTACCCGCGCCAGCGATAGCAGTGTTACTGGGCCGGGATCTCTGGCGGGTCGGACGCTCGCTTTGAGGCCGTCGTCATCGTATTGGGAAACCGCCGAACGGTTGGCTCGACAGCATCCGGAATTGTCTCTGCAACCGGTCTCCGAACGTCTCCACACCGAGGAGATATTGTACCGGGTCCAGAGAGGCGATTTCGACATGACTATGGCGGACGACAATCTCGTGGCACATTCACTGCGCTACATGCCGGGCCTGCGGGTCGCATTCGAGATGGACGAAGAACACTCAACGGCCTTTGGTATCAGAAGTGATGCCCCCGAACTCAAGGCGGCCATTGATTCCTACTTGCAGCGAGCGCATCTCGACTGGAGCAGGTCCGCACGTTATACGGGTGATCTCAATGTCGTTCGCGAGCGGGGAGTGCTGCGCGTGCTCACGCGCAATAGCGCAGCGACCTATTTCATCTGGCGAGGGCAACTCATGGGCTTCGAGTATGACCTGGCTCGGCGGTTCGCCGAACGCCTGGGAGTGCAGGTCGAAGTGGTGGTTCCTCCCTCCCGCTCCGACCTTATTCCCTGGCTCCAGCAGGGTCGCGGAGATGTGGTTGCGGCAGGTATGACAACTACCGAAGAAAGGTCATCGAGCGGAATCTCGTTCGCCGAACCTTACAACTTCGTTGTAGAGAAGATCGTCACGAGGGCGGGTGAAGAGGGGCTGAACAGTCCGGTTGATTTGGCAGGCCGCACGGTGGTTGTGAGGAGACGAAGCGGCTATTGGTCTACGGCCCAGAACCTACTGGAGCAGGGCATAGAGTTCGAATTGGTCGCGGCGCCCGAGGCGCTGGAGACAGAGGCTATCATCGATTTGGTGGCGTCCGGGGATTACGATCTGACGATAGCAGATTCGCATATCCTCGACATTGAGCTCACCTGGCGTGACGACATTATGGGCGCGTTCGCCGTGGATGACACCGCCGAACATGCTTGGGCCTTGAGAGAAGAAGACGTCGAACTGAAGCGTGCAATTGACCAATTTGTCCGCGACGAGTACCGCGGACGTTGGTACAACATCACCTACAATAAGTATTTCAGAACGGCGCACCGCATAGAGGAACGAGCGCTCGAGCGACCAAGTCGCACCGGGAGAATATCGCCATATGACGATCTCTTCCGCCGCTATGCAAGACGGTTTGGTTTCGACTGGAGATTGATCGCGGCTCAGGCTTATGAGGAAAGCCGGTTCGATCCGAGCGCGGTTTCGCCTGTCGGGGCGGTTGGGATTATGCAGGTGATGCCAAGCACCGCGATTCCCATGGGCATCGACAATCCAGAAGAACCGGAGAGCGGAGTACTGGCCGGCACCAAATACCTCAGGCATCAATACGATCTCTTTGACGACGTGGCGACCGAAGCGGACCGAATCTGGTTCGCGCTGGCATCGTACAATGCTGGCTATGGGCACGTGACGGACGCTCGCCGGCTTGCTTCGGAGCACGGTCACGACCCCGATCGCTGGTTCGGAGATGTGGCGCGCGTGATGCCGCTGCTCGCGCGCCGGGAGTATCATCGAAATACCCGTTACGGCTACTGCCGCTGCCAGGAACCCGTCAACTACGTGCGCCGCATAAGGCAGAAGCATCGCGCGTACCTCGAAGTCACGATGGCTGCGGGGAACTGAACTACATTTCGTGGAGGTGTCTCCGTTTCACCGGTATCGGTCGATGCAGCTAGCTGTACCAGACGAATGCCGCCCGTCGCGGACGGTATGAAGCTGCTTCGCAAGAATGACGAAAGGACCAAAACCATTGGCGATCATTACAATCTCGAGAGGGTCATTCAGCAAGGGAAGGGAAATCGCGGAAAAGCTTGCCGAGGAGTTGGGCTACGATTGCGTCTCTCGGGATGTTCTTCTGGAGGCGTCGGAAAAGTACAACACCCCTGAGATCAAGCTCATAAGAGCCCTTCACGATGCGCCGGCTGTGTTGGACCGCTTCACTCACGGCAAGAAGGAGTACGTTGCTCATATCGAGGCTGCGTTCCTGGAGCGCGTGAGCAATGACAACGTGGTCTACCACGGCCTGGCCGGTCATTTCTTCCTCAAGGGAATCACGCACGGCCTCAAGGTCCGGATCATCGCCGACCTGGAAGACCGTGTCCGCTTGGAGATGGAGCGTGAGGGGATTTCCGAGGAAGAGGCGCGGTATGTTCTCAAGAAGGACGATCGCGAGCGACGAAACTGGGGGTTGGCGCTCTACGGCATAGACACCGCAGATCCTAGCCTATACGATCTCGTGATTCACGTACGAAAAATCACTGCGAACGATGCGGTAGACCTCATAAGCAGGACGGCGAAGCTGCCGCACTTCCGGGCGACCCCCGAGTCTAAGGCAGCGGTCGAAAGTGCTTTGCTTGCCGCTCAAGTCAAGAGCGCAATCATCAAAGAGGTTTCGGACGTAGAAGTCTCCGCGCAGGACGGCATTGTCGTCGTGCACACCGAGGGCCCCTTGGAGAGGGAAGCTTCGATAGTGGAGCGGGTAAGGTCACTTGTGGAAAAGGTCGCCGGTGTGGAGCAAGTGAGAGTGCACGTGAGGCCCACTTCATTCGTGTAGACATGACTAGACGCCGTTTTCTGATAGACACAGACATAGATAGCTTGCTCCAGTTCACCGAAGCTTCAGTTTGATGTCGCAGACATCGGATGTGGTCATCATTGGAGCCGGCGTTATCGGTTGCGTCACCGCCTTTCATCTTGCCGAGCGTGGGATGCAGGTGACCGTTCTCGAGAAGGGTGCCGTGGGAAGCGGTGCAACCGGCAGATCTTCATCCATAATACGGCGCCATTACTCGAACCAACTCGCGGCTCGAATGGCTAACCACAGTCTCCATTTCTTCAAAGATTTTGACAAATGTGTTGGCGGCGACTGCGATTTTCGAGTATGCTCCCCGCTGCGGAGTTGGTTAAGCTCATCCCAGGTCTCGAGACGGGAGATTTGGTTTCGGCCGCCTTCGAGCCTGAGGGCGGTTATGCGGACCCTCATTTGACGGTAACCGGATATGCCGATGCGGCACGAAGGTTCCGAGCACGAATCGTCCAGGGGTGCACGGTTATCGGGATACGCGGTTCGTTCGTGGTAAAGTTGCTGGAGTGGACACATCCGGGGACAGCTATGACGCACCAATGGTAGTAAACTGTGCCGGGCCGTGCGAGGACTGCGGCCTTCGTGTCGTCGACACTACGGCCCGACTCAACTCGGGTGTCGGAAAGGGTCGTAAAACTACGCGTCCACCAACCTCGTAAAACTTCCCGTCACTTGACATGCGGTCCCCGGTCTGAGCGCTTCGGTTTCTGTGTTACACGAATCCCAGGGTATGCAAGCCCTCCAGGATTGCTACAGGGCCGTCGGCTACCGTGTAATGTACTCTAGGGCAGTGGACCAGACCCGCCTTGAATTTCGGTGGTGTCTCTCGTGTTACAATGCCCCAGCAACCTGACTCGGCAATCAGTCGCTCCTCAACGAAAGAACCGGTCAAGACTGTAGACGATGGCGCAATATCGAGTGCAGCCAAAACCCCGATCAATGTCGATTTTGTGTCGACTCCGGGCGGAGAAATATCGATCTGATCATCGCTCATCGAGGTGACCTCCAGGCCGAACCCTTCCAGTTCCTTCTCGATAGCGTCTCTTGCCTCGGCGACAGCCACCCCCCTGCGCGGAAAACACGAATACCTTCTCGTGGATTCGAATGAATGCTCTCCCACCAGATGACAGACATTCCTCAAGCGTTTCCTGAGTACATTCGCACCGATCCACTTTGATGCCAGAGAACTGTCGAGGTCCGCAATTGCCGGGTTTTCGGATCTGGTATGTACGGAAGCACCGGCATCGGAGATCACCACATCGGCTTGCGGGAGCTGCAAGACTCTCTCGCTGACACGAACGCCGTCTAGATTCCTCGTCTCGCTCGTGTACACGATAGTGGTTTGTTTTCGATCCGAAAGACAGCTCGCCAGTCGCGATGTTTCGTCCGGAGCACCTCGCGCAAGCAATTCGACATCCATCACTACCGCCAATGTACCGCGGCTGCGCAACGCGACGACATCGCCATTGGATTCCGGGACGTTTTGTCTGTCGACTTCAGCAGGTTTCATATTGAGGATCGCCAAATTTTACCCAGAGTGAGAAACTGAGGAGTTCGGTGGACGCAGGATCCTTCGAATACATCACTTCTGCACACGTGGAATATCGTAGGCCAGTTGCAGTCTGCTGAGCTTCTTAGATTCTTGAAGGATCACAACTACTTTGCATACTAAGCAATTTTGGCCGGTTTGGCCACCGGGAGTCCTCGAGTCGGACCGATGCTGGGTAGTGCGGTTCCGGCGTTACCTTCTGGGATGGGTCGCTTCGGTTCTGCTCATTCGTTGGATTCCGGCTGATCGTCGATCGCACCGGTCACGAGCATCGGTGTAGCGTCGATCTTGGTTGCTTCCATCATTGCGACGATTCGTTGCAATGAAGAAATGAGAAGCGTCTGCTCCCACTCTTGAAGCTTTTCGAATTCTGAGATGAATGATTCCTGGAGGGGAGTAGGAGCTGCGCTCAAGACCTCGTTACAGTTGGGGGTGGTTCTCACGAGAACCTTGCGGCGATCGGTTCCGTCGCGTCGCCTTTCGATGAGCTTGCGGCTTTCGAGACGAGACAGGACTCCCGTTACGGTCGCCATGCTGAGGCTGATTGCGTTGGCGAGCTCGGAGATACTGCATTCGCCGCGGTGTTCCAGCTCCTCCAGAATGATCAGTTGCGGTCCCGTGAGTCCGAACCTCTGAATCAACGATCTCGAATGAAGATCTATAGCCCGAATTATGCGTCGCAGAGCGACCAGGACCTCGCGGTGTCTGGAGGGATTCTGTGATGCCGGCATATCTATACTCCGCGCTCCAGCACACGGTTTGTGCGGCTGTGAGCACTCTGACGGGAGAATTGGTTGCCAGAGCACTCTTTCACGGTTTCGGTTCCGCCTGGTCCGTCCTGACTTTTCAACTTGGCCGTGGGCACACCCGAAGCGGCCGCGGCAACTGCCTTGAACCGACCAAACGACGGCCAGCGTGGTTCACGCCAGCCGTCGGAATCGGAGTGACGGACGCCGGCCGCTGCTCGTGAAGCGCCTGGGAAAACGCTCTCGGCCTGCGAAGTCGCGAAAAGATACGTCAGGAATCGCTCACCAGAATGAGGAACGGCGAAGCACTCCAGAATTCTTCTGGAGACGCGATTCTCAGATCTCCACGGATTCTGCCGTCATCATCGGCCTGGTTCTCCAGAAGGGCGACATTGTGGCGAGACACAATGGTATACGCAGCTTCGGGATCCGGGACCGAGATCTCGCTGACCTGGCGGCTGTCGATCGCCGTGAATTGGTTGGGATCGAGTTCTCGGCACGGGACCAACGTCTCTCCGCGTTTGCCGAATATGAACAAGACGCGGGAGCCACCCTTTTTCTCGATGATTCCGCGCTCCAATAGCTCGTCTCTGGTCGCGATGGTGTAGTAGACCGTTCGGGCATCAGTGAGTTCGTTCTCAAGTGTACCGACTTCCGATGCGAGCCTCTCGTTCTCGCCCTCCAGATCGGTCACTCGTTCGGTCAGGGTTTCTATGGATTCTCTCTGCGTAGCGAGGACGTCCTCGTAGTTCGAGATCGTGTTCTCCAAGGTGGTCCTGAGGCTGTCCGATACGTGCGTCAGCTGCCGTACTCGACGACGGCTTTGCGCGAGACGCTGCTCGGAATGCTCCATCCTTTCTGTGATATACCGGATCTTACCGAGAATCGAGTCGCGCGACGCAGCAAGAGGTGACTCGACCGCTATGAGCAGCTCACGGCCTTCCATTTCGACTTCGGCTAGCTCGGCGCTTATCTCGCTCATTATTTGTGCGTATTCCGCAACCTCATCTACGAGGCTGTCTTGCCGTGCCGTCACGACCTCCAGCTGTGCGAGTTGCTGCTGAACCTCCTCCGAAGGGCCGCACCCCACGATCCCAATAGCAGCAAACACAATCCACCACGTCCTTTTCACATCAACGTCTCTCCCCAACATCGAATACTCCTTGAGTTAAGTCCTTTAGGTGCTCCTGCCGATGCTTCGCTCCAAACTGCGTACAATTCTAATACTAACCAAGGGGATGTGCCGGGTCCCGGTGAAAAACATTCTTCGGAATTCTGCCCCCCCTCGATGGTCGCAGGGGTGAGAGCAGCCAGGCCGAAGTGTTCAATTCGAATCTAGACCGAAGCCAATATCAACCCACTCTTCGAGTCCACCATCAAATTCGGCAACGTCGCTGAATCCGGCATCCTCGAGGCGCTCTGCTGCTATGAATGACGTCTCGTCCTCGGGTCCCGTACTGTAAACGACCAGCTTTCGGCTGGGGTCGCCAACCAATTCCTCCACCCGACGTTCGAAGTCTGGTTCCTCAACCGGAATATTGTATGAGCCAGGTATTCGGGCATCGTCGTATGCAGCCTCGCTCAAGACGTTGATCAAAACAATGTCCGCACTGTCGTCGATCATCGCCTTTAGCTCGACTGGGGTCACTTTTTCCACGTCATCTCCCTTCGGCTCAGGTCTCGAGGGCTGTGATTAGGACCTGCGGCAATGCTTGTTCCGGGATAATAGTTGCCGCACAGGCACAGTTTTTATATACTTAGTGTACAAAATAAAATATCGAAAGCCTTTACGATTGCAAGTCAAGGCCGTGACTGCCGTTCATTCTATAAGAATCTATCAACAAACAGTTTAAGCAAACGAAACGAGTCGGCTCACTACCATTTCAATGAATATCTTAGTGAAAGTAGCTGGATCGCCGCAAGGGAATGGTGCGTCCGCGGCAACATCTGCGGCGAAGGCTTTCCGACTGAAGCTCATCGTTCGGACTTCTTGATTGCAGGTTTGGGTCATCGAGATTCGAGTAACAAGCAAAGGAAATCCCGATGTGTGGAATTTGCGGAGAGATCCGTTACAAACCCGGCGCGCCTACAACGGCAGCGGTCGATCGCATGAGCGAGGTACTTGCGCCGCGTGGACCAGATGCCGCTGCCACCTTCACTCACGAGGGAGTGGCATTGGGACACCGCAGATTGAAGATCATCGATCTCTCCGACAGTGCGGCCCAACCCATGGTGGATTCCGATCTGCGACTCGTCATAGTCTACAACGGGGCCATCTACAACTATCGTGAGTTGCGCGCTGAGCTGGAAGGGAAGGGCTATACTTTCTTTTCGCACGGCGACACCGAGGTGGTGCTCAAGGCATATCACGCCTGGGGTGAACGGTGTGTAGACAGACTCAACGGGATGTTTGCTTTCGCTATATCCAGCCTGGACACAAAACGCGTCTTTCTGGCACGAGACCGGCTAGGAATAAAACCGCTTTATTTCGCGGATATTCCAGGCGGTCTGCGCTTTGCCTCGTCGCTGCCGGCTCTGCTAGCCGCCGGGCAGGTCAATACCGAGGTCGACGCAGTCGCCCTCCACCATTATATGACCTTCCACTCTGTAGTTCCGGCTCCCCGGACAATGCTGAAGGGGGTGCGGAAACTACCGCCTGCCAACACCATGGTGATTGAGCCGGACGGGACGCGACGGTTGCATACGTATTGGAGCCTTGGTTTTGAGTCGGATCCGGAGGAAGCTCAATACAATCTCGAGGACTGGAAATGCAGGTTGGGAGACGCTTTGAGACTCTCAGTTCACCGCAGACTGGTGGCCGACGTCCCCGTGGGAGTGCTTCTATCGGGAGGTGTCGATTCGAGCCTTGTCGTAGGACTCCTGGCGGAGAACGGTCAGAGCGGCCTGAACACCTTTTCGATAGGCTTCGAGAGTGTGGGGAGCGAGACGGGCAACGAATTCCAGTACTCAGATATAGTAGCCGAGCGATTTGGAACGAAGCATCATAAGATCGAAGTTGATTGCTCGCGGGTGCTCACATCGCTCGACAAGTGTATCTCCGCAATGAGCGAGCCGATGGTCAGTCATGATTGCATCGGTTTCTATCTCTTGAGCGAAGAGGTTTCTCGATATGTTAAGGTGGTCGAGAGTGGACAGGGAGCCGATGAAGTGCTGGCGGGCTATGACTGGTACCCCCCGCTGTTGCAGAGTGAGGACGCTTTATGCGACTATGCGCGAGTGTTTTTTGACCGCGATCACGAGGAGTTCCTACAGACAGTGCATCCTCGCTTCGCGAATGGCGACTACAGCTTGAATATGGTGGAGGAGCATTTCGCCACTGCCGGGGCCACGCGCGCGATCGACAAGGCGTTGCATCTGGACACCACGGTAATGCTCGTCGACGACCCCGTGAAACGAGTCGACAACATGACAATGGCCTTTGGTTTGGAGGCGCGCGTCCCGTTTCTGGACCACGAGTTGGTGGAGCTCTGCGCCCGGATTCCTCCTCAATACAAAGTAGAAAACGGCGGCAAGTTCGCCTTGAAGGAGTTCGCCAGATCGGTGATTCCGGCGGAGGTGATAGACAGACCCAAGGGTTACTTTCCGGTTCCGGCCCTGAAACACCTGCAGGGGGATTACCTGGATTACGTGCGAGATGTTCTGAACCGGCCCGAAGCGCGCCAGCGAGATTTGTTCAACTCCGCCTATGTGAGCGCTCTCTTAGACGAGCCAAACGCTCACATGACACCACTGAAGGGCTCCAAGCTCTGGCAGGTGTCACTGCTGGAGTCCTGGCTTCAGGCACACAGAATCTGAGAGGTCACAAAATGGCGTTCCGGAGCAACATCAGTCACAGGATCGATCGTAGCGGAGGTGCATCGGTGCGCAGCTGGGAGGCGCCGACCGGGAAAGCCTTTGATGCGATGAACCCCGACACAGCGCTGGAGATGGGATGGGGAAGGCTCATCTTCGGGCACACCTTCAGATCCGCCGAACACCTCGCAGAGACTCTGCTCGCCGAGCGTGATGGCGAACGCGATATCGCTCTCTACATACGCGACCCGCACGTTCTTCTGTCGCTGGCGCCATCCGATCTCTTCCTCGATCCGTCGCACACCTTCAGGTTGTGGTCCTATCGCTACCGTGCAGCGAGCGAAGTGAACAAACACGTCGTGATAAGGCGTCTCGAAACCAGGCAAGATGCGGAAGAGGCGAATCGCATCTGGGCGAGCCGCAACATGGTGGAGTCCGATCCGGACTTCATGCTCGACAAGCATGCCACCAAGCTACGGACATACCTCGTCGCGGAAACACCGGGGGCTGAAGGATTGATCGGAGTAGTCGTCGGCGTTGACCATACCGAAGCTTTCAACGATCCCGAGAACGGCAGCAGCTTGTGGTGTCTCGCCGTGGACCCCCTGACTTCCGCGCCGGGCGTGGGGGAGGCGCTCGTTCGACACCTCGTCGAGCATTATTTTGCCCGGGGGCGCGAGTTCGTCGACCTTTCGGTGATGCACGACAACGTGCACGCGATAAAACTCTACGAGAAGCTGGGATATCAGCGCGTGCCGGTATTCTGCGTGAAGCGTAAGAATCCCATCAATCAGAACCTGTTCGTGGCTCCTCAGCCGGACGCCGACTTGAATCCGTATGCGCGCATAATTACGGATGAAGCCAGGAAGAGAGGAATTGCCGTGGATGTCCTGGACGAGGAGCTATGCTACTTCCGCCTGACACTGGGTGGACGTTCGGTTATTTGCAGAGAATCGTTGACTGAGCTCACCTCTGCTATCGCCTTCTGCCGCTGCGACGATAAGCGTCTGACGAACCGAGTTCTGCGCTCCGCCGGCATAGAGGTGCCGGCCCAGCAAGAATCTGGCGATGCAGCGGACAATCGTGCGTTCCTGGAGGAGCACGAGAGGGTTGTGGTCAAACCGGCTCGCGGCGAGCAGGGAGCGGGAGTGTTCGTCGATATCACGGAGCCCGCTGAACTCGACCGTGCGGTTCACGCCGCTTCACGGGTGTGCAGCGATGTGATCATAGAGAGCTTCGTGGAGGGCGAGGACGTCCGAATCATTGTGATCGGGTCGGAGGTGGTTGCGGCCGCGGTCCGCAGACCGCCACAGCTAACAGGAACGGGCGAACACACTGTTAAGAAACTGCTGGAGAAGTACAACCGGCGTCGGATGGCCGCGACGGGCGGAGAAAGTCAGGTCCCGCTGGATGCGGAGACGGAACGCTGCGTTCATTCGGAGGGCTACTACATGGATGCTGTGCTGCCGGAAGGCGTCACGATCACGGCTCGAAAAACAGCCAACCTCCATACCGGCGGGACAATCCACGACATGACGTCCAAACTGCACCCCGAGTTGCGGGCTGCCGCCGTCAACGCCGCCGGGGCATTGGGAATACCGGTGACAGGTTTGGATCTCGCGGTTCCCGACATCGAAGGCCCGGACTACGCTGTAGTCGAAGCCAACGAGCGGCCTGGGTTGGCGAACCACGAACCCCAACCCACCGCGGAGCGGTTCATCGATCTGCTATTCCCCGAGACTGCGGTTGCCGCCGAATACGAGTCGTCAGTATCGGAGAGAGCGTGAACAACGTAGAACCCGATGGGGGGTATCTGCTGAACCTGTTGTTGGACCTGCTCGATATCCCCAGTCCTGCCGGCTACACTGACACCATCGTTCATCGCGTCGGAGCCGAACTCAAGGACCTCGGCATCGACTTCGAGTTGACCCGTAGAGGTGCAATCCGTGCCAACCTTTTCGGGCTCCAAAGTAGTCCCGATCGAGCGGTTGTCGCTCACCTCGATACCCTTGGCGCGATGGTTGCCGGACTGAAACCGAATGGAAGACTCGCCATTTGTCCGGTGGGAACCTGGTCGTCTCGATTCGCGGAAGGGGCACGAGTATCGATCTATACGGATGATGGCCCTCGTAGAGGCAGCATCCTTCCGTTGATGGCATCGGGACATGTGTTCGGAGATGATGTCGACACACAGCCGATACGATGGGACAATGTCGAGGTTCGGGTCGACGAGTGCGTGGTCGACGATGCCGGGCTCAGGGATGCCGGTTTTTCGGTCGGCGACTACATAGGTGTCGACTCGCAGCCCGAAGTGACCGACAGTGGTTTTGTGGTGGCACGTCATCTGGATGACAAGGCCGGCGTGGCGGCATTGCTGGCTGCGGTCAAAGCTCTCAAGGGGGTGAATGCGGAACTGCCGGTCGACTGTCACCTGCTCTTCACGATCTCCGAGGAGGTAGGCTCCGGAGCATCGGCGGTGCTACACCAGGATGTTGCGGAAATGATGATCGTCGACAACGCGACGCCTGCTCCCGGTAAGAACTCCAATGAGTACGATGTACACATAGCCATGATGGATGGCGCGGGGCCGTTCGACTATCACCTCAGTCACAAACTCATCGGTCTCGCTCGCGATAATGACATCCCGATTCGCCGGGAAGTCTTTCGCTACTATCGAAGCGACGCGGCGACCGCAGTGGAAGCAGGCAATGACATCAGAACGGCGCTTGCATCTTTCGGGGTCGATGCGTCTCACGGATGGGAGCGGACTCACTTGGATGGACTGATGCGACTCGCCCGCCTGATTGCCCTCTACATCCAGTCCGAACCAACGTTTGCCCGCGACAAGATGGAGCTCGGACCCCTCAAGGGCTTTCCGGACCAGCCGAGCTGATCCGCCTTCGGTCTTGAAGGTGAGGTGAGGGGGGGGGGGCGCTCGACAGTCAAGGGTGTGCCGCTCGCCAAACGCAGCGATACGAAAGCAGAGCCGGTGTTGCGAGGCCGGAATCGTGACACCAGTCAGTGAAATCGTTATGGGAGGTGCCGTCTGCCATTGAAACCAAAGAAGACCGAGTTTCGCTACCATAGTGCAGTAGCTCGTGCAGTCGAGAGAGATGTCAACCCTTGCGAAGGTGAGCATCGAGGTGCGGCGGATTCTGGAGATTGCAATGCCCAGTCCGAACTCGACACAGGTGTGCGGCTCTCCCGCAAAGGACTCTGGCGGTATGCTCTCCCGCATCTCCGCAGATCGATCGAGCTAGCGGGTGATCGAGCGGCTGCCTATCTATATCTCGGTGAAGCGCTCAACTCTGTCGATGATCTTTCCGGCGCGCTCTCGGCGTTGAGCAGGGCACATGAACTGGATCCAGACAGCGAGCGTGTGTTGCGCGGACTTGGAGTGGTTTATGATCGCTTGGGTAGGCCAAAAGAAGCGGTGAAGATGTACCACAGGTCCCGCGACGTTGCCGAGCGAGCATGAGGCGCTAGAAGGTCACCCGCAACCGACACCGTTCCGTCTTCTGCCGGCTGCAGAGCAGGATTGGCGGTATCGATGTGAGACAGCACTCCTTCGAACCAACTCGAGCAACCGTCGGTCGTCCGTTCTACACAGATCTTCAAACGCTGTCCCTCTTCCAGAGATTCGAGGCCCTGCGCCCACGAAGCAGTCGCAACCCACAAAGAAAGTGCGGCAGTCAACGCGAACAGCCGCCCTTGATTCCTCGGTGAGATCGGGGTATGCAGATAGTTGGATACTATCCCAAGCGACAGATGCTCCGGCAATGGCGCTTCTGTTGACATCGTCCGCCTTCGGGGAACTCCAGGAGGCTCTGACAACAGGGCTATTCAGATGTATGCGCCAACGCAAGCTGTTGATTCAGTTCTTGCACAGGATGTTATCATAATGATAATGTTCATGACAACAGGCGGGCAGTTGTCCCTTGTGAGGCTGGATTCACTCGGCCGACCGCTCGGTTATTCCGAGAATGCTGCTGTGTGGATCGGGAGTTAGTGTGGAGCGCCTCGAACGAGATGTGCTCCCACTACTGCGACTCACAAGAAAAAGGGGCAGGCTCTGATGAAGATCGGAGGTAAAAAGTGTTGAGAAGCGTCAAAGAGATCATGGGTTACGTACTCCAGGCTGAGGACGGAGAGATCGGTCGCTGCAAGGACTTCCTGCTCGATGATCAACGCTGGACAGTGCGATACATGGTCGCCGACACCGGCAAGTGGCTGCCAGGCCGCAAGGTATTGATCTCCCCGGTTTCACTGGGCAGCCCGGACTGGGGGGCCCGTCTGTTTCCGATTCGCCTCACGAAGAAACAGATCGAGGATGCACCGAAGCTACAGGAGCAAGCTCCGGTGCATAGACGCTATGAGGTTGAGTTCCACGCGTTCTACGGCTGGCCCTTCTACTGGGCTGGGGCACACACCTGGGGGCCAGTGGCTTATCCCGCACCATTGTATGATTCGCAGGCGGCGGAGGATCCGATCCCTGATGCCGACCCCGAAAACTGCTTTCTACGCTCGGTGAACGAACTCATGGGCTATCACATTGAGGCGGTTGACGGTGATATCGGTCACATTGAGGAGTTTATCGTCGACGACGAATCCTGGACCGTGCGCTACATGGTGATCGACACTCGCAATTGGCTGCCCGGCAGGAAGGTGCTGATCCCGCCCACTTGGATCGAATCGGCAGACTGGCTCGAGAGAACGGTGGCGGTGGATCTTACGCGAGGTCAAGTAGAACGCAGTCCGGAGTACGATCCCTCCGCTCCTGTCAACCGCGAGTACGAGAGCAAACTGTACGATTTCTACGGGAGGCCGCACTACTGGGAATGATTCGAGAGGCGGTCTCGCATCGTCCATGATGAAGGTCGGCTGCACAAACCCCGTAGCCACTGAATGGTCCGATGCCGGACGATCCGCGGATCCGGTTCGAATGCAGCGAAGGCATCCGGCCGCTGGAGAGTCTGTAGGCTACCGTCCCGCTCCCGTGAGCAAACGGAAGGTATCGCGAGCAATCAGGAATTCCTCGTTGCGAGGTATGACGTAGCCGGTCAAACGCGCTCCGTCCTTGGTTATGCAACCCATCTCACCATCGCGCATAGCCTCGTTGCGTTCTGTGTCGAGATCGAGACCGAGGAACTCCAATCCTTCGCATGCTCGTTCCCGAATGACAGGAGAGTTCTCGCCGATTCCCCCACTGAATACCACTGCATCCGCCTCTCCCATCTCAGCGAGATAAGCGCCGATATAGTGCTTCACTTGCCGACAAAATAGATCGATCGCCAACGTGGCCCGCCGATCCTGGTTCTCGGCCTCCTCTTCGAGAAGCTCACGCATATCGTTGGTGAGTCCCGAGATGCCGAGCAGGCCTGACTGTTTCTGAAGAAGAGTGTCGATCTCGGATATACTCATACCTTCCTTGACCATGAGGTATTCGATCAGCGATGGGTCAATATTGCCTGAACGAGTACCCATGATCAGGCCCTCCAGGGGCGTGAACCCCATGGATGTGACGAACGAATTGCCTTCTTTGATGCCGCAGGCCGAACAGCCCTCGCCGAGGTACAATGTGATGATGTTCACCTGACTCTCGTCCAGATTGTGCAGCACTCGATAGCGGTAAGCAAGGTAGCGGTGGGCCGTGCCGTGAAATCCGTAGCGGCGAATCTTGTGCCGGCGGTACAGCTGGTATGGTATCGCGTACAGGTACGACGCCTGCGGCATTGTGGAGTGGAAGCCGGTATTGAATACCGCTACCTGAGGCACTCCGTCGCCGAGAAGCTCAATTGCGGCCCGAACGCCCTGGAGATTGGCCGGATTGTGAAAGGGTGCAAGCTCAATGCAGTCCTCGATCTTCTCGATGACCTCGTCATCGATCCGGACTGGTCTGGTGAAGTGCTCGCCTCCGTGCACCACTCGGTGACCGACAGCGTCGATGTCACCGAGAGAAGTCACGTCGTCGATCTTGGATGCTCGCGAGACTATCCAGCGCAGGATGGTGGCTATGGCGGAGCGGTGATCACTGATCGATTCCGCGCTCCGTTCCTTGGTGTGTCCTTCCGCCTGGAACGTGATGAGTGCTTGGCCGCCTATCCGGTCGATCACGCCGTGTGCCAGGCGGCGATCCGTGTCTTGTTCTATGAGCTCGCGATCGGTCTCGAGCATCTGAAATCTGACTCGCGACGCATCGCAGTTGAGTACTAGCACATTCATCGGTTTGATCCCCTCAATGACGCGTCAGGCATCCAGTTGTACGGCATCGTAGTAATCGGACCATCTCCGGTCGAGATCGGAAAGGGCGCGAAACGTGTCTCTGGCGATCAGGAGCTCTTCGTTTGTGGGTATCACGTATCCGCGGAGTGTGCTGGCCTCGGTCGTGATCTCTCCGTGGTCTCCCGGCCCGATATTGGAGTTTTTCTCCTGGTCGAGTATGAGTCCCAGGACTTCGAGGCCCCGGCTGATCCTCTCTCTAACCTGGGGAGACCTCTCGCCCATTCCTCCGCTGAAGACAATGGCATCCGCGCCACCCATCTCCGCCAAATACGCGCCGACGTAATGCTTGATCCGCCGGCAGAATATCTCTATGGCCAGTATCGCGCGGCGATCTTGGTTTTCGGCTTCCTCTTCGAGAAGCTCTCTCATGTCACTGGTGAGACCGGATACGCCCAGCAATCCGGATTGCTTGTTCAAGAGCGTATCCACCTCGGATACACTCATGCCTTCCTTTATCGATAGGTATTCGATCAACGACGGATCGATGTTACCGGCTCGCGTGCCCATGACCAGGCCCTCGAGCGGCGTGAACCCCATAGATGTGTTGAACGAACTCCCCCGTTTGATCGCACATGCCGAACAGCCGTTGCCGAGGTGAAGGGTTATGATATTCACCTCTTCCGGGTCGATGTTCTTGAGCTTACGGTAACGGTAGGCCAGATACCTGTGCGACGTTCCGTGGAAACCGTAGCGTCGAATCTTGTGTCGCCGGTACAGTTGATACGGGATCGCGTAGAGGTATGACGTCTGCGGCATGGTAGAGTGAAATGACGTGTCGAAAACGGCGACTTGGGGCACGCCTTCGCCAAGCAGCTCTATGGAAGCTCGGATCCCTTTGAGGTTCGCCGGGTTGTGAAGGGGAGCGAGGTCAATGCAGTCCTCGATTCCCTCAACCACCTCGTCGTCGATCTTCACAGATTGCTTGAATTGTTCACCGCCGTGCACGACTCGGTGACCTACCGCGTGAATGTCAGCCAGCGAGTTGATGTTGTCTATGCGCGATGATCTAGACACGATCCAGCGCAGGATACTGTCGATTGCGGCACGGTGGTCGCGAAGTGGCTCTGCCCGCCTTTCCTTGGGATGACCTTCCGCCTGGTACGTGACGAGGGCTTGTCCTCCTACCCGCTCTACTATCCCGCTAGCCAGTCGGCGGTCAGCATCTTGGTTGATCAAGTCCAAGTCCGTTTCGAGTATCTGAAACTTCACACTCGACGAACCGCAATTCAGAACCAGTACGTTCATGATATTCCTCACTGCGTGCCTGCATCCTGGCCGGCGCGATCAATCGCCATTAGTGGCAGAAAGTTCGGAGGCAGACAAGTTGAGAATCTCCCGGCCCGTAGTAGTATCGCCCAGGTCCCGCAGTTTGTTAAGGCGCCGTGCTTTGTAAGGACCGTAGTCCAGACCGGCTATGCGGTAGTTTTCACACGGCTCGAAAACGTTTCTCCAACTCCCGCAAGTATGCTTGCGCCTCGCGAGACCATTCATCTGGTGCCCACGGTGCGAAGTCTTTGTCCCCGGCGTGATCGTAGGGCCCTGGTTTGACCTCGAATACAACAGTATCCGGCTGGAGAGCGACAAAGGTGTGAAATGTTCCGGGTCTACAGTCTATGCCAAGCCTGGCTGAATTGGCGGACAATACTACTGATTGTGTCACTTCTCCGACTTCGTCGAAGACGAGAAATCCAATGCTGCCTCGAAGCAGTAGTAGCGACTCCGCCTTGGGTGGCGTTTGGTGCCGGTGAGGTCGAATATAGGTGCCCGGCTGGAGCGCGTTCAACATCCGGTGCAGGGACTCACCGGATTCGGAATGGAGAGGCAGTATTATCCTTCGTCGGGTACTCTTCCTCGATCTCGCGATCGCGGCTTCAATCAATGAGTCATCGATCAAAACCGTGTCCCCGACCGGAGCATCCATTGCCAGCGCAAAGTCCCCGAGACGCGCCCGATCGGTCAATTCCCCATTTTGCTCCATTGAGGCAGCCGAGTCCGGGATCCAGATCAGAGTTGGACCGGATCCAGGCCGTTGGCCTGCAACTGTCTGTTCAGGGCCGGTATTTCCGAGTCGACAATGTTGCGGAACCGGCTGTCGTATTCCTCGAAGCGCTGTCTCAGCTGATTGAGTCTCATGTACGCATCGTCTCCTGGACGTTGGTCCGCACTGTTGGTCATGCGGTGGAGATAATGGATCTGCGAGATCAGCTTCGGTTCCTGGTAACGTCCCTCCGCAGTTGCGAACTGAGAGTGGAGATCCGAGATCTCTTCGTGCAAGGCTGAAATGGCTCTCGCGACTTCGCTGTTGTCTCCGACGGTTTCTCCACGTGCACGTGTCTGCCGGGCCAACGACTGCAGGCGGTGCAATACCATCTTTGCCTCGCTCAAAAAGTCTCGTATCTCCAGATTCAGAGCAGTCTGCGCTTCGAGGTCCTCCGGGGTCACTCCGTCGGCGGCAACTCGGGGTTCTATCAGCAGATCGAACTCGATCGTGCGGCTGAAACCTCTGCCGACTGAGAGGCGGGCCTGGTACCGACCCGGCGCCACCAGTGGGCCACGCCGCCCCGCTGCCGCCGCGTCTGCATCCCATGCGCCGGCGTGACGCATATCCCAGTGGAAGCGATGCATTCCCCGCTCGCTCGAGAGGCGACGTGTACCCAAACGCTCTAGTAGAAAGCCGCCCATACCGGGTTCGGCTGGAATCTCCGCTTCAGTGACGGGGCCGGTGCTGGAGAACTCTCGTATCAGCGTTCCACCCGCATCCAGGATCTCGAGCGTTACAGGTTCAGTGGGTGTCGCGCTCAGGTAGTAGTCGATTTGTGCACTCACGGGTTCGTACTGTGGCCCACCCGAGCGGCTACCATATCCCGTCGAAGAGTGAGTGCGGTAAGCATCCATTGGCTCGAACAGATGCACTGGTGAAGAGGCCACTCTACTACTCAATTCGTGAAGCGGCGTCAAGTTGTCCATTATCCAGAACGACCGCCCCATGGTCGAGATCACCAAGTCTCTTCTGTGCACCTTGATATCGGTAACAGGCGTCACAGGGAGGTTCTGCTGGAACGATTGCCAATGAGCGCCGTCGTCAAACGATATGAACAACCCAAACTCCGTACCGGCGTACAGTAGTCCCTCGCGGTCCGGATCCTCGCGAACCACTCGGGTAGGGAAGTCGCCCGGTATGCCATTGCTGCCTGTGGTCAATCGTGTCCATGACCGTCCGTAGTCATCAGTCCGGTAGATGTAGGGCTGGAAATCGTCCAGCAGATACCGATACGCCGCGAAGTATGCTTTGCCCGCACGGTGTGGTGACGGCTCGATGTTTTGGATGCGACCGTAAGGTGGAAGATCCGGTGGGGTGATTTCGGCCCAGGTGGCACCGCCGTCCCGGGTGAGGTGCACAGGACCGTCATTTGCGCCCACCCAGATCACTCCCTGCTCCAGCGGTGACTCTTCGATTGCATAGATCGTGCTGTGGAATTCCTCGCCGGTGATGTCACGCGTTATCGGTGATCCCGAGATAACCTGCGTGGCAGGGTCGAACGCCGTGAGGTCAGGAGAGATCGTCTGCCACGTTTCGCCTTCATTCGTGGTCTCGTGCAGGAACTGCGAGCCGTGGTACACGATATTTGGATCGTGAGGCGATACTTCTATGGGTGACACCCGTTGAAACCGATAGTCCAGGTCGCGGGGATTATGGCCGTACATATTTGCCGCACCCACGTAGAACTGCTTTTCCTGACCTGTGGTCTTGTTGTAGCGCCCGAAACGCCCCTTGCAGTTGGCGTAGACTATGTTGGGGTCACCCGGTTTGGGGACTGCAGGACCAGTCTCACAGCCGCCGGCCTCCCGCCAATAGCCGGTGTGTCCGCCAGGTGCGGAATAGGGAGGTGCGCTGGGGACCGTTATGGTGGTGTTGTCCTGTTGACCGGCATAGAGCCAATACGGGTACTGGTCATCGACGTCCACTTGATATAGCTCGGCCGTCGGCTGATTGGATTGTGTGGACCAGGTCACGCCCCCGTCTCTGGTTACGTTTGCTCCCCCGTCGTTGCATTGCACGAATAGATCAGGGTCGTTGGGATTTATCCAGATATCGTGGTTGTCGCCGTGTGGAGTCGGACGCCGGTGCCAGGTCACTCCGCCGTCGGTCGACTTGAAAAAGCGGGTAGAGTTGACGTAGAGCACGTCTGCGTCTGATGGATCGGCATCTACATTTAGATAGTAGAATGGGCGATCGAGAAGGTATTGCTGAGTGGACACCAACCGGAAGCTGCCCCCGCGATCGTCAGATCGATAAAGACCTCCCTCACCCGCAGGGGCTTCGTATAAAACATAGACCCGATCGGGGTCCGCTCTCGATACGGCTAGGTCGGACTTGCCGCGCAAGCCCCTGGGTAATCCATTGGTTAGTTCGGTCCAGGTGTCTCCGCCGTCGGTTGATTTGTAAACACCCCCCTCGTAAGCCCCGCTGATGATAGTCCACGGTTTACGTTCTCCGCGCCACATACAGGCGTATATCTCGTCGGGGTTGTCGGGAGCAAATTCGAGGTCCACGGCTCCGGTGCTGTCCGATACGAACAGCACTTGCTCCCAAGATGTGCCGCCGTCCAGCGAACGGTATATGCCCCTCTCGGGGTTGGGACCGAATGCGTGACCGATTGCGGCCACGAACACCTCATCGGGGTCTTGCGGGTGCACCTCCACCGCCCCGATCTGACCCGCGTCGCGAAGTCCCACGAAAGCCCATGTGTTGCCGCCGTCGGTAGACTTGTACACGCCGCGTCCGGTTATGACGTTACTGCGGATTCCGTCGGTCCCTGTACCCACGTAGACGACATCCGGGTCCGAGTCCGCCACCTGGATGGCTCCAATCGACGCGGTCTCAAAATAGCCGTCCGATACGTTTTCCCAATGTTGGCCGAAGTCCGTGGTCTTCCATACGCCGCCGCCGGTTGCTCCCATGAAGAACGTTGACGGCTGCTCTGCGATACCGGTTACCGTGGTGGCACGACCGCCGCGTGTCGGTCCCACCATACGGAAACGCAGATCTTCGAACAAGCGAGGCGAAAACACTTGGTTCGGATCGGCCGCCTGAGCGCGAAGTTCGACTGCACCGGCGGCGAGAAGAATCAGCGGAGCCATCACGGCTCCAAACACGGCTCCAAATACGGAGATCCTCATTGGCTACCTCAGATGCGATTGATCAGGACATTGCAAGGTAGTCTGCACTGGACGAGCGATTGGTGCAACAAGTGATGCTACTCTCCGAATCGATCGCGACGCCACACGCAGTGCCGGAGAGGGAAACGCAATACCGGTATCGCACTGGTCCACCGGATGCTCTTCACTTAGGTTTTGCTACCACCGATCCCGAAAAAACCGAAGCTGAACTGTGGAGGGTAAATGACTGCGAGTTGGTTCAAGACTGCTGCGATGCTGGCCCTGGCCTTCGCAATAGGTGCCTGTGCGGGAACCGAGATGAACGAGCAAGAGGTTCTCGCGCACGCAAGCGAACTGCACCCCGATCTGCTCACTATCGACACCCACGTCGACATCTCGTCGGATTTCGCTACCGCCGAGGACGATCCAGGCGTCAGGGGCGAACGCAAGGTAGATCTTCCCAAGATGCGCGAAGGTGGGCTCGATGCCGTGTTTTGGGCGGTCTATGTCGGTCAAACCAAGCGGACTCCGGAGAACTACGAGCAGGTCAAGACCGATGCGATGAACAAGTTCGCCGCCATTCACCGCATGGCGGAGGACATGTATCCGGATCAGACAGAGATCGCCTACAGCGCGGACGATATCGAACGGATAAACTCTGAAGGCAAGCTCGTAGCATGCATTGGGATCGAAAACGGATATGCCATCGGCCGGGACATCTCATTGCTAGAGACTTACCACGGTCTCGGCGCGCGATACATGACGCTTACTCACAATGGGCACAACGACATCGGTGACTCATGCAACCCTCGGGAGGAGTTCGGAGACGAGGAGGAGGAACATGGCGGGCTGAGCGAATTCGGTGAAGAGGTGATTGCAGAAATGAATCGCTTAGGGATAATCATCGACGTGTCGCATGCATCAAAGAAACTGATGATGGATGCAGTCAGGCTCTCAGAATCCCCGATCATCGCATCCCACTCGGGCGCACGCGCGTTGGCTGACGTTACTCGGAATTTGGACGACGAACAGCTGCTGGCGCTGAGAGACAACGGGGGTGTCATTCATGTAGTGGGCTTGGATGGCTTTCTGAAGGTCATCCCGGAAAAGGACTCTGCTCAGGCTGCTATTCGCGAAGAGATGGGTTTGACCAGCTATGCCGCTTACCGCGCAATGACGGATGAACAGCGAACCGAGTATGAGCGGCGCATGGCCGAACTGGACGAGATGTGGCCTCCAGCGGACGTCAACACCTACGTGGATCATATCGACTACATCGTGCAGTTGATCGGCATAGACCACGTGGGAATCGGCACCGATTTCGATGGCGGCGGCGGTATCGATGGTTTCAACGATGCCAGCCAAGCGCCAAATGTGACCGCGGAGCTAGTGCGCCGCGGTTACTCTGATGAGGAAATCGCCAAAATCTGGAACGGGAACTTCCTCCGCGTGCTGCGCGAGAATGAGCGTGTTGCTACCCAACTACAGGAACATGGGCACGCCCATTAACCGTTGACCCGTTCGAACTGAGCTGGTCAGACAAAGGAGTCGAGTTCGGCCAGCTCAGATTTGAGGCGCTCATCAGACTCCTCGTCCAACTCCTGTCCCCGACTCGCGACGGAGTTGGACGAGTCGCTTCTGGTCCTACGTGTCCAAGCAACAATCGCCCATGCTCCTGCGATGAAACCGATGGCGGGCACCAGCCACGCCAACAAACCGATTCCGCGTGCTCTCGGGATCGTCCGCAATTCGTCGCCAAAGACCGCGTAGAGCTCTTCCTCGACGGCTTCTGGCGTCTTTCCGGCCTCGAGCTGTGTTGTGATCGTGCCGCGCAATTCGTCCGCTTGCGGCGAGGGGCAGTTGGAGATGGTCCTACCCGGACAGTACGGACTCAAGACTGTTTCAAAGATGTGACGGGCGGCTCGGTTCACTGAATCGTCCACCTGTGTTGCCTGTGACGAACCCAGTGCCTGAGTTGTCAGGAGCGCCACCACACAAAGGTATTTGAACACCGGAATCAGCCAGCCTCTCCCTCATGGGAATCGAGATACGTTCCGAAATTTAAGTGGGCCAGCCGATAAGTGTCGCCCCTCAGTACGTAAACAAAAGTGAAGGGACCGCGTTGGATCTCTTCCGGTGCGCCGCCACGATCCCCGAAGTACCACAAACCGGTAACAATTGCGGTTCGGCCATGCTGAGTGGTATTCAGTTCTTCTACCCAGAGCTGCTGATCTGCAGGCCTACCTCCGGCAACGAACCCAAAACTCTGATGGTGTGCGCGGACCGCATCGATGCCCTTGATAAGGCCTTCCGTTTCCGATGAGAAGTAAGTCACGGTCGAATCGGTGAGGAAGAGGTCGTCGACGAGCGTGAGATCGTAGGTGTTCCAGAGTCTGACCCATTCACCCATGTACCGATTGGTGTCGAATTGCGGTGTTTCCTCACCACCTCGGCATCCGATCAGGGGGGCTGTGCATGTTAGCAGTGCCAGCGCGGTCACCAATTCATATCCAGTCCTGCTCATTTCCGATTCCGTCCTCCGGTGTTTCCGGTGGGTTTGGGGGCCTTCGGGCTTTTCGGGCACTCGACTCGCGGATTCCTCTCCTTCAACTACGCGGCGTGTCTGAAACGTATTCGCAAGCCCCGAGCTGTCCAACACTCGGTGCTCTCGCGAGTACTATTTGGACTGCCGGCCGGAGCCTCGCAGAGATCTGCTCCAAGTGCTATACTACCGCATCGAACTCAACGCCAAGGAGCGGATTCACGTTTTCGGGCGCTCGCCCGTGGAGGTAACAGACATGCACGTTGGCCGGTTCATTGCAGTCTCGTTTCGCCTGGTCGCCGCAATGTTGCTGCTGCCGGTGACATCAATTGCGGAAGCGCAGACGTATTCTGAAGAGCTGTACGATGCCCTTCGATGGGAGAACATCGGGCCTGCACGCGGAGGTAGGTCCATTGCCGTTGCTGGAAGTGATGCGCGGCCCCTCGAGTACTACTTTGGCGCCACGGGCGGTGGCCTTTGGAAGACTACCGATGCAGGCACCACGTGGAGGCCGATGACCGATGGCAAGATCGGCAGCGCATCCGTGGGAGCGGTGCAGGTTTGCGAAGCCGACCCTGACGTAGTCTACATCGGAACCGGTGAAACTCAGCTGCGCGGGAACGTCCAGCAGGGTGACGGGGTGTACAGATCCACAAACGGCGGAACCAGTTGGAGGCACCTGGGCCTCGCTGAAACGCAGAACATCGCTCGGATCCGGATTCACCCCACCGATTGCAACACCGCTTGGGTGGCGGCGTTTGGCGTGCATTCGATGCCGAATGTCGAGAGGGGGGTGTACAAGACCACCAACGGGGGCGAGACCTGGCGCAAGGTTCTGGAGAGGGACGAGCGCACCGGTGCTGTGGATTTGGTGGTTGATCCCAACAACCCGGCGGTTTTGTATGCGGCACTCTGGGAAGCTTGGAGGAAGTCTTGGGGCGCGTCGTCCGGCGGACCTGGGAGCGGCCTATTCAAGAGCACCGACTTCGGGGAAACCTGGACCGAGATCACGCGAAATCCAGGAATGCCCGAGGGGATCATCGGAAAGATAGGAGTGGCGCTTTCGCCGGCCGCCACACACCGCGTTTGGGCACTCGTAGAAGCTGAGGATGGCGGCGTCTTCCGTTCGGACGATGCCGGTGCTACCTGGACCCTCGTCAACGACGAGAGGCGCCTGCGCCAGAGGGCCTTCTATTACACCCGCGTCTACGCGGATCCACAGGATCCTGACGTGATGTACGCGCTCAACACAGGCCTGTACAGGTCGCGGGACGGTGGCGAGACATTCCAGGGAATTCGTGTTCCCCATGGTGACAATCATGACCTCTGGATCGCGCCCAGCAGTCCGGATCGCATGATCAACGGTAACGACGGCGGTGCAAACGTCTCGTTCAACGGCGGACGGACATGGACCGAACAGGATTATTCCACCGCTCAGTTCTACCGGGTGATGACGACCCACCATCAGCCGTACATGATCTGTGGTGCGCAGCAGGACAACAGCACGGCGTGCGTTCCCAGCAAGGGATGGGACCATCTGTCCAGATATGCCGGCGGTCCGGAATTCCTGTTTTCGGTCGGCGGGTGCGAGAGTGGCTACATCGCAAACGATCGCCGCAATCCGGACATCTTCTACGCCGGGTGCTACGGGGGGGCGTTATCGAGATACAACCATGCCAACGGCGAGACTCGGGCCATCAACGTGTGGCCCGAAAACCCGATGGGACAGTCGTCCGAGGACCTCCTGGAACGCGTGCAGTGGACCTTTCCGATCGTCTTTTCACACCTGGAGCCCGAGGTTCTGTACACCGGAACTCAGAAGGTTTGGAAGACGACCAATGAAGGTCAGTCATGGGAGCAAATAAGCCCCGACCTCACCAGGGCCGACCCGTCCACCATGGGACCCTCCGGCGGGCCGATCACCAGAGATCAGACAGGTGTCGAAACCTACGGCACCGTGTTTGCGATTGCCCCGTCTTATCACGACGCAGACGTGATCTGGGCTGGCTCGGACGACGGTTATGTTCACGTCACCCTTGATGGTGGTGAGAGCTGGGCAAACGTGACTCCCCCCGACGCCCCCGATTTCGTGAGAATCAACACGATCGAAGCGTCACCTAACACACCGGGCAAGGCGTACGTAGCTGGGATCAGGTACCTGGTGGAGGACGACCGCGCACCTTACGTCTGGAAAACAGAGGACTATGGGCAGAGCTGGACGAAGATAGTCAACGGGATTCCCGGCGATGACTTCGTACGTGCCGTGCGAGAAGATCCCAAGTCACCTGGCTTGCTGTACGCGGCGTCCGAGCACACCGTTTACCTATCGTGGAACGACGGAGCGGACTGGCGGCCGTTAGCCCTGAATCTGCCAACCGTTCAGGTCTCCGATCTGGTTGTCGAGGAAAACGACCTCGTAATCGGAACGCACGGGAGATCCTTCTGGGTCATGTTCAACATGGACATGCTCCGTCAGCTGAATCCGCAGGTGGCAGAATCAGAGGCGTACTTGTTTGACCCTGTGGATCCGGTGCGTGGCGTCGATCGTGGCGCTCAAGTCTTCTATTACTTGGCCGAGGCCCCTGACTCCCTCACGCTGGAGTTCTTGGACAGCTCTGGAAACGTGATACAGACCTACACATCGACCGCTGACGACGATACGGAAGAACCGATGGATGAATACGCTCGATACTTTGGCGGGTCGAGTCGGCCGCCGAGGCAAGCGGGTTCGAATTCTTTCCGGTGGAGCATGAGGTATCCGGGGTACACTGATTTCGAGGGGCGCATATTCTGGGCGGCGGGCAACGTGGGTCCGACAGCAGTTCCAGGCACCTACCAGGTTCGTATGACCGCGGACGACGTTACTCAAACCCGGGAGTTCGAGATCAAGCTGGATCCGCGCCTCGAGCGCGCTACGATTGCGGATCTGCGCGCTCGCTTCGAACTGGCTCTGCAGATACGTGATCGTGTGAGCGAAGCAAACCAGGCAGTGATCGACATCCGGGAGATCAAGACTGAAGTGGACGACCGGCTCGGTAAGACGGACGACGATGACATTGAACGGCAGGGGACTCTAGTAAAAGACGGCCTGAGCGAGGTCGAACAGGAAATCTACCAGGTAAGAAACGAGAGCAACCAAGACCCCCTCAACTTCCCGATCAAGCTGAACAACAAGCTTGCAGCGCTCATGTTCGTTGTCGAAAGCGGGGAAAGCCGTCCGACGGATCAGTCGAGAGAGGTCTTCGATCACCTATCGGGCCTCCTGCAGACAGAGTTGATCAGGATGAACACGATAATCGAGCAGGATCTGCAGCGGCTGAACGAGCTGCTGCGGGAAGCGAGCATGGAACCGATTCAAACGGAACGGCCGATCAGCGATTGAGCGGCGGTGTATCTAGTTAGCGGCGCGTCCAAGGGGGCGTTCGCGGCACGCAAATGCTGCGAAAGCCCCCTTCACTCGAGGTGGTGAGATGAGATGCGAACCGAAAGCATGATCCTCGCTGTCGACGCCCATGCTTGCGGCGAGCCTGGAAGGGTCATTGTAGGCGGTGTGCTCGACATACCGGGAAAGACCATGTTCGAGAAGAAGGTCAATCTCGAAGCTCGTCAGGACGAGTTGCGTATGAGAATGCTGCGGGAACCTCGAGGCTACCCGGCACTTTGCTGCAACCTGATCGTGCCCGCTGTAGATCCTGAGGCTGATGCGGGATTCATCATCATGGAGCAAACGGAATACCCGGCGATGTCAGGCAGCAACACGATCTGTGTGGCTACGGTATTGCTGGAGACGGGGATGGTCAGGGCGGAAGAACCCGTCACCGATCTGCTGTTGGAGTCTCCCGCTGGGTTGGTCAAAGTGCGCGCGGAGGTTTCGCAAGGCAAGGTGAAGCGGATATCCTTTGAGAACGTTCCTGCGTTCGCGGTCCATATCGATGAGTCCATTGATGTACCGCAAATCGGCAGGGTAACCGTCGACATCGCGTATGGAGGGATGTTTTACGTCATCGCCGATGCAGACACGCTCGGAGTAGTGTTGACGCCGGACAATGGCCGGGAGATCGCGAGAATCGGGGAGATGGTCAAGGCCGCTGCTCGCGAGCAGTTGGAGGCGGTTCATCCGGAGAATCCCAAAATTGCGGGAGTCACCATTTCTCAGCTTTCTGGACCACCTGATCGGAGCGACGCAGACAGAAAGAATGCGGTGGTTGTGTCGACGGGAGTTTTGGACTGGAACTCTCCTGCCACGTGGACCGGGGTGATCGATCGATCGCCATGCGGTACCGGAACCTGCGCCAAGATGGCGGCGCTATTCGCCAAGGGTGAGCTTACGCTGGGCAGGGACTTCGTGCATGAAGGTATCCTGGGCACTACCTTCACTGGTCGGCTAGTCAGGGAAGTTGGCGTAGGCTCCTGTTCCGGGGTTGTGCCCACGCTGAGTGGAAGGGCATGGATTACCGGCATTAGCCAGTATTTGGTGGATGCCGACGATCCTTTTCCCAATGGATTTACGGTGGCTGACATCTGGGCCTGAATGCTTTTCTCGGCTCTGAAATTCTGCAAGGGGATTGGCTTTTTGGACTAGTTGTGGCAAACTATTCGAGCCATAACAAACCAAAACATGATTTGGCCGAAATGGCCGGAGAGGTAGGGACTGGATGGCGGACGCAATTTCTGTGGAGCGGTTTGTCGGGAAACTCGAAAACCTCCACGCAGAGATGACTGCGGGAAACCTGAAGAGCGGTGAATACGACCAGCGGCTTTCGCGTTTGATTCAGGAACTGAGAGACCGGGGAATCGACGCAGACCGGCCCAAGATTACGGCAACCCTGGACGATCTGCTGAAGAGAGGAACAATCACTCCGTCTGTGAAGAATCATCTAGAGAACCGACTCGGCTTGGTGTAACAGCGTCTGAGACGGCTATCTCAGGTAGTTTTCGCTGCCGCGTGATGAGCGGTCGACCTCCGGGTGCAACCCGGAGGCGGTTCGCGCAACTACTGCGGCTTCGCTGGAGAAGACGGGGCTACGACCACTGGGAATGTGAATGAACGAGGTGCCGCTCTGGACACATTCAAAGGTGCCGCTGCGACCCCTGTACTGATATGGTTCCAGGGTACCATGTGCGCGAAGGCGTCGTTGAATCATTCAAGAGAGGATTCCCGAAAGATGCGTCTGACCAGAATCGCGGGTACCGGCCACTACATCCCCGATCGTGTCGTCACCAACCGTGAGTTGGAGAGCATGATGGACACGTCCGACGAGTGGATCCGCGAACGCACCGGAATCCGCGAACGTCGCTTCGCAGCACCTGGCCAAGGCTCGACCGCTCTGGGAGTGGAAGCGGCTCACGCGGCTCTGAGCAACTCCGGCTGGGAACCTGCCGATGTCCAGTTCCTCATATTTGCCACGCTATCTCCCGACATGTTCTTTCCCGGAGACGGGGTTCTGCTGCAACACGAATTGGGGCTGGGCACTATCGGTGCCATGGATGTGCGGAATCAGTGCACAGGTTTCTTGTACGCTCTTTCGGCCGCCGACGCCTTTGTGAGAATGGGCATGTACGACCGTGTGCTCGTTGTCGGTGGCGAGTGCCAATCCACCGGCCTCCGCATGGACAATGAAGGCCGGGACATGGCAGTACTCTTCGGTGACGGAGGTGGAGCCGTATGTCTCGAGGCTACAGATGGAAGTGACGGTAGCCATTTGATCTGGCACCACCTGCATTCGGATGGTCAGTATGCTGAGGAACTGTGCATAAAGAAACCGGGAGCCATAAATAGGCCTTGGATAACCAAGGAAATGATCGACGATCGATCTTCGGTGCCGTACATGAATGGAAGAGAGGTGTTCAGGCACGCAATAACACGTTTTCCGGAGGTGATATTCGAGGCGCTCGATCAGCAAGCCCTGAAGCCGGAAGATGTCGATCTCGTCATTCCTCATCAGGCGAATCTTCGGATAACCGAAGCCGTGCGCAAGCGCCTGGGACTACCTGAAGAGAAAGTCTTCAGCAACATCGAGCGGTACGGGAACACCACGGCGGCCAGTATACCCATTGCTTTGAGCGAGCTAACTCTTTCCGGAAGGGTGGAGAGGGGCGACTTGCTGTGTTTGGCGGCCTTCGGATCTGGTTTCACCTGGGCCGCCAGCCTGTTGCGCTATTAAAGGAGTATCGGGAACCATGAAAAAAAGAAGTGTCTTGGCAGTCGCGCTCGTTGCGGTATTCCTGGTTCTTGTCACCGGATTGCCGGCATTGGTGAACCTGACCGTTGATTGGTACTGGTTCAATGAAATCGAATACCAGTCCGTGTTCTTGACCGAGATTTGGACGAAATTGATTCTCGGTCTCGTGGTTGGTGGGTTCGCCTTCCTGTTCTTCTTCCTGAACCTTCGCTTTGCGCAGCGCGGCATGGTGCCGGATCCGATGGTTCTGAGCCTGAGTCCGGACGTTCCCAAGGTCGACGTCACGAATGCGCTCCAGAAATTGGTTCTGCCGATTTCGGTTGTTCTGGGGCTCCTTGTCGGTTTGTCGGCGCCGCATGGCTGGTTGGAAATCCAGAGTTTCTTGCATAAGACGCAGTTCGGCGTTCAAGATCCCGTTTTCCAGAAGGACGTCGGATACTACTTCTTCACACTCCCGGCGATCGTGTTGGTACTCAGAACGGTGCAGGGCCTCTTGTTCATGGCCTTGCTCTTGACTGTGCCGCTGTATCTGTTGCGTCGAGACCTCGTTTTTGTCAATCGGCGCATCACGATAGAACGATCGGCCGAGGTGCACCTGGGTATTCTCGTCTCCTTGATGTTCCTCGCAACAGCCTTGAACGTCTATCTCGTCCGGATTCCGTCGCTGCTTTTCGCCGCCAACGATCCTTTGGTTGGTGCAAACTTCACAGATCTGGCCGTGAGAGTCCCGATCCTTCACGCTTCTTGGGTGGTGGCGGTGGTGTGTGCTGTGTTTGTGCTCCTAGGGCTCCGGAAACGTCGCGTAGCACTCCACACGGTGATTGCGGTAGTGGCGTATTTCCTGGTCGCGGGTGTTGTTGGAACGGCGGCCCCAGCAGCAGTTCAGAAATTCATAGTGGATCCGACTGAACTCGCCAAAGAGGAGCCTCAGATTCTTCACCATATCGAGGCAACGCAGGTAGCCTGGGGTCTGGATAAAGTGGTGACACGAGATCTCAGTGGCGAGTCGCAGCTCACCCTCCAGGACGTCCAGGCGAACCGGGGCACCATCGACAATGTGAGACTGTGGGATCGTGGTCCGCTGCTGCAGACGTTCGGGCAGCTGCAGGAGATCCGAACCTACTACGATTTCGTATCCGTGGACGATGATCGATACTGGATAGACGGGAAGTACAGGCAGGTACTGCTCTCTCCCCGCGAGCTGAATGCGATGTCTCTGCCGACCCGTAATTTCATCAACGAGCGTCTCACATTCACGCACGGCATGGGCTTGACGCTTAGTCCCGTGAATCAGGTATCTCAGGAGGGCCTGCCGGTGCTATTCATCAAGGATCTCCCTCCTATCTCCAATGTCTCGCTAGAGGTCAACCGTCCTCAGATCTACTATGGCGAGCTGTCGAATGATTACGTATTCGTCAACACGGGGCGGCGCGAGTTCGACTATCCTCTTGGTGATTCGAGCGCGTTTACATCCTATGACGGGACCGGTGGCGTGCGGGTAAAGTCGTTCTTCCGAAAGCTGTTATTGAGCATGCGGTTTCAATCGCTCGATATCCTCCTTTCGGAGTATATCACTAACGAAAGCCGCATGCTCTATTATCAGGAGATCCGAGGGAGGGCGCAGAGAGCGCTTCCGTTCTTGTCCTGGGACGACGATCCCTACCTGATAATCAGTGAGGATGGGCATCTCAAATGGATGCTGGACGCCTTCACAACGGGTTACAGGTATCCGTACTCAAGGCCCATTGGGAATGGTGCCAACTACATGCGAAACAGTGTGAAGGTTGTCGTGGACGCGTACGATGGCGATTTGAAGGCATATGTGGCAGATCCTGACGACCCCATGGTACAGACCTACGCGAAGATATTCCCCGGGATCCTTCTGCCGCTCGCCGAAATGCCGGCCGACCTGAGGGCGCACATCAGATATCCGGAAGACCTCTTCGAGGTCCAGACCGATCTGTATACGATCTATCACATGAACGATCCTGATGTCTTCTATCACAGAGAGGATCAATGGCAGATCCCCATGGTGTCGGGTAGGGAGGGCGCGCGCGATCCTTTCCTGAGGCACATTGTAATGAAACTGCCCGGGGAGTCCGAGGAGGAGTTCATCTTCATGACCCCATTCACGCCAAGGGGAAAAGAAAACCTCGCCGCTTGGATGGTGGCTCGGAACGATGGGGAGAGTTACGGGCAGCTCGTGGTCTACAAGTTCCCGCGGCAGAGCCTCGTGTTCGGCCCCACACAGATCATGAATCGGATGAATCAGAACACGGATATCTCACGACAGCTTTCCCTGTGGGATCAACGCGGTTCCGATGTGATCAGAGGCAACCTGCTGGTAATCCCCATTGAAGAGTCGTTGATCTTCGTTCAGGCCATATACTTGCGAGCCCAGGGCGGCCAGATTCCCGAGCTCAAGCGGGTGATCGTGGCTTATCGCAACCGGGTGGTAATGGAGGAGACTCTCGGCGAGGGTCTGGCCCGTCTCTTTGGAGGTCAGGTGGAGACGGAATCGCCGCCGGAAGTGTTGGAAGGTGAGGCGCTGACCACGCCCCAGACCACTGCGACAAGTGCAAGTGCCGTGGCGGAGCTGGTCGTCCAGGTGAACGAGCACTTCGAGGCTGCATTGGATGCTCAAAGGGCTGGGGACTGGGGCAGATATGGTGAGGAGTTGCGCCGAGTCGAGGAGTTGTTGCGCCAGTTGAGAGATCGCACGGGCAGTTAACGGATTCAGCGGCATGAGTTTCGCCTCTCGAGCGCAACCGCGAGCAGCTCACTTTGCCGGCAATTTGGGGACGTTTCGGCCCGCTGTATTCCGTTGCTGTGCTGGGTGTCATAATGGCGTACTCCGAGCTTTTCTTGGCAGTGTGAGATTCCGTTTGGACAATGAGGCTTCTCGTGGTTGGGTGTGTATTGCGGCGAAATCCATCAGTGTCTACGGGTCAACTCAGCATCCGGCATGAGAAGGCTGATGAGGTTGATCGAGTACCTGAGATTTGATATGTTAAAACGTTACAGGGTTGATACTTACGCGCTAGCTTTTGAGTGGTGGTGTAGGCACTCACTGCAGATTGGTGATGGGGCCGCGTCGTTGTTTGAAGGGTTCCCGTGGAGGTTGTGGGGTCGATTCGGTCGGGCAGAGAGTTGTTTTCTTGGTCCCAATTGAACAGCATGATGAGGAGCTGAATGGACGGTTTGGTGTGGATAAATCGATCGGGCAGATGAGTGAGGGCGCGCAGGGGTGGGAAGGCGGTTTGGGCGATGCCGACTGTTTGTGGTGTATCCTCAAAAACCGCAACTACTTTCACCCCTTGACGGACGCCCTGTGATGGTCTAGAATTGGAGGCTGTCGCACGCAGTTATGTGGGCGGCTGTTGTTCTGATTTATGCTATTTGAAAACTGAGGGATACGGGATTTTGGAGAAGTGCGGCCCGTTATTTAGCGGCGAACGATCGGACGTTCGCTGTGAGGGTGAATTACTCCGAAATGTTCCGGACGATGTAATCGTTCGGTTTTGAGCTAATCAGATTTTCTATCGGAGAGTTTGATCCTGGCTCAGGACGAACGCTGGCGGCGTGCCTAATACATGCAAGTCGTACGAACGGAGGGGGGCTTGCTCCCCGAAGTTAGTGGCGAACGGGTGCGTAACACGTGAGCAACCTGCCTCCCGGCGGGGGACAGCCGGCCTAACGGCCGGTTAATACCGCGTATTGCATTGGAGCCGCATGGCTTCATTGTGAAAGTGGCCGTAAGGTCACGCCGGGTGAGGGGCTCGCGACCTATCAGCTTGTTGGTGGGGTAACGGCCCACCAAGGCTACGACGGGTAGCTGGTCTGAGAGGATGATCAGCCACATTGGGACTGAGATACGGCCCAGACTCCTACGGGAGGCAGCAGTAGGGAA